>NZ_JBFHJW010000020.1:0-60255 GCF_041595635.1 Labilibaculum sp.
AGTTTCTTGGGTGAAAATCCAAATAATAGGCTCGTTTGTTTAACAGATGAACAGCATGCTCGTTTCGAAATTTCCTATGGAGGCAAAAATGAGGATAGACCTAATGATATTGTTGATGGTGAAGAATTTATTGCGGTAAAATCGTACAAAGCTCGAGGAAAACGATTATCGACCTACGAAATTGCTACAATCAAGGAAATTGAACCGATAGTCATCGAGAAAGAACTTGAGAATAGTGAAAGTACTGACCAGAATATGAGCGATTCTGAGGAAAACAATCTGGATTAATTTCTCTTTTACTTTTAATTTGTTGTTATGAAGGTATTTTTGATTGGTTATATGGGCTGTGGAAAATCACGTTGGGGAAAAATTATTGCCAATCATTACGGTTTTCATTTTATCGATTTGGATGAACTCATTGAAGAAAGAGAGCAATTAAGTGTTCCAGAAATTTTTGAAAAATTCGGTGAAAGTGGCTTTCGCCAGCGAGAAAAGGAAGCATTGAAAGCCATCCCGAAAGTTGAAAATGTGATTGTTGCTACTGGCGGTGGAGCTCCTTGTTTTCATAACAATATGTCGTATATGAATGAAGAAGGAGCAAGCTTATTTATAGAATGCAGTCCTGAATTACTTCGGGAACGAATTACGAGCTCGAATACGGAACGTCCTTTGGTGAAAAATTTGTCGCCCGAAGAGTTATTGCAATACATTAGCAATCATTTAAACGAAAGGTTGCCTTTTTATGAGCAATCGAAGTATAAGTTGACTTCGGGAGACCTAGAAATAAGTGATTTTACAGCTGTTTTGGATCCAATTATAAATTCGTAAGCTGATCGATTTTAAAATCGTTTAAACTATCAAGAACGTCATTTGCAATTACGAATTTGTTTAGGTTTGATGCCTCTTTTTCGGGAACTGCAATGCATTTCATGTTTGCTGCAAGAGCCGAAATAACTCCGTTTAACGAATCTTCAAATACCAAACATTCTGCAGGAGGAACTCCTAGTAAATTAGCTGCTGTAATGAATACCTGCGGATGAGGTTTTCCGTATTGTTCGAATTCTGCAGAATGAATTACCTCAAAATAATCGTGAAGTTGAAGTTTATCTAGCACTGCTGTAATAATTTTCATTTTAGAGGATGAGGCAAGTCCAATTTTGAATGATGCAGTTTTTAGAATTTCAAGAGAGGAAATTACTCCGTCTAAACAGGAGCCCTTTTCATGCACTAGTTGAATTACGTTATCAACAATATCATCTGCTACCTTTTCTTTCGAACAATGATTCCAAGGTGTTGTATTGTACATGATTTCAACTACTTCATCAATTCTTTTTCCCATAAATTGTTCAAACATCTTTTTGTTTACATCAAGACCAAGCGATGAGAACACTTTTGTTTCACTTTCCTGCCAGAATGGTTCTGAGTTGATCAAAAGACCATCCATATCAAATATAACTGCTTTAATCATTATCGTTTTGTAAAATTAGCTTGCTAAAATACCTATTTTAGGATTGTGATTAAGATGCTTCAGAATTTCATTTGTTAATATTCGTTAAATCATTCGCGGATAAGCAAGATAGGAAGGCTTTTTTTTAAATTTGTTAGAACTCAAAACAGATTTTTTTTGATATGGATATTGTAGTAGAACATCTAACCAAAAGATATGGCCCTCAAAAGGCTGTGGATAATGTGTCATTCCGGGTAAAAGCTGGGGAAGTATTGGGTTTTTTAGGGCCTAATGGTGCTGGAAAAACAACTACAATGAAAGCCATTTCGTGTTTTATAAAACCCGAAGAAGGCGATATACTGATTGGAGGATATTCGATTCATGAGCATCCTGAAATTATCAAACGAAACATTGGCTATTTGGCCGAGAATAATCCCCTGTATCAGGGAATGAATATTATTGATTTTTTGGAATTTATAGCTAAAATTCATGGGATTCCTAAGTATCTTATTCCAGAACGAATTTTGGATATGATTCGTACTTGTGGTTTGGAAGGCGAAAAACACAAGTTGATTGGAGAACTTTCAAAAGGGTATCAGCAAAGAGTTGGATTGGCTCAGGCATTAATTCATGATCCTGAAATTTTAATTCTTGATGAACCTACAACAGGTTTAGATCCCAATCAGATTGTGGAAATTCGTGAATTAATAAAGCGCATAGGAAAGGAAAAAACAGTAATTTTAAGTTCGCATATTTTAGCAGAAGTGGAAGCAACTTGCGATCGGATTTTAATTATTAACAATGGAAGAATTGTTGTGGACGGTACTGCTGCCGATTTGCGAAAGCAAGCACAAGGAAGTGAAATTTTAAAATTAAGAGTGCAAGGAGGAAATATTGATGAAATTTTTGAGCGTTTGCATGAAATTGAAAGCATAGAGTCTATCGATTTTATAGATGTAGATAAGCAGATTTTTGAGATTCAATCATTACCCGAAACATCTTCGGTGAAAGCCATTTTTGATACCTGCGTGCGGAATAATTTCTACATCAGTGAACTAACACCAACGGAAACAAAACTCGAGGATATATTTAGACAACTAACTCTTCACTAGTTTTATATGAAGCAAATTATACACATTGCAGGCCGAGAATTAAGTACTTTTTTCAATTCATTAACGGCTTATGTTCTTATCGTTATTTTTTTGGGTTTTAGTGGGTTTTTTACCTGGATTTACGGAGCCGATGTTTTTTTCGTAGGACAAGCGAACCTGAATACTTTTTTTACGGTAGCTTACTGGAGTTTATTTATTTTTATTCCAGCTTTAACCATGCGTTCTATTGCCGGAGAATTAAAAGCTGGGACTCTGGAGCTACTGCTTACAAAACCTGTTAGTGATTGGCAATTAATTTTGGGAAAGTTTCTATCTACTTTTCTTTTAATTGTAATTGCTCTGGCTCCTACAATCATATACTACTTTACGTTATGGTCAATTGGCCCTGTCGATCATTCCGCAATACTACTGGGGTATGTAGGCCTTTTACTGATGAGTATGGTATATATTAGTATTGGATTGCTAGCCTCTTGTATTGCCGAAAATCCAATTATTGCCTCCTTGGTTGCCTTATCTGTGGGGATATTTTTTCATATTATTTTTGATGTATTGGCTTCTAATTTTGTTGGGTTTTTGGGTAGTTTTTTCAGTTACATGAGTCTTTCTACACATTTTGAGTCCATATCACGAGGGGTGGTGGATACCAAAGATTTAATTTATTTCTTATCCATTTCCTTCTTTTGTCTTTTTACTTCAAAAATGATATTGTCAAATCGTAATTTATAAATCCTGATTCATGACTAAAAGGAAAAATATAATATACAGTAGTTTAGTTGTTGCAGGTATCTTAATCATCCTGAATTTTATTGCATCCGTATTCTTTTTTCGTGCCGATTTTACTGAGGATAAACGCTATACACTCGATCGTGCAACCAAAAGAATATTAAGCGAGGTGGAAACACCTATTATCATGACATTATACGTGTCTGAAAATTTGCCTCCTGATGTTAATAGAACCGTTCAGGATTTAAAAAACCTACTCACCGAATACAATAACTATAGCCGAAAGAAAATTGATTTCGAATTTATCAATCCCAATGCAAATGAAGAGTTAGAGCAGGAAGCTATTGAGGCAGGAATTAATCCGGTACCTCTCGAAGTACGGGAGAAAGATCAAATAAAGGTGCAGCGAGTCTTTTTAGGAATGTCCATACAGGTTGGTGATCGGTCTGAAATCATTCCATTAATAAAGCCTGGCATTGTGATGGAATATACTTTATCGACTCTAATTAAACGACTTACGATAAAAAACAAACCGAGAGTTGGCTATATTGTTGGCCATGGAGAACCTGGCCTCGAAAGTTTAGATCAGGTAATGGCTGAATTATCGGTTTTGTACGACGTAAAACCCATTCACTTGCTTTCTGAACCTGATCTGTCGGTATACAAATCTTTGATGCTTATTGGCCCAATGGCAACCATTTCTTCCACTCAATTAGGACGTTTGGATCAATATTTGGCTAAAGGGGGTAATTTATTTGTGGCCATCGATCGGGTAAATGGTTTGTTAAATGATGGGATCGGAATTTCTGTAAATACTGGATTGGAAAAATGGCTTCTGGAAAAAGGTATTTATGTTGATGATTCTTTTATTGTGGATAAAAAATGTGGAACAGTAACTGTTCATCAGCAAGGGTATTTTTCTTTTCCACAACAAGTTAATTTTCCTTTCTTACCAGTTGTTTCAAAGTTCTCAAATCATAGCATTACCGATGGATTAGAAACTTTAGTTCTGCAATTTGCAAGTCCATTAAGTTTTGTTGGCGATAGTAGTATGACTTATCAGTCATTGGCCTTTACCTCTGATATATCAGGCAAGCTAAAGGCTCCCATAAGTTTTGATATTGGAAGAGTTTGGCGAGCACGTGATTTTCTCTATCCTGATTTAACAGTTGCGGCAGCGATTACTGGTTATATGGGTGGCGATAAAGAAGCTCGGCTTTGTGTTGTTGGCGATGGAAATTTTATTGTGAATGGTCGTGGTGCCAGCAAAATTCCTATTCAGAAGGATAATGTGAACTTTTTAGCTAATGCTATTGATTGGTTAAGCGACGATACAGGTCTCATGTCCTTACGAACCAAGGGAGTTTCATCGAGGCCATTGAAGCAAATAAGCGACGGAAGAGTTTTCTTTTTGAAATACCTTAACTTTTTGTTGCCTCTTATTTTGATTATAGTTTATGGCTTATTCCGATTCAGACACATACAAAATCAACGTGCCAAACGAATGAAACCTGGTTTTATTAAGTAGAATAGGGGTGAGTAATAAGGATTTATCCCGGCTTCTGGTAATTCCGGGAAAGAATATACCAGAAGCTAATTAGCATATCAATAAATTGGGATAAATAAAACAGGGGGAAACCTGTTCCTATTTATGGGTGTAATTTAAAAATATATTTTTTACTGATCAAAAAAAATTTATGATATTCAAGAGATCATTAGTTTCTAAAAATTCGGTATCAATAAATACCTTACTTGTAGCGGTGTTATCTTTCGTAATTTATAAACAATAAAAATAAAATGAATAAGCTTGTATTAATATTCTAGATTGTATAATTACATTATATCCATAAAAAAAACGCAGTGTAAACTGCGTTTTTTTTATCGATAGCTTGAAATAATTTCTAGCTTATTGGTTTGATTTTCAACTTTTGCCCTACTTTCAGGCTGCCATCGTCTTTTATATTGTTAATTCTCATAATGTCGGCATTCGATATTCCAGGAAATTTTTTGGCTATTGTCCAAAAGTTATCTCCTCTTTTAACTGTATAATATACATAGTTATTGCTAACAGTATTAGAATTAGTACTAGCAATAACAGGAGTGCTTGTTTTTCCTAAACTAGCTTGTTTTTGACTGTAGCTCATCGAATTAAAGTTCTCATAGTACGATTCTTTATCTTTAGGAACATAAATCACTAGTTTTTGGCCAAGTTTAATTAAGTTTCTTCGGATGTTATTCCAATACCTAAGATCAGAGGTTCTCACATGAAACCACGAAGCAATAAGACCAATTGCGTCACCCGATTTCACTTTGTAGTAAATTTTAGCTTTGCCTTTTGGTGTTACGTGAGCAAATTTTTGGTAACGATCTCTTGGGTTTACAACTTTATCTTTAATGCTAAAGTAGTAATCTTTTTTGTAGGCAAATATAGAATCTTCTTTGTCAATAAATTGCGCGACATATTCAATTGGTATTTTTAGGGCATAAGACTTGTTGGCAGGAATAATATCAGATCTGTACTGAGGATTTAGCTCTCGAAGTTGTTCCTTCGGAATATTAATAACTTTAGAGATTTGGTCGAAATGCACTTGCTCACTAATAAGTAAGGTATCGCATGCTGCCGGTAAATTGGTTGGTTTGGGAAATAGTTGATGCTCTTCGTGATAATTAAAAGTGTATGCAGCTGCAATAAAAGCTGGTACATATCCTCTGGTTTCTTTGGGTAAATAGTAGTAAATATCCCAGTAGTTTTTCTTTCCTCCGCTGCGTCTGATTGCTTTGTTTACATTTCCAGGTCCACAGTTATAGGCAGCAATTACCAAATGCCAATTGCCGTAAACTTTATACATGTCTTTAAGGTATTTTACAGCAGCATAACTTGCCTTAACAGGATCTCTGCGTTCATCTACGAAAGTATTAATGTCTAGATTATACATTCGTCCAGTTGCATACATAAATTGCCACAAGCCGCTTGCTCCAGCTCTCGATAAAGCCATAGGATTTAATGCAGATTCTATGATGGGTAAATATTTTAATTCGTGAGGCAAGCCTTCTCTGTCTAAAATTTCTTCAATAATGGGGAAGTAGTATTCCGATAACCCCATCATCATTTCTACTTGATTTCGTCTTCTTTTGGAATATAGTTCAATATAATTCCGGACAATTTTATTGTAGGATAAATCAATAAGAGAAGGGATGCCTTCCAATCGTTTTATATAAACCGAATCTGGAATGTATTCTGTTTGGAGCAGTGTTGAGTCGGAGTGATAGGTTCTGGTCTTAGTTGTATTCTTAACGTACCAGGTATATACCAAACTATCTAAATTCGTCGAAAAAGTGGTGTTGATGGTATCTTCAAGATCCCATCTTATATCAACAGGATTTACTTTTAAAAAAGCCAGGGAATCTTTTGAAATTAGGCTTTCGGTGCTTATCTCTTGCAAACTAGAGTCAATCGTCGAAAGGGTAATTGTTTCTTTGGGCAAATCGGCAGTTGAGCTGACATCGGAGCTAGTAGGTTGAATGGTGCTACAAGCTAAACTTGTTCCTAAAAAGAGAAGGGGTAAAATATATTTTTTTTTATTCATCGATATGGTCTTAAAAGGTAATTTGGCATCTTAGGCCTAGAGAATTGCCTGAAAAGGCAGAATAATTAATTGCTGGTTCTACTTTAATTGTTAAATCATTATTCACGTTAAAATTGGTAAAATGAGCATCAATTGCAGCATCAACAATGTTTAGTACGTAAATACCAGCCAAAATGATATAGCTAAGGTCTCGATCTTGTTTGTAGGAATCCTTTTTGTTTAGTAGGGTGGTTTTAAACCAGCTATCATAACTCGAACTTGTTTCAGAAAAATCAGTATCCAAAAGATCCTCGTAACTCTTTTCGGTAGGTTCCTCTATATCCTCATCGTCATCCTGATATTTATAATCGTAAAAGGCTGAAAAATCAGCATACGCATTTTTGTACAGTTTGAAATTTTTAGTATTCCAGCTAATGGCATAAATGGTTACTCCAATTCCTGCATATAAAATTGGGATTTTCCAGTATTTTTTGTTGTATGCTTGTCCTAAACCAGGAAACATAACCGAATACATAGTAGCCTTGTGTGGAGAACGCACAATAACATCGGATACAACAGATACTGTATCTGCTTCTAGACTTTGTGAGTTGGCATTTTTAGTCACTCCCAATAGGATAAAAGAGATCAGCCCAAGGAAAATAATCAGGCGTGAATAATTCAATGTCTTAAAATTTTAAATGTTCAACTATCTTATGATTTCATCTGATCCATTACAGCTAGAATTCGTTCTAAATCATCATCCGATTTAAAGGGGATAATAATTTTTCCCTTGCCATTTTTTGTGCGTTTTAAGTCAACCTTAGCACTAAAATGTGTTGCTAAATGATCTTTTAGAGACTCATACTCTTTAGGAAGCGAAAATGCTTTCACAGGAGTTGTTTTTTCTTCAGAGTTTTTGTTGAAATTACGAACTAACTCTTCAACTTTTCGAACTGAAAAATCATTTTCAACAGTTACTTGAAAAATATCAAGTTGAGTTTTTGGATCATCAATATTGACCAATGCTCGTGCATGGCCCATAAGTAGTTTTTTCTCGCGAATTCCTTTTTGGATTTCAGCAGGTAGTCTTAGAAGTCGTAAATAATTAGATATAGTAGAGCGTTTTTTTCCAACACGATCAGATAAACATTCCTGTGTTAGTTTGCATTCATCAATTAAGCGTTGGTAGCTGATTGCAACTTCTATTGAATCAAGATCTTCACGTTGGATGTTCTCAACCAAAGCGAGTTCAAGCATTTTGTCGTCCTCAGCCATGCGAACGTAAGCAGGAATTTTAGTTATGCCAGCAATTTTAGCTGCTCTTAAACGTCTTTCACCGGCAATAAGCTGATAGGAATTATTATGAATTTTTCGAACCGTAATGGGTTGAACAATTCCTAATTCTTTAATAGATTGGGCTAATTCATTTAAAGCATCCGTATCAAATTTGCTTCTTGGCTGATAGGGATTTGTTTCAATTTTGCTGATGTCGATTTCGTTGCTTAAATCTCTTTCAGGTTTTGCCTGAACATCATCTATATCATTAATGAGTGCTCCTAATCCTCTTCCTAATGCGCTTTTTTTCACCATCTTACAGTTTAAATATTATTCGCTTATGTGTTTTGTGCTCTTGCTTGATTTTGTCAGCTTATTATTTTTCAATAATTCACGTGCCAAATTTAAGTAATTAATTGCTCCTGCCGAATCTGCATCGTAAAGAATTGCAGGTTTTCCGTAACTTGGAGCCTCACCTAGCTTAGTGTTTCGTTGAATGATTGTCTCAAAAACCATATCCTGAAAGTGTTTTTTAACTTCACTTACAACTTGATTTGATAATCGTAAACGACTATCATACATGGTTAAAAGGAATCCTTCAATTTCTAGTGCTGTATTTAAACGATTTTGAATAATTTTAATCGTATTCAATAGTTTTCCCAAACCTTCCAATGCAAAATATTCACATTGAACAGGAATAATGATTGAATTTGCTGCTGTTAATGCATTTACGGTAATCAATCCCAATGAAGGAGAACAATCTATTAAGATAAAATCATAATCAGGACTTAATTTTTCGAGTACTTTCAGCAGTATATGTTCTCGATTTGCAAGGTTCAGCATCTCGATTTCTGCACCTACCAAGTCGATGTGCGAAGGTAGAATATCAAAGCCTTCAATCTCACTATGTAGAATTGCTTCTTTGGGGTTTATGCCATCAACAATACATTCATAAATACTTTTTTCGATGGTACGAACATCGAAGCCGATGCCTGAGGTAGAATTTGCTTGAGGATCAGCATCAACGATTAAAACCTTATACTCTAAAACAGCGAGGCTCGAAGCCAGATTTATTGCTGTTGTGGTTTTTCCAACCCCTCCTTTTTGGTTTGCCAGAGCAATTATTTTAGCCATAAACAATTTTAATTATAAGGTTTTATATTCTTAAAAAGATCTGGTTTCAAAGATACTATTTTAAAGCAAATTTAAAATTTTGAAAGCATCTAAAATAGTAACAATAAGGATCGAATTATCAACATGCTTATTGCTTGAAAACGAAAAGAATAAGCATTTTTCATAATCGGGATCATTGTAGTTTTTACTCTTACAATTTATCTATCATTTTTATACTTTCCGCTAATAGCTGAGCTTTGTCTATGGGAACCACCACTGGTATTTCACATACAATTCCTCCTGCTAGGTTTGATATGCTGGCCAACTGTCTGGCATTCATGCCAGCGGCTAAACATAAGGCTGCAACACTTATTACCGTATCTCCAGCACCCGAAACATCGGCTATCTGTCGAACTTCGGCAGGAATGTGTTCATAAGTTTTTTCATTGCTGATAAAAACACCTAATTCCGATAAGGTTATGAATAATTTTTTGATGCCCATTTCGTTTTGAAACTTCTTAGCTTCAGCAAATAATCCTTGTATATCTCCTTTTTCAAGTAGTAGGTTAGAACCTTCTACAAATTCTTTAAAATTAGGTTTGAAAAGGCTTACGTTTTTATAATCGTTATAATGTCGTTTCTTAGGATCAACTAAAATAGGAATCTCTTTTTTGTTGGCACAAGAAGTTATTTCGTCAATTAAATTTTTTGTGATCACTCCTTTGTCGTAATCTTCAAATATAATGGCGTGAATCTCGTGTTCATCGAGCAGATTCTTTATGTGTTGAGTAAAATCGAGTTCTATTTTATTCGCTAATTCATGGGTATCTTCTTCATCAACTCGAATCAAATGTTGATTGTTGCTGATGAATCGTGTTTTTACTGTTGTTATTCGATTGTCACTAACTAGAATTCCTGATTGCTCCTGTTCTATATCTTGTAATAGGCTGAGAAACTCTTTGCCTTTGTCGTCATCGCCAATTACCGAGCAAAGAATAGGATTCGCACCTAATGATTTGATGTTTAAAGCCACGTTTGCGGCTCCTCCTAGTCGACTTTCCCTCTTAACACAGGAAACGATAGGCACGGGTGCTTCAGGCGATATTCTATTTACTTTTCCCCAAATGTAGGCGTCTACCATAACATCGCCTATAATTAATACATTGTATTTGGAGAAGGATTCGAAAATTTCTTCTAATTCAATACTATTCACTATTTCTTAATTTTTGAATTATGCTAGCAAAGATAAACAAATTCGTGTGTTCGAGCAGAATAACAACATTCCTTATGCATTTTTAACGTTTCGGGTCGAGATAATTGCTTGTCTCTTAGGCTTACAATACAAGCGATATTACATTGGGTCAACATCAAAATTAATTAGTATGGATTTAAATTGATCCATGCTCTTTAAGTGATTGGCATGTTGATTTAATATCCATTTGGCCTTTGAAGGTGAACTCTTCTTTTCAATTTTCAGTAGTATGTTTACAATGTGAAAATTTTGAATGCGGCTGATTACAGGAGATTGAGGGCCAAAAATACGAATGCCAAATACTTTTCGCAATGATTTAGCCAGAACAGATGCTGCCTGATTCACCACTGTTTGATTTTTGTGTTTCAAACAGATGTTGATTAAGCGAAAGTAAGGTGGATAAATATATTCTTTTCTTTCGGCCAATTGTTCCGAATACATCGAGTAGTAATCGTTCTCAATTACATTTTTAATAATAGGATGATCAGGGGTATAAGTTTGAATGAGTACTTTGCCTCTTTTCTTATTACGGCCAGCTCGTCCCGATACTTGCGCCATCATCTGAAAACTACGTTCGTAAGCTCTGTAATCGGGATAGTTTAGCATGGAATCGGCATTTAGTACACCAACTAAACTTACATTATCGAAATCGAGTCCTTTCGAAACCATTTGAGTTCCTACCAAAATGTCGAGTTCTCGGTTTTCAAATTTGTAAATTAATTTTTCGTACGCCATTTTTTTGCGAGTAGTGTCCAAATCCATTCTTCCAATTTTCGCATCTGGGAAAAAAGACATTAATTCTTCTTCAATTTTCTCAGTCCCAAAGCCTCTGTCTTCTATTTCGGTAGAGCCACACTGCTCGCAAACAGTTGGCGGATGAATACTATGTGCACAGTAATGACAAACTAATTGATTATTATATCGATGGTAGGTTAGGCTAACCGAACAATTTGGACAATGAGGGACCCATCCACAACTCTTGCATTCCAAATAGGGGGAATAGCCTCTTCGATTCTGAAAAAGAATAATTTGTTCTTTGTTTTCTAGACAAATCTCTATCATTTGAATTAATTCCGGAGAAAATATCGATTTCATCCGTTTTTTTCGACGAGCTTCTTTTACATCAGCAATAATAATTTCAGGCATTTCAATGTCTTGATGACGATGAAATAATTCTACTAAGCCATATTTACCACTTTTTGCATTGTAGTAGGTTTCGATGGCTGGTGTGGCTGTTCCCAATAATGTTTTTGCCCCATGCAGGTTGGCTAGGTAAAGCGAAGCGTCTCGGGCATGGTATCGGGGAGCTGGATCGAATTGTTTGTAGGTATTTTCGTGTTCTTCATCAACAATTATTAATCCTAAATTGTTAAAAGGAAGAAATACCGATGAGCGAACTCCTAAAATGATTTGATAAGCATTTTTAGAATTGTTTTGATGAATGTTGTTGTAGATTTCCACTCGTTCGGCATCGTTAAATTTAGAATGATAGATTCCTACTTTGTTTCCAAAAACAGATTTTAGTCGATTGATTATTTGAGTGGTTAACGCAATTTCGGGCAACAGGTAGAGGACTTGCTTGCCTTCTTGCAATTGTTCATGTATCAAATGAATGTATATCTCAGTTTTTCCACTTGAGGTAACGCCATGGAGTAAAACGCAATTTTTTTCCTCGAAACTGGTTTTTATTTCAGATATAGCTTCTTGTTGGTATTTATTTAACTCTTTTAGTCCACTAGTCTCGGTTTGCGATAAATCGATTCGATCGATTTTTTCAGAATAGATTTCCAGAATATTTTTCTCTGCCAAAGATTTTAAGATTCCTTTGGCACTACCGACCGATTGTAAGAGTTCATCGACAGAAACTTTATTGGCATTCTCTTCAAAATAGTGTTTGGATAGGTTGAGGTAGGAGAGAAGCATCTCCTGTTGTTTTTTAGCTCGTTTTAGTTGGTTGATGAACAAACTCATCTCCGATTCACTAAAATCAGAGGATAAACGAACCCATTCTTTTGTTTTTTCTTTATAGCTGCTTACGATTTGTTCCTGTATGGATATTGCTCCTTTTTCGAGCAATGATTTTACTTGAGGAAGTGTGTTTTTTAATCCGGTAGCCTGGTTCAGGGTCGATATATTCACATCTTTTGAGTGTTGGAGTACATTCAAAATTTGCTCCTCGGTTTTTGTTAGCGAAATTTTCGTTTGAAAGTTTTCGTTGGCAGAAATCTTGCTTTGACTCTCGAGTTTTAATCCCGAAGGCAGAGCAGCTTTAAATACATCACCTAAAGTACATTGATAGTATTGCGAAATCCAATCCCAAAAACAAAGTTGTAAGGAAGTAATCAGAGGACTTTCATCTAGGCAAGAAATTATTTCTTTGGTGGCATAATCTTCGGGAGGATTGTTGTGAATATTTTTTACAATGCCTGTGTAGAATTTTGTTCTCCCAAAAGGAACAACTACCCTTTTTCCAATGGCCACATCAGCTTTTAATTCCTCTGGAATGGAGTAAGTAAATAGCTGGGCCAATGGAAGTGGCAGTATAAGATCTGCAAATTTGGTAGTTTTGTTCATTATTTATTCATTTTCCTCAAAGTTATTAGTTCTGATCAGAATCTCAACTTTCGGGTATGAATTCCATTGCGGGAAAATAATCAGGAACAAAAACCACCGCAAACAGATGATATTAAATGGAAAGAATATCGTTTAAACTCACTAATGATTCTTTCACTTTCTTTTTGTTTTTAATGGCTTTGTTGAATGAAACATGAGAAACTTCACCATGAACCATTCCTACCATTATGCTTTTTTGATCATCAAGTAAAGCATCAACAGCAGCAACACCTAAAGTAGAAGCTGTAACACGATCGAAAGCCGATGGAGAACCACCTCTTTGCATGTGACCTAAAACAGAAACACGAATGTCGTATTCGGGGTGTTTCTCTTCAATTTGTTTCGCAATTGCAAATACTCCAGAATCTTTTCCTTCTGCAACAATTACGATACCACTCGATTTGTGTTCTTTGTATCCTTTTTCAAGATAGGTTTGCAATTCTTGAGTATGAGTATCTTTTTCAGGAATAAGAATTGCTTCGGCTCCAGTAGCAATACCACTTCTCAAGGCAATAAATCCAGCATCACGCCCCATCACTTCAATAAAAAACAGACGGTTGTGTGCACTTGCAGTATCGCGAATTTTATCAACCGCATCAATTACGGTGTTAATTGCTGTGTCGTATCCAATGGTGTAATCAGTACCATACAAATCATTATCAATTGTACCTGGAATTCCTACAACAGGGATGTCATATTCCTGAGTAAAAATACGTGCTCCTGAAAATGTTCCATCTCCACCAATTACTACCAAAGCATCTATTTTGTTAGCAATCATTTGTTCGTGAGCCTTTTTTCTTCCCTCTACACTTCTAAACTCTTCACTTCTAGCTGAACGAAGAATGGTTCCCCCTTTTTGAATAATGTTGCTCACATCATGAGATTTTAGTTTTTTAAAATCTCCGTTGATTAATCCCTGATATCCCTGTAAAACGCCTACAACTTCAATTTTGTTGTAGATAGCCGCACGAACAACAGCTCTAATAGCTGCATTCATTCCTGGAGCATCTCCTCCTGAAGTTAATACCCCAATTTTCTTAATTTTAGACATGCTTAAATTGTTTTTATTTTCAAGTTTAATTTTTTCAATGGTTTCTTTCATTAGCCAACCTGGCGTTGATGTTGCACCACTTACGCCAACAGATTTTGCTTGTGCAAACCAATCTAGATTCAATTCATCGGGCTTAGTGATAAAATGACTCTTCGGATTTACTTGTTTGCATACATCATAAAGGAGTTTGCCATTGGAGCTTTTTTTTCCGCTTACAAAAATGATTACATCATGTTTTTGGGCAAATTCTTTTATGAGAGGAACGCGATTGGCCACTTTTCTGCAAATGGTATCGTTAATGGTCAGCGTATTTTTGCTATTTTCTTTTAAATATTTTGCTATTTTGGCAAAGCCAGAAATGGTTTTTGTTGTTTGTGAAAATAATACAATAGGGAAGTTAAGATTCACTAATTGCAGGTCTTCTTTGTTTTCAATAACAATTGCTTTTCCTTCTGTTTGTCCCACTAATCCGTTTACTTCGGCGTGGCCTTTTTTGCCATATATTACAATTTGACCCTTTGATTTTTGAATCTCACGGTATGCTTTTTTTATTTTTTTCTGAAGATTTAGAACAACAGGACAGGAAGCATCTACAATTTGTATCTTATTATTTCTTGCTGTTTCATAAGAACTTGGTGGTTCGCCATGCGCTCTAAATAAAACTTTTTGTCCAGACAATTCTGAAAATTCATTGTGATTTATTGATTGTAATCCTAATTTTTTGAGACGGTCAACTTCTGTATTGTTGTGTACGATATCACCAATACAGAAGAGTTTGTTTTCCTCGTTTAGTATTTCTTCTGCTTTTTGAATTGCATTAACAACGCCAAAACAGAATCCTGCATTAGGATCAATTTCAACCTTCATTATCTATTTTGTTTTTGAAATGTCTATTTTCCAATTTTATTCATTCGTTCCACAATCCAATCTAGTTGCTCCGATGGCGTTAGATGGCTGTTGTTTAGAGTGATTGCATCTTCAGCTTTGCGTAGTGGACTTTCCTTTCTATTTTCGTCGATAAAATCTCGTTTCGATACATTTTCTCTTATTTCATCCAAAGAAATTGTTTCTCCCTTTTCTTTTAGTTCTTTATAACGGCGAATGGCTCTAATTTCAACATCGGCAGTCATGAAAATTTTCAAGTCGGCATTGGGGAAAACTACAGTACCAATATCTCTACCATCCATAATTACACCACCTTCTTTGCTTAGTTCGCGTTGAAAGGCGACCATTTTTTCGCGAACAAATTTTATTTTTGCAATTAGGCTAACATTGTTCGAAACGTCTAGCCTACGGATTTCGTCTTCAACAAGTTCTTTATTTAGAAAGGTTTCGTGACGTTGCTTTTCATTGTTGTACTGAAAAGATATGGATACTTTCTCGATTAAATGAGCTAATTTATTTTCATCAACACGATCATCCGAAATTAAATTGTGTCGCATTGCAAACAAAGTTACCACTCGGTACATTGCTCCGCTATCAATATAGGTGTAACCAATCTTTTTTGCTAAATCTTTAGCTACGGTGCTTTTACCACATGAGGAGTGTCCGTCGATTGCTATAATAAGTTTCTTATCAGGTGTATTCATACAATTATTGCTCGAAATTTTTGTGCAATTGGGTACAAAAGTAAAAAGAAAATTAATGAAAAGATGAGAAATTACTTTAAAAAACGAGGAGCTTAAAATTGTTGCTTTCTGTAATCGATTGAAATGTAGGTATTGGTTAAGAATTATTTAAAATCACTTAAGCGTGTGCTTATGGAGAAATGATTGCTTGCACCCGCCAAATGATACCTTGCTGAAGCGTAATTAATTCGAAAATGAGAGACTTTTAGGCCAAAACCCCAAGTGAATCCTACGGTGGAAACTTTTTCATCGATCTTTAATTCAGCGTTTCGTTGGAAATTGTAGCCGAATCGGACAGTGAAATTTTTCGATGGCAGAAACTCGCTTCCTAAAATAAGGTGTTTAACTGCTTTATTAGAAAAGCTATCTTCCTCTGATTGTTCGTAGGATTCATCCTCTGAGTCTAATTCTGAGTCATAATTCAGATTGAATTCTTCTAAGTGTCGGTAGGTAATAGCAAAGCGGAAAGGAGCATGCTGTAGTTTGGTGCTTAGGCCAACCAAAATTTCATTTGGCAGATCTTCCCGGTGCGAATCGTAATAGGTTTTTATCTGATAACCAAAATTACGCGCTACTATCGACGCTCGAAAGCCTTGGTTTGGGTGGTCGTAAATAAAAGCCAAATCGGTAGCCAAGCCAATGGATGTGTATTTTTCTAAGGAGGAGTAGATGGGTTTGAGCGAAATTCCTATTCTAAAACGTTTACTCAACTCTCTTGCATAACTGATTATTAATGCATAATCGGAGGCTTTAAAGCTCCCTGTGATTTCTCCAAATTCATTGGCCTCGGTAAATTTTCCGTAGTTTACGTAATGCATGGCTATCGAAAAAGTGCCTATGTCTTTGTAATTTTTTGTGTAGGATGCGTATCCATAATTGATATCGGTAATGTAGTTGACGTAGTTTAGGCTAACGTTTTGATCCATATCAGCATGAAGAGCTGCAGGATTGTAGAAAGAATAATCGGCATCGGGATCGCTTAATGCAATTTGAGTGCCGCCGAGTGCCGCAACTCTGGCCGAACTTCCTAAATTGAGGAATTCATAGATATTTTCTCCACCACTTTGAGCTTTTCCAAAGAGAGATATCAATAAAAGAAGACTAAGTAAAGTGGTTGGTCTTTTCATAAAATTGTTTTTCTTACAATTTTTAAAGATAGGAATCCCGATGAAAAATGTGCTGATTAAAGTTGGTCTTTTTTCTTTTTGAGGCGATCGACTACTTCGAAAACAGCAGGGCAGTAATAGGTGTTTTTAAGTGTTATATTAAGAATTTGATAGAAGCGTTTGCGATCGGTATGCGGATATTCACGACAAGCACGGGGGCGATTTTCATAAACCATACAGTAGTTGTCTGGTAATAGAAAAGGGCAGGGGGTTTCTTTAAATACATAGTCGTGTTCATGATCGAGAAGTAAATATTGATCGGTGAATTCGGAAGGTTTCATGCGAAATTGCTTTGCCAATCGCTCAATATCCTTGTCGGTTATCATGGGGCTAATACTTTTGCAGCAATTTGCACATTCTAAACAATCCAGGTCTTCAAATACCTCATTGTGAATTGTTTTAACTAGGGAGTCTAGTTGTTTAGGTTTCTTTTTTTTGAGTTTGGCGAAGAATTCCTTGTTGGCAGTTTCTGTATTTTTTGCTTTTTGAGTCAATTGTTCTAGGTCAATTTTTATATGGCTCATGATCTAAGGCTATTTTCTGAAAAAATTTAATTTGGCTTGCGATAAGAACAGGCCACAAATAACAATGAAAATTCCTGCCATTTTCTGAAATGTAAGAATCTCATCGAGTACAAAGTAGGCAAATATAGCTGTAAATACAGGAATGGCATTGATGAAAATATTGGTTTTGGTAATTCCAATATGGTTAATTCCGTAGGTAAATAAAATAAAGGCCAGGGAAGATGCAAATATAGCTAATTCGAGTAAGGCAATCCATACTTTAATATTTGGTTTTGCGTAGATAAAGTCGTGAAAATCAAATAAGAAAAACCAGGGGAGGAAAAGGGCTATTCCCAACAAATTTTGGTAGGATATTAAGGTGATAGGGTTGTATTTTGCAGCCATATTTTTTAAAACTACCGAGTATCCAACGGCCGCTGCAACGGCTAAAAACATTAAAGCAATGCCAGTAGGCGAAGCTATAAGGTTCAAATTCTTATTGAAAATAATAACAGATACGCCTAGAATAGAAATTAAGATTCCTACAAGACCCATAATTCCAATTTTCTCGCGGTAAAAAATATAGGCCGCTATTGGTGAAAAAAGGGGGATTGTTGAGACGATAACTGCGCCCAAAGTAGATGAAACCAGTTGAAGGCCGAAGCTTTCGCCCATGAAGTAGAGAAATGGCTCAAAAAAGGCCAAAAGAAGCAATTGCATTCGGTCTTTTTTCTTAATAGGCTGTAGCTTTTTTATGCCTTTCCCAATGATAAACAGGAGAATGCTTGAGATAATCAGGCGTAGAAGTACAGTGGTAATTGGATTGTAAATCAAATACACAATTTTTACCCAAACAAAGGAAAAACTCCAGAATAGCATGGATAAAATAATGCTGCCGTAAACCAAAAGTTTTTTTTTACTCATTGAATTTAGTTAGAAATAGTAGGTGCTGAAATTACAGATATTATTTGAGGAAAAAATAGCTTGATTTGGGAAATGCTGATTGGATGCAATTTGTTTTTTGGTAATAAACTACCTCAAATATTGATTTGTTAATGATTGTTTTGTGTGTAAATGATTTAATAGGTATTTTTTAAAACTGAATAGTGTGGATTTAATATGCTTATAAAGAGGGAGATATGTTGCAGTTGTTGAATTGTTTTTAATGCTATTTTGGCTTGAGTATGAAAATAAAAAAAAGCAAACACTTTAAAAGTGTTTGCTTTTTATAGGGTGAAGGACCGGTTTCGAACCGGCGACCTCTGGAACCACAATCCAGCGCTCTAACCAACTGAGCTACAATCACCATTTTTGCTCTAACGCGGTGCAAATATAGAGAAATCTTTAAGTATCATGCAAGTATTTTTTGAAAAAAAATAAAAAAAATATCGTCTAAAGATTATAAACTCTACCTTTGCAGCTAGTTAACTAATTTGAGAAAAATGGATTTTTTTATTGACAATCAAGAAACCGAGAATTTGTTTCAGGAAATTTTCAAGAAAATTCAAATTCTTCGTAATGGTGAGACCCACCATGAAATGAAAAAATTTGGATTGAATTATCAGCATTCATTGGGAGCAACCATTGTAAATTTACGTGAAATTGGAAATGCTTTTCCGAAAGATCATTTGTTAGCACATAAATTGTGGACCAAAGGATTTCGGGAATCAAAAATTGTGGCAACGATTGTTGAGGAACCACAAAAAGTTAATGATGAACAATTGGAGCGATGGTTTGCCGAAATGGATTCCAATGAGTTATTAGAGCAGGCCAGCATGAATCTTTTTCAATACTTGCCAAAGATAAAAACTTTATTGCCCCTTTGGATGAAAAGTGGAATGCCTGCAAAACAAGCTTGTGCAGTTATGATTGTAGGAAGAATGGCCATGAATCAGAAAAAAGAAAATGAAGAGTTTTATATGGATTTTGTGGATTTACTTCCTGTAAAATTTGAAGATGCTTACCTACAAAAACAAGTAAAACGATCATTAGGAAAAATGGTTCGTAGGGGAGAACTTGTTGCGAACAAAATACTTGTTTTGGTTTCTAGACTGCAAAAAACAGATGAGGATTGGAAAGACATTTGGGAAGATCTTCAGTACGAATTGCAATTGTAAGTTTTTTTAATGTATTTTAAATCTAGATGTGCTTTTCAGTCTAGGAAAAGAAAATTAAAGAAAGTAAATTTGAAATCTATTTTACGAGAAAATTAAAAATAGAATTTTAAGAGATTAGAAGTAAAAGATTATGGGATATACTAAAAGTTCAAATCCAGTTTTAAGCGAAAAAATATTTTCTTCTTCGCGAAGTGGATCTTATGGCGAGTCCATGACAGTAAACGGAACCATAAATAAAATTGGCTTGTTGCTGTTTTTTTTGGTTGCTGCGGCTAGTTACACATGGGGATTGTATCAGGATACAATGGATCCCGCTAGTGTAACGCCTTGGTTAATAGGTGGTGCTATTGTAGGTTTAATTCTTGCTTTGGTTACCACATTTAAACCTGTTTGGTCTCCCTATACAGCTCCTTTTTATGCTTTGGCCGAAGGTTTACTTTTGGGCGGATTATCGGCAATGATGAATACTGCTTATCCCGGAATTGTGATTCAGGCTGTAGGCTTAAGTTTTGCAACATTGTTTGCTATGCTTTTTGCGTACAAAAGCGGATTGATTAAAGTGACCGAAAAGTTTAAATTTGGAGTTGTTGCTGCTACAGGAGGTATTTTTATTTTTTACATGTTGAGCTGGATTTTAGGCATGTTTGGTATTGGATTAAACTTTGCTAATGATACAAGCTTGTTGAGTATTGGAATTAGTCTGTTTGTGGTGGTTATTGCGGCCCTTAATTTGGTTTTAGATTTCGACTTTATCGAAAAAGGAGCACAATCAGGAGCACCTAAATACATGGAATGGTATGGTGCATTTGGCTTAATGGTTACATTAGTATGGTTGTACGTGGAGCTGTTAAGGCTTCTTTCAAAATTGGCCAGACGAAATTAATTTTGCATAAAATTTTGCGATTTTAGAGAACTTAAATAAACGAATCGAGTGAGGATAGTTGAAGTTAATAGTCAAAAGCATCGAAAAGAGTTTTTAGATATTGCCCGAAGCATTTATAAGAATGATTCAAATTATGCATGTCCATTAGATGTTGAGATTGAGGGGATATTTGATCCTAATGAAAATTCATTTTTTAAACATGGCGAGGCGTGTCGTTGGGTACTTCATAATGATGAAGGAACAGTAATTGGACGAATTGCCGCTTTTATCAATACAAATAAAGCTTATTCTTTTGATCAGCCTACTGGTGGTTGTGGATTTTTTGAATGTTTAAATGACAAAAAGGCAGCTTTCCTTTTGTTCGATACAGCGAAAGAATGGTTGCAAGCGCGTGGTATGGAAGCCATGGATGGGCCCGTAAATTTTGGTGAAAATGATAATTATTGGGGACTATTAGTCGATGGCTTTTTACCGCAAGGTTATGGGATGCCTTACAATAAGAAATATTACCAATCATTTTTTGAGGATTATGGATTTCTGATATTTTTTGAGCAATACAGCTATCATTTAGACCTTACCAAAGCATTTCCTGAACGGTTTTGGAAGATTGCCGAATGGATTGCAAAAAAACCAGGATTTACTTTTGAGCATTTTACTTATGCTAATTCTGAGAAGTACATTCAAGATCTGATTTCTATTTATAATGAGGCCTGGAAATTTCACGATAATTTTTCACCAATTGATCCTGCGGACATTCGTAAAATGGCTCAAGAAGGAAAAGGCGTAGTTGAGGAGGAATTTATCTGGTTTGCTTATCACGAAGGTAAACCTATTGCATTTTTTGTGATGATGCCAGATATCAATCAGATTTTGATAAAAATGGATGGGAAATTCAATTTGTTCCACAAATTGAAATTTTTCTACTACCTAAAAAAGAAAACAATTACGCGTGCCCGAATAACAGTTATGGGGGTAGTGCCTAAATATCAGAGGTTCGGTGTTGAGTCGGCTATTTTTTGGCATATGGATAAAGTGATGAAACGTAAACCTCACTATAAAGAGGTGGAACTTTCATGGGTTGGCGATTTTAATCCGAAAATGGTTTCCATTTATGAGTCGGTTGGAGGAGTTAAAAAGAAGACTCATTATACCTATCGACTGCTTTTTGATCCGAATAAACCCTTTAAGCGAACTCCGATTATCCCTCTGGAAAACAGAGGGAGTAAGGGAAAGAAAAAAAATGCAAAGGAAAGTGTCGAATAATTTATTTATTTTTTTGCAAAACAAATTACAATATCTACCTTTGCAGCCTATTGGAAGTAGATTATAAGAAACTAAAGGATAATAAAATGAAACAAGGAATACATCCGGAAAATTACCGACTTGTAGCTTTTAAAGACATGTCAAACGATACTGTTTTTATTGCTAAGTCAACTGCAAACACGAAAGAAACAATTGAGTTCGAAGGTGTTGAATACCCTGTAGTAAAGCTAGAGATCTCTAATACATCTCACCCTTTTTATACTGGTAAGATGACATTAGTAGATACTGCTGGACGTGTTGATAAGTTTATGAACCGTTACAAAAAACACATGGACGACCTTAAAAAGTAAGATTACTAAGTCTACGATACAAAGAAAAAGCCTCGATTATTCGAGGCTTTTTTTTATTTTTGAGAATATATACACTACTTCTGAACTAAAACACTACTTCAATGAATTATATTCTTTTTGATGATGTGGTATGGAACGATCTTCGTCCACTCACATTTACTCGTCCAGTTTGCGAAATTCGGGTTGGTATTTTAACTATTCGCGAAAAGTGGGAAAAATACCTTACTGCAACTTGTAGCTATTTAACTAAGGATTATTTATCGCACAAATATCCGCTGGTTTTGTATGATAAAAATATGCTGATTAATGCTTCCGTACTCCCTAGTGTGGAGTTGAGAAATGCAATTTCGAATTTGAATGAAGGAGAATATTTAAGCAAAGATGGACTTGTTCTTGCAGCCTATTTGAATGCTGAAGACCTAAAACTTGTTAATGAGAAAGGAATTCTTGAGAAAAAGGAAATTGTGTTCGGTTTTGATTTTATAAGAGTCGTAAAGCCCTACGATATCTTTAAATTAAACGATCAGGCGATACGAACTGATTTTAATTTGCTGACAAAGGGAAGAAAATCACAAGAAATTAGTGGTAGTGTAAATGTTTTGGGGAAAGAAAATGTTTTTCTTGAGGAAGGAGCAAAAGTAGAATTTGCTACGCTAAATGCCACAGATGGACCTATTTATATTGGAAAAGATGCCATTATAATGGAAGGATCTTTAGTTCGGGGTCCATTGGCAATGTGTGAGCATGCTCAATTAAAAATGGGAGCTAAGGTTTATGGAGCAACTACTCTGGGACCGTATTGCAAATGTGGTGGAGAACTAAATAATGTTGTATTATTTGGCTATTCGAGTAAAGCCCACGATGGTTTTTTGGGGAATGCGGTATTGGGCGAGTGGTGTAATATTGGGGCAGACACGAATAATTCCAATCTGAAGAATAATTATTCGGAAGTAAAATTATGGAGCTACTCGAGTAAACATTTTGAGAATACAGGTTTGCAATTTTGCGGTACCATTATGGGAGATCATTCTAAATGTGGTATCAATACCATGTTGAATACCGGAACCGTAATTGGTGTGAGCGCTAATATTTTTGGAGCTGGCTTTCCTCGGAATTTTATTCCCTCTTTTGCCATGGGAGGAAATCATGGTTTTAAAGAGTATCGCCTAAAAGCTTGTTTTGAGGTGGTAAGCTTAGTAATGCAACGTAGAGGATTAGAATGCAATGATACCGAAAGAGATATTTTAGCACATGTGTTTGAAATGACCGAAGAGTATAGAAAATCTTTTTAATAAATTAGTTGTAAATTAAAAGTTGTGAGTTCTTTCTTTTTAGGGATAGAACTCATATTTTTTTATTTTGGCATAGCTATTGCCAAGTATGTACTGACCCATTAATTTGGGGAGGAACAGACATTTTGTCATTTACAGAAACGATGAATGTTTATTTCCTTTATACAGAGTAAAGAACATGACAATCAAAGTAATGAGTAGAAAGATTGAAATTAATATAAGTGATATTGCATTGTCGAATATGATGGACGAAGATTCAGATTTTATTCCAATTATAACTGATGAGGATGAAAATGCCTTGGATGAACTGCAGGTTCCTGACAGTTTGCCAATTCTTCCTCTTCGGAATACGGTTTTATTTCCTGGGGTAGTGATTCCAATCTCGGTAGGAAGAGAAAAATCTTTGAAATTAGTTCGCGAGGTTTATGCTAAAAAAGGAATGTTGGGAGCAGCCACTCAAATTGATTTGAGTGTGGAAGAGCCTCATTTTGACGATATTTATAAAATTGGTACTGTTGCTCAGATTATCAAGATTTTAGAAATGCCAGATGGTTCAACAACCGTAATATTACAAGGGAAAAAGCGATTTGAACTAGAGGAAATCATATCTGAAGAACCTTATCATATTGGAAAGGTAAAAACTCTGAAAGACATCCGTCCAGAGGTAGAAGATAATGAATTTAAAGCGCTTGTTTCATCGGTTAAGGATATGGCTGTTAAGGTGATTAAATTGTCGCCACAGATTCCAAACGAAGCCAGTTTTGCCATTAAAAACATCGAAGGGTCCTCTTTTCTAATTAATTTTATATCAAGTAATTCGGAGATAAAGCACAATCAAAAACAAAAATTGCTTCAAATTGATGAAATTGGAAGTAGAGCCATGAAATTGCTTGAATTGTTGGTGCGTGAAGTTCAGGTTTTAGAACTGAAGGATGATATCCAAACCAAGGTGAAAACGGATATGGATCAGCAGCAGAGAGAATATTTGTTGCATCAGCAAATGAAAACCATTCAGGATGAACTTGGTGGTGGACAAAACGATCAGGATGTTATTGATTTAGAAGAAAGAGCCAAATCAAAAGATTGGAACGAAGAGGTTGCAGTTGTTTTTGAGAAAGAATTAGGCAAACTTCAGCGTTTAAATCCAGCCTCGGCAGAATATTCGGTGCAGTTAAACTATCTCGAAGAATTGCTCGATTTACCTTGGAATGAATACACTACGGACAATTTCGATTTAAAAAGAGCTCAAAAAGTTCTCGATCAGGATCATTTTGGTTTGGAAATCGTTAAAGACAGAATCATTGAGCATTTGGCGGTCTTAAAATTAAAAGGAGATTTAAAATCCCCTATTTTATGCTTGTATGGCCCCCCGGGTGTTGGTAAAACATCTTTGGGAAAATCGATAGCTCGAGCTTTGGATCGTAAATATGTCAGAATGTCTTTGGGTGGCTTGCACGATGAATCGGAAATTCGTGGTCACCGAAAAACATACATTGGAGCTATGCCTGGACGAATTATCCAGGGAATGAAAAAAGCTGGATCAGCGAATCCTGTTTTTATTTTGGATGAAATTGATAAGGTAAGTAATGATTTTCGCGGAGATCCATCTTCTGCTTTGCTAGAGGTACTCGATCCCGAACAAAATAATGCTTTTCACGATAACTTTTTGGATGTAGATTACGACTTGTCAAATGTTATGTTTGTAGCTACAGCCAATAATATAGGAGCCATTTCGGCACCTCTTCGCGATCGTATGGAAATGATTGATGTAAGTGGTTACATTCAGGAAGAAAAAGTAGAGATTGCTAAAAGTCATTTGATTCCTAGGCAAATGGAAAATCATGGGATCACATCAAAAGACGTGAAGATTTCCAAGGAGGTAATTGGTGAAATTATCGATAAATATACTCGGGAATCTGGAGTGAGAGCTTTGGATCAGCGCATAGCAAAAGTGATGCGACGAATTGCTCGTAAAGTTGCTATGGAAGACTCCTATGACATTCAAGTGAAGGTAGAAGATCTGAAAGACTTATTGGGTGCACCAATTTTTAACCGCGATAAATACCAAGGAAACGAATATGCCGGTGTGGTAACGGGTCTGGCTTGGACTTCAGTTGGCGGTGAAATCTTATTCATCGAATCGAGTTTATCTCAGGGCAAGGGAAAATTAACCCTTACAGGTAACTTGGGTGATGTGATGAAAGAGTCGGCTTTGTTGGCTCAAGAATATTTAAGAGCTCACTGTGATAAATTAAATATTAAAAAGGAAACTTTTGATGAATGGAACCTACATGTTCACGTTCCCGAAGGTGCAATTCCTAAAGACGGTCCTTCGGCTGGTGTGACCATGGTTACGGCTATGGCTTCTATTTTTACACAACGAAAAGTGAAGAAAAATCTGGCTATGACAGGTGAAATTACTCTTAGAGGAAAAGTATTGCCAGTAGGTGGAATCAAGGAGAAAATTCTTGCTGCCAAACGAGCAGGAATCAAAGAGATTATTCTTTGTAACCAGAATCAAAAAGATATCGAAGAGATCAAGGATGTTTATTTGAAAGGCTTAAAGTTCCATTTTGTAGATGAAATAATGGAAGTACTGGATATTGCTCTGATGAAACAAAAGGTTGATCATCCGATAAAAATATAATTATCATTTAATTATGAAAGGGCTTTCGCAAGAAAGCCTTTTTTTGTTTAGGCTTCCTGATACCATAAAATTTCTTACTTTTAAACTGTTCTAACAAAATACAAAAACGATCAATTACCTATGGATGGAAAAGGAAAATATTATATTGTAGCTCTCGGATTTATTTTGCTAGCGCTACTGTTTTGGTATTTCAGCAATATTGTAACCTATGTTTTAATTTCAGTAGTTTTGTCTTTTATAGGACGTCCTGTTGTTGATTTTTTGAATGGGTTAAAGATCAAAAAATGGCAGTTTCCTTCCGTTCTATCTGCAGGATTAACCTTAATTCTCCTGTGGCTAATTATGATTATGTTCTTTCGAACTTTTATTCCGATGATCGCTGCTCAGGCTCAAGATTTATCCAATATCGATGTAAATGCAGCTGCACAAAGTCTTGAAGAACCTATGCAGAAACTTGAAGCATTTATTGTACAATATTCGATTGGAGGAGAGGCATTTAACTTGAAAGCTGTATTGGTTAAAAATATATCGTCCATTGTGAAAGTTTCGGATGTTTCGGATGTTTTTGGTTCATTGGTGGGTACTTTGGGGAATGTTTTTATCGCCCTATTTTCCATTTCATTCATAACCTTCTTTTTTTTGAAAGACAGTAGTTTGTTTACCGAAGGAGTTGTTTTATTGGTGCCAGCACGAAACGAAGAAGGTGTTCGACATGTATTGGATTCCATTAAGAATTTACTGATGCGTTATTTTGTAGGTTTGTTTTTTGAGGTAATATTGGTTGGATTTATGGTCACCATTGGCTTAACCATTGTTGGTTTGCCTTTTAGCACAGCTGTTGTTATTGGGTTATTTGCCGGAATTATGAATGTGATTCCCTACATAGGACCAATTATAGGTGCGTGTTTTGGAATGATGATAGGTATTGCCACTAATCTGGATGCTGATTTTTACACAGGAATTATTCCTTTGTTAGGATATATGGCTATTGTTTTTGCCACCGTTCAAATTATCGATAACATTTTGTTTCAGCCTTTAATTTACTCGAACAGTGTAAATGCTCATCCGCTCGAAATTTTCATTGTAATTATCATGGCAGGTAGTATGGCTGGAATTTTGGGTATGATGTTAGCTATACCCGCTTACACCATTTTGCGTGTAATTGCTAAAGAATTTTTTAATAAGTATCGATTCGTGAAAAAGTTGACAGAAAAAATATAGCTTTCATTTTGCTGTTAGTTGTGATATTACCAGCAGCAATAAGATTGTATTCGCACAAAAAAAGCGTGATTCATTTTTTGAATCACGCTTTTTCTATTTGGCCAATTGCCAATTTATTTTTTACAGACTTGAAGTCTCAAAATGTTTTTTTAGGATTTGAAGTTCTTCTTCAAAACTTAATTTTTCCCCATCATACAAGTTCATAATTCGCTCATCGGATTTTACAAACTGTTGAGGCAAGTCTAAATGTTGGTTGGTAAAAATCATTTCCATGTCTGGATTTTGTCCTTGCATAACTTCCACCACATCCATAATCGACTTGTTGTGTTCCACCAAATTGTAAATGCCAGATTCCAATTTTTCACCCAATAAATTAGCCAAAATGGTAATTGTCTTGTCTAATGATACAAAGGAACGATGCTGATTACCACTTCCGTGGATAGAAATTCTACCTACAAAATGAGAATCGAAAAGAAGGCTATTCAGAATTTCTTTCATGTTCATGCTTACACCATAGCCAAAAACATTTCCCAAACGAATAATTTGTGTATTCATTTTCGACATCATTCGTTCTACATGCTGTTCGCCACGTAACTTAGAACTGCCCAAGGATGTTGTTGGTTCTGGAATTGAATTTTCATTAAATTCTTCATCGGAATAACCATAAACAGCGGTTGAACTAACATATATTAGTTGTTTTACATTGCTCTCCTCAATGGCGTAAACCAATTCGGCAGTTCCCCAATTGTTCACTTGTTCGTGCAGATGATGAAGCTTATCATTGTCTGTATTCTCAGCAGCTAAATGATAAACCACATCAATATTTTTCATGATTTTATCGAGAGTTCTGGAATCCAAAAGTTCTCCCTTCACAAATCGTAGTTTTCCAGGTTTTATTTGTGAATGTAAAAACAGATTAAAATTGGCCTGTTGCAAATTATCCAAAACGATAATTTCTTTCACTTCCGGATTCTGATTCAGTTTTATGCATAATTCGGTGCCAAGGTATCCAGCACCACCAGTAATTAATACTCTCATTGGATCTGTTTTTGTGTAATTACGAGTCGTAAACTAAATTTATTTATTGTTTTTGTTAACTACCAAATCGGTATTTAATCCACATTCTGTTTTTTTCATTCCAAACCATCGGGCCGAGCGGTCGTCACCTAAAACCATTTTACGGGTACAAGGCTCACAGCCAATGCTATCGTAGCCTTTCGCTTCCAGCGGATGACGAGGAAGATTGTGTTCCTTAATGTATCGATATATTTCGGGCTTACTCCAATCCAGCATGGGATGAAAACGAATTACATCGTGAGGAGCTGCCTGTTCTATTTGCATGGCTTTGCGCACTGCCGATTGATCGGCTCTAACACCATTGATCCACACATCATGATCGGCCAAAACGCTATCCAAAGGTTGAACTTTGTTTAGAAAACAACAGTAATCAGGATCAGATGTGAATAGAAAATTTCCTTTCGCATCTTTTTGTTGTGCTTTTGGAACCGATGATTTGGCATCAACGATATTTAATCCAAATTCTTCAGCAATTTGATCTTTAAACTGAATGGTTTCAGGAAATAAAAATCCAGTATTGATAAAATAAACAGGAATCGTATTGTCAATTCGGCTAATAATATGCAGAAGAACTAAACTGTGCGATTGGAAGGAGGAAGAAGTGAACATTCTTTTTCCCTCTGATTTGTATTGGTCTAGTTTCTTTTTAATGTTGTCAAAATCCATCTCAAAATCCTTTAGCCTCGAAAAATAAAAGGCGGTAAATGTATTGGTAAAGGACGGTAAAGATACAAATAAAAATTCCAATCTAAGGTGATTTTTGAAGAGGAGAGTGGCCTCTAAATTATAGGTACTTACAAAATTCTAAAAGCAATTGTTCTTACAATCTGAATACATTTTTTACTCTAAAATATTGACACATAGTTAATCTGATTTAATTATTTGCGGTGTAAAGATGTTAGCTTGTGAAATTAGTTTAAGAAATATTATACTGTTCAGTCAAATATAAATTTGCAGGTCCATTAAAAATGTATTAAATTCAATAATTCAGAGACTTATCTCTTTGTGGAGGCAAAAACAACCTATTGTGACACTGCTTTATTTATGTTAATCCAAATTCGATCGTTTTCGATTCAATTTAGACTTGGTGATATGATTAAAAATTATTTTAAGTTTCTTTTTTTACAATGCTTCTGTTTACTGGTGTAGGAGTGAAGGTGAATGATCAAAAGGTTCGCTTTCATGATTTAAATTTTTAAAAAAAATCTATAGATGCATTAATACTCGTGGACGGAAAAATGGAAAAATCGGATCGTGTAATTCGATTAACTAAGCCATATAATAGAAGTGAGTTAATATGTTAGGTGGCTTTTTGGTAGGTGTTTATGGTAGGGTGAGAGAATGTGTAGTATGGATGGTCTGTATTGCAAAAAACTTAAAAAAACAAAATTATGAAAAAGACACTACTAATTTTATTCGCGATTGTAACTGGATTCACATCTTGTGATAAAGTAAATGATCTGAAAACGAAAGAATTTTACGACATCGAATTGTCAAAGGAAACTGTAATAACTGTAAATACGGCCGAAGCTGTTAGCATAAAAGCCGATGAAGCTTATGCATTTTCCGAAACAATTAACCTTAACCTATCTGATATAGATGATATTAAAGATTATTTGAATAAGCTCGAAGATGTTGATGTAACATCAGTAAACTGTGAAATAACTGGCTTATCAGGAGGAGAAATACAAACATTAATCATTAGTGTTCCTGATTTGAATTTTGAATTTGAGTTTACCGAAGTTTCAGAAAATCAATCTCTTTTTGTGAATTTTACGGCGGTTCAGTTAGATGCAATAGCCGATGCATTATTGAAGAATAAAACTCTAAAAATTACCATATCAGGTACAGTTAGCGAGCAGCCATCAAGTTTTACTATTGAAACATTAGCCTTGGTAGATGTAGAAGTGGAAGTAGTATAAATTCAAAATATTACTCCTGCTTTTACTTACTGCTTCAAGAAAAACAATGCGAATTCGTCAACTTTAAGCTTAGATCTATATTAGGTTTTCTTTGTAGAAGTGAATGATAGCATGTGTGGACTGAAATTTTATACCATTTCTAGATTTTTTTTCAATAACTAAATTTAGTTAATTCTTCCTGTTTGGGCAATCAACAGATTCACTTTAAAATCTTTCAACCATAGTAAAAAAGTCCCAAACAGGAATTTTCTCTTATGAAATGAGTCTGACTTTCCCGCATAGAGGAAAAAATGCATGTATGGTAAAGTGGATGAAGAGGATGATATCTCTTTGATTATTGAGATTCCAGATTGCAATGCTTATGTCATTCTTGTAACTAGTTCTGTTCAAACAAAGTCTGAAAAGCTTTAGCTGATGGATGTGTTTAATTTTTAAAAGCTAGAAATTATGGGAAATACTCCTTATTTCATCAGTTGTAACACTTATAATTGGTTCAGGAAGTTTTTTTAAGCTACTTCCTTCAGTTGGACACCTCAACAGGCAATTCTTACCTCCATTTGTATTTCGTTATGAGAATGAATATGATTTGTTCGTTTAAATTATTATATTTGGTAGAGAGCGAGGAAGTTACGAAGAAAGTGAGCTCAACTACCTTAAAAAATTGAATGGATAGAATGTTGTAGGATGTGAGAGAATAAGGTTTCGTATTTTGATTTGTATTTTCATTGTTGGCTATTATATATAACCCTAATCTGTATCAAATACCTAATTCTATGAGTAAACCCTACGGATTTTTTTATGCCCTGATCATACTTTTTTTGTTTATTTGTCCTCCTGTGCTTCTTGCTGTTGAAACAGATAGTGCCCATATTGTTGAAACCGACAGCCATCATTTCAACTATTTTTTAAGTGCTGAAAAAAGAGGCGAGCGACTGTTTAAAGGTCTCACCAGAATAAAAACAGATGCTACAGCTTGTGTTTCCTGCCATAATGTCGATTATATCGATACACTGAACTGGAATCCTTCCGCTACCGATATTTCAAAAACCTTTGCAGATAAGAGTATTGCAGAATTCAAGTCTGTATTGATGACTCCATTAGGGAAAAAAATGGAAGCATCTCATGTTGGGTATTCATATACCGATGAGGAATTAGGATACATTAAGGCGTATATTTCACAAATAAAGGGAGACAGTCTTTATTCCACAAAACCCAAAGTGAATAACATATTAATATTCGTTTTTTTGGGGTTGTTAATAACAATGGCTTTGATAGATTTAGTTTTCACCAAGAAGATTAAGTACAAGGTAATTCCCATATTAATTTTTGTTCTTGCCTTTGGATATCAGATAAATATGCTTGCAGATGGCGCTATGGCATTAGGTCGTACGCAGAATTACCAACCAGCACAACCCATAAAATTTTCTCATAAGGTTCATGCTACGGATAATAAAATTGATTGTCGGTATTGTCATACAACTGTTGATGAAAGTAAATCTGCAGGAATTCCTCATGTAAATTTGTGTATGAATTGTCATGTAATTGTAAGGGAAGGAACTCATTCCGGAAAATTCGAAATCAATAAAATAATTATGGCCATTGAAAATAATACCTCGGTGGAATGGGTTCGAATTCATCAGTTGCCCGATCATGTTTTCTTTAGTCACGCTCAGCATGCCAATGTTGGGAAAAGAGACTGTCAGGAATGTCACGGATTGGTTGAGGAAATGCATGTAGTTAAGCAAGTGGAAGATTTATCCATGGGCTGGTGTCTAGATTGTCACGATAAAACAGCGGTTGATTTTCAGGCTAACGGATACTATTCTCAGAGATTTAAAAAATTACATGAAGAATTAGCTACTGGTGCTAGAGACACTGTTCGAGTTACCGATATTGGAGGAAGGGAATGTGCCCGATGCCATTACTAGAATTGTGAAAGTCGATTATTGTACCTATTGATAACCTTTTGATTTATGAAGAAACACTGGAAAAGTCTTGCAGAACGTAAAAATGGTTCAGATTCCCCCGAGAAGCAAAGCATGCAGAAAGGAAATCTGGAACAAATACTTGATATATTTGATAATGGGAATGAGAAAATGCAATCGACCCGTCGTGATTTTTTAAAGCTTTGCGGATACAGTCTTGCTATTGGTACTGTTTTGTCTAGTTGTGAGAATTCTGTTCAAAAGGCCATTCCTTACCTAATCAAACCCGAAGAAATTACTCCTGGGAAGGCAAACTACTATGCATCATCTTATGTAAATGGAAGTGAATATTGTAGCATTTTAATTAAAACCCGCGAAGGTCGTCCAATTAAAATAGAGGGTAACGATTTGTCATCAGTGACTAATGGAGGAACAAGTGCACGAGTACAAGCTTCCATTTTAGGATTATACGATACCTATCGTTATAAGAATCCGTTGAAAGGCGATCAAAAAATCTCGTGGGGAGAACTGGATAAACGTATTATTCAACAATTAAATCAGTTAAAAGCCACAAATGAGCATGCTGTGTTACTTACGCCTAGTATTTACAGTCCAAGCACAAAGGCAGTTATTGATTCTTTCTTAAGAACTTTTCCCAATGTTAATTGGATACAATACGATAATCGATCTGCCACAGCATTAATTAAGGCGAACGAAATCTGTTTCGGGAAAGCAGGAATTTGCGATTACCGCTTCGATCATGCGGATTTAATTGTGAGTTTCGATGCCGATTTTCTGGGAAATTGGCTCATGCCAGTTGAACACATTCGTAAGTATACAAAAAGGCGAAAATTACAAGCTGAAAAAGCGACTATGTCACGACACATTCAGTTTGAATCGCGCATGTCATTAACCGGAAGTAATGCTGATTATCGCATTCCGATAAAACCTTCTGAGCAAGCCATACTTGTTGCTCAATTGTACAATGAAATTCTAAAATTGAAAGGTCTGAAATCTTATTCTATTTCCGATGCTTCTGATGATATTCGTGATTTGGCAAAAAACCTTTGGAAAAATAGGGGGAAATCGTTGGTTGTTGCAGGAGAAAACGATGTAAATATTCAAATTTTAATTAATGCCATTAATTATGAGTTGGAGAATTATGGTACAAGCTTGCGGTTTGATCAGCAAATACTGACCAGGCAAGCGATTGATTCGGATATGGAGCAACTGCTTTCGGATCTGAAAGCAGGAAAAGTGAAAACTTTATTTTCTTATGGTGTAAATCCAGTTTTTGATTACTACAAAGGGGATGAATTCGGAAAGGCAATAGAGAAAGTGCCATTTTCGGTGTCGTTGGATGTGTCGCCAAGTGAAACGAGTAGTTGTTTTACTTACATAGCTCCCGATAATCATTTTATTGAGAGTTGGAACGATCTGGAACCCAAAACAAATTGTTATAGTTTAATGCAACCTGGAATCCGTCCTTTATTTGATAGTCGACAGTTTCAATCTTCTTTATTAGCTTGGTCGGGCTTGGAAACGGATTATTTGCAATTCATTAAGAATTATTGGGAAGAGGTGTTGTATCCGCTTCAAACAAGCTATCCAAATTTTACCAGTTTTTGGAACAATAGTTTGCAACAAGGAGTTTTCGAAGCTCCAATAAGATTGGGTTCCGATACTAAATTTAAGTTCGATGACTTTTCTGATGTCATTGAAAAAATTACACAAAGTCCCAGGTCTTCAGGAATAGAACTTCAGGTATATGAAAGTGTTGCCATGGGCGATGGGAAAATGGCTAATAATCCTTGGATTCAGGAATTTCCTGATCCGGTAACGAAAGTTTGTTGGGACAATTACCTGACGGTATCACCGAAACAAGCTGAGGAAATGGACTTGGAGCCTGGTGATGTTGTAGAATTAAATTCGGGAGTGAAATTACCAGTTTATATTTTACCCGGACAAGCATACAATACAGTATCCGTTGCGTTGGGTTATGGCAGAACCGAATGTGGTATAGTTGGTAAGAATGTAGGAATTAATGTTTCTAAATTATCTCGATTAAAGAATAATTGTCGTGTTGACTTTTCAGTCGGTGTTGAAATCAGTAAAACCGAGGAGAAGAATGAATTGGCAATGACTCAAACTCATCATTCTATGGAGGGAAGAGCAATTGTTCGTGAAGCTTCACTAGGAGAATATTTGCAAAATCAGTCTGCAGGTAATGAAGGTCATCATGCCTATGAGAATGCGAGTATTTATAAGGAGCCAAATTTTCCGAATCATCATTGGGGATTAGTGGTCGATTTGAATTCTTGTGTTGGCTGTGGTGCCTGTTCTATTGCCTGTCAGGCAGAAAATAATGTGCCAGTGGTTGGAAAAAAAGAAGTGATTCGTGCGCACGAAATGTCTTGGATTCGTATCGATCGGTATTTTTCAGGCAATGAATTTAATCCAGATGTTTCCTTTCAGCCAGTAATGTGTCAGCATTGCGATAATGCACCCTGCGAGAATGTTTGTCCGGTAGCGGCCACCACTCATAGCAGCGAAGGTTTAAATCAAATGGCCTATAATCGTTGTATTGGAACTCGTTACTGCGGAAATAACTGTCCGTATAAAGTGCGTCGTTTCAATTGGTTCGATTACACCAAAGCTGATTCCATTCCAAATAATTTGCACGATTTTGCGGAGATGACAATTGATTTAAAGCGAATGGTTTTAAATCCAGATGTTACTGTTCGTGCAAAAGGAGTTATTGAAAAATGTTCCATGTGCGTGCAGCGAATTCAGGAAGGAAAATTGAATGCAAAAATTCAGGGGCGAAAGGTAAAGGATGGAGAAATAAAAACTGCATGTCAGCAAGCCTGTCCTTCGGGCGCAATTATATTCGGCGATTTGAATGATAAAGACAGTCGGATAGCGAAAGAAACTTTGAGTAAGAGGAATTACCATTTGCTGGAGGAGATTCATACGCTTCCATCGGTAAGCTATCTTACAAAGATTAGAAATAAAAAAACGAACAATTCATAAAACCACGCTTATGTATGTGTCGCCAATTCGTGAACCTTTAATCACGGGAAAAAAAACGTATAAGAAGATTACTGATGAAATTTCGGCTCCTATCGAAGGGAAGGCAGGAAAGGCTTGGTACGCTGGAATTACCATTACACTTTCAGCATTGTTTCTTGGCTTAGCCATGATGGGATGGACCATTTGGCAGGGAATTGGGACATGGGGACTGAATAAAACCATCGGTTGGGGTTGGGGAATTACCAACTTTGTTTGGTGGGTAGGTATTGGTCATGCTGGTACATTTATTTCGGCCATTCTGTTGCTGTTTCGTCAGAAATGGAGAACAAGTATCAACCGATCGGCCGAGGCTATGACACTTTTCGCAGTAATGTGTGCCGGATTGTTTCCATTAATTCATATGGGGCGACCATTGCTTGGATTTTTTGTGTTTCCGTATCCAAATACGCGTGGTCTTTGGGTAAATTTTAATTCACCACTTTTGTGGGATGTATTTGCAATTAGCACTTATTTTAGTGTTTCGCTTCTATTTTGGTATGTTGGTTTAATACCTGATATTGGAACCATTCGCGACAAAGTGAAATCAAAATTCAAAAAAGCGATTTACGGATTTTTGAGTTTCGGATGGACAGGGTCTGCCAGACATTGGAGTAGACATGAAACCATGAGTTTGATATTGGCAGGATTAGCTGCTCCACTTGTGTTGTCGGTTCATAGTATTGTAAGCTCCGATTTTGCAACATCGGTAATTCCAGGTTGGCATACCACAATATTTCCACCCTATTTTGTTTCTGGAGCCATATTTTCTGGCTTTGCTATGGTGCTAACGCTTCTAATTATTACTCGGAAAGTGCTCAATTTGGAAAGCTATATTACAGTTGGCCATGTTGAATCGATGAACAAGATTATTATCGCAACGGGTTCTATTGTTGGTATTGCATATATCACCGAGTTGTTTATTGCCTGGTATTCGGGCGTGGAATACGAACAATATGCATTTCTAAATCGGGCAACCGGACCGTATTGGTGGGCTTATGCAATTATGATGACTTGCAATGTAATTTCGCCACAACTATTATGGTTCAAAAAATTAAGGCGTAACCTTGCATTTACTTTCGTTCTGTCCATTTTTATAAACATTGGAATGTGGTTCGAACGATTTGTAATCATTGTTACCTCTTTGCATCGCGATTATCTGCCTTCTAGTTGGTCGATGTACCAACCTACTATTGTCGAGGTGGGCATATTTATTGGAACCTTAGGCTTATTTTTCACCTGTTTTCTACTATTTATTCGTGTTTTTCCAGTAATTGCGATTGCCGAGGTGAAGACTGTGATGAAGAATTCAGGAGAAAACTTTACAAATAAGGATAAAAACGAATAATCATGAGAAGATATATTTCAGCCTATTTTGAAGATGAGGAGAATCTTCTTCGTGCTACCAAAGATTTGAGAGCTCGGGATGTGTCCATTCAGGATGTGTTAACTCCTTTCCCCGTTCATGGATTGGATCACGCTTTGGGATATAAACGATCGAATTTACCTACGGTTGCATTTATTTGTGGAGCCATAGGATTGGCAGTTGCTTTTGGTTTTCAGACCTGGGCATTTACCGTCGATTATCCTTTGTTTATTGGTGGTAAACCACATTTTTCAATTCCCGCATTCATACCAATTACTTTCGAATTGACGGTTTTGTTTGCTGCATTTGGAATGGCAACTGCATTTTTTATTCGTTCGAAACTCGGACCCGGTGCTAATAATGTAATTCACGATGAACGAAGTACCGATGATCGCTTTGTAATTATTATTGATTTGGATGAAGCTGGGAATCAGGATCAAATAATAAAAGATATTCTGAATAGGGAAGAAGGTCAGAATATACAAATTAAGGAGATAGAATTGTAAACCATAAAAAGCATATTGCGATGGACAACAACTATACATTTACGGGAAAAGACAAACTAATACTCTTTTTTATTGGTGGTGCAGGAATTTTGTTCCTAATCGTAAGCTATTTTATCGAATCACCCAATAGTCAGCGTTTTTGGACCAATATTCTTATAAACAACCTATTCTTCTTATTCATAGCCTTGTTTGGAGTCGTTTTTCAGGCTTTACACAAAATAGCCTATTCGGGTTGGCATACAGCTTTGCAACGGATACCCGAAGCTATGTCTGCATTTTTACCCATATCAGCCATTCTCATGTTTCTTTTGTACTTCGGTATGCACGATATTTATCATTGGTCGCATGAGGGATTGCACGATCCTATTTTGGAAGGCAAAGCTGCCTATTTAAATGTTCCATTTTTCTTTATCAGAATGGCAATTTATTTTGTTATTTGGATTTGGTTGAGTCGTTTGCTTCGTAAAAATTCCCTGCAGCAGGATTTATCAACCGATAGTAAGTACTATAAAAAAGGAAAGTTATTAGCTGCTTTATTTATGGTTTTCTTTGCCATTTCAAGCTCTACCATGAGCTGGGATTGGTTAATGTCTATCGATGCTCATTGGTTTAGTACTCTGTACGGATGGTTTGTTTTTATTGGTCTTTTTGTAAGTGGAATTGCCACAATTATTCTTCTAATTAGTTTACTAAAATGGAAAGGTCATTTGGATTTTATCAACAAAGAACACATTCATGATATGGGAAAATACCTCTTTGCATTCAGTATTTTTTGGATGTATTTGTGGTTTTCACAGTACCTGCTTATTTGGTATAGTCATATTCCCGAAGAAACAGCCTATTTTGCTCCCCGACTAAACGATCATGCTTTTCTGTTTTTCACCATACTTATTTTAAATTTTGTGATTCCATTTCTGGGATTAATGACCCGTAACTCAAAACGAAATTTAAAGTGGTTATCGGTTATGGCGATTGTTGTGTTGATTGGACAATGGTTGAATGTGTATTTATTGGTGATTCCTGGCACAATAGGAAAATCTGCAGAAATTGGCTTAATCGAAATTGGCTTCGTTTGTTTGTATTTGGGAGGTTTTTTATTTGTTGTTTTTTCTTCTTTGGCCAAGGCGCCTCTATTGAGTAAAAATGATCCTTTACTCGAAGAAAGTTTTCATTACGAGACTTGATTTATTACCAAAAAAAGAAATTGTTATGCAAAAAATCATTTCATATTGTAGTACTTTATTGGTAGTTGTAGTGTTGTTCACATCATGCGATAAAAATCGAAATCATCCAGGCTATTCTTATTTTCCAGATATGGCAGAATCGCGTGCCTTTGAACCTTATTCCGAGAATCCAAACTTTGAAGATGGTTTGAGTTTACGCCTACCGGCCGAGGGAACAATTCCTCGCGAGATGATTCCCTATCATTTCGAAAAAACTCCTGAAGAAAGACTTTGGGCTGGTGAAAATATTGTGAATAACACGGCAATGAGTCTTAGCGATGTTCAGAGAGGAAAAGAACTTTTTGGAATCTACTGTATAAATTGCCACGGAGAACTGGGTGATGGACTGGGCTTTTTATTTACAAGTGGAAAATATCCATTTCCTCCCAAAAGTTTGGTTACTGATGTGATGAAAGCCACTCCACGCGGTGAAATTTTTCACGTAATAACGGTTGGTTTTGGTGTAATGGGTGCTCATGGAGCTCAGGTGAAACAATCCGACAGATGGAAAATTATTGAGTATATAAAAGTTGATTTACAAGGGCAATAGTAGGGCGAGCGATTATGATGAAGGTATTTTACGAATGAACTCGTTAGCTTGATGCTGAGCTTACTCAGAATCCAATTCTAGGAACGACTATTACCCTTGATCGTTTGAAGAAACGTGGCTACATATCGATTTACAAACAAATCACGCCTGTTAGACGTGATATATTATTTCCCATAACTTAACGAACCGCCGTATACGAGACCCGTACGTACGGTGTGAGAGGTTCTCCGCTAGGCTAATGACCTAGCGGCTGCCTACTCGATTGTGTGTAGCTTTTATTTTTCTCTTTTTCAATATACTTACCAATAAAATTCTCGTACTGTTGCATTAGTTGAGACTCACTATTCAATAAATTACTTAATTGGGCAACAACCAATTTTTTACTTTCTTCAGAATCAACAAAAAGATTTGGATACAAAAAATCCATAAGTTTCTGCATTTTCGTATCAATAAGATTTATGGTGTTTTCTATTCTAATCAGTTCGGACACTATCTCAAAATCTATTGAATTAAGTTGATTTTTTTTATAAAATTCAAATTTGGTATTGCTCAACATTGTACTTACTTAGCCCACCTTCCTTTATTAATAATCAGTTCACGTATTGTTATATGATTTGTCCTATATTTTTTAATTGTATCTAACAAGTTCATATGTCCCTCAATGGTTCCTTTTAAGTCTTTATAGTTTGTTTCGATTTCATTATTTATAGTTTCAATTGAAGTAATGTAATATTTCCGTGTTTGATTGTTTTCTTTATAATTGCTTAAAAATAATGCTACCAAAACTCCTGCTGTAACTATTGTAAACTCTATCAAATAGGGCTTAATATCTTTAAAATTAGTTTTCATATTTTATAGTCTTGTTTTATCATTACAGTCAATATATCTTAAATCATAATTAAATACGAAAATAATTATCTACAATGTCCTTCAATTAGTGCTTGAATTTTAACATCTCGAATTTGTCTGTAAACATAGTCTCAATATGCTACCGTTTTGTTCATAACAAGGAAAAAACATCTTTGGGAAAAAAGATGTTTTTTGTAATGTTGCTTGGCAGTATCCTATTTTACTTGTCAACATGATAGCCAATGCTTTCAATTTGTTGAGCAATTTCTTCACTGCTAACTTTATCTTTTTCTACCTTAATTGTTACTTTGCCACTGGTGTGAGAAGCTTCTATTTCTGCAACCCCATCAATTTGTTTTAAAGCATTTTTTATGGTGTTTTCACAACCTGTGCAGGTCATCCCTGTTACACTCAGTTCTATGTTTTCATAATCAACAATTTGTGTTGTTTCTGCTTTGGAATCGTTCTTAGTCTTTTTGGTGTTCGACTGGCAAGAAACGAAGAAAGCTGTTACGAATAATACGATAATAATTTTTTTCATTTTAATAATGTTTAGTTGAATGTTTATTGGCTTAAATTCTATGTTAGCAGTAAAGTATTTTTTCTAAAAATAAAGTCTATCGATACTAATCATGATCATGACTATCAGGAAATAGAGATTCAATCGCAAAAATAATTTTCGAATAGTTATTCTGTCGTAATTTTTTAAAAGGATAAAACTATTAGGAATAATCCATAATGACATCGCCAGTAAAGACCAGATCAGAATTTTTGAGGAGAACACATCAAATACAGGAAGCAGAAGAGCAACCATTATTGTTGCCAACATCCATATTAATGTAATGTTGTGAATTTGTTTAACGCTAAATACATCTGTTAGTACTTTAAAACCACCTTTTTTGTATTCGTCGCCATAGAGCAGGAGTAGTAACCAAAAGTGCGGTATTTGACCAATAAAGAAGAAAAAAGAAAGGGCTAAAATTGGCAAATCAAGAAAATGACCACCTGCAGCCACATAGCCAATAAGTGGAGGAAATGCACCACTTAATGCACCAGGAACCACAGCAAATGCCGATACTTGTTTTAAAGGCGTGTACACCAAATTGTACCAAAAGATTGAAAATATGGCAATCCAAAGACTGGTAGTATTTCCGCCCCAAGCGAGAAGACCACAGCCTAAAAGCAAGAAAAATACGCTCCATTTTACTGCTTCGGATATGCTTATTTTTCCTGAGGGAATAGGACGAAACTTGGTTCGATTCATCAAAGCATCCTTTTTATACTCCTGAATATGATTTAGGGCAGAAGCTCCGGCTACAATCAACAGAATTCCAAACACCACAAATCCCAAATTCCATGAGAATTCAGGAGAATGCAGTAAATAGCCTGTGAAGCAGGAAATTGCTATTGGAATAGCGATTTTAATTTTTCCCAACTCAAAGAGGGTGCTTATTTTAGAGGATAAGTTCATGCCATTTTTATTACCTATTTTTACTCACTTATGGTTTTCATGAATTCAATTATTTCACCGATATCTTCTTCGGTTAGTTCATTTCTGTAGGAAAGCATCAAGCCTTTGCTATAACCTTCTACTATATCATCGTTCGGATTGTAAATGGAGTTAATCACGTAGGTACTATCTACTATTTGTTCACGTTTTTGTCCTTTATTGCTTACGATTTCGGTTTTGCCATACAAGCCTTTCCAAGTTGGACCAACCAATTTCGAACCATCTAAAGAGTGACAGGCTAAACAGCCATTTTTCTGAACGATTCGTAAGCCTAAAGCACCTGGTCGGTCGGAAATAAGAGTCACAGTTTTTGTGGTATCAACATACCAGGCATCGAATTTATCTTGGGGCATTACAATTACCGAAGTTTGCATGGAAGAGTGTTGTAGTCCGCAATATTCTGTGCAGAACAAATCATATTCACCTTCTCGTCCTGGAATGAACCACATCATTTGTTCTTTTCCAGGAACCAAATCTTGTTTCAATCGAAAGGAAGGGATGTACAAACTATGTAGAACATCTAGGGCAATTAAATCCAATTTTACAGCGCGATCCAAAGGAACATATAGGGTGTCTGTTTTTTTTCCATTCTCATATTCGAATTGCCAATTCCACATTCGGCCAATACTTTTAATCTCAAAGGCATCATCTGGCACTTCTTTCATAGGTTTGTAACCCATCCAACCATAATAAAACATAACCATTACCAGGAGTGTTGGTATAACAGTCCATAAAATTTCCAAAGTAACACTTCCGTGAATTTGGGTTGCTTTTGGATTTTTTTCTTTACGATATCGAAAAACAAAGTAAATCATAGTCACTGTGATGGCGATGAGGAAAAAGAATATGATTCCCAATATCACCTCGAAAGAGGTATCTACACCTTTCACAAAATTAGAAGCATCGGGTATTTTATTAAAAGTCATAAGCTATCGGTATAAGTAGTCTAAGAATGTAATAAAAATAACGCTGGCAAGGAGGATGAAAACGGCGGCCACCATAAGGGCGTAGAATTTTTTATCAAATTTTAAGTGCATAAAAATCAGCAATACTAAAACGGACTTGATGCCTGCTAATAGTAAAGCTGCAGAAACTGTGTATGGACCTAAATTGATACTGGTTATCGCTACAGAAGCAAAGGTCATAAAAAGCAAAGCAATTAATACAATTACATAAGTTTTGTATTTTACAATGTGAGTATGTTGTTCTTTTTCCATAACGGTATAATTAAGTGATTAGGTAAAATAGTGGGAAAAGGAAAATCCAAATAAGATCGACCAAGTGCCAATACAAGCCACTGTTTTCGAGGATGATAAAATTGTCGTGTTGAACTTCGTTCTTACTAACTAGCCGCATTACGTAGGCAATAAATGCCACTCCAATAATAATGTGCAATGCGTGTAATCCTGTCATTGCGTAATACAATCCAAAAAATAGAATTTCTCCCTGACTGGTTTCCATCAGTGATGGACTTCCTGGATATATTCCATGTGAGATTTTTCCACTCCATTCAATGTATTTGTTCACCATGAATACAATGGCTAAAAAAATAGTAATACCCATTAGTAGCAAGGTGAATTTTTTGTTTTTGTATTGAATGGCACTAATCGACATAGCTATAGTCATACTACTAACTAATAGGATTACTGTATTCACAGTTCCAATAAAGGGATCTAGCTCTTCGGCCGCTAAATGAAAGGCTGCCGGATTCAAGTATCGATAAACAGAATAGACAATAAACAGTCCTCCAAAAAGGAGCAGTTCAGTGAAAATGAATATCCACATGCCTGTTTTTGCACCTTCATCGTCTCGGTGTTCGTCAATATTAGCGTGATTATTCATAGTCGTAAGGCTGTTTAGTTACTACTGGAATTTGCTCAAAATTTTCAAGTGTTGGTGGGCTGGCAATGGTCCATTCCAATGTTTTTCCTTTCCAGGGATCAGCTTCGGCAGGAATACCTTTGCGAGCCGATCGAACTAAATTGGTGATAATGATAATTAAACCAGCAATCATTAGCATAGCACCAAATGAGGATACAATATTTGGTCCGTGAAATACTTCAACATAGTCGTAATACCTACGTGGCATTCCTATCATACCCAAATAAAACATTGGAAGATAAAGGGTGTTGAAGCCTGTGAAGAATACCGCCAGACCGATATTTGCCCAACCCTTGTCGTACATTCTACCGAACATTTTAGGATACCAATAATGCAAAGCCCCAAAAAAGGCATATCCAGTTCCACCAAAAACAATAAAGTGAAAGTGAGCTACAACAAAAGCAGTATCGTGCAAATGAACATTGGCCGATAAAGCACCAAGTACCATTCCAGATAAACCTCCTATCATGAAAACGAAAAGAAAACACAATGCCCATAAAAATGGGGTTTGAATATCAATGGAAGCTTTGTGCAGAGTTGCTACCCAATTGAATATTTTAATGGCGCTGGGAATGGCAACCAGAAAGGTTAGAATGGAGAAAGTATACAAAGCAGTGCCACTCATTCCTGAGGTAAACATGTGATGTCCCCACACAAAGTAACCTACAAATGCAATTGCTAGAGTAGATATCACAATAGCCTTGTAACCAAAGATGGTTTTTCGTGCGAATGTGGGTATGATTTCAGAAATAACACCCATTGCTGGTAAAATCATGATATATACAGCGGGGTGGGAGTAAATCCAAAATAAATGCTGATACAAAATAGGATCGCCACCCAAGGCAGGGTCGAAAAATCCGATTTGCATGGTACGTTCCAATACAATCATTAAAAGAGTTACACCAACAATTGGGGTGGCCAATACTTGAATCCAGCTGGTGCCGTATAAAGCCCATGGGAACAATGGCATTTTCATCCAGCTCATTCCCGGAGCTCTCATACGGTGCATAGTTACTATAAAGTTGATACCAGTGGCAATGGAAGAGAAACCTAGAATAAATGCTCCAGTTACTGCAGGAAGCATATTTGTGCCGGTTCTAAAACTGTAGGGAGCATAAAAAGTCCATCCGGTATCAGGAGGACCATCACCAAAAAACTGAGCCGAAAGAGCAACAGCAGCTCCCAAAATATAAATCCACCAGGATAAAAGGTTTAGCTTAGGAAATGCTACATCTTTAGCTCCAATCATTAAAGGCAGAAAGAAATTTCCAAACACAGCTGGAAGTCCTGGTACCACAATTAAAAATATCATGGTAATCCCGTGAAGGGTAAAAAAGCTGTTGTAAGTTTGGGCATCCATAATTGTTTTCCCAGGGGCAATTAATTCTACTTTCATAAGCAGGCCCAGAATAGCAGCAACACTAAAAAGCACCAGCATACTATATAAATACAACAAGCCAATTCTCTTATGATCTGTCGAGAAAATCCAAGCATAAATTCCTTTGTATCGTCCCTGATATTCAAGGTAATTTGGTTCCTGATTTTGCATTATGGTATCAGACATATATAGTAGTGTTATGATTGTGGTTTCTTTCTGGGTTTCTTAAAAATTAACAACAGGAATACGATTAGTCCCATGCTTAATATGATGGTTCCGGTAACCTTCGTTACATTTAATACATAGGCTTGTCCTACTGGATCGTAGGAGTAACAATATTGAAGTATTTTGTTAATGGTTGGTCCTGTTTGTCCTTTAGAAGCTTCCATTATAGCAAGTTTAAATTCAAAGGGTAAAAAGTAAGTTCCATTCAAATAACGGGTGATTTTCCCCTCAGGACTGGTTACAATTACCGTAGCAGCATGTGTAAAGTCATTTCCTACTTTTTTGTATCTAAAGCCCAATGCTTGGGTTGCAATAGCAATGTTTAGACTATCACCAGTGTAAAATTTCCATCCTTCCTGAGTATTTTTATTTTTGATCAGTGATTTATAATTGTTCTTTTTCTTGATGGCCAAATCGATTGTTTCACTGGGATCGAAACTGATGGTAATAACTTGGTAATCTTTGGCAATTTCTAAATCGCTTTTTTCAATTACATCGGCCAAACCATCCATTAGTGGACTGCAAATCCCCGGACAACGGAAGTAAACAAATACTATTGCTGTTGGTTTGTCAATTTGGTCTTTTAAGAAAACTAACTCGCCCGATTCACTGGTGAGTTGGATATTTTGTGGAATAGTGTCATCAAGTTGTTCTATAACGCCAACTTCTAAGTCGAAATATAAATCTTTTACACCTTGGCTAACTATACATGAAGCATTAAAAAAGAGCAAAAGACCTACGATTAATTTTAGTTTCATAAATAATCCTCCATAGTTTTAGGGTTAAGGAGAGAAATGGGGCAATTATGTGATAATCATTACTCTGATCTTTATAAATATATAAAAATATTTGATGAAAACTTATGGTTAATTGGCTTTTTTTGCGGCACTTAGCTATTTAGTCACCTGAATAATTTGGATTATTCGCGCTGACTTTGTTATTTTTACTAGATCTAAAAAAGAATAATAAATATGAATAAATTGAATCTACTATTTTTGGTCTTTGTGTTTTTCTTGCTTGCATGCAATGGATCGGAGAAAAAAGCTGAAAAGAAATCTGTTGACAGAATTGAAATGTCAGCTGTAAATATTGAAAAGGGAGGAGAACTATACCGAGCTAAATGTATGAATTGTCATATGCAAAAGGGAGAAGGAATTGCAAAATTTTATCCTCCCTTGGCAAATTCTGATTATTTAAAAGAGAATACCAATGAAGCCATAAGAATGGTAAAATTTGGAAGTAATAAACCCATTAAAGTTAATGGAGAGAAGTATAATAGTTTGATGCCTTCCTCTGGTTTAACCGATAAGGAATTGGTTCTGGTTTTTAATTATATTTTAAATTCATGGGGGAATGATTATGGTCAAATTTCTATAGAGGAGGTTGAAGCCGTAAAACGATAAGTTCGATTTGTTTTAGGATGGAATAGCTGGATTTGCTATTCCATTTTCCTATTAAATATACTTTAGTGAAAATGCGATTTTACCCTGAAATGCTCTTTTCTAAGGGTTTTAATTCTCATAACTTTTATTGTTTCTTCACCACTAGTTTCATTAATTTTTTTGACTGCTACTTTGCTTTTCTTTTGATGTTCTGGATAGTGGCAGCTTTTGTATTTTTTACCACTATTGCAGTAGCATTTGTCGTTGCGTTCAATTCGTACATAGTAAAAGTTATCATCATCTCGAGTGTCGAAAAATGTCAACAAATTGTTCAGAATTTTTTTCATAGTGTTCGAATATCTTAAAGTTAAATTTTGACTTGCTTTAATTTACAAGATATCCTGATTGAAAACAAAAAAAATGTAAAATAGATTTTGGTGACTAAAAATGAGGATAGTGTGAAGTGCTAAAAAATATTTCATGCTGTAAAGGCACAAATCGGGAGAACTATTTTTCTGTAGGTAAAAGGACTTTTTCTGATATTCTTTAGATAAAGTAGCGAAGTCTGAAAAGAACCAAGCGAAATATTTTTAGTTTTGTTGCATAAGCCATTTCTTCTAAATAGAGTACAATATGCACTGTCCTAAAGTAGGAATCTTGTTTCCAATGCGATTAAGTTTACTCCTCAAAATGGTATTGTAACTATTAATGCAGAAACTGAGGCAACATTTGTACTTATATCTGTTTGTGATAATGGTGTTGGAATTGCATCGGAAACATTGGATCATTTTGAGTCAAAATCGATCAACAGGAGGAACGGCAGACGAAAAAGGAACAGGATTAGGTTTGATTTTATGCAAGGAATTTACTGAGAAACATGGTGGTGAAATATGGGTTGAGAGTGAAGTTGGGAAAGGATCTTTATTTTATTTTACCATTCCTTTGGAATCAGAAAAGAGCTGAAACTTTGTATTTTGTTACAAATAGCCTCAGTTCTTTTATTTAGTTGAAAGAGATATTTTTTTGTTGTGTAGTTTAATGACAGCAATCTGGTTTAGCTTCGCTTGCATCAATTTGTTCTACCGGCACGGTCATTGCTTTTTCGGGTGGACTTAAAAAAGGAATTCCCAAGCTTAAACCACGAAGGACAAATAATACCCCAATAAATACAATTGCGTACGGAATCAATTTGGTTACTTTCTTTCTCAATTCAAGGGTTATTATATTTCCGATGAGGGAAATGGCCAACATCATAGGAAGAGTACCTAAACCAAATAAAAACATAAACAGACTTCCGCCAGACGCCGAACCTGTAGCAATGGCTGCAGCAATGGCCATGTAAACCAACCCGCAAGGCAGCAAACCATTTAGTAGGCCAATAAAAAAAAGAGAGCCATAACTGCGCTGAGTGAATAATTTTCCCAAAGAGAGCTTTACTTTTCCTACGAATGAAAATACTCCTTTTTCTGCATTAAAGCGATTTTTGTAAATCGAAGGAGTGATTACCGATAGAATCATGACTGCCCCCATAATTACCGATACCCATTGTTGAAAACCACTCATTACTAAACCTCGGCCTAGTAGCCCAAAAACGGCTCCCATTGCCGCATATGTTAGGGCGCGACCAATATTGTAAATAAGGCCACCCGTAATTCTGGTTAACCAGGAATTGGTTTTTAATGGAATGGCCAAAGCAATAGGGCCACACATACCTACACAATGAAAACTGCCCAATAGGCCTAATGTTAATGCTGATAAATAGATCATTTTGTTTGTTTATTAAACTTCATGGTGCGCAAAGGCTTTTATTTTAGTGCACTAGGTTTTACTATATTTTTTTGTAATAAAGTTTACTTTGTTGTTTTTACATTTAGGTTCTTTGAATTGATCTTAGTGTTTACTAGGTAAATCGTTACTTATTCAGGTAAATTGCTTCTTCTTTATAGTATCCTACACCAGCATGTTTCCATTCAATTTTAATGGTATACATTCCTTGTAAAAGTTGTTCGCTATCTAATTCCTGCACACCGTTTTCGTCAATCAAAATTGCTGTTTTAATATCAGATTCATAATCAGCCGGACGGTAAAAAATAATTTCGCCTGTTATATCGTGGTGCATACCAGAGGGGAATTGAAATTTGATTTTTCCATGCTCCTGAGTAATGACAATTGATTCGGGTAATTCTTTTGCATTCTTTATTTTATCAATTTGTGTTTGGTATTCCACCTCTTTGGGGTAATAATCTTTCGAAACCAAATTGATTTTTTGTGTTGTACTAAATCCTACAAAAATCAGAATTCCGATGACATATATCGAAGCCCCAATTGCTAGTTTTGTTCCCCAGCTTAATTTTTTCATATCTCAATTTTCTTCTTAATTCGGTCCAACAAATGTCAAGTCAATTTCTTCTATTAATCGCTCTTCTGCATATACGCCAATGGTAATTGGGATGTTATCGCTACTGATTTCCTGCTTTGGTAAAATGGCAAAAAACACACCTTCTTTTATGGAGCTTGCATGAGCCTTAGCTTCCTCTCCAATCATTTTAATTTCACCTTCATGATTCATAATTTTAAAATGAATGGGAACGTCTTTTGTTGTTTTGTTCACCACCTTAAAGTTATACATATTGCTAATAGCATTGTTATTCTGTGGCTGATAAAGCAGACCAGGAGTACGAAGAATAATAGCTTCTAAATCGCTTCTCGAGGCAAATAATACAGCAACAACTCCTAACAAAATAGAGAGAACTACAGTATAAGCGATTTTTCGTGCAGGCCATTTTTGCTGTTTACCTTCGGCGATATTTTTTTCTGAATCGAAACGAATTAAGCCTTTGGGTTTCCCTAGCCAACTCATTACCGAATTGCACTCATCAATACAGGCGGTGCAGTTGATACATTCCAATTGGGTTCCGTCCCGAACGTCAATCCCAGTCGGGCAAACATCAACACATTGATAACAATCGATACAATCGCCCTTTCCATCAGATTTTCGGTCTTCACCTGCCTCTAAAGGAGCTCTTTCTTCGCCACGTTTGTAATCGTAGGCTACCACTATCGAGTTAGAATCCAAAAGGACTCCTTGCAATCTGCCGTATGGGCATATCATTGCACACACCTGTTCGCGCAATTTAGCGAACACAAAAAACATTACACCCGAAAACAAAAGAGCAATAATGAAACCTGTTTGGTGCTGTGAGATAGGTTCGCTTGCAATTTTAAGGACTTTATCAACCCCAATAATATAGGATAAAAAGGTATTGGTTATGAGAAAGCAGATAGCATAGAACAGACTCAACTTTAGCATTTTTTTCCAGAACTTTGTCAAATTCATCGATTGAGCATCCAATTTTCGCTGTTCCGCAGGATTGCCTTCGATGAGGTATTCTATTTTTCGAAAAATAAATTCCAAAAAAACAGTTTGAGGACAGGTCCATCCGCACCAAATTCTTCCATAGCTAACAGTAAATAGCACTACAAATACAAATAGGGTAATCATGGAATACAGGAAGAGATGAAAATCCTGAGGCCAAAAGTGAACGCCAAATAAAATGAATTTACGTTCCAGAATATTGAACAACAAAAAAGGCTCGCCATGTAGCTTTACAAAAGGCAATGCAAAAAGAAGAAAAAGTAAACTGTAGCTAACAAGTTGGCGATAGTTATACAGTTTCCCTTTGGGTTTTTGTGCATAAATCCATCTGCGTTTTCCTGTTTCTTTTAGGGTAGCTAGTTGATCGCGATAACCATTGTAGGGGTTTGTGGGAGCCATTTTTAATTTTATTCGATTAGTTCACCTTGTGCTTCTTTAGCATTGGCGGGATTTGTTCCCTGCAAACTCATGGTGTAGCTTGATACTTGCAACATTTGTTCTGGCGATAATTGATTTTGCCAGGCCAACATGCCTTTCATTGGTTTTCCTACTTTAATAATGTGATAGACATCCTGAAGACTACCTCCATTCAACCAATACTTATCGGTTAGGTTAGGACCAATTGCATTTCCTTCGCCAAGAGTTCCATGGCAAGCAACACAGTTTTTATCGTAGATGGCTTTTCCTGCGTCTAAATTGCTGGCATCAGTCATTAAGACAAGTGCATTTTCATCAAAGGCTGCTTTGGGCTTGTTCGCTTCTGCCAAGGCCATTTCCTTATTGTATTCGTCAATTTGCAGATCGTCGCCAAAAACATGGTAACGAAACATGTAAACAGCTGCAAAAATAATGCTTGCATAAAATAAATATCGCCACCAGGTTGGCATAGGATTGTTCAACTCCTGTATACCATCGTAATCATGATCGCTAATTAAGTGTTTGTTTTCTTCTAAGAATTTATCTTTCTTTTCCATTGTGTCTCAATTTAGGGGCATTTTTTATTCTAGGCTCTCCGAAGAGGATTTCTTAGTATCCTCGTCTAAAGCATAACTTTCCATTTCAGTAAAGAATTCTTTGTTACTTTTCTTGAAAGTCCACCAAATCATTCCTACAAAAAATAGGAAGAATATCAGGAGCGAAATGCTTGGAAAAAAACCAACATCAGCAATTCCTTGTAAATAATGACTAACTATTTTCATATCTATTCATTTTTAGCTGTGAAATATGAGAAAGCAATATAATGAATGTGATTTCTCATTATTCACAGCTATGATCTATCTCTATTTTTGTACGGAAATATCTTTTCCTAAACGTTGCAAGTATGCAATTACAGCAAGAATTTCCTTATCATTTGCGACCTCTACACCTGAATTTTTCAAATCAGCAGCAATTTCTTCAGCTTGTTTCTTCAGATCTTCGTTGGCTATTTGATCGTAGTTTTCTGGATATGGAACACCCAAAGTTTGCATGGCTCGAATTTTTGCTGGAGTCGATGAAATATCCAATTTATCTTTTATTAACCATGGATAAGCTGGCATGATGGACTGAGCATTCATTTTTTGCGGATCAAGCATGTGGTTGTAATGCCAAACATTCGTTTTGTACATTTTTCCTCCTGGAACACCTTCGCGAGCTAAATCAGGTCCGGTACGTTTCGATCCCCACAAGTGTGGATGATCATAAACCGATTCTCCAGCTTTTGAATATTCCCCATATCGTTCTGTTTCCGAGCGGAAAGGACGTACCATTTGAGAGTGGCAAGTATTACAACCTTCGCGGATGTAAATATCTCTACCTTGTAATTCAAGTGGAGTATAAGGTTTCACACTTTCAATAGTTGGTATGTTTGATTTGATGAGGTAAGTAGGAACAATTTCGAAAGCACCTCCAATTAAAATAGCGATGGTTGCCAATACCATGAACTGAACTGGCTTGCGTTCCAACCAACGGTGTAAACCTTCACTTTTACCACGTTTTGTATTGGTTACAATTGCCGGAGCTGAGGTTTCTTCATTATCGACACATTTACCTGCGGCAGCTGTTTTCAATAGGTTATAAACCATCAGGAATAATCCGGTAAAATAAAGCAATCCGCCAAAAACTCTTGCGTGATACATAGGCAAAATCTGGGTAATAGTTTCCAGAAAGTTCGGGTAAGCCAATAATCCATCAGGAGTAAATTCTTTCCACATTAAAGTTTGAACTATTGCTCCCCAATACAATGGCAAAGCATAAAATATCATTCCTAATGTTCCCATCCAGAAGTGAGTATTGGCCAGTTTTTCGGAATACAATTTTGTATTCCACATTTTTGGGAATAAGTAGTAAAGCATTCCAAAGGTTAGAAATCCATTCCATCCCAAGGCCCCAATGTGAACGTGAGCAATGGTCCAGTCGGTATAATGTGTTAAAGAATTCACCCATTTCAGCGACATCATTGGACCTTCGAAAGTAGACATTCCATAGCAGGTTACTGCAACCACCATAAATTTAAGCGTAGCACTGTCGCGGACTTTATCCCATGCACCACGAAGCGTTAGTAAACCATTAAACATTCCTCCCCAAGAAGGAGCAAGAAGCATAATTGAGAAAGCAACCCCTAAAGATTGTGCCCAATCGGGTAAAGAAGTATAAAGTAGGTGATGAGGACCAGCCCAGATATAAAGAAAAATAAGTGCCCAAAAGTGAATGATTGATAATCGATACGAATAAACTGGACGATTGGCTGCTTTTGGTAAAAAGTAGTACATCAATCCCAAATAGGGAGTGGTTAAGAAAAATGCAACAGCATTGTGTCCGTACCACCATTGCACCAAGGCATCCTGAACACCTGCATAAACCGGATAAGATTGAATCCAACTGTATGGCAAGGCTAAGGAGTTACCGATATGGAGCACGGCAACGGTTACAAAAGTTGCGATATAGAACCAGATGGCAACATATAAGTGATCAGCCCTTCGTTTTAGAATGGTACCGAACATGTTCCAACCAAAAACCACCCAAATAATAGTGAGTACGATATCAATAGGCCATTCTAGTTCAGCATATTCTTTACTGGTTGTAAATCCTAACATAAAGGTTACTGCAGCAGATACAATAATGGCCTGCCAACCCCAAAAATGGATCCAGCTCAATTTATCGCTATACATTCTGGCTTTTAACAAACGCTGAAGTGAATAGTATACTGCGGTAAAAATACCGTTTCCTACAAAGGCGAAAATAACCGCGTTGGTATGAATGGGACGGATTCGGCCAAAAGTAGTATATGCCAGCTTAAAATTAAAAATTGGAAATGCCAATTGTAGCGCAGCCAAAAGCCCTACCAGCATTCCAACGACACCCCAAAGAATGGTAGCGTAGGCGAAAAATTTCACGATTTTGTTATCGTACGAAAAATGTTGTGTTTCCATTAAATTAAGATTTATGGTTCTTCTTAGTTGTTTCTTTTTTTTCTTGTTCTTCTTTTTTTTCCTTTTTTTCTTCCTCTTCTTCCTGATCGTCGAACAGAATCCGAACCGATGGCGAATAGGAATCATCATATTGTCCTTTTTTTACAGCCCAAAGGAATGCCATAAGGAAACCTCCTGCTACAAGCATGCTTACACCGATTAAAACGAACAATACACTCATTATCTTTAGTTTAGTTGAACCGATTTTTTTACATCAGCAAGCGAATGCCTGCTGTTGTTTTTAGACTTCTCAATTGATTTATTTTTATTCTCTTTCGGTTTGGCAATGTAATTGGTTGTAAAAGTGGCAAATGCGACTACCGAAATGGAACTTATTGGCATTAGTAAGGCTGCAACAATAGGCGATAAAACCCCTTGAACAGCAAAATACAAACCCACCAAATTGTAAATAAAAGAGAGCACAAAACTTAGTTTTACAATGAGAATGCTTTTTCTTGATATTTTTAGAAAGTGTTGCAATTGTTGAAATTTCGAAGCTTCTAAAATGGCATCGCAGGCAGGTGAAAAATGGTAAATATCATCTGCAATGGAAATGCCAACATCGCTCGATTTTAAGGCTCCAGCATCATTTAAGCCATCGCCAATCATTAAAACATGTTTGTCTTGGTGCTTTAAATTCTGAATGTATAGCAACTTATCATTGGGCGATTGATTAAATCGAATAGCAGATTGAGAAGGAAATATTTTTTTCAGATTTTCCATTTCAGAATCGTTATCTCCAGAAAGAATGTGTAAATCGAATTTAGGTGCCAGACTGGAAATTAATTTCGTTAAGCCCAATCGATATTGGTTGCTTAAGGTAAAATGGCCTTTTATTTTTCCATCTACCGAAAGGTAAATTTCTGTGCTTAGCGAACTTGTTTCGGTTGTTCCATCGTGTATAAATTTTGAGGAACCTAGTTTTATTTTTCGACCGTTCACAATTCCGGAAATTCCCATGGAAGGTAATTCTTTGTAATCCACAACCGTTTGGGGGATGATGTTTTTAAAGTATTCGTATAAAGTTGAACTCAAAACATGAGTAGAATGTCTGGTTAAGGATTTAATGGCTATTCTGTCATCATCAGATAAGCTTTTTCCTATAAAATTGACTTTTACCTGATCGGCTTGAGTTATGGTTCCTGTTTTATCAAATACAATTGTGGTGATTGAATTCAATTTTTCGATTACCTCGGAACTTTTCAGATAAATGCCTAAACGACCCATTAAGCGCATGCTGTTTCCCAGTGCAAAAGGAACCGAAAGAGCCAAGGCACAAGGGCAGGCAACGATTAGAACCGAGGTAAAGGCGAACAGAGCTTTTGTGGAATCGTTTATGAGCCAATAGATACCGGCAAACATGGCAACGGCAATAATTACTATTGTAAAATATTTGCTGATTTTATCGATTAGAGTGTTTAGTTTTGTGGAGGAAGATACACCATCATCAAATTGGTTCCATAGTTGTGTCAGTCGACTTTGAATCACATCTTTATCGATGGTTAATTCAATGGCAGCGCCCATTTGTTTTCCTCCTGCAAAAATATGATCACCACTTTCTTTAAAGACAGGTTTCGATTCTCCCGTTACAAAGCTGTAATCAATTTGTGCTTCTCCTTTAGTTAAAATGCTGTCGGCAGGAATTAATTCCTGATTTCGGATTAATATAATATCACCTTTCTGTAGTTTTTCAATGGGGGTACTTATTTCAATTCCCTTTTCCATTTTACTCACCGCAACTGGAAAGTAGGAACGGTAATCTCGTTCGAACGAAAGAGCCTGATAGGTTCTGCTTTGGTACCATTTACCAATCAAAAGGAAAAAGATTAATCCGGTAAGAGAATCCATATATCCAGAACCACTTGCGGTAAAAATTTCGATGCTACTTTGAACAAAAAGCATGAGAATACCCAGCGAAATGGGAACGTCAATGTTAATGAATCTGTGTTTTAGGGCTTTTAGGGCTGATTTTAAATAATCACTGCCGCTGTATAGGAATACAGGCAATACCAATATGAAATTCATCATGCCAAAAAATTCCTTGAAATGCGTTTCGAGGTATTCGTGGCCAGGTACATATTCGGGCAAGCTCAGAAGCATGATATTTCCGAAGCAGAAACCGGCAATTCCTATTTTATAAAGGAGTTTTTTATTCACTTCTTCGTTCTGTTTTTTCTGAAGTTTGTCTAAGGTGATTTCAGGAATGTAATGAATCGAAGAAAGCAGTTCGGCCAGTTGACGAATACTAATCTCATTGGAATTAAAAGTGATGGAAACTTCTTTTTTAACAAAATTTACAATGGATTTAATCACTCCTTGGTTCAAAACATTCAAATGCTCCAAAAGCCAAATGCACGAACTACAGTGAATACCAGGAATGTAAAAGTTCACTTTACGGATATTTCCTTCCGAGAATTCATAAAGTTGTTCCGAAATTTCACTGTCGTCTAAAAAGGCAAATTTTTCTCTGTATTTTCCTTCTTCGATCTTGATTCCTGGGTTGGATTCAAAGTTGTAGTAGGTACAAAGTTCGTTCTCGTGCAAAATTTGGTATACGGTAGAACAACCATTGCAACAAAAGGGCTTGCCATCCCACATTACAGGATGTGCGCCACAATCATCGCCACAGTGCACACAAATGTGATTTTTTGTTTCTTGTTGTATTTTTACCATATTGCCGACCTTTCAGTCTTAAATTATTCGATATGAAATCCGATTTAACTCTTATCTATATTATAGCTGGAATTACAGCTCTTCATTTTTTAGTGGCAATGGGATACCTATTGTATAAATTAGGAGGTCCATCAAAAAAGAAGAAAGAGCCTGATTCCAAGTAGACATTATTCTTTGTTTTTTGCGAGTTTAGGTAATTGTATTAGTTGAAATAGTACCAAAAAGATTACTCCCCAAATACTGATTACTCCACCTACATAACTTAAAACAATCCATATGGGCGCATTTGCACGAGTTCCCCACATTGCTCTTTCATCAAGCGGATTTACGGGATCAGTAGGAAGGCCGAGAGTTGCAACTCGATCTACGGTAATGTCACCATAAAAAGCGTCGTCGGTAACTTTTACCAATAGATTCACATGTCCTTCGCGGTCGCCAGGTAAATCGATAGGGAATTGTATTTCTGCTTTTCCATCCTTGTTGGTGTAGGCATCATCACCTGAAATGTCTAAGTAACCAAAGCTTCGTTTTACTTTAAAGCTGAGTTCGATTCCTTGCAGGCCAATTCTGTCTCCTTTATTTGTTAGTCCAGTAAGAAGAGCTGCAATCTTTTTGTTTTCCTTATCAATGTCTAATAAAAGTTTGACATCACTAACCTCAGGATTTTTTACTTCTGCAATTTTTTCACTTACTTTTTTATTCTTGTCAAAGGATCGAAGGTAACTAATCACCATCCATTTGTCTTCGTCACTTAGTGTTTTCTCGAAGGTAGGCATGGAACCTTGTCCTTTGTTAATCTTGTAAAAAATTTCACCGTCGCTTTGTACTAAAAAAGCCTGGGATCCTAAATCGGTTGGCGCAACAGGCTGTAAAGGAAGCATATTGGCCATTCCCGCATCGCCATGGCACGATTTACAATTGATATTGTAGACTTTTTTTCCAGAGCTCATATTTTTTGTGCTTGCCTCGTAAGGGTTTTGCTTTTTTTTAGCTGATGCTGGAACCGACCATTCTTGAGCACTTACAACTGTTGTTGTGAATGCAAAAAGTAGAAACAGACTGGCAATTATTTGGATAGCATTTTTCATTGTTCGTATGTTTTTAGTCTTCAATTTTGTATTTAATTCCTTTGTTATCTGCTGTTTCACAAATTGGAACAACTGGGAATATTTTCGACAGAACGGTAATGATAAGCAAGGCAAGAGCAAAACTTAAAACAGTTACTGCAATTTCAATTGCAGAAGGGGAGTAGTGTGCAAAATTGTCAGGGACATTTTGAATGGGTAAATGAGGGTGAAGCAGGGTAGGAATTACAATTACATATCTTTTGAACCATGCTCCTGCTAAAATAAAAATAGATATGATCATGATTGGTAAAGGCTTACGGAATTTTTTCGTAACCAAAAGCATGATAGGAATGATATTTCCCAACAATTGAGAACCCCAGAACATGAAAGCCCAATGACCAATAAATAATTCTTTTAAGTGAATGTCGTCACCTGTTTTCATTTTGTAGCCAGGAACCAAAAATTCATTAAGGTTAAAGTACAGATAAACTAGACAGACTGCAACCATTAATTTTCCCATATAATCGAATTGCATATCGGTAATGTAATCTTGTAACTTGTAGTTTACTCGAAAGAAATACATAGCAATAATTAAAGCTGCTGAACCAGCAACAAAAGCTCCTGCAACAAAGTAAGGGCCGAAAATTGTGGTATCCCAACCATTTCGTAAGGTAGCCGCAAATAACCACGAGGTTACCGTGTGAATGGCCAAACCAACTGGAACAATTAATACCATAAGAGTTCGTATCATTCGGTGTAAATGCCTGTGTTGTGCGGGTGTATTGATGTAACCAAAGGATAGAATGTTGTACAGTTTTTTTTGAATGGGAGAAGCCTTCTTGAGTTCATTTTTACAGATGGCCAAATCTGGAATCATCGGTAATATGAGTAGTAATAGGCTAATGGTGAGATAGGTGGTAATTACGGTAACATCCCAAAGAATTGGTGATTGAAAACGACCGTGAATAAATACATTGATTACTCTATCGGGGCGACCCATGTCTAAGATAATGACCAAACCAGCCACCGCTACAAAAGCTACAGCTATAATTTCGGCAATTCGTGATATGGGCGTGATCCAATCGATTCGGAGCAATCCCAGTATCGAAGAAATCAACATTCCAACCAAGCTCACGGCTACAAAAAACACAAAGTTGGCGATGTACAATCCCCAGGATACGTAATCACGCATTCCGGTTACTCCAAGGCCATCGCGTAATTGTGTATAGTATGCCCAGCCGCATACAGCCATTACGGCGAGTAAAAAAACAATCCAAAGTTCTAATCCTTTGTGGTTTTGCATTGGATGTAGAATGTCTTTTTTGATTTTTTCAAACGAAAGAGTTGTTTCCTTTTGTTCTGGTAAGTCATTCATAAGATTAAATTATTGATGGCTATAAATCGTTTTGTTATTTTAAATATGAAACATTTCTAATGAAGATTTTCCTCATTCAGCAAGTCGCCATTGAACTCAAAAGCTCTGTTTTTAGGAGGCAGATAGTAAACCCGTGGTTTGGTTCCTAACTCAGGCATTAATGTATAACCTGCATTTTCTTCAATTAACTGCGAAAAACGAACTGTTTCATTAGTAGTACCGTTGGTTACAGCATCTTCGTTTTGATCCCCAAAATAGTAAACGCCATTAGGACAAGAAGAAACACAAGAAGGAAGTTTGTTTTCGCGAAGTCTGTCTGCGCTGAACAAACACTTGCTAATGGTTCCTTTTTTCTGAGGAACATTGGCTTCTATGTTATAGGTAAGATCTTTGTATTTTTCTGCATCCTTAGGTTCTGTCCATTGGAAAATACGAGCTGAATAAGGACAGGCCGCAATACAGAATCTACAGCCAATACATCTTTCATTGTCAATCAGAACAATTCCATCTTGGCGTTTAAAGGTTGCATCAACAGGGCAAACTTTGGTACAAGGAGGATTGTCGCAGTGCTGACAAGGTTTTGGCATAAAGTAAGGCGCAGTATGTTCTGCATCTTGCATTTGCAGCACATTAATATGGTGCTGATCTGGTCTCAATTGGTGATGGTTTTGACAAGCATCCATGCATTTCCGGGCATTCCTGCACTTGCTAAGGTCGATAACCATCACGAAAGATTTTCCAGAAATACCCTCACGTCCTCGTTTTTGCAATTCGGTAAGAGGTTCAGTTACTGTTGGGCGTAGCTGGTTTTTATCAACCTGAACCAATTGTCCATCTTGTGTTAGTAAATTGACAGTTTCTATGGGTTCCTCAGCTGCAGCTTTTGCTGCACCCAGTAGAGAAAATCCACTTACAACACCGGCAGCACCAATTGAAAGGCCAACGCTTTTAAGGAACTTTCGTCGGCTATTATTTGTTGTTTTTTCTTTCATTATGTGATCTGGTTAGTTTCTGTATTAGTAAGCTTTCTGAATTTATTAGAAAGTCTCAAAAATAAATCTTGAATGATTCTAAATAATAATATTGATTGCTTGTATTTAGGATATTATTCGTGTTTTGTTTGTGTTTTATTATGATATACATACGTTTGCGTACTTTATCAAATATAATTAAATATTTTTATATGTATAAAAGAGGCAAAGTGAAGAATAGGTGTTTTAAACGATAGGGATCACTAGGGTGTAAAAATAAAAAATGTTACACAATGCATTGGATAATAGAGTGATGGATATTTGTTTGTAATGTTTTTGCTTTAATTTCATAGGAAAAGTATTTTTTAGGTGGTTATTGGAGAAAGTAGAACTCTATTCATTGATGTGTTTAACTATCAGTTATTTCAGCAGCATGATTTATGAGAATGTTTATTTTAACTATTTGTAAATTAATTGTTTATCGATTTTTTTGATTGACTCATCAAATCTATCTATGAATTTTTCGTTCTAGACTCCCTAATTAAGCTTACATTTGAAGTGTATTTTGATAAATAGATAAAGACCTATTAGTCTTTTTTTATATCAGGTTAATTGATATGGATTTAAATTAAATAGCTCTTAATAGAATGAGTAATACTTTCCAAAAGCTTCTGAAAATGCCAAGAAATATTTGGGATTTCTATTTGCAAGGTTTTCGAAATCAAAGCAAATGGAGTCGGCAAGTTTGGCTTATTATTGTAATAAAATTATTTATTATGTTTTTTATTTTAAAAATGTTTTTCTTTCCGAATTTTTTAAACACAAAATACGATAACGATCAGGAACGAAGCGATTATGTGATTGATCAATTAACTAACCCTAAAAATCATTAGTATGATGGAAAACTTTGATCTCTCCCTAGTGGATTGGTCCAGGGCTCAGTTTGCTCTAACTGCTATGTATCACTGGATTTTTGTCCCCTTGACTTTAGGTATGGCATTTATCATTGCCATAATGGAAACTATTTATGTGAAAACTAACAATCCGGAATGGAAGAAAACAACCAAATTTTGGATGACACTTTTCGGAATTAACTTTGCCATTGGAGTTGCTACTGGAATCATTCTCGAATTTGAGTTTGGAACCAATTGGTCTAACTATTCCTGGTTCGTGGGCGATATATTTGGTGCGCCGCTTGCCATTGAAGGAATCATGGCCTTTTTTATGGAATCCACTTTTATTGCCGTCATGTTTTTTGG
>NZ_JBFHJW010000021.1:0-57110 GCF_041595635.1 Labilibaculum sp.
TAACATCAAGCGATTGTCCTGATGGAAATAATGAATTTGCTACCGAAGTGGTAGCCATGTACGATTCCAGTACCGAGTTACCAGAATCTCAATACCCAATAACAGTTTACTATCGCTTAGATGGTGATACTGAAGATAAAACCGCAACTATTGAATATGCGGATAACATGTTCACAGTAGTGGGCATCATTGAAGATGAAGATATTGAAACAATTAATAATATAACCATTGTAAGTGCAACCAATAAATATGGAGGTACATTAACAGTGGTATCCGGAGAAGATATTCACACAAGAACAATATTTGCTTTACCGGCAAAACCTATAATAACTGTAACAAACTAAAAACTTTAAATATGAAAAATCTGCTAAAATCTTTGCTCGTAATGTGCTTTACCATTGGACTATTTAGTAGTTCATATGCACAGGCTCCTACTGCTGATAATACACAAACAGGTGTTGTGGCCGGAGGTACTTATACTTATACTATTCCAACAACAACCGGCGAAACTCCAGCTTGGACTGTTCTTGATGATTCGGGTGCTGAATTGGTATCTGGAGCTGGTGATTTTGATTTGTCTTCTGTTTCAGATTTTGAGAAGTCAATTACCTGGAATACACAAGGAACCTTCTATGTAAAAGTGATTACTACAGATGATGCAACACTTTGTACCAATCAATATGTAATTCAGGTAGATGTAGCTACAAACGACTATGTAGTTGCATTCAATACAACAGCAACAGTATCGGTTTATTGTGCCGATGATGCAAATATTGCTTCGGGAATGGAAATTACACTAGATGTTACTCTCGGTGGAACTACTCCAGATGCAACTTACTATGATATGGAAGTTCAATACCAAATAGATAGTGGAAGTACTGAATTGGCTACTATTGTTTCAGGATCTAATGCTTTTAACATCCCTGCAATTACTATTGCTGATGCTGTAAATCCTGGTTTCACCAGTGTTACTGTTACCATTCTTAAGGTGACTGATAGCAAAGGGGTTGAATTTACTCCAGCTTCTGGTGATGAAAATTTTGTAATTACTGTGAATCCAATTCCTGCAATACCAACTATTACATTCTAAGTAAATTAATATGAAAAAGATATTCACAGTAATTTTGTTTACACTCTGTTTTGTTGGGCTTTCCAAAGCCCAGCAGACTCAGTCTGTGAGCTATAATTCTACAAAGACTTATACTGCAAATCCCGATACAGGGACTTCGGTTGATCACTACCAGTGGCAATTGGTCGACATGTCGGATGTTACTGTGAAGGATCTTTCTGCTGAAACAGGTGCAACGGTAAGTATCAGCTGGGATTTGACCATCGGGGAAACCTATCGATTGCGATCGCAGGTTTACGATACCGAGAACTGTTCCAGTGAATTCGTTTATGTGGATGTAACCATTGTTGGCGATGCCTCGGTACTATTTGCCGATGTTTCTGCTAACGAAAGTGTGGTAACTTGTTCTCTGCTTTCAGGAGAGGATGCTACATCCTACGACTTCGACATTACCATAAGCGGAGGAGTTGCTCCTTTTGTGATAAACTATATCTCAACTGATAAGTACGGAGTCGAAATTGTTGGAAGCAAAACTTTTGGTGCTACCGGCGATACAACTCCTTTAACGGGAACTTTCTCTATTTCTGATTTTGAAAATGTAACGGGTGCGAGTCAGACCGTAAGTATTGAAATAACAGGTGGTACTACTGCTGATGGTTCTACCATTGCTATTGACAGTGATGAAAGTGACAACATTAGAAGTGTTACTGTTTATTCAAAACCAGTGATTACAAATCTTACTTTGAATTAAGTTAAACATTAAGATATATGCTACGAACCTTACTACATAAAACACTGCTCACTGCAATAGCCATCCTTTTGGGAGGATGGGCTGTTGTGGCACAGCAATATGTAGAAAAGGGAAGCTCTCTTAATTTTAAAGTAGATGAAGTAGCTAACTACGAATACAATTGGTCGGTAACTTATACAACCACAGGTTCTGAAGAAGAACTTACTTCCAAAACATTTGAATCGGGCGATTACGTGTTTTCCGAAGAGGGAACTTATGAGGTGACTGTTTATCCTAAAGATTCAACCACCCTTTGTTATGGTGATGCTTTGAGTATGACCGTAATAGTTAGTGGGGATTCCCCAACGGCAGTTTTCGAAGATTTAGATGTTCCTTATATTTGTTCGGCGAATAATGGAAGTGATGAGGGTGGCATATTAACGCTTACTGTTTTGTATTCGGGACCTAAACCTTGGACTTTTAAATATTCAGTAGACGATTCTCCTGCGGAAACACCCGATGGAGCCGATGAGATCAATGAAGATAGTTTTGAGTTTGATGTTGAGATTGTAAATACTTCGAGTAAAACATCTCGGGCAGAGATTGTATTGGTTGATGCTCAAACGGTATCTGGTATTGCAGTAGAAGAAGATGCAGATAATCAAACTTTAGAGGTGGATGTAATGGCCTTGCCAGGAACCGAATTTGGTGATTATACCGCCGTAATACAAGCTGGGACTATCCAATCCTATACAGCAACAATTTTAAAGATAGAAGATTACGATCTTTTTATTCCAAGTGGGGCAACAATAGCCAATGAAACAACAACACAATCTAGTGATAATTATTCCAGCGAATTAAGTTTCGATCTTCAATGGGGAAATACTCCTGGCGATTATCAAATAAAATTGATAGAGCGTACGGCATTTGGTTGTGTGGGTGATACTGTTTATGCAAATATTACTGTAGTTGAATCCTTTGTGGTGACTCTTGGTAGCGATCTTACAATTTGTGAAGGGGAGACTGTGGAATTAACTCCAAGCATCGATTTTGATGGAACATATACTTACTTATGGTCCGATGGAACAACAGAATCTACATTATCAGTTTTCGAAACAGGAACCTATTCTGTAACAGCAACTGATACAGATACAGGAAAAACTTCATCGACATCTATCGAGATTACAGTGGTGAATGCTCCAGTTGTAGATTTGGGTGAGGATTATACCTTAGCCGAAGGCGAAACAAAAACGCTTGATGCCGAAAATGAAGGTTTAAGCTATCTGTGGTCTACCGATGAAACAGGTCAGACTATTGTGGTGAGTACTAGTGATGAATACAGTGTAGCTGTTACCAATTCATATGGCTGTATTGGAAGAGATACCATTGTAGTTAGTAGCATTAATGATGTATTTGCTATCGACCTGGGTGCGGATGAGGATATTTGTGCTGGTGATGAATTGGTGTTGAACCCGAACCCAACCATTTCACAAAATTATACTTACCTATGGTCTAATGGTGCGGGTACTTCAACCTTAACAGTGATTGAATCGGGAACTTATTCGGTTACGGTAATGGATGAGGATGGAAATTCAAAAACTGATGAAATTATAGTTACAGTTCATGCTTTGCCAATTGTCGATTTGGGTGATGATATCACACTTTACGATGGAGAAACAGCTTCCTTAGATGCTGGAGATGACGGAACTGGTGGTAGTTATGAATGGAATACAGGTGAAGATACTCAGACTATAACCGTAAGTGAAGAAAATGTTTATTCTGTTATGGTTGTCGATGAATTCGGATGTAGCAGTACCGATGAGATAAGTGTAATCATGAAGGAAGGTCATAGTTTCACAGTTGATTTAGGTGATGATATCGAAATTTGTGAAGGGGATCAAGTTTATCTTACTCCGACTGTTGATAGAACATTTACTTCCGATCCAACTTATTTATGGTCTCCTTCGGGATCAACAGAAAGTGGAATCTTAGTTGATGAATCAGGAAGCTATTGCGTAACAGTTACTGATCCTTATGGTAATGTTGAAGAAGATTGTGTTGATTTAACAGTAAATCCTACTCCTATTGTTGATTTGGGTGAGGATCTTACCTTACAATCTGGTGAAACTGTAACTTTAGATGCCGAAAATACTGGTAGTGTTTATATCTGGTCTACCGATGATATTACCCAAAGTATAACAGTAGAAACAACTGGTGAATATTGGGTTGAAGTAATAAATTCTGAAAGTTGTACAGGAAGAGACACAATCAATATTACGTATACTAGTAGTAGTCAGTATGTAGTCGATTTGCCTACAGCATTTTCGCCAAATAATGATTCAAATAATGATGTGTTGTACTTGAGAGGTGATGTTGATGAAATAAAAGAAATGACCGTTATTATATATAATCGATTGGGACATAGAGTATTTCAATCTGTTCGGATGACAAGTGAAACCGAAGGTTGGGATGGAACTTATAAAGGAGAGAAACAAGACATGGATGTATATGTTTATTTTCTTAGTATTACTTTTACAGATGGTAGTTCAATGAAAAAGCAAGGTAATATTACACTACTACGTTAAAATTGGTGATGAATAAATTTTATTATTACTGTTAAACTTTATCGGATTAATTATATTTAACCAGATTATTTTGTCGTAAAAAGCAAATGTAAAATAAAATATTTCACATTGGGTAATAGAGAATTATTACCCTTTTTTATATTTTTGCTTAGGATTTTATCAAGAGGAGAAATAGCTGCTCCAGTAGTCGAGATCCCCTGTAATCTTGCGTATGAGAAAAATTGCAATAGTTCTTATATTGATGTTTTTGTTCGGAGCCTTTCAAGTCTCTGCTCAACGTGTGCACTCTTCTCAATTCTATTCAATACCTTTATTGTTAAATCCAGCTTTAACTGGTAATTCAGATTATAACCTTCGTGGTGGATTGAATTACCGGAATCAGTGGAACAGTGTTACTACACCTTTTGTTTCTGAAGCTGTTTTTGTGGATGGTAAGCTGTCCACCCAGTTATTAAGTTCTTCATGGATTGGTGTTGGAGGAATGGTTTTTAACGATAAAGCAGGAGACGGAGGCCTAAAAACAACTCAAATAATGTTTTCAGGCTCTTTAAATAAAAGTTTAAACGCTGGAAATACCTTGTTTGTGCATGCTGGGTTAGGACTGGAATTAATTAATAAGTCTGTAGATTTTAGTAAGTTGACTTTTGGAGATCAGTGGGACGATGGTGAGTTTGATTCTTATTATAATAGTGAAAATTATGCGTCTCAATCCCTTTTTTATTTTGATTTTTCTGCAGGTACAATGATTACCTATTTTAAAGGAAAATCGAAATATTTTATGGGATGGGCATTGAGTCATATCAATGAACCTAGTGAATCCTTTTATGGGGAAGATAATGTGACTAACAATCTAGAAAGAAAATTTGCCTGGCATGGTGGTGTTGAATCCAGATTGTCTAATCGATTATATGCTAAGCCTGAATTTATGTATACAACCGAAAGTAGTGCAGATGAGTGGATTGCTGGAGTGAATTTTATGATGCTTTACGGTGAGAAAGGAAGTATTCTGCATTACGGTTTGTGGTATCGTTTTACTCAAGATATTATTCCCGCTTTTGGCTACGAGAAAAATCGTTTAAAATTCATGATTAGTTACGACGTTAATGTTTCTGATCTTCAAACTGCGTCATCAAACCGAGGTGGATTAGAAATTTCTCTTACTTATAATTATAATTATTCAAATCCAAGGGAAATAAGGAAGTTAAAACGTCGTCAAAAAGTGAAAAAACTGGGCGACAAAGCTATTTCATGTCCTAAGTTTTCTCACGAAGATTAATTTTAGTTACCAGTTACCAGTTACCAGTTACCACTGACTACTGTCTATCTTTTTTAATGTATTCTTTTTTCTTTTTCTCGATAACCTTTCCACCTAGAACAATTACAATTTCTCCTTTAACTGTTTTAGAACTGAAATGAGTGATTAATTCAGCAAGTGTTCCTCGAGCGTTTTCTTCGTGTAACTTGCTTATTTCACGAGATACCGATGCTTTTCTGTCTGTGCCCATTACTTCGGCAAATTGTTCCAAAGTTTTTACCAAACGGTGAGGCGATTCGTAAAAAATCATGGTTCTTGTTTCTTCTACCAGTTCGGCTAATCTCGATTTTCGGCCCTTTTTCTGAGGTAAGAATCCTTCAAAGCAGAAACGATCGTTTGGTAAACCGGAATTTACTAAGGCGGGAACAAAAGCTGTAGCGCCAGGTAAACATTCCACCTCAACACCTTGGTCAACGCAATGTTTCACTAGAAAGAAACCAGGATCTGAAATTGCAGGGGTTCCGGCATCTGAAATTAAAGCGATGGTTTCACCTGCTTTCAGCCGATTTACAATGTTTTCAACAGTTTTGTGTTCGTTAAACTTGTGGTGCGAGTGTAAGGGTTTCGAAATTTGGTAATGTTTTAGTAGAAAACCTGATGTTCTGGTGTCTTCGGCTAAAATTAAATCAACACTTTTTAAAATGTTTATGGCTCTCAGGCTAATATCTTCTAAATTTCCAATTGGAGTAGGAACGAGGTATAATTTCGACATGTTTAAAATTTTCTTTTGGTAATATCAATAAATTGAGCTACAGTTGGGTCTTCTAAATCCCATTGTTTTTCAGATTTTATCCAATTCAATACTGTTTCAAAACGGTCGGCTTTATTCACATAGGTAATAGCTGTATTGTATTCCTCTGCGTTGTTTTCGAAAAGCTCTCGGGTGAATAAAAATCGATCGTTTATTCCAATGGCAGATTGGATGTCTTCCAATTTATGGGCGGAAATTTGTTCTCCAATTAATTGAATGTGTTCCGTTAAAGGTTCTTCCTTAGTCAAGGATGATTCTTTTTTAGTCTCTATTTTTTCTTCTGGAGCTTCTACATCAGCCTGATATATAGCTTTGGTTTCCTGATCGATTTCAGGACTTATTTTCTTTTCTGTCTTTTCATCTATATATTGCGACTCCTTGGCAGTATCTTCTTCCTTGCTTACTGATGAAAATATTTCTACAGAATTTGATTCGCAATTCTTTTTCAAAATTTCAAAATCTTTTTGTAAACCTTGAATTCTTGCTTCTAACAGTTCAATACTATCGTTTACATCGGCTGGTTGTTTGGCAAAATACGCTAACAAACTTTGAATTTCTTCCGTTTTATTTTTAAGAAGTTGTATCACTATTTTATTATCCATGATCCGAATTTTATGAAATTTAGAATTGCTGGCTCTAATTTACAAAAGTAAAGTTTATTTTTTTTCTAATGATTGCTTGCTTTGATTTTTCCACTTCAATAGGAAAATATTTTAACTCGGCATTGTTTAAAAGTTTACTCCTTCAGTAATGCAAGTATGAAAGTGTTTTCCTATTTTTGTCTATCTATGTAAAATAAGCTAAAGTTAACTACATGTTTCTTGAAAATGATATTAATAGAGCAGGCAGTAATGGATGGATCGAAGTCATTGTTGGATCAATGTTTTCGGGCAAAACCGAAGAGTTGATCCGGCGATTGAATCGTGCAAAGATTGCCCGTCAAAATGTTGAGATTTTTAAACCTCATATTGATGTGAGATATTCTGAAGATGAGGTGGTTTCGCACAATGCCAATTCCATTCGATCTACTCCAGTAGAGACTTCAGCAAATATATTGCTGCTTGCAAGTAATGTAGATGTAATTGGAATTGATGAGGCTCAGTTTTTTGATTCTGGTTTGTCTGATGTTTGCAACGAACTAGCTAATCAGGGAATTCGCGTTATTGTTGCGGGTTTAGACATGGATTTTAAAGGAAAACCCTTTGGTCCTATTCCCAATATTATGGCTACTGCCGAATACGTGACCAAAGTGCATGCTGTTTGCATGCGTTGTGGAAATCTAGCCAACTATTCTCATCGTTTGGCCGACACTGAAAGTTTGGTTCTTTTGGGTGAAAAAACAGAATATGAACCTCTTTGTCGTAATTGTTATTATAAAATATATCATAAAAATTCAAACAAATAAGTAGCCATAAATGTCTGCTGTACAATCATATCCTATTCAGTTGGTTGCTGAAATTGTCCAAGGACAATTCTTCGGATTTGGCCATCATATCATTACATCTTTGTCGATAGATAGCAGATCCTTGCAACTTCCAGAAGAAAGTCTTTTTTTCGCCTTGGTAGGAAAACGACACAATGGTCATTCCTACATTAAAGATTTATACCAACGAGGTGTGCGCGCCTTTGTGGTGAGTGAGCAGGAGGCAATTCAACTCGATAATTACCCTGAAGCAGCATTTATTTGTGTAGAGGATAGCCTCGTAGCTTTGCAGAAGCTGGCCGAAAATCACCGAATGAATTTTTCTTATCCAGTAATTGCTATCACTGGAAGTAATGGGAAAACAATTGTGAAAGAATGGTTGTATCAGTTGCTTAACGAATCATATTCCATTGTACGAAGTCCCAAAAGTTACAATTCGCAAGTAGGGGTTCCACTTTCGGTTTGGAACATGAATAAGGAAGCAGATTTGGCTATTTTTGAAGCTGGAATTTCGCAAGTAGGCGAAATGCAAAAGTTGGCCAATATCATTCGACCAAGTTTTGGAATATTCACTCATTTAGGAGAGGCTCATCGTGAGAATTTTGCGAACGAGGAGCAAAAATTGGATGAGAAACTAAAACTTTTTGCTTCCTGCCAATCCATTGCCTATTGCGCCGACCAGGCGAATGTGCATGAATCTATAACAAGGCTTTATGGTGCGCAAAAAGAATTAATTTCCTGGGCTAGAAATCAGAAAGTCGATTTGCAGGTTGTCTCGGTGCAGACAAACAAAAATCAGACACTTGTTAGGGCTAGATATAAAAATAAAGAACGGGAAGTAAGCTTTCCTTTTACCGATAAAGCATCTATCGAGAATGCTATTACCTGTTGGCTTTGTTTGCTGAATCTGGCTGTGGCCGACCAAACTATCCGAAAAGCTTTTCTGCAATTAGAGCCCATAGCCATGCGTTTAGAAATAAAAGAGGGAACAGGCAATTGCACTTTAATTAACGACTACTATAATTCTGATTTAGGTTCATTAGAAATTGCCCTCGATTTGATGAATCAGCAACAGAAAGAAAAAAGCAAAACCCTTATTCTGTCCGATATTTTTCAGTCGGGCTATACGAATGCTCAGCTTTATCAAGCTATCGCTAAGTTACTTCAGCAAAAGAAAATTACTCGTTTAATTGGTATTGGCGAAGGCATTTCTTCGCAGGCTAAGCGATTCACGTGTCCAGCATCTTTTTATCGGTCAACAGAGGTTTTTTTGGCCGACTTGAATCGAAATCAGTTTAAAAACGAAACGATACTTATAAAAGGTGCTCGGAATTTTCATTTCGAACGTATTTCCAATGCACTCCAATATAAGGCGCACCAAACTGTTCTTGAGGTGAACTTGAATGCTATGGTTCACAATTTGAACTATTTTCGGTCTTTATTGCGGCCTTCTACCAAGATGGTAGTAATGGTAAAGGCTTTTTCTTACGGAAGTGGATCCAGCGAAATAGCCAATTTACTGCAATATCATCGGGTCGATTATTTGGCGGTGGCCATAGCCGATGAAGGGGTAGAACTTCGCAATTCGGGTATTAACATTCCCATTATGGTAATGAATCCCGAACCTCACAGTTTCGATACGATGATTGAATATCATCTTGAACCAGAGATTTACAATCATGCAATTTGCCTGGAATTTGAGAAGGCTTTAAAAAGAAATGGAGTTAAAGGTTATCCCATTCATATCAAATTAGATACTGGAATGCATCGTTTGGGCTTTGTTCAGCAAGATATTGAGCTCCTTTTGCAGCGAATTGTGAACAACGATCATTTTTTGATTGCCTCAGTTTTTTCGCATTTAGCGGGAGCTGACGAAGAGCTGCACGATGAGTTTACAGCTCAGCAAATCGAATTATTTACTCAATGGAGTGAGCAAATTCGAACCCAATTCCCTTATCCTATTATTCGGCATGTCTTAAATTCCGCTGGAATTGAGCGTTTTCCTCAGGCACAATTCGAAATGGTTCGTTTGGGCATTGGTCTTTACGGGGTAAGTAGCCTTCATCAGCGTGAATTGATGAATGTTAGTAGTTTAAAAACCACCATTTCTCAAATTAAGGAAATCTCGAAAGAGTGTACCGTTGGATATGGTCGAAAAGGCCGTTTGAAGAGCGATACACGCATTGGTGTTATTCCCATAGGTTATGCCGATGGTTTCAATCGTAGGCTGGGAAATGGCCTTGGAAAAGTGCTGGTGAACGGGCAGTTTGCTCCTGTTGTTGGTAATGTGTGCATGGACATGAGCATGATCGATCTTACAAATATCAATGCCAAAGAAGGCGATTCGGTTCTTATTTTTGGTGACCATTATCCTGTGACTCAATTGGCCGAGCAACTGGGCACCATTCCTTATGAAATTCTCACCACTATTTCGCGGCGTGTAAAACGTATTTATTTTCAGGAGTAACTAATCCCGATTTGCTACTCTTTAGACTAATAGGGTAGATGATAGACAGAAAAAGCCACATACTGATGTGGCTTTCTATAATTTATGGAGATGAGATTATCCTAATTTACTAATTCTATCAAGTCGAACTTTGTCGAGAATTTTTATTTTTCGGCCATCGATAGAGATTACATTTTCGCTGGCAAAAGTCGAAAGAGTTCTAATCGCATTGGAAGTGGTCATATTTGATAAATTCGCAATGTCTTCCCGAGATAAGTATACTTTAATTGTTGCTTCATCTTCTTCAAAACCATAAGTGTCGCGAAGAAAAAGAAGTGATTCAGCCAATCTTCCACGAATGTGTTTCTGTGTTAAGGTGATGGTTCTGTTGTTCGAAAATCCTAATTCTGTTGATAGAGAACGTATGATGCATAAAGAAAGTTCAGCATTCAATCGAATCAGTTTAAGAATTAATTCATAGCTTACCGTACAGGTAATTGAATCTTCAATAGCAACGGCAGATGCGATGTTATTTTCTTCTGCAAAAAGTGCCCGGTATCCAATAAAGCCAATGGGTTTAGCCATGCGAACAATTTGCTCTCGACCGCCTACTCCTTCCTTAAAAACTTTTACCTTCCCTTTTGATAAACAAACAAGTCCTAGTGGTCTTTCACCTTCTTTGTAGATGTACTCGCCCTTCTTAAAAAAAGAACAGGTCATGTTCGCAAGTAATTCTTCTTTTTCAGAAGGAGTAAGAACATTAAATACAGAGTTTGGATTGTTTATTACTTCCCCACAAATATTCTCTCTAGACTTTCTTTCATTCTCAATCATACACATAGTGGAATATTGAATTTTAAAAAACGTTGTATGTTTTAAAACACTTCAAAAGTATATAAATGAAATGAGATGAAAAAATGATTACAGAAATAATTCATTATTAGTGTGATGTTCGACAACATACTATTATGTAGGTATTTATACCCAAAGCCTAGTGTTTTGCTACTAAAGGAATCTTTCTGCCGAAACCAAATGCCTTTGATGAAACGCGTAAAATAGGTGGTGTTTGAAATCTTTTGTACTCATTCATATTCACCATGCGAATTGTTTTATTTACTGTTGCAGGTTCAAAACCATCTTGTATAATTTCATCTGATGACATATTTTTTTCTATATATCTGAACAAAATACCATCCAAAATATCATAATCTGGTAAAGAATCAGAGTCTTTTTGATCGGGACGCAATTCTGCAGAAGGTGGCTTAATAATTGAGTTTTCAGGGATTACCTCTTTGTCCTTGTTCATGAACCAAGCCAGTTTGAATACATCTGTTTTGTAGACATCGCCTAAAACCGATAAGCCACCATTCATGTCGCCATACAAGGTTCCATAGCCAACAGCAGTTTCGCTTTTGTTCGAGGTGTTCAAAAGAATGTGTCCAAATTTATTTGATAGGGCCATTACCAATGTTCCTCGTATGCGTGCCTGTATATTTTCCTCTGCTATCGAAAAGGGTAAATCACCAAAAATAGGTTGCAATGATTTTTGAAATTCAAGAAAAATATCTTGAATTGGCACAATATCATACTCTATTCCGAGATTATTAGCCAGATCAACGGCATCTTTAATGGAATGATCGGATGAAAATTTCGAAGGCATTAAGAATACACGAACATTTTCTTTGCCCAAAGCTCGTTGCGCCAAAACAACCGTTACCGCAGAATCGATACCACCCGATAAGCCAAGAGTGGTTTTTGTAAATCCCATTTTTCCGAAATAATCTTTCAATCCTAATACCAGGGCATCATGAATTTTTTCGATGTAATCTACATTTCGAGGCTCGGCCTTTTGTGTTTCAATATCGTTTGATTCAATAATTTGATAATCTTCTTCGAAATAGTTTAAGCGGGTAGCGACTTCTCCTTTGGAATTGATTACCAAAGAATCGCCATCGAAAATGAGTTCGGTATGTGCTCCAATTTGGTTGACGTAAAAAATGGGCATGCCATATTTTTTAGCTGTTGATTGAAGGATGTTTGTGCGCAAATCTTGCTGATTGTAAGAAAATGGAGAAGCTGCAATATTTACCACAAAATCGGGTTTTAATTTGCTTAATTCTTCCATCGGAGAAACAGTATACAGTTCCGATTTGGCAAAATTGTTGTCGACAGGCTGTTTTTCCCACAAATCTTCGCAGATCGTAATGGCAATTTTTTTGCCTTTTACCTCTACCAACGAAAATTCCGTATTGGGCTCAAAATAACGATACTCATCAAAAATGTCATAGTTGGGAAGTAAAGTTTTATTGTGAATGCTCTTTATTTTCCCATTGGCAATAAAATAGGCCGAATTGTACAGGTTTTTTCCTTTGGGATGTGGATTTACCGAAGGACCTCCAACTACGGCTGCAATATCGATGCAATGCTCTGCGACTTTTTGCAGAGCAATTTCCGACCTTTCAATAAATTCTTTTCGTTCTAAAAGGTCTTTGGGAGGATATCCACAAATGGCCAATTCTGAAAAAATCACCAAATCAACTTTGTTTTTGCGCGACTTTTCAATAGACGATATTATTTTTTCGGTATTGCTTTCAAAATTACCGATATGGTAGTTTAATTGTGCTAATGCTATTTTCATACTTACTGATAGGTGCCCCGAAAGTTATCGGGGAGAAGTGCTTAGATCATTTATCTGCCTTCTTGGTTTTACAAATTCATTGTCTCAACGTCTGCTTTTTACAACAGAACAAATTTAGTGATAAAAATATGGAATAGGTATTTCTCTCTTCTGCAAAATGAATCGATTGAAAAAATAGTTTGTGAATGATTTACCTGTTGCCATAGGGAATTTGTGATTTTTCAACTCCTCTTCACTTATTTTTAATATTTTTGAGAGACTAAAAATATATTACGATTTCATTTAATAAACAGGTATGTCCGTAAAACATTCGTCTCCTACATTTCATTTTTTATCCATCTTATTGCTTGTTTTTGCTTTTTCGTGTCAATCAGGAAAACAAAAGCCTGATGTTTCGGATCGTGATTTGACAATTAAAATTCAACGATTTGAAAAAGATCTTTTTGCCTTAAAACAGCATCCCGATTTGGAACAGTTAAAGCAAAAATATAAGGATGTGTTGCCTTTGTATAGTAACAAAGTAATTGGATTGGGAAATTCAGATGATTCAAATTATATGGAGTATTTGAATAAGTTTCTCTTCGATTCAACTATGTGTATGGTATACGATCGTGTGATTGAAAAATTCCCAACACTCGAAAAACAAGAGAAAGAATTGGCAAATGCCTTTAAGTACATTTCCTACTATTTCCCAAATCGACCTATACCTCAGTTTTTTTCCCAAATTTCTGGATTCAATCAATCCATAGTTGTGGCTCCCAATTGGGTTGGGATTAGTTTGGATAAATATTTGGGAAGCGATTGTGAATTTTACGGCTATTTGGGAACACCAATGTATGCTCGTTCAAATATGATTCCCAAACGTATTGCTCAGGATGTAATTTTGGCTTATGCATTAACTGAATTTCCCTTTCAACCATTAAAAGACGATTTGATTAGTAATATGGTCTATCAAGGTAAAATCCGTTACTTTGTTCAAAGCATGATGCCAGAAAAACCAGAAGCCGATGTGATGAAATATTCGGTTGAAGAGTTGGAGTGGTGTCGTGAGAATGAAGAGCAGATTTGGGGATACATCATCGAACAAAAACATTTGTTCAGTAGCGAATATCGTACCATTATAAAATATATTAACGATGGACCATTTACGCAAGGCATGCCTTCAGAATCACCTTCGCGAACAGGTATTTGGATTGGATGGCAAATTGTGAACGACTATATGGAAAAACATCCAAAATATAGTCTTTCTCAATTAATGCAGGAAAAAGATTATGCAATGTTGCTAAGAGAGTCAGCTTATCAGCCTTAAAAACAAAAAAATGAACGGATCAAAGCAAACGATCGATGAGGAAAAAAAACGGGTTCGAAAAGAAATAAAAGTCTTAAAAAGCAAATATACTTTGGAAGAGAAAAAAGTTTTAAGCTTGCCCATCCTGAAAAGTTTAGAACAAGTTCCTGAGTTTATTCGGGCTAAGACTGTTATGCTTTATTGGTCTATGGAAGATGAGCTTCCCACTCATGATTTTGTTTGCAAATGGGCACATGAGAAACAAATTATTCTTCCTTGTGTTAAAGGGGAAACTTTAGATTTGAGAGTTTTCGAAGGAGTAGATCTTTTGGTAGAAGGAGAAAATTATGGGATTCTTGAGCCAGTTGGGCCTGTTTTTATGAAGGAAGATGAAATTGATCTGATTGTTGTGCCGGGAATCGCTTTCGATCGGGAGAATAACAGGATGGGAAGAGGAAAAGCTTACTACGATCGCCTGTTAAAATCACTAAGTGCATATAAGTTGGGGCTTTGTTTCGATTTTCAGATGCTTGAACAAGTGCCGGTTGATGAGCATGATATTAAAATGGATGAGATTGTATTCCAAATAAAAAAGCCAGTGAATTGATCACTGGCTTTTCAATATCGCTAAATTGCGATTATTCTGCGTGAATAGCTTCCACAGGACATGCGTCAACGCAAGTACCACAATCAGTACAAAGATCTGCGTTAATCATATAATGCTCATCACCCATAGAAATTGCCTCAACAGGACATTCTCCTTCACAAGAACCGCAAGAAATACAGTCGTCGTTAATTACGTAAGCCATTTTCTTTAATTTTTTAGTGTTAATACTCCTACAAATGTACAATCATATTTCAAATGGAGAAATAAATTAGAAAAGAAATATATTATTTTAAAACAGATTAAATAGTGTACTTGTCTAACTGTTTACATAAACAAATGATTTTCTTAGTATTTGTAAGCGTAGTTATGTTTATTACAAAAGCAATTTCCTAGATTTAATTATCTGTTTAAGTATGAAATAGCCAGCCAAGACATGGTTGTTATTGAAGTTTTTAAAGCATCCTCATTGGCTTCAAAAGTAGAGGTGTGTAACGACCCTTTCTTGTCTGATTTCACTCCAAAACGATAAAAGGTAGCTGGGTATTTCTGTGAATAAAAGCCAAAATCTTCGGTGGTCATTCTAAGATCCATATTTACCACTTTATCGGCTCCCAATATTTCAATGGCATTGTTTTTTGCTTGGTCGGTAATACTTTCGTTATTGATTAAAAAAGGGTAGCCATGTCGGATATCAACTTCACATTCTGCACCCATTCCTGTTGCTGTTGATTTAGCTATGCTTGTAATCAGTTGTTTTGCTTTTGCTCTCCATTCCTCATTCATAGTTCTAAATGTACCTTCAATATACACTTCATCAGGAATGATGTTGGTGGCTCCATTGGCAATCATTTTTCCAAAGGAAAGAACGCATGGAATTCTGGCATCGCAATGTCGGCTTACAATTTGTTGTAAAGCAACAATAATGTGAGAGGCAATTAGAAGGGTATCGGTACAATTATGTGGCATGGCTGCATGTCCGCCTTTGCCTTTAATTTTTAGGTATATCTCATCTCCTGAAGCCATGTACATTCCAGATCTAAATCCTACTGTTCCAGCTGGTAAATCAGGTAAAACATGCTGTCCAAGTATCCATTCAGGTTCGGGATTTAGAGCGCCTTCTTCCATCATTAACTTAGCACCTCCTGGCAGTAGTTCTTCTCCAGGCTGAAAAATGAGCAATATGCTTCCTTCCCATTCTTCTTTAAATTTTAATAAGATTTTTGCAGTACCCAGCAAGCTTGCCATATGCATATCGTGGCCACAGGCGTGCATTACTCCGCTATTAGTTGAGCAATGTTTGTTTTCTGCATGTTCGTGAATTGGTAAAGCATCCATATCAGAACGCAGGGCAATCACCTTTTTATTTGGATTGTTTCCTTTGATAGTTGCTACGATTCCTGTTTTTACAAAACCCGATTTAAATGGAATTCCCAATTCCATTAGGTAATTCTGAATGTATTGTGAGGTTGCAAATTCCTCAAAAGAAAGTTCGGGATGGCTATGTAAATGAGCCCTTATTGCTTTTATTTCTGAATTAATTTCTTCAGCGTATGCTTTTATTTGTGATTTTAAATTGGTCATTTGTGGTCAATAGTTAAGTGGATTGCTAATCATTTTTACCGCAACATTTAGGCTGCGTCTTCAGTCAATTTGTTGATCAGAAAATCAGAGAATAGTAACATTGATTTTTCTGGAAAATCATATGAAATTACAAATTTACTAAATTGTTTTTAGACTTGTAAAAATAGGCAAAATAGGGATATTTTCTTTGGCTCTTAAGAGTTTTCTCTGCCTTTTCTTTTGCACAGAAGGGACCTTTTGTTTTGATGTGGATTTATTATAGTAAAATGATGCGGAGGCATAATTAGCTCTGAAATGCAGAGGTTCACTTAACAACTATTTAACGATATTTAGGTTTTCTTTTTGTGAAAATTAATTAATTTTGTTTCTGAACTAATTTTTGGCAAAATTTTAAACCCATTACAATCTTTGCCGTAAAAGATAAAATCACCTTAATTAAATAATTAACTGTTATGAGTAAAAAAATATTTTATTTGTTGGTTGTTGCAATTTTAGGAGGTACATTTCTTGTGTCTGCTCAAAGTGCAAAACCAGTAATGAAATTTGATTCCAAGGAACACGATTTTGAGACTTTTAAGGAAGAGCAAGGTTTAACGTCTTACTCATTTGAATTTGTGAATACGGGAAATCAGCCTGTGATTATTAATCAGGTAAGATCTTCTTGTGGATGTACAACTCCAGAATGGAGCAAAGAACCAGTAGCTCCAGGACAAAAAGGTTATATCAAAGCAACTTTTAATCCTAAAAATCGTCCAGGTCCTTTTAATAAATCCGTTACAGTTACAGCAAATACAAACCCAGCCGTTACTATATTAAGAATAAAAGGAAACGTAATAGCCAGAGAGAAAACAGTAGCTGATTTGTATCCAAGAGAAATGAATGGCTTGAGATTGCAAAATAATCATCTTTCTTTTACAAAGTTGAAAAATACAGAAGTGAAAGAAGCTACATTGGATGTTTATAATGATAGTGATGAAGCCATAAGTATTGGTTTTAAACGAATTCCTGCTCATTTAAAATTGAAAATGGTTCCAGAAAGTTTGCAGCCAAAAGAAAAAGGGCAGATTGTTGCAAGCTATGATGCCAGTAAGAAAAATGATTGGGGTTTTGTGATTGATTACCTAGATGTTTTGATCAATCAGGAATACAAATCAGGAAATCGATTGACTGTGAGTGCTAATTTGGTAGAAGATTTCTCAAATCTGTCACAGGCCGAAATTAGTAATTCACCAAAATTGGAATTCACTGAGAGTGTTTTTAATTTCGGAGAACTTACTCAAGGAGAGAAAGCAGAGCATACTTTTATTATGAAAAATGTGGGTAAATCTGATTTGATCATCAGAAAGACCAAAGCTTCTTGTGGTTGCACAGCGATTGCTCCGAGTACAAAAGTTGTAAAAGCGGGTGAAGCTTCAGAACTTAAAGTGGTCTTTAATTCCCGAGGAAAAAGAGGTCGTCAAAATAAAATGATTACCATCATCACTAATGATCCTAACGAATCAGAGGTAAAACTTCGTGTTTCGGGAAATGTAGTGATGCCTAAGGTGAATTAATAAAAATATTGAATTTGGAGAGATTAGAAGGCTTTTCCTACGGGGAAAGCCTTTTATGTTGCTAACAAACATATTCATTTTTCTAGAATTTTGCGAAGGGGTTCACTACTAAATTTATAACTTCGCCAATAACTTACGAACGGAAATTTATTGTTATGACAGATAAAAATAAAAACCATCATATCGAAAATGCTCCTGATTACAAGGCGCTAAAAGTAAATTCAGGAATTAGTGCTCCTCCGTCTATTAACCCACGTATTGCTGAGCGTTTACGATCTAATAAACGAAAAAAACATACGGTAGATGATTTTGTGCAAGGAATCTTGCAAGGAAATATTGGTGTTTTAAGTCAGGCAATTACCCTTGTTGAAAGCTCTAAGCACGAACATCAGTTGGTGGCACAGGAAATTATTGAAAGGTGTTTGCCTTATTCTGGAAAATCGGTACGGATTGGTATTACTGGTGTTCCAGGTGCTGGAAAAAGTACTTTTATTGAAGCCTTTGGAAAACATGTAACAGGACAAGGACATAAGTTGGCTGTATTGGCCATTGACCCAAGTAGCGAACGAAGCAAAGGGAGTATTTTGGGCGATAAAACCAGAATGGAAGAATTAGCTGTCGATTCGAATGCTTACATCAGACCTTCTCCTTCAGCTGGTTCTTTAGGTGGGGTTGCACGTAAAACTCGCGAAAGCCTAATTCTTTGCGAAGCTGCAGGTTTTGATACAATTTTAATTGAAACAGTTGGTGTTGGTCAATCAGAAACAGCAGTTCACTCTATGGTGGATTTCTTTTTGCTGATAAAAATTGCAGGTGCTGGGGATGAGTTGCAGGGAATTAAACGAGGAATTATGGAAATGGCTGATGCAATAAGTATCAATAAGGCCGATGGAAATAACATTCATACTGCACAATTGGCACGAGTTCAATTTCAGAATGCTTTGCATTTGTTTCCAAAATCCTTATCGGGATGGATTCCTAAAGTGCTTACTTGTTCGTCGGTAGAGAAGATAGGTATTGATGCTATTTGGAATAATATATTGGAATATTGCACGCATACGCAAAAGAATGGATATTTCGATCAGCGAAGACGTGAGCAGGCTAAATATTGGATGTACGAAACCATTAATGAACAATTAAAAAATCGATTCTACCATTTGGATTTGATTAAATCACAAATACCTGATTTTGAAGAAAAAGTATTGCACGATGAAATGAGTTCTTTTGTGGCTGCTCACAAATTATTGGAGACTTATTTTGACGATGTTAAAAACAAAATTTAGACTCATCAGTTTACATTATTATTTGCTATTTTTCCTTTTATTATATTCAATCATCAAAATAACTACTCAAATGAAGAAAATTTTTACCGCTATTACTGCGATTGGGCTTATTTTAAGCTCTTGTACTTCCGCCGATCAATACAAAGTAACGGGTAAATTGGAAGGTATGACCAAGGGTAAAGTTTATCTTTCGAAACTTCAGGATCATAAATTGGTAAAAACAGATTCTACAGAAGTAGCAGGTTCATCTTTTTCTTTTGAGGGAACTCTTGAATCTCCAGAAATGTATTTTATTCAGTTGGAAGGACAGAGAGGAGCCATTCAATTTTTTCTTGAAAATTCAAAGATTACTATTGATGCGAATGTGAAGAGTCTGAAAAATGCAAAAATTATAGGATCTGTTAATCATGACTTGATTAGCTCGTATAATGATAAACAATTGCAGTTTCAGCTTAAACAACAAAAAATGTTCTCTGAATATCAAAAGGCTGAACAAAAAGGCAATCAGTTTCAGATGGATTCAATCGAAGCAGCATTCAATAAACTTGAGCTTGATAAATTAGACGCAGGAGAGCAGTTTATTACTTTGAATAAGAATACCCATGCAGCTGCTTTTGTTGCGTATCGTATTTCATCTCCGCTTGAAACTTCTGAAATTGAGAAAATCTACGCGATGTTAAGCGAAAAAGCAAAAAAATCACCTTATGCTGATTTGTTGAAAGAGAAAATTGAATTATTAAAGAGTGTTGAAACAGGGCAACCTGCGCCCGATTTCATACTGAATACACCGAAAGGGAAACCGCTTAGTTTGTCTTCTTTTAAAGGCAAAGTTGTGGTGATCGATTTTTGGGCATCATGGTGTGGTCCTTGCCGGAAAGAAAATCCACATATGCTTGAATTGTATAAGGAGCTTCATCCTAAAGGAGTGGAGTTTTTAGGTGTTTCTTTAGACAAGGAGAAAAAGAGCTGGTTAAAAGCAATTAAAGATGATGGTTTGATTTGGAATCATGTGTCTGATTTGAAATATTGGGATTGCGAAGCTGCCAAGCTATATGGAATTACTGGAATTCCTGCAACAGTTGTAATCGACCAAAATGGAAATATTGTTGCTAAAAAAGTATTTGGGGATGATTTAAAAGCTGCAATAGAGAATTTAATTCAGTAAATACTTTATCCTTAACTGATGATATAACCCGAGAGATGATTAAATTTATCTTTCGGGTTCTTTTTTGTTAAATGGATTGATTTTCACTAAATTCAATCTTAGGTCACAAGAAAAACGTTTTAACAGTACAACGAAATTTAAAAGAAAAACCTTTGTAGAAAGAAAAAAACATCTACTTTTGTTATTTAAAGTAGATCTAAATAAAAACAAAATTACGAACAATAGTAATGCACATAGTTAACAAGTTTTTTCTGCTCCTGATTCTGGGAATTACCATGTCGTGCCAGATAGGAAAAATAGAAAAGGAAAGTAATTTAATATCGGTAAGTATTTTACCTGAGAAATATTTTGTGGAGCGAATTGCAGGAGATGATTTTAAGGTGAATGTGCTGATTCCTCCCGGAGCCAGTCCTGCAACCTATGAACCAACCCCTATGCAAATGCGTGATGTAGCAAAATCAACCGCCTATTTAAAAATAGGATACATTCCTTTTGAAAAGGTTTGGTTGAATAATTTGGTAGAAGGAGCTGGTGATATTAAGATTTTTGATCTTTCCGAAGGCATTGAATTAATTCAAGGGAAAGAAAAGCATGGTGATCATTTTCATGAAGGAGGAATTGATCCTCATATTTGGTCTTCTTTAAAATCAGCAAAAATACTTAGTGCGAATTTACTTCAGGCACTCATTTCAATGGCACCTGATAAAAAGAATTTGTACGAGAAGAATTACCAGAAATTCATGTCCGAGATAGATTCTTTGAATCAATCTGCGGAATCTGCTTTTTTTAAGAAAAAAGGGATGTCATTCATGATTTTTCATCCAGCATTGTCCTATTTTGCTCGTGATTATGGATTGCGACAAATTACAGTAGAGTTGGAAGGAAAAGATCCTTCTCCAACTCATATGAAAAATTTGGTGGAGGAAGCAAAAGAACGAGGGATAAGAAAAGTTTTTGTTCAGAAAGAATTTAATGTTGAGAATGCAAGGGTTATTGTGGCCGAAATTAAAGGAGAAGTAGTTTCTATTGATCCTTTATCGGAGAACTGGTTAAGCGAAATGAAACGAATCATCGATATACTTAAAGACTGAAATTATATTTAATGAGAAATATTTTAGAGTTAAAGTCGCTGACTGCCGGATACGATGATAAAGTCGTTTTGAAAGAAGTGAATTTACTTGTTAAAGAAAATGATTTTTTGGGTATTATCGGTCCAAATGGTGGCGGTAAAACAACTTTGCTAAAAGTCATGTTAGGCGTTTTAAAGCCGATGGAAGGAGAACTGATTACCGAAAAGGGGCTTGGTAGTATTGGTTATTTGCCTCAAGTGAACCAGATTGATAAAAAATTTCCTATTTCAGTTAAAGAGGTTGTACTTTCAGGACTAATGTCCCATAAAAAAATATTTAAAAGGTATACCAAGCAGAATAAAAAGCGTGCAGAGGAATTGATGTTACAAATGGGGATTTTGCATCTTAAAAATAAAAATATTGGTGAACTCTCAGGGGGACAATTGCAACGTGTATTTTTATGTCGGGCAATTATCTCAGATCCTGATTTGTTGATTTTAGATGAGCCCGAAACTTATGTGGATAGCAATTTTGAAGGAGAATTGTATGAAATTCTTCATCAGTTAAATTCCCACATGGCTATTGTTATTGTATCGCACGATGTGGGGACGATTTGTTCGCATGTAAAGAGCATTGCCTGTGTAAATGAAAGTTTGTGTTATCACGATTCAAACATCATATCGCAAGAGCAATTGAAAGCTTATAATTGTCCTATCGATTTAATTACACACGGTCAGGTTCCTCATCGTGTATTAAAGTCTCATAATTAAGAAATGAATACATTATTTGAATTATTTCAATATAACTTTTTTTTGAATGCTGTTGCTGCTGCCATCTTAGCAAGTATTTCTTGTGGTATTATCGGTTCCTATATTGTTGCCCGACGAATTGTTTTCATAAGTGGAGGAATAACTCATGCTTCCTTTGGAGGAATCGGAATTGCTTGGTACTTAGGATTGAATCCAGTTTTTGGTGCTGCCGTTTTTGGTATTCTATCGGCTTTGGGTATCGAGTGGATTTCAAAAAAAACGGAGGTGCGACAGGATTCGGTTATAGGTATTTTATGGGCTTTTGGAATGGCTTTAGGAATTATATTTATTTATATGACCCCAGGCTATGCTCCAAATTTAATGAGTTTTTTGTTCGGTAATATCTTAACTGTAGGTGCTTTGGATTTATATTTGTTACTGGCTTTGTGTCTTTTTACCATTGCGATTTTCTACTTTTTGTTGCGACCGATTTTGTTTGTTGCTTTTGATGAAGATTTCGCAAGAACTCAAAAGGCTCCTGTTCAGCTTTTAAATTATATTATGATTTCATTGGTAGCTTTGGCTATAGTTTTGAATATTCGAGTGGTAGGAATTATTCTTGTGATTTCATTCTTGACCATTCCACAGACCATCGCAAATATGTTTACAAATGATTTTAAAAAAATGATATTCGGTTCCATTTTATTTGGAATTATTGGCTCGTTTATAGGTTTGTTGGTTTCTTATCGGATCAACGCACCATCTGGAGCTACCATTATTTTTTCATTTGTGATTCTCTTTATATTGGCAAAAATTAGCCAATTGATTCTTATTTCGATAAAACGAAAGAGCTTAGTCTGATTTAACAATCAGCAAGAAGAAAGATAGAAAAGAAGTATAAAATTTTTTGTATAAATCATAAACAACAAAATATCATGAGTTACGATTTAATAGTAGTAGGAAGTGGTCCTGGTGGTTACGTAGCCGCCATTCGTGCTTCACAATTAGGTTTGAATGTTGCTGTTGTAGAACGAGCCGAATTGGGTGGAATTTGTTTGAATTGGGGTTGTATTCCGACTAAATCTTTACTGAAATCTGCTCAGGTATTTGAATACATGAAACATGCCGGAGATTACGGATTGGCAATTGAAGGCGAGGTTAAACCTGATTTTGAAAAAGTAGTTGCACGTAGTCGTGCAGTTGCTGAAAAAATGAGTGGTGGAATTCAATACCTGCTAAAAAAGAATAAAATTTCGGTAATTAATGGTTTTGGTAAGTTAGTAGGAAATAAAACGGTCGAAGTAACTGCCGAAGATGGTAGTAAATCGAAGCATGAGGCTAAGCATATCATTTTGGCTACTGGAGCTCGCTCTCGCGAATTGCCAAATCTCCCTCAGGATGGAAAAAATATCATCGGTTATCGAAAAGCTCTAACGCTTGAAAAATTGCCTGAATCGATGATTGTAGTAGGTTCTGGAGCCATCGGATCTGAATTTGCTTACTTCTACTCAACCATGGGAACGAAAGTGACTTTGGTGGAATTCTTACCAGAAATTCTTCCCGTTGAAGATGTGGAGGTTTCCAAACAAATGGGTCGTACTTTCAAGAAAAATAAAATTAAAGTGATGACCAATTCTACTGTAGAATCGGTTGAAGGTGCAAATGGAGATTTGAAAGTTAATATCAAAAATAAAAAAGGTGAAATTGAAGTGCACGAGTGCGAAATTGTACTTTCAGCAGTTGGTATTATGCCAAATACTGAAAACATCGGATTGGAAGAAGTAGGCGTTGCTACTGAAAATGGCCGAGTGCTTGTTAATGAGTATTTCAGAACAAATATTGAAGGTGTTTATGCCATTGGGGATATTGTAAAAGGACCTGCATTGGCTCATGTTGCTTCGGCCGAGGGGATTTGTTGTGTGGAGAAAATTGCTGGAATGAAAGTTGATCCTATCGATTATACCACTATTCCAGGTTGTACCTATACTGTTCCTGAAGTTGCTTCGATGGGAATGACCGAAAAAGCGGCTAAAGAAGCGGGTTATGAGTTGAAAATTGGTAAATTTCCTTTCTCAGCCTCAGGAAAAGCTAGTGCTGCCGGTGCTAACGAAGGTTTTGTAAAACTTATTTTCGATGCAAAATATGGTGAATTATTGGGCGCTCACATGGTGGGAGCCAATGTAACCGAGATGATTGCCGAGTTGGTTACAGCTAGAAAGCTAGAAACAACTGGTCATGAGTTGATTAAAGCGATTCATCCGCATCCAACAATGTCGGAAGCAATTATGGAGGCTGCTGCAGCTGCTTATGATGAGGTAATCCATATTTAGAAAATTAAACGATAGTCTGTTTCAGAAGCCACCTTTTGGGTGGCTTTTGTCTTGGAAGAAATCGTGTTTTCAAATCATATTTATAAATTTGTGGGCGTTCTTAAGAACAACAACCTACTAAAAACAATACACATGAGGAAAATTTTTATACTAGCCTTTCTTTTTTGGGGCTTTAGTGAAATGTCGAATGCTCAAAATAACGGTGAAGTAGATGCTAATATGTTGAACGAAATTCGTTCCGATTTTACCTTAGATGCATCAAGTAGAGCCATACAAAATGCGGTCACCAATTCGGAAAGTATTCGCGATTTGTCTTTGAATCGTGCTAAGATTGGACAGATTGATCATTTTTTTAGCTACCGAGTAGATGTGAAGGGAATTACAGACCAGGAAAGTTCTGGTAGATGCTGGATGTTTACTTCCATGAATACCATGAGACCCGAGGTGATGAAAAAATTCAATTTGAGTTCTTTCGATTTTTCGCACAACTACAACTATTTCTGGGATATTTTCGAGAAATCGAATTTCTTTCTGGAGAATATTATTGCCACTGGAGATCGCAAAATGGATGATAGAGAAGTGGTGACCTACTTTAAAAGTCCGGTGAATGATGGTGGTGTTTGGAATTCCTTTTTTAATGTGGCTAAAAAGTATGGTGTTGTTCCTAATGAAGTAATGCCAGAAACAAAAGCAAGTAACAATACTCGCGAAATTACCAGTTTGATCAATAAAAAACTAAGAGGAGAAGGGTATAAAATTCGTGAACTGATTGCAGCTAAAGCTTCCCATAAAGAAGTGCAGAATGCTAAAATGTCTGCACTGAAAGCGATTTATAGAATGTTGGCTTTAAGTTTGGGTGAACCTCCTGTAAATTTCACCTGGAGATATAAGGATACTGATGGAAATGTTAGTAAATCGAAAGTATACACTCCTAAAGAATTTTTAGCAGAAATCAATCCTGAATTTGCCAATACCCAATTGGTAATGATTATGAACGATCCAACGCGCGAATATTATAAAGTATATCAAATTAAGAATTACCGAAACGTAGAGGAAGGAATCGATTGGACCTATCTAAATCTTCCGAACGAGGAAATTAAAAAGTTTGCAGTTGCTTCTATCAAGAACAACGAAGCCATGTATGCTTCCTGCGATGTGGGAAAACAACACAACCGAAAAGCGGGCGTAATGGACGTGAATACCTACGATTATGCTTCCTTATTTGGTGTAGAATTCGATATGGACAAAAAAGCAAGAGTACTGACTCGCGAATCGGGTTCTACTCATGCGATGACTCTAATTGGTGTTGATTTGGATGAAAATGGAGTTCCTGCGAAATGGGAATTTGAGAATTCATGGGGAACTGAAGCCGGTAATAATGGCTACCTAACCTTTACCGATGAATGGTTTTCGGAATACATGTTTCGTGTTGTAATCAATAAGAATTACCTAGACGAGAAGTCTAAAAAAGCATTAGAAAGCAAAGCTATCTTACTGCCTGTTTGGGATTATATGTTTTAAACTAAGCACAATATAAAATGAAAGAACCTCTATTTTGAGGTTCTTTTTTTTTGTCTTTTTTCGAATAGATAAACTTAAAACCCTCTATTTTTTGCAATCGATCTGTATGAAAATTACGATTTTAAATTATAAGTTTTACTTATGGATAGATAAAAAATAATAATTCGATAGCCACGATATTTGTATTGTCAATTTAAAATAAGAACAATAGAAATATAGAATCATGAAAGAAGTAAAAAGTAATTCAGCAGTACTAGAAGGAAACTCTAAAGAACAAGAAGTAGAGCAATTGCAAATTTTGTTAGCCAACTATCAGTTGTACTATCAGAACTTAAGAAATTTTCACTGGAATGTACGAGGAAAAGAATTTTTTCAACTGCACGAAAAATTTGAGGAGTTGTACGTAGATGCTAGTGATAAAGTAGATGAAATTGCAGAGCGTATTCTAAGTCTCGATGCTCATCCATTGGGAAGTTTTTCCGATTATGTAGCAGTTTCGAGCATTGAGGAAGCCAATGCCAATGTTTCAGGATCCGATATGGTGAAACAAGTTGTAGAATCGCACAATATTCTAATTGAAAAGGTAAAGAACGTAATTGCAGAAGCCGACAAGAATGGCGATGAGGGAACTTTAGATATTCTTCCTGCCTACGTTTCCTATTTCGAGAAATTAAACTGGATGTTTAAAGCCTATTTGGGATAAGAATATTAGATTATAAGTTATTCTTATAGCTAGATAAAAATTAATAATTCGATAGCCGCGATATTTGTACTATCAATTTAAAATAAGAACAATAATAAAAACATAGAATCATGAAAGAAGTAGGAAGTAATTCAGCAGTACTAGAAGGAAATGTAAAAGAACAAGAAGTTGAACAATTGCAAATTTTATTAGCTAATTATCAACTGTATTATCAAAATCTAAGGAACTTCCATTGGAATGTTCGAGGAAAGGCATTTTTTGAGTTGCATACTAAATTTGAAGAATTGTATTTGGATGCCAGCGATAAGGTGGATGAAATTGCCGAGCGAGTTTTGAGTTTGGATGGGAATCCATTGGGAAGTTTCTCCGATTACGTAGCTGTTTCGAGCATAGAGGAAGCCAATGCTAATGCTTCAGGAGTCGATATGGTGAGACAAATAGTAGAATCGCACAATATTCTCATTGAAAAAGTAAAGAATGTAATTGAGCAAGCCAATGCGAATGAAGATGAAGGAACTTTAGATATACTTCCTGCTTACGTTTCTTATTTCGAGAAATTAAACTGGATGTTTAAAGCTTATTTGGGATAAAAATTAGAGAAAATTAAGAAAGCGTCTTCACAAGGAGTGGAGGCGCTTTTGTATTATTCAAAATCTAAAACCACAGGGAAATTCATGTAATTTGCCATGTAATCTTCCATTTTATTGGTGATTTTATGGCTGAAAACGATTCGTTGTGCTTTTGGTAGGTTATCCGAAAGTCGATTTATTTCCGAAACAATTTGTTCTTTAATGATTAGTTCGGCATCATCTATTACAACCATTTTTAGGTTGTTTAAATTGATGCCACTGAATGAATAGAGTTCATTGAATTTTTTGGCAGTTGCGATTACAATATCCGATCCAGCATAAATTTTATCACGGAGGTTATGAAGATTCCCTGCATCACCTTCGCTAAATATTCGCAAACTTGTGTTTTCACAAAGCTCAAGAAATTGTTCTTTTAAGCGAATGGCTTTTTCTCTGTCCGAAACAACCACAATGGCTCTTGGTACATCTTCAAATTCAGCTTTAAGTTGCTGAATAATACTGATAATGATTGTGTATGTTTTCCCAGATTCGTCAGGAGCTTTTACAAACAAATCAACTCCGCTTTTTATTTTTGAAATGCAGCTCTTTTGAACTTCTGTAGGGGTTTCGAATCCTAAATTTTCAATCGCTTCTAAAAGCTGAGGATCTAATTTTTTTAAAAACATGGAGGGATTGTATTTGTTTGTATTCCGTGCAAAATTACAAAATATCCAGTTAATAGAAACTATATTGATCTTTTTAAGAAATGAGCAAGCAAAATAAGCTTTTACAGTTTTGCCTGAATAGGAGCATGGCTCTTTATTTTTTCTTTTTTGTTGACCAAGTAAACTCCTAACAGAATAATAATCATGCACATTAGCTGTAAGATTGAAATCGTTTCGTTATCAATTATTCCCCAGAGTATGGCAAAAACTGGAATAATATAGGTAACTGATGAGGCATATACAGCCGAACTATGCCTGATTAGGCTATTCATAAGTAACATGGCGAGAGCGGTTCCCATTATTCCCAAAGCCGCTAAAGCTAGAAAATGAATCGGCCAATTTGGAGATTGCAGTACTGGATTGAAGTCGGTTGTAGCCAAATAAATAAAAGCAACTGGCCCAGTGAAAAAGAAGGATAATGAGGTGATTTGAATACCACTTAAGTGCGATAAACGAGCTTTTACCACATTAATATTTATGCCATAAAATAGAGTGGCTAGAACAATTAGTAAGGCATAACTATTAATTTTTCCGATGGATAGATCTTGACCAGAAGTAATCAGACCAAGTGCTCCAACTAAACCCAATAATAATCCGGTTAATTGCAGCCACTTAAATTTTGTTTTATAGAGCAGTATCCCAATTAGTAAAGTGAAGATTGGAGTTAGTGAATTTAACATACCAGCCAAAGCACTATCGATTTGTGTTTGTGCTTTGGTAAACAGAAAGGCGGGAATAAAACTTCCAATGAAACCTGCAATTAGTAGACCTACGAGATCTTTTCGTTGTAAAAATTTTAGATTTTTCAGGGAGTAGGGTAAAAGGACAAGCGAGGCTAAAAGCATTCGAATGCCGGCAGCTTGTTCACTGCTAAAACTATTTAATCCTATTTTCATTAAGATAAAAGAAGACCCCCAAATAAAAGCTAAGAGGATGAGGATAAAAAATTGAAACCAAGGTTTTTTCCAATGCATATGCTTCTGTATTTGAGTTCGCGAAATTACTCGAATTTCGAGAAATAAAAAATTAGAAGTGTTTTTTTTTGAGAGGTGACGACCTAAAAACGATAGCGCTAAATTGTTGATGAAAAATGCTTTGCTTTTTAGAAAAATAAAAGCCCAATATTTGTCTATTGGGCTTTTGTGTGTAAACACAGAATTATGTTTTCAGCCACAACGATATCTGATTGTTGTTTAGAATTTAAAGATCTTAGGTCATTGCTTAAATTCACTCTTTTATTTTAGTCTGTGGCGAAAAGGTAATTCGTACATTGCAACTATTTTTAAAATTGGTTGACGATACTTTTCAATTGAACAAGTGCTTGCTCCAAAATAGAGCGCGGACAACCGATGTTAATGCGAAAATATCCTTCTCCTTCTTCTCCAAAAGTGGTTCCTTTGTTAAAGGCAAGACCTGCTTCATTAATTAAACGTTGATTTAATTGTTCGGTATTTATTCCCAATGATCGGCAATCTAGCCATAGCAAATAGGTTGCTTCTGGTTCCACTAATTTAATTTTGGGCATATTTTTTTCGATGTAACTTCTAAGAAAATTTACATTTCCTTCTAAATATTCCATGAGCTCATCTAACCATTCGGCTCCCTTTTCATATCCAGCTTGCATGGCTATATGGCCAAATAAATTGCCATTGTTTAGGTGAAGCGAATTGAGCATTTTTTCGTACTGTTTTTTTAAGTTCTGATTGGGAATAATTACCACTGAACTGGCTAGTCCTGCAACATTAAAAGTTTTAGAGGGAGCAATGCAAGTAATTGTTCTTTGCGCTAATTCATCTGAAAGAGATGCAATCGGAATGTGTGTATGATTTTTATACACAAGATCTTGGTGGATTTCATCTGAGATAATCAGAAAGTCGTATTTTTGAGCTAATTTACCAAGTTGAATCAATTCACTTTTTGTCCATACTCTGCCTACCGGATTGTGAGGATTACTTAGAAGAATAGCTTTTAAACCTTTTTTAGCTAGTTTTTCTAGGTGTTCAAAATCCATTTCGTAACCTGCTTCTGTTCTTCGAAGAGGATTTTTTACCAAATTACGTTTGGTATCATTAGTTACATGATAAAATGGATGGTATACAGGAGACTGAACGGCTATGTTATCATCTTCTTTTGTTAAACTAAGTAAAAGAATAGCTAGAGCTGTAACTACACCTGGGCTGGATGAAATCCAATCTTTTGAAACTGCCCAGTTGTGTCTGTTTTGCAGCCAATTTTGAATGCTTAATATACATTCTTCACCGCGATAGGTATATCCATAAATTTCATGATTTGCTCGTTTTATGATTGCTTCTGAGATACAGGGTGGAACTTTAAAATCCATATCAGCAACCCAAAGAGGCAGTAGTTTCTCTTTTCCAAAATAGGCGTTCAGCTTGTCGTATTTTACACAATCTGTATTTTCTCGTTTAATAATCTCATCAAAATTGTAAGGCATATTTTATTTTTTTTTAGAAGAGTGAATGTAAAAAAAAAGGCTCTACTAAAAAAGAAGAATAGAAGTAAGATAAAGATAAAAGAAGCTGAACTTTTATTAGTTTAACAATCGATTTTCGAGCAAAGATGAAAATTATTAGGGTAGTTGGTTGCCCGATTCGGAAATTAATTCAACAATACCAGAACCATAAACACCAATTTCCCAATAATGACGATTGATGCAACCAGAAGGACAATCGTCCCAGCCATAGCTGTAGATAAGGTGAATAAAATCATTTTGTAAATCGATAATCTCAATTTGCGATCCATCTCCGATACAAAAGCTTGATTTTGCATCCAGAATAAAGGAAATCTCCTTGAGTTCCGTAGCTAAGGCCAACTGATTGATTCCAATTTCGGAATGATAAAGAAATTGGTTATTCCCTAGAGAATCCAAGCTAATATTATAAGTGTAAATGTAATCATCAAGTAAGTCGTGGCCCGAGTAGTTGTTCCTAAGCCAAGATGTTATGTGCGGATTTAAACTATCGGATTGTAAGGTTCCTTCGTGCAATTGAATGGGGCAAAGGGTGTGAATTTGGTAGTCTCTTATTTGATAACTGGCAGAAAGCAACGAGTCTAAAAATACCATTTGGACGGCTGAGATGATTGGTGCAATATTTGACTCATCAATTTCAATATTTCTTAGTTCTTTACTTTCCTCATTTAAATATAGGTTTAAGCACAAAAGTTTAGCATCATCTAGTAGAATTTGGAAGGTAGAATCTGAAATTCGTGAATCTTGAATGATATCAGTAGGGAAATTGATTGTTGTTTCACCATCGCAGGCGGGGAAAAAAAGAAAGATCCAAATGAAGGAGAAAAGAAAAAGAGATGTTTTCATTCTTTTTGGATTTAGGGATTGGGTTAATAATTAGCCGATGTAGTCGCATAAACGACTAGGTTTAAATATAACGAATTCAAAATTAATTTGTTGCATGCTTTTGTTTGAATTCACTAAATTACTTTGCAAAATTTTTTATATTGAATCTTGATGAACTGTAAATTTTTATTGATAGAAATAATCTTTTTAGTCAAACATTTTTGATTTAAATCAAGTAATATCTTATACTTTTGGTATCCAACAAAAAAAATAATCATGACTACATATACTTCAATAAAAAAAATCAGAATTCTCCTTATTGTTTTCGGCGGTGTTTATTTGGCTGCTCAACTTTTTAATTTCTCCAAAGTAAACGATCCCGTTACTGAGCATATTGGTAGCGAATACATGAGTAAGTACAATGTTTATGCTTTAAAAACGCCTGATAAAATTTTATTTGCTGGTGAAGATGTACCCATAGAGCGATGGGATGTGAAGGAGTCGTTTGATAGAGAGCTTTTGGTGAATACTTACTGGCAATCTCAAACCTTGCTTTTTATTAAGCGAGCCAATCGTTTTTTTCCAATTATCGAACCTATTTTAAGGGAGGAAGGAATCCCTGATGATTTTAAATACTTAGCACTTATTGAAAGTGGTTTGGTTCAAACCATTGAATCGCCTGCTGGAGCCGTCGGAATTTGGCAATTTATGGAAGGAACGGCTAAAGATTATGGTTTGGAAGTTGGAAGCGAAGTAGATGAAAGATATAATGTTGAAAAATCAACTCATGCCGCCTGTAACTATCTGAAAGATTCCTATAAAAAATATGGATCCTGGACACTGGTGGCAGCTTCCTATAATTCAGGTAGAAGATTTTTAGATAGGCAGATGCAATTGCAAGATGCAGGAAATTACTTTGATCTTCTTTTGGGGGAAGAAACGGGACGGTATGTTTTCCGGATTATGGCTATTAAGAGAATCATGGAGAATACTGATGAATTCGGATTTAAGTATCGTGAGTCTGATTTGTATGTTAACATTCCTACTCGTAAGCTAAAAATTACTGGTAGCGTGGAGAATTTTGCATTTTTTGCCAAGGAAAATGGAATTAATTATAAGCTACTGAAGTTTTTTAATCCTTGGCTTCGAAAAGCTTACCTAACAAATAAATATAAAAAAGAGTACGAAATTACTCTTCCTGCCAAAGGATATATTAATTTTGCATTTTCTGAATATAAAAACCCATCCGATTCTGTTTCTGTAAAGTAACCAATTAGAGGGTGTAAAAAGGAGATTGTAAATTGACTGTCAAGAATCATAAAAACAAGAATGGGGAAGAATCATTGGATACTGAAAAGCTAGAAGTTTTTGGTGCTCGTGTTCATAACCTTAAAAATATAGATATTAGTATTCCCAGAAATCAACTTTCGGTGATTACTGGTTTGAGTGGAAGTGGAAAATCCTCACTTGCATTTGATACTATTTATGCAGAAGGTCAACGGAGATATGTCGAAACTTTTTCGGCTTATGCCCGACAATTTTTGGGTGGAATGGAGCGTCCGGATGTTGATAAAATTACTGGTTTGAGTCCGGTGATTTCTATAGAACAAAAGACAACTAATAAAAACCCTCGTTCTACTGTAGGAACAATCACCGAACTGTACGATTTTCTTCGTCTTTTATATGCTCGGGCAGGAATTGCCTATTCTTACGAAACTGGTGAGAAAATGGTCAAATACACCGACGAGCAAATTATTAGTTTGATTCATGAAAAGTTTAGTCACAAAAGGATTCTTATTTTGGCTCCAATTGTGAAAGGGAGAAAGGGTCATTATAAAGAATTGTTCGAGCAAATTAGGAGTAAAGGCTTTTTGTATGCACGCGTAGATGGCGAAATTGTGGAATTGTATCATGGCTATAAAGTTGATCGATACAAAAATCATAATATTGAGGTGCTGATTGATAAGTTGGTGGTCGAGGAAGTAGGAGATAAACGCCTTAAGGAATCGGTACAAACTGCAATGAAGCACGGAAAAGGAATTACTATGATTCAGGATAAGGATACTGATGAAACACGATTTTATAGTCGTTTATTGATGTGTCCCACAACTGGAATTTCTTATAACACACCCGCTCCACATAGTTTTTCTTTTAATTCGCCACATGGTGCATGTCCTAAATGTAAAGGTCTGGGACGGGTAAATGCCATCGATATGGATAAAATTATTCCAGATCGAAATTTAAGTATCCGAGAAGGCGGAATTGTTCCCTTGGGAAAATATAAGAATTCCTTGATATTTTGGCAATTAGAAGCCATTGGTCGCAAGTATGATTTCTTGATGGATACGCCAATTAAAGAAATTCCAGATGAGGCTTTAAGCATTATTTTAGATGGTAGTAGTGAGACTTTCAAGTTGGAGAATACTCCTTTAGGGGCTTCATCGAACTACTTCCTTAGTTTCGATGGGGTGATTAAATACATCTCGAATCAGGAAAGTAATGTTACCTCGAAAAAGGCAAAAAAATGGGCTGAGCAATTTATCATTACTAAGGTTTGTGATGTGTGTAATGGCGATCGCCTAAAACGTGAATCTCTTCATTTTAAAATTCACGACAAAAATATTTCGCAAGTTGCAAGTATGGATTTGGGGCTCTTGAATGAGTGGTTTAAGGATTTGGAGCATCATCTGAGCGAAAAACAACAAAAAATTGCGGTTGAAATTCTAAAGGAAATTCGTTCTCGTTTGGGTTTCTTGATGGATGTTGGTTTGGAATACCTATCGCTCAATAGAAGTTCGATTTCGCTTTCGGGAGGGGAATCACAGCGAATTAGACTAGCAACACAAATTGGATCTCAATTGGTGAATGTTTTATATATTCTTGATGAACCCAGCATTGGATTGCATCAAAGAGACAATGAGCGTTTGATTTATTCATTGCAGCAACTTCGCGATTCGGGTAATTCGGTCATTGTTGTTGAGCACGATAAAGACATGATTCTCTCCGCTGATTATGTTGTGGACATGGGACCATTTGCCGGAAAACATGGTGGGGAAGTTGTTTCGTTTGGACGTCCAGATCAAATTGTTAAAAGCAATAGTTTAACTGCTAATTACTTAAATGGCGAGAAAAAAATTGAAATTCCTGAAAGTAGAAGAGTGGGAAACGGTAAGAGCATTACCTTAAAAGGTTGCACCGGAAATAATCTTAAGAATGTTGATGTTAGTTTGCCTTTGGGAAAATTTATTTGTGTAACTGGTGTCTCCGGAAGTGGTAAGTCAAGCCTGATAAATGGGACTTTACATCCAATTTTGTCTCAACACTTTTATCGCTCTGTTGCTGATCCATTGCCCTACCAAAAAATTAATGGAATTCAGAATATCGATAAGGTCGTAGAGGTTAGTCAATCGCCTTTAGGAAGAACACCGAGATCGAATCCGGCAACCTATACCAATTTGTTTGGTGATGTTAGAAAATTGTACGAGAAATTGCCTGAATCACAAATTCGGGGGTATAAAGCAGGTCGATTTTCTTTTAATGTGAAAGGCGGACGATGTGAAACCTGTCAGGGAGCTGGCGTTCGATCCATCGAAATGAATTTCTTGCCTGATGTTCATGTGCGATGTGATGAGTGCAATGGTAAACGATACAATCGCGAGACATTAGAGGTGCGATACAAAGGAAAATCGATTGGTGATGTTTTGGATATGACGATTAATCAGGCAGTTGAATTTTTTGAAAATATTCCTTCTATTTTGGTGAAATTAAAAGTTCTGAAAGATGTTGGCTTGGGGTATATTACTTTGGGGCAACCTTCCACAACCCTTTCGGGAGGAGAATCGCAACGAGTAAAATTGGCAACAGAATTGGCCAAACGAGATACTGGTAAAACTCTTTACATTCTCGACGAGCCAACCACAGGATTGCATTTTGAAGATGTTCGGGTTCTGTTAGATGTGCTCAACCGATTGGTGAATAAAGGAAATACAGTAATTGTTATTGAACACAATATGGATGTGATTAAAGTCGCTGATCATATAATTGATGTTGGAGTAGAAGGAGGACGAAATGGCGGCGAAATCTTATTCGAAGGAAGCCCGGAAGAATTACTGAATTGTGAAAAATCATTTACTGCTCGATTTTTGAGGGAAGAGATGAAATAGTAAGCGAAAGTTTATGCGAAAAAAAGGATCTCCAATTGGAGATCCTTTTTTATTTGTCATTTTTCAACAGAAGAAGGAATTTAACAAAAATTAGTCCATTCGTATTTTAAATGCATCATCCTTATTCTTATCTTTAAAACAGTCTAATCATAAATAGGCATTTTGTAAATTTTGAATGATATGGGAAAATTAATTGATATTTATTTCGAAGATTTAAAAGAGAAGCGGTCTTATCCTTTGGGAACAGATCTTCAAACAATATTGGCCGATTTGGGCCCTAAGTATAATGGCGAAATACTTGGTGCTATGGTAAATAATAAGCTGAAAGAATTAAGCTATGAAATTTACAAGCCCAAAAATGTAACTTTTGTGGACGTGACACATCCCGATGGTCGACGAATGTATGTTCGTTCTTTATGTTTTCTGTTGTATAAGGCGGTTCATGATTTGTTTCCCAAAACCGGCTTTAGGATTGAACATTCTATTTCAAATGGTTTGTATTGTAGGATTACCGACCGGAGTATTTTACTTACACCCGACCTTATCGAAAATATCAAGATGAGAATGCTTGAGCTTATTGATGAGGATCTTCCTTTTATCCGTGAGGAAATTGAAACGGAAAAAGCTATTGAGATTTTCGAATCTCAAGGCTTAAAGGAGAAGACTAGTTTGTTTCGTACTCGCGGGAATATGTACACATCAGTGTTTCATTTGGGCGGTACTGTTGATTATTTTTATGGATTCTTGGTTCCATCTACAGGTAAGTTAAAGGTTTTTGATTTACTGCCATTTGCTCATGGTATGCTCCTGATGCCTCCAGGTAGACGCGATGCAACTGAGACAAAACCGGTAATCGATCAGGAGAAAATGATGAAGGTATTTAGCGAATTTAAGCGCTGGGGAAAGGTGTTGAATATTTCCAATGTTGGTGATTTGAATCGCTATGTCGATAACGATAATATCTCGGAGTTGATTAAAATATCAGAAGCTCTTCATGAAAAGAAAATTGCTCAAATTGCTGATAAAATTCGAAAGAAAAGGAAGCACACAAAATTGATTTTGATTTCGGGGCCATCGTCATCAGGAAAGACAACTTTTGGTAAACGTTTAGCTATTCAGCTGAAAGTAGCAGGCCTAAATCCGGTAAATCTATCTTTAGATAACTACTTTGTCGATAGGGAACATACTCCTAAAGATGAGAATGGTGAATATGATTTTGAAGCTTTAGAATCTTTAGATATCCGATTGTTTAACCAGAATTTGGTTGATTTGTTGAATGGTCAAGAAGTTGAGTTGCCAAAATTTTCATTTGAAACAGGAACTAGATATTACAATGGAGAAAAATTGAAGGTCAATGGTAAGCAAATTATAGTGGTCGAAGGAATTCATGCTTTGAATCCAAAATTGACTCCATTAATAGCCGACGAATCGAAGTTTCGAATCTACGTTTCGGCACTAACTTCTATTTCCATTGATGGTCATAATCGCATTCCTTCAACCGATAATCGATTGATCAGGAGAATTGTACGTGATCATAAATATAGAAAATATAGTGCTTTGGATACCATTAGTCGCTGGCCTAGTGTGAGACGCGGCGAGGAGAAAAATATTTTTCCTTTTCAGGAAGAGGCTGATGCCATGTTTAATTCGGCACTTCCCTACGAACTAGGAGTTTTAAAAAGGCATGCAGAGCCAATTTTAAAGGAGATTCAGCCAAACCAAGTAGAATATTCCGAAGCGAATCGTTTGCTTAAGTTTTTTAGCTACTTTCTTCCCATCAAAGATCATGAGATACCACCAACTTCCTTAATGAGGGAATTTTTAGGCGGTAGTACCTTTGAATATTAACCTGTTAATAACTTTTTACCTGTTTATATTCATCCCTGTTTTACTTGTTAATATCCTTAATGAGTAAGGCGGGGATTTTTAGTTATTAACAATTGGAAATATTGAATACAGTGACTTCTGAGAGTTATTAACAATTCATCAACAATGTTGATAACTTGTTCATTCTCTGTTGAAAAGTGCATATTCGTATCTGTAGCCTGATTTTCTTTAGCGGGCTGCAAATATAGACTAAAAAGTAGGAATAGTAAAAGGAATTTTTTGATTTTTTTAAAGGAAAATTGAGTTAGAAAGCTAACTATCTCTTCATCATACGATCTATCTCTCGTTTATGATCTTTTTGTTTTAAACTTTCTCTTTTGTCGTAGTGTTTTTTACCACGACAAAGAGCTATTTCCATTTTGGCAAATCCTTTTTCATTCAGAAAAATTCGTAACGGAACAATTGTTAGACCACTTTCTTTTGTTTTGCGGTCTAATTTTTCTAATTCTTTTCTGTTTAAAAGGAGTTTGCGTTCTCTTTTTTCTTCGTGGTTGTAGTAAGAGCCAAATTTGTATTCGGAAATATGCATTTCTTTCACGTAAAGCTCATTGGCATTAAAATAGCAAAAGGAGTCCCCTATGCTTGCTTTTCCAGCACGAATGGATTTTATTTCTGTTCCAAATAGTTGAATACCTGCCACAAAGGTTTCAATTATCTCATATTCAAAACTAGCTTTTTTATTTCTGATATTGATTTTCTGCATTGTAAAGTCTTAATTGCCTCACAAATTTACAATATTAAATTGTAACTGGGAGCTTGAAAATAATAGAAAACATTCGTTCAAACAGCAATGGGAGAATTAAAATAAGTAAACTGACCATTATTGTAAAGCCTGCTTTTTTATTTTGTGAAATAGGGAGTAAAGGTGATATTCCTAGCCATAATACACGAATAAAATAGAGTTCGAAGACCAAGCTAATTTGATTTAGAAATGAGTACGGGGTAAAAAGTTTAGCCAAACTATGAAATAGGCAGAATATGGCTCCACTGTAAATTATTAGCGGATAAATACTTTCCGATTTAATTTGTAATTGAAAGTTGGGTGCCATCAATTTAATCATTTTTCCACTTGCGTAAAATCCTAGATTTAAGGATAAGAAAGAGATGAAAAATTGAGATATGCCAATTAAAAGACTTCCGGAGTGTATTAGAGCACCCGCGAAAGAAATTGCCGAGCAGATTGCAGTAACAGGAAATAAAAAAGTGATAAATATGGATTGTACACGATATGTTTCCTTTGCAATTACTTCCCATTCTATTGCCGGAGAAATCAATAAATTGAGCCACCGGGTGAATGAATTTAGAATATTTTTTGAACGAAAAATCATTGTTGTTTTCTCTTAATTTAGATTGGTGCCAAAATTAAGCAAGCTTTTTAAATTTGCTCTATATTTAGTGTAAAATTGTTGGACATTGGTTAAAAGCCCATAAGGCTTGCTATGCCAATAAAAAATGCGCCTAAAACCGCACTAATAGAAAGGAGGCCGATGAGTATAAATGTAAAATAACCTGATTTTCTATTCTCTGGAATGGAAAGCATTGGTGAAATTCCCTTGTAAAGAACGAAAAAACTAAACAGACTAAAAATGGTTAGATAGTTTATCATCGGAATTAGGAAAGCGATCGAATTAAAAATGATGCCAGGAATAAAGGAAAAAGTAATAAGAGTAAAGGCTCTCTTGAATCGTTCTGTTCGGATAGTGAAATGGGCAAACTGGCTTGTCATAAGAGCCGAAATATAGATGTATAGAAGGGAAAAGACAAAAGTTGCACCTGCTGCAAAAAGATGCATGTTGATTTCTTGCAAAGGGTTTTGTTCGAAAAATTGATAACCTAAAAAATTGCATGCTGCCATGAATAATAGCAATGGCAGAAGGTAGAGAAATAATTGTTTTGGTTTGCATGATTGACTTGCAATTGATTCCCAGGCTTTCTCTGTTTGAAAAAATAGTTGCAGACAGTGCTTTAGTAGGCTTGCTATTGTCATATTGACTGGACTTGTTGGTGAATCTGAAAAACTTGGAGTAATTTTGTTGTGTAATATAGATATACAATTTTGTCTTATTGAAAGATAATCATTATCTGGATAAACAAAAATTGATTGTTTTATACGATTGGGAAAAATAGTAGAGATGCAGAATAATTTATTGGTGGTATTAGGAGCAACAGCAACAGGAAAAACAAGTTTAGCTGTTCATTTGGCAAAAGAATTCGAGGGTGAAATTATTAGTGCAGATTCCCGACAGATTTATCGCGGTATGGATTTGGGAACAGGGAAAGATTTGGACGAATATGTTTTGGATGGAAAAACAATTCCTCATCACCTGATTGATATTGCTGATGCTGGTTATAAATACAATGTGTATGAGTTTCAGCAGGATTTTGTGAAAGCCTTTGAGCAAATTACTGCAAAAGGAAAAATGCCAATTGTTTGTGGGGGAACAGGAATGTATTTGGAAGCAGCTTTAAAAGGGTATAAGTTGATTGCAGTGCCCAAAGATCAAGATTTTAGAGATCAATTATTAGATAAAACATTGGATGAGTTAGGCGTAATTCTGCGATCCTACAAAAAAGTGCACAACAATTCCGATTTAGAAACTCAAAAACGCGCTATCCGAGCCATTGAAATTGAACGATACTATGCTTCTCATCCTGAAATAGAAATGGATTATCCTGAAATGAATCCTTTACTGATCGGAATTAAATTCGATCGCGAAGTAAGAAGACAACGAATTACCCAGCGATTAAAAGAACGTCTGCAATCGGGAATGGTCGAAGAGGTAGAAAGCTTAATGAAATCAGGTGTTTCGGCTGATGACCTTATTTATTATGGGCTGGAGTATAAATTTTTAACTCGTTACGTTGTGGGTGAGTTGACCTACGATGAAATGGTGAATCAGCTTGAAGTGGCTATTCATCAATTTGCCAAGCGCCAAATGACCTGGTTTCGTAAAATGGAACGCAGTGGATCAAACATTCATTGGCTGGATGGTTTTATGCCTTTGGAAGAAAAAATTCAGAAAGTGAAAGAGTTGGCAGCTATTTAGTTGATGTAGTTGTTAATTTCTGAGAATGTGATTTTTTTTACGCCTAATTGTTCCCATTTTGCATAAGGAAGAGGAATATTTGGTAACTCTTTTATGGCATCTTCAATTACGTACACCTTAATATTTTGCTTCGCTAAACCAACAACAGCGCAGTCGACACAAACATTGGTGCTTACTCCATAAACAAAAACTGTTTTTGGGGCAATTTGCTTTAGAATGGCATTTGTGTATTTATTTCCCTCGAATACATCGAAGGCATCTTTGCGAATTACAATGTTTCGGTGAGCGGTAATAGCACTTATTTCTTTATCGGAATAATTATTTTCCCACAAAACCTCGGAGAAAGGAGTTTCTGGTTTTGTTTCGTTGACATACTCTGCTCCAGATGTATTTGCCATGCAATGAGGCGGAAATGTGGTGATAAAATCAGGAGACTGGGACAATTCCTTTGAATTTGAATAATGGAAATCGGCCGTGTTAACAACTTGAATATTGTGCCTTTTTGCAAAGCTACTTAGTTGAGCAAGTGTAGGTTGAATTTGTTCTGCATCAGAAACGTAAAGTTTCCCCGTTTTACTCATAAAATCAATTTGAGTGTCAACATTCCAGAATAAGATATCTTTTGCAAGCATAGAGAATTGCTTATTTAAATTTATATTCATTACAATATTACAACAGCTCGGATAGATATCAAAGTAGAAATAGATATTATGTGCCTCGATAGATCTGAAAATTATTGTCTTTTAACAGGAGAATCGTTAGTGATAACGAATAATTTTTACAGCTAACGAATTCTTTTTTACTTTACTCTTCTAAATTTACAGTAGTTCCAACTTATGACTAATATAAAAGAAATATCGCGTAGTAGGATCGCTTATCATATTTTGTTTTGGGTACTTGCCTTTACATTTTGGTTGTTTACTATGTTTGTGGCTAGTAATTTTAAGAATATTTTGCGAGTAGAGCCCGTTTTAATGACCTTGGTTTTTAATCTTTGCTTTGCTGCTGCTGTTTATTTTAACCTTTTAGTTTTAATTCCTCGTTTTTTTAAAAAACAGAAGTTTTTTCTTTATGTGTTTTCTCTCATAGGTATAATTTCTTTGTCTGCCTTTTTTATCGATTTTTTGTTGGTTTATCCTTTAAGTCGTTTTGTGCAAGGCGAGCAATTTTTCGGAGATCTTACCTTCGTAGTGTGGTTTAATTTTGCATTTTTTACTTTTATCTATGTTGGTGTAACTAGTTTTTTATCACTGATGAGGGAGTGGTTTATTTTGCAGAAAATTTCATTTCAGTTGAAAGATATTGAGCGGGAAAAATTGGAAGCTGAACTAAAAGCTTTGAAGGCACAGATCAATCCTCATTTTTTGTTTAATACCTTAAATAATATCTATTCTCTTACCTTGGATAAGTCAGATAAAGCACCAAGTTTGGTGTTGAAATTGTCTGATTTAATGCGATACATACTTTACGATTGCAATGATCGATATGTTCTGCTGGAGAAAGAATTGGAGTTCATTCAGAATTATATCGACTTGCAAAAAATTCGATTGGACGATAGTGTACCTGTGCAGATTGGAGTGAAGGGAGATCCGGCAAGAAGAAAAATAGCTCCGCTTTTGTTTGAACCACTGATAGAAAATGCATTTAAGCATGGAGCTTACGGTAAAAACAATGACGGCTTTGTTAATATTCTCTTTAATTTTGAAAATACTAACGAAATAGAGTTGTCAATAGAAAATCGCTTGGCTAGCGATTGGAATAAAGAGAACGAAAAAAATGGGGGGATTGGAATTAAAAATGTGATTCGTCGTTTAGAGCTGTTGTACCCCGAAAAGCACCGTTTGGTAATTAAGGAGGATAACAAGCTTTTTAAAGTTACCTTGCAAATTGATTTGTCCTAACGAAGTTAAGATTCTATGAAATTAAAATGTTTAATTGTTGATGATGAGCCGCTTGCACAGCGTGTTTTAGAGAAATACATCTCGGAATTGCCTGGACTAGAACTAAAAGGGAAGTGCAGTGATGCTATTGAGGCTATGGAGCTTCTGCAAGAGCAAGATGTTGATCTTATTTTTTTAGATATCAATATGCCCAGGTTGAGTGGAATTAATTTTCTTAAAACCTATAAGAACCCACCTATGGTTGTTATTACAACAGCCTATACCGAGTATGCATTAGAAAGTTACGAGTTAAATGTGTTGGATTATCTGAAAAAACCATTTTCGTTTGAACGGTTTTTACAGGCTGTTCAAAAGGCTGAAGATAGGGGGAAGGGGCCTGCTGAATTGCTAGAGTTAGGTAAGGAAGAAAGAGATTATATATTCGTGAAGGCAAATAAGAAAACCATTAATATTAATCTGGATTCTATTTTATATGTAGAAGCTTTGGGTGACTATGTAAAGATTTTTACTAATGATGGACATGTGGTTACCTATCAGTCTCTTAAGGGGATTGAGCGTTTGTTGCCCTCGCAGAAGTTTTATCGAATTCATAAATCCTACATTGTTTCCTTATCTAAAATTAAATCGATAGAAGGAAATATGGTTCACCTCGAAAAAGGAACAATTCCCATTGGAAACAATTACAAGCAGAGTTTTTTTCAACGAATTCATCCTGCATAATACTGTTGATAAGTCTAATTTTTAAAGGCTTGGCGAGATTTTTGTCACAATCTTTTTAAGATGTATTTGTTGATTTACAGTTCTTGTTTTGGATTTAAATATGTATTGATTCATGTTTGATTGTGGCGATAAGTATTCTTATTCTAAGGACGAATATTTTGGAATAAAATTGTATAAATATATTGGGCCTTTAGTGCTTGTAATTCGCTCCCTTTTTGTTAAATTTAGACCTATAAAATTTGAATCTTGGATTTATAAAAATTTAATATTTATGAAAAAACAAACTAATTATCGTTATATCGTTTTTCTTTTAGTTATGGGTTTTGCATTTAATTTTGTTGCTTGTAAGCCAGTTGATAAAAAGAAAGCTCAAGAGCAAACTGTTAAACCTTTGCTTAAGAAAGCGATCGAGAAAGAGGTAAGAGATGTTGTATATCCTCTTCCAACTACTTTTGAATTAACTTCTATGTTGAATCGAATTGGTGCTGATTATATTTTAGGACTTTCGAATTCTACTGAGAATGCAGATAAATATTTCACAGAAAAAGCAAGAGCTTTAAATTTAGGTGTTTATAGTGCTGATTTAAGTTATGCAAGTACCTATCAGCGTAAGCAGGAAACAATGTTGTTTTTAAAGGCATCGAAATCTTTAATCGACAATTTGGAAATTACGAGTGCCTACAATGAGACTTTAGTGGAAGAGGTAGAGAAAAATTTAGATAATAAAGATCAGTTGGTATCAATAATTACTAATTCGTTTTACGATACTTATGAATTTTTAAATAAAAACGCAAAAGGAAATCTTTCTTTACTGGTTGTGAGTGGTAGTTTTATTGAAGGCTTATATATTGCAACTAATATTTCTGACAATACTTATGCGAATTCGGAAATTGTAAAAGTTATTTTTGATCAGAAAGAATCATTAGAAAAATTACTAGCTGTATTAGAACCAGAAGCCAAAGATCCAAATATCGATTCAATATTAGTAGAGTTACATGGTTTGAAAGTAAGCTACGATAAAATTGTAGATGGAAGCATGGACAAGGCACAGTTGGATGAAATTACCGCAAGTGTTACTAAGCTTAGAGAGTCTATCGTTCAATAATTGAAAATAGTCTAATAAATTTCTAACTGCTTTCCATTTTGGAAGGCAGTTTTTTTTGTGTCCACAAACTAGTATTTTAATATTCCTGCACTAAAGAAATAAGTTGTAAATTTAGATTAGTCTGATAAAAACAAACCAATAATTCCAAAGATGTAAATGGGAGAATCGATTTTAAATGCATTAATGCATCTCTTTGCCATTGTTGCTAATGCCAAAGAACGTGGAATTTCGCGCGAAGGAAAAGTGATTGTAGAAGGGTTTCTAAAACGATATGTGAACATGGAACTTGAGCTTGAATACCTGCGTTTGTTCGAAAACTATTCTGAATTTTATCATCGAGAGATGGAGTATCAGGCGAATGTAAATGCCCAGGAAGGAAATATTCTTTCTTTAACCGAAGCCACTAAAGTTTGTTCCAAAATAAAATCTGAGTTAATTCAGGAAGAACGTTTAATTGTATTATTGCATTTGCTCGAATTTGTTTACGAAGACAAGTTGGTGAGTGAGAATGAATTTGAATTTATAAGTATTGTTGCGGAGAGCTTTAAAATTCCTCGTTCCGAATTTATTAACTGTCTTGCTTTTGTTTGGGGCGATACTCTTGATGAATTCGATAAAAGTAAATTCTTAATCATAGATAATAAGGTTACGGAGTGGTCCGATAACTTGTCTTGGTTCATGAAAAAGGATCCGAAGAGAAAGGACAATGATTATAAACATTTGTTTTGTTACAATTTGTATGGGCGAATTGTAGTTATGTTTGCGAAAAGTGTAAACTTGTTGGTTTTTAAGTACGAGGGAGAGTTGAATCTTTATCTGGAGGGAAATAAGATAAAATCTGATAAAACCTATCAGTTGAGCAACGGTTCTATCATTAAAGGTCCCAATATTAAATCGCTTTACTATTCAGATATTGCTGGTAAATTTCTACAGGAGGAAGTGCAGGAAAAAATTGTATTTACCGCTAAAGATATCGAATTTAAGTTTCGAAATTCTGAAAATGGAATTCATAAATTTAATATCTCAGAAGAAAGTGGACAGCTAATTGGAATTATGGGTGGAAGTGGGGTTGGAAAATCAACTTTGCTGAATGTTTTGAATGGAAACTTGCCACTAAATCGGGGCGAGATTAGAATTAACGATTATGAAATTCATCGAAATCAATTAGCTGTTCGTGGTTTAATTGGTTTTGTGCCTCAGGATGATTTGCTCATAGAAGAGTTGAGTGTTTTTCGAAACCTGTATTTTAATGCCAAACTGTGCTTTAAGGATTATAGTGAAATACAAATCTTAAAAAAGGTATTGAGAATTCTTCAGGATTTAGATTTGTATGAAGTGCGTAACCTTAAGGTTGGTGATCCCTTAAATAAATTTATTAGTGGAGGTCAGCGAAAAAGGCTCAATATTGGGCTGGAATTGATGCGTGAGCCAGCCATTCTTTTGGTAGATGAGCCTACATCAGGTTTGTCTTCTACCGATTCGGAAATGGTGATGAATTTACTAAAAAGTCAAACTTTGAAGGGGAAACTGGTGGTTGTAAATATTCATCAGCCTTCTTCCTTTATTTTTAAGATGTTCGATAAGCTTTGGATACTCGATAAGGGTGGTTATCCAATTTACAATGGGAATCCAATTGATGCCATTGTTTATTTTAAAACACAGAATTCTCAAGTGAATGCTTCGGAAAGTGAGTGCGTGACTTGCGGAAATGTAAATCCGGAGCAGATCTTACAAATTGTAGAAGCTAAATTGATCGATGAACAGGGGAAGCCAACTCGAGAACGCCGAACTCCTCCTGATAAGTGGTATCAGAAATACCTCGATAATATTGAGGCCAATCATTTACCCTTGCATGTTGATAAAAAATTGCCACAAAGTGATTTTAAAATTCCAGGTAAAATAAAGCAGTTTTCTATTTTTTGGCTTCGTAATGTGCTTTCAAAGTTAAGTAATAAGCAATACTTAATTATTAATTTATTCGAGGCTCCTTTACTTGCTGTGATACTGGCTTATTTTACAAAGTTCACCACTGATGGCGGATATGTATTTGGAGACAATAAAAATTTCCCGGTATTTCTTTTTATGTCGGTGGTCGTTTCTATGTTTTTGGGATTAACGGTGAGCGCCGAAGAAATAATAAGGGACAAGAGGATTTTGCAGCGTGAGAAATTTTTGAATCTGTGTCGGTTTAGCTACCTCAGTTCTAAAATTATCTTTTTATTTCTTCTTTCTGCTATTCAGTCTATTTCTTTCGTTTTGGTGGCTCATTATATTCTCGAGATTCAGGATATGATTTTTGCCTATTGGTTGGTTTTATTCACAACATCTTGCTTCTCGAACCTGATTGGTTTGAATATTTCAGCAGGGTTAAATTCTGTAATCACTATCTATATTTTGATTCCTTTGATATTGGTTCCACAGCTTTTGTTGGGAGGTGCAATGATTAAATTTGATGATTTACATACGGGAATTACCGATAAAGTTTATGTGCCAATTGTTGGAAATTTAATGACTACTCGATGGGCTTATGAGGCTTTGGCTGTTACACAGTTTAGAGATAACGAATTTGAGAAGCATTTTTTCGATTTTGAAAAAGGAATTAGTGATGCGTCTTTTAAAAGTTCTTTTTTGATTCCTCGAATTGAATCCATCTTACTTGATTGTAAGCGCAGTATCGAGTTTGAACAGGATTCGGAAGAAATAAAAGCAAATTTTGGGATGTTGAGAAATGAAATTGTCAGTTTAGGAAGCGAATCAGGAATAAAAATTTTCCCAGAACTTAAGGAGTTAAATTTTCACGATTTTAATTTAAATGTGGCTGAAAAAACCACAGCTTTTCTAGATAATGTAAAACTATACTACATGGGGTTGGGGCGCGAATCTGGCTATAAAAAGGACTTTGAATATTCTCGTTTGGTCGATTCCCTGGGGCGCGATGGCGTTTACGGTTTTAAGCAAAGATATTACAATACAGCCTTAGCCGATTTGGTGCTTAATAAATCAGAAGTCAACAAATTAATTGAGGTAGATGGTCGTTTGATTCAAAAGAAAGATCCAATTTTGATGAACCCTAAGTCAAAAATTGGACGTTCTCATTTCTATTCTCCTGTAAAACGAGTTTCTTTCTTTTATATCGATACCTTTTGGTTTAATATTGTTGTTGTTTGGTTAGGAACGAGTATTTTATTCATGACCTTATGGTTCAATTTGCTCAGAAAGCTAGTTAATTACATAGAAGGCATGAGATTGCTTCGTCGCGAAAAAAAAGGAAATAGAAACTATTTTCAGTTGCTTGCGTTTTTGATTTTTAAAGCTTTTCGATTCAAATAATTTATTGAGAGTAAACTGCTGGCAATTACGAGCATTCCCGTAATGGAAAGTGCATCAGGTTTTTCTCCGGGTAAAACCATCCAACTTAAAGAGGCTCCAAAAATTGGTATGATGAATTTCCAGGTGTTTAAATTGGAAACTTTTACTCCTGGGCGTTGCAATAGTCCAAACCAAATTGTGATAGCGAATGCCGAAACCATAGCTAACCATGCCAGAGAAAGGTAATATTCGGTTGGATGAATGGTGGACCATGTTGGATGTTCTGTAGGAATTGAAACTAGTAGCAAGACAGCACCGCCAATAATCATTGAGAAGGAAGCCAATACTCGTGGAGGCATATCTTTTGCATCTCTTGAGACAATTACATTTCCCGTGCTTCCAACGATATTATTCAAAATCAGAATTCCTACTCCTAAGGGAATAGTTGTGGTGAGAACAAAATCGGATCTTCCTAAACTAATAATGCAAACGCCGCTAATTCCTATGAGAATTGCCATTATTTTTTGCCAGCTCATTTTATCATTTTTCAACATGAAATGAGCTACTACTGCAGTAAATAACGGGGATGAACCTATAAGCATTGCACCTAAAGCACCAGGTACATAATTAATGCCGGTATAGAATAATCCGTAAAGAAATGAGGTTTGGAGTAAGGCAACCCATAAAATGAAATGCCACCGCTTTTTTGCTTTCTCAATTTTTGACTTTAGATCTTTGATAAAAGGAAGAATGATTAATCCGGAAATAAAAAAACGCATTCCTGCAAATTGCAGAGGGGTAGAATATTTTAAACCAATTTTAATGGCTGTAAATGGAGTGGCCCAAAGTAAGCAGGCAAAAATTGCAAGAACACTTGTAGAGAATAGGAATTTTTTCATGAAGGCAAAAATTTTATGCAAACTTAGGAATTTTATTTTCACAGAAAGGCAGATGTGTGAATTATTAGTAGTGTTAGAAAATATGGAAGGCAAAAATCCCCACCAAATACTTGTTTGATGGGGATTTATATGTTGATTAATGATGATTTTTATTTTGCATTTTTCACATACTTATCAAGCCAATTGGCAAATGTGCGTTGCCATAAAATTCCGTTTTGAACACCTAAAACCCAATGGTTTTCCTCGGGAAGATGAAGAAGTTGGGCTGGAATTCCTCGTAATCGAGCAGCATTAAAAGCTTGCATTCCTTGAGAGTCAACAATGCGGTAGTCTTTTCCTCCGTGCACAACCAAAATTGGAGTGTCCCAATTTTGCACAAATTTATGAGGCGAATTGGCGTAAGATCGTTGTGCTATTTTGTTGTTTTTATCCCAAAAAGGACCTCCTAAGTCCCAGTTTACAAACCACATTTCTTCGGTTTCTAAATATTGAGATTCCAAATTAAACATTCCGTCATGGGCAATAAATGCTTTAAAGCGTTTCTCGTGATGCCCAGCTAACCAGAAAGCAGAGAAGCCACCGTAGGAAGCACCTACGCATCCCAATCGGTTTTCGTCTACGAATGGTTCCTGTTTGATGGCATCAATTGCACTTAGGTAATCTTCCATGTTTTGTCCACCATAATCTCCTGAAATTTGTTCATTCCATTCCTGACCAAAACCCGGTAAGCCTCGTCGGTTTGGAGCAACAACAATATAATCGTTGGCAGCCATCATCTGAAAATTCCATCGGTAGCTCCAAAATTGAGAAACGGTTCCTTGAGGTCCTCCCTGGCAGTAAAGCAAAGTAGGATATTTTTTGCTGGCATCGAAATGAGGTGGATAAATTACCCAAACTAACATTTGTTTGTTGTCGGTTGTGGTAATCCATCGTTTTTCAACTTTCCCCATTTCTAATTGATCAAGAATGTTTTTGTTGATGAATGAAATTTCTTTTTCTTCTCCCGTGGCCGGATTAATATTGTAGATTTCAGCTGGTTTCGACATGGATACTTTGGTTCCGATAAGAGCATCGCCGGCAATGTGTACCGTATGGTAATCGTGGATTCCCTTGGTAACTTGCTTTATATTTCCATCAGCTAAGGAAAGTTTATAGATTTCCTGAACGGCATGCCATCCCGAAATAAAATAAATGTCTTTGCTGTTTGCCGACCAGGTTAATGATTGAACATTCTGATCGAAATTTTTCGTGTAGAATGTTTTTTCACCAGTGGCTAAATCCATTACGAATAAACGATTTTTATCGGCCTCGTAACCATCTCTTTCCATGCTTTCCCAAGCCATTTTACTTCCGTCAGGAGAAAAAACAGGATTCATGTCGTAGCCCATCATTCCTTCAGTTACATTTTTGGTTTCACCTGTTTTTGTGTCGTAGAAATAAATGTCCGAATTAGTAGATTTTGCATATTCGGTACCTTGTAGTTTTCTAGATACGTAGGCTAAAGTTTTTGAATCTGTTAACCAGTTTACTTGTTCGATTCCACCAAAGGGTTTTACTGGCGCAGACCATTTCTCACCAGGCATGATGTCTGTTCCTGAAGTAATTTTAGAGCTATAATCAGCAATAAAAATATGAGTGTAGGTATCTACCCAACTATCCCAGTGACGATAATTCATGTCATTAATTACGCGAGCATTTGCTTTTGGAAGATCAGGATATAAGTCTTGAACTTTTTTTTCTTCCTGAACTTCTTTCAGGTAAAAAATCTTGCTCATATCAGGAGAATATTTAAAACCATTTATTCCGCCTTCGATATCCGAAATTTGAACAGCATCGCTTCCATCAGGATTCATTTCCCACATTTGGCTGGTTCCACTTTCCGAACTTAGGTAGGCAATTTTTTTTCCATCGGGTTTCCATATTTCGTTATGCTCTTTTTGGGAGGAGTTTGTAATTTGTACTGCCTCACCGCCTTCAACCGGAAGAGTGTACAAATCGCGATATGAACGATTTTCTTCCTTGTTAAAATAGCTTACTCCATATAAAATAGTGGTACCGTCAGGTGAGATGTTTTCTCCTCCCAGACGACCGAATGACCATAATACTTCAGGAGTCATTACATCTGATGTAAGATGAGTTTCCGGTGTTTTATAGGAGGAGTCGTTAGTTGATTCTTCAGCTTTTTGTTGGCAGGACGATAAGCCTGTTACAATAGCTAAGCCCAACAAAATTTGTTTGTTTGTCATGTTAGTATAACTTAGTTGGTTTAATTTATATTGCCTTGTAAATGTAATAAATGCAAAGAATATCTAATAGTCTATGGATGTTTGATAATTCTTAATTGCTTGAGAGATAGGTTGGCTGTGAATTATTATATTCAAAAAAAGACCCTCTGTAAATGAGGGCCTTTGGATTGTTTTATTTGAAAAATTATTGAGCAGGTTGATTGATTGCTGTAATAATTTTAGTTTCTAATTCTTCGGCTAATTCAACGTTGTCGATAAGAAGTTTTCGAACAGCCTCACGACCTTGTCCTAACTTAGTGTCACCATAGGAAAACCACGATCCACTTTTTTTAATGATGTTGTAATTTACACCAAGGTCGATGATTTCACCAGTTTTTGAAATCCCTTCTCCGTAAATTATATCGAATTCAGCTTTGCGAAATGGAGGTGCAACTTTATTTTTTACAACTTTCACACGAGTGTGGTTTCCACTTACTTCATCGCCGTCTTTGATTTGTCCAATTCTTCTAATATCCAAGCGAACAGAAGCATAGAATTTAAGAGCGTTACCACCAGTGGTTGTTTCTGGGTTACCAAACATAACTCCAATTTTCTCTCGCAATTGGTTGATGAAAATACAAGTAGTGTTTGTTCTGTTGATGTTTGCAGTTAGTTTACGTAAAGCTTGAGACATTAAACGAGCCTGTAAACCCATTTTTGATTCACCCATTTCACCTTCAATTTCTGCTTTAGGAGTTAGGGCAGCTACCGAGTCAATTACAATCAAGTCGATTGCAGAAGAACGGATCAACTGATCGGTAATTTCCAAAGCTTGTTCTCCATTATCAGGTTGAGATATTAATAGATTCTCAGTATCAACACCTAGTTTTTCAGCATAAAATCGATCAAATGCATGCTCAGCATCAATAATTGCGGCAATTCCTCCTGCTTTTTGAGTTTCGGCAATTGCATGAATTGCTAGGGTAGTTTTACCCGAAGATTCTGGTCCGTAAATTTCAATAATTCTTCCTCGGGGAAGTCCTCCTACGCCTAAGGCCATGTCTAAGGATAAAGATCCAGTTGAAATGGTAGGAATATCTTCGATGGCATTGTCGCCCATCTTCATGATAGCACCTTTTCCATAGGTTTTGTCAATTTTCTCCATGGTTAATTGGAGAGCTTTTAGCTTTTCTTTGTTGATTTCTGAAACTTCTTTTGCGCTCATATATTCTGAATTATTTATTTACTAAAGTAGGCCCATCTCGGCAAGGATTTGATGGGTGTGATCTTTTGTTTTTACTTTTTGGAATATCTTTTCGATATAGCCTTGCTCGGAAATGATAAAGGTAGTTCTTAAAACGCCCATATAGGTTTTGCCATAGAGTTTTTTCTCTCCCCAGGCACCATACGCTTCCAATATTTCTTTTTCTGTGTCGGCAATTAAATTAAACGCCAAATTGTATTTTGCAATAAATTTTTGGTGTGATGTTATCTTATCAGGACTTACCCCTATGATCTCGAATCCTTTTTTGCTGAGTTCATCGTAATTTTCGTTTAGGTTGCACGATTCTGCGGTACACCCAGGAGTATTGTCTTTGGGGTAAAAATATAGAATGATTTTTTTTCCAGTAAAGTCGGAAAGTTTTAGTTCTTTGTTATCTTGGTTTAATCCAGTGAAACATGGAGCTTTATCTCCTTCTTTTAATAGTAGCATCTATTTAAATTTTGAATTGCAAATATACCTATATCTGTGTATAGGTACGAATTTTAGATCATTAAAATTATTAGTAATTGAAGGTAGAAAAAAATGATCCTAAAACCTGATGAAAAGATTTTTTTTTATTTTTTTGTTAATCTTAATCTTTATCTTGTAATTTTATACTTACACATTATATATTATCTTTGTTATGATATAATTACTATCTTAACTCTTTATAAAATCCTGCATAGTATGAGAAGTGTTCATGGATAGTAGTGGTTTGCAGGCAGAGAATTTACTTTTTTGTTGTTAATTGGAAGGAAAAACTATGGTTTTACCTATTTCCATTTTCAAGAGATTGATCTATGAATAATAAAATGAAATTACGCTACTGTTTATTTTTGCTTTCTTTTTTCTTTTTTCAGGTGTCGATAGCACAAAGTTTTCAGGAAGGGAAGACAGAACAAGAGGTTGAACAAAAAGCTTTTGTGTTTTTTGATGGTGAGGATTATAGTAAAGCTTTGCCTTTGTACCAGGATTTGATAAATGTATACCCGCAGGATCCTGAGTATAATTATTATTTGGGCGTTTGTCAAGTAGAAGTAAATGAGAATATTAAGCAGGCTATCCAGCACCTAAAAATCGCATCTACAAAAAATGTAAATGCATCGGTCCCTTACTATCTGGGGAGGGCTTTTCATATGAATTATGAGTTTAATTCAGCTGTTCGTTACTACCGTAAGTTTAGTGAGTATTATAAGAAGAAATCCATTGGGATAGAGCGTTTAATAGAGATGTGTCAGAATGGGTTGCCACTTGTAAATTCTTATTCAGTGTTGGATGTTAAAAGCAAAAAAGTAGTCAGTCGAGATGGCTTTTTTAGGTCTTACGATTTAGATGGTTTTGAAGATCGTCTGTCGAAAAAGAAGAATTCACTTAAATCCCGATATGATGAAGATGGTGATAAAGATGTTGCTTGTCTTGCTAATAAAGGACAGTACATCTACTTTTCAAGTTATGGAAAAAATAAAAAGACAGGAAGGGATCTGTATCGTGCCAAGCGATTAAAAAACGGGGGGTGGGGAGAAGCTGAAGAATTAAGTGCTTTAAACACCGTTTATGATGAGGTTTATCCTTTTATGTCGAATGATGGCAGAACTCTTTACTTTTGTTCTCAGGGACATTCAAGTATGGGAGGATTTGATATTTTCCGCTCAGTGTATAATGAAATATCAGATACTTGGACAGAGCCTGAGAATATGGGTTTCCCAATTAATTCAACATCCAACGATCTGTTTTTTGCTACTGATTTAAACGATGAGTATGCAAGTTTTGTTTCTAGCAGAGATACAGGGAAAGATGAGGTGAATGTCTACAAAATAAAGTTGTCTGATTATTCAGAACAGAAAGTAGTGATGGATCCAGAAATGCTTGCTGATATTGCAAGTTTGGAGGTTGGAAATGCTAGTCTTGCTGGAAATTTGCTTGAAAATGACGAACCTATTTATTCCAATAAGTACAAGGAAACAGATTTTCCTTACTTTAATTTCCCTGTTACTAGCGAATTTACCTACCATTTTATTAAAGAATTTAAATCTAATCAGGCAAGAGCAATTTTTATAGAGGCCAAAAATGATCGTTTTAATTCCGATAGTTTAATCGGTGTTGCCGATCAGCTAAGAATTCAACTAAATGATGTAAAAGGAACCCCTAAAAAAACACTTGCAGATAAGATCTCAAAGTTAGAACAAAAGTCTTTTGAATTAAGTAAGAAGGCTGAAAATAAATTGGCTGAGGCTCAGCTTCAGGAGTCGAATTATCTAAATGAAAATATAATAGGAACCGTTACTGCAGATGTTGTTGCTTCAAATGATACTAGAACATCTACAGCGATTCCTGCAATGGATAATCATTCACAAGATGGATATGTTTATCACTTACAAGTAGGAGTTTTTTCTAACCGAGTAGAATCTAGTTTCTTTTCTGGTTTGGCTGATGTTAAGGAAGATGTTGTTGAGAATGGGAAGTTGTTTAAATATATGGTAGGAAATTATTCTAGCTTTGCTGCTGCTAAGAAGGAAATTCCAGAGGTACGACAACTGTTTCCAAATACTTTTGTTGTAGTTTATAAAGATGGACATAAAACAAGTTTGGGTGCTGCTATTAAAGTTACCGATGCGGATTATGTGCCTGAGCCAATGAAGAAAGTAAGTGCAAAAGCTAATCCTGAAATGACGACAAAAGGAGACGATAAAGTCTATTTTAGAGTTCAAGTTGGAGCATATTCTAATGATATCCCTCAGGATGTGAAATCAAAATTGGAGAGTTTCTCAAAATATCCAATTAATTATTCTAAAGATTACAGAGGTTTTACCATTTGTACGGTAGGTAGTTTTGATTCGTACAGTAGAGTGAGTAAATTAAAAATGGAGATTCGCGAAGCTGGCTTAAATGATGCTTTTACCGTTGCATTCTCTGGTAACGATAAGATTACTATTCAACAAGCATTAGAAATACTAAGACAGTAAATAGAAGGACTTATTTATGTTTGTAGATAAAAATATAGATGCTGATAAGAAAGAGAGCGATGTTATTAATGACCTTTTAAATCGTAATACTTTGCTGCTTATAAACGATGATTTCCACACTTTTGATTTTGTGGTGGATGCATTGGTGGAGGTTTGTAGGCATAATCCTGATCAAGCTGAGCAATGTGCCTACATTACTCATTATAAAGGAAAATGTGATGTAAAAAATGGAAGCCTGAATACTATCAGGCCCATGCGGGATCGATTAGCTGAAAAAGGATTAAAAGTGAGTATCGTATAGTGGTAATAAATCAGATTTAGATTACATGACAGCCTTAATTATTATTTTACTCATCGTATTTGGTATTGTCCTTTTATTATTGGAGTTTCTAGTGATTCCTGGAGTTACCGTGGCTGCCATTGGCGGCATATTAATGATTGCTGGAGGAGTGTATATGTCTTATCATCATTATGGATATTCGGTTGGACATTTAAGCATTTTATCTGTAATAATTCTTTTCGGGGCCTCCTTTGCCCTTGCTTTAAAGTCGAAAACATGGAATAAAATCATGTTGAAAACCGAAGTAACCTCTAAGGTCGAAAAAATGGAAGATTCCGATGTTCTGATTGGGGATCAGGGTGTTTGTACCTCTCGTCTTGCGCCTATGGGGATGGTAAAAATGAATAATAAAATTGTAGAAGCAAAATCAATGGGAACTTATATCGATGAGAAAACCCCAGTTGAGGTTGTTGGAATTATTGATAAGATTATAATTGTAAAACCTATTTAAATTTAAGCAAATGGAAATTGGTGCTTTGATATTGTTAATTGTAGCCATCGGGGTTGGAGTTTATATACTCTTCTATTTTGTCCCAGTTGGTCTTTGGTTTTCGGCTCTGTTGTCAGGAGTTCGCATTTCGTTACTTCAATTAGTATTTATGCGATGGAGAAAGGTTCCACCAAAAGTGATTGTGAGTGCTTTAATTGAAGGAACAAAAGCTGGTTTGGTTTTGAATCGGGATGAGTTAGAAGCCCATTATTTGGCAGGAGGCCGTGTTGCTCAAGTTACGCATGCATTGGTTTCTGCGTCAAAAGCAAATATCGATTTGAGCTTTAAAATGGCAACAGCAATCGATTTGGCGGGTAGAGATGTTTATGAAGCAGTACAAATGAGTGTAATTCCTAAAGTTATTAATACACCTCCAGTAACTGCTGTTTCTAAAGATGGTATTCAGTTAATTGCAAAGGCTCGAGTGACAGTGAGAGCTAATATTCGCCAGTTGGTAGGTGGTGCAGGTGAGGAAACTGTTTTGGCTAGAGTTGGAGAAGGAATTGTATCTTCTATCGGTTCCAACGAATCGCATAAATCTGTTTTAGAGAATCCGGATTATATTTCGCGAGTTGTATTGGAGAAAGGATTGGATGCAGGAACTGCATTTGAAATTTTGTCTATTGATATTGCTGATATCGATATAGGTAAAAATATTGGAGCTGTTCTACAAACAGATCAAGCTGAAGCTGATTTAAAAATTGCACAAGCAAAAGCAGAAGAGAGAAGAGCAATGGCTGTTGCTTCCGAACAGGAAAATAAAGCATTGGCTCAGGAGATGAGGGCAAAGGTTATTGAGGCCGAATCAGAAGTTCCCAGAGCGATGGCTGAGGCATTCAGAAATGGACAATTAGGAATAATGGATTATTATAGAATGAAGAATATTGAAGCGGATACAAGCATGCGCGAAAATATTGCCAATCCATCTGATAAAGGAAAAAAGAAATAAAAGAAGATCAATTTTACTCGATTACCGGGAAGTATTTTTATGCTTTCCGGTTTTTTTTTCATTAAAAATAAAATAAATATTTTTCAATCTCATTGATTTATAATTTACTATAAAATGAAGGCAATAAATCTTTGATTTATGCTGATAAAATATTTTGCACATCTGAAATTTTTACATACTTTTGCTACCGCAATAAAGGAGAGGTGGGAGAGTGGCTTAATCCACCAGTTTGCTAAACTGACGTACTGTGTAACGGTACCGGGGGTTCGAATCCCCCTCTCTCCGCAAATTTTCGGGGTGTAGCGTAGCCCGGTCATCGCGCCTGCTTTGGGAGCAGGAGGTCGCAGGTTCGAATCCTGCCACCCCGACGAAAATTTTAGAGGAGTTTAAAAACTTCTCTTTTTTTATCTTAATAGAATACCGGAATGAGA
>NZ_JBFHJW010000022.1:0-56690 GCF_041595635.1 Labilibaculum sp.
AACGAGCGTAATTAAACGATTGATACAATTTACAAGCTCACCTTCGGGTGGGCTTTTTTTGGCTTAAATCTTTACTTAAAATGTATTTATAGCTTTGACAAAGCTTTTAACATTAACATCGGCCCTGCTAAAACAGCAACTTTGTAACACTATTATTTTTTGGATTTACGAACAAAGATGAGCTACCTGCTTATAAAAATGCAGATTTAGGTATTGAAACAAGAGTTGCCGATTTGCTATCACGCATGACATTGGAAGAAAAAGTAATGCAGCTGGATATGTATTCTGCTGGAGACTTGGTGCTTGATGGAAGAGTAGAACCAGTGAGAGCTACAAAAGCATTAAATGGAATGAGTATTGGTTCTGTTCATGATTACTATCCGGAAAACGGCAGATCATGCTAACGAACTTCGAAAATATGTAATTGAGAATACCCGATTGGGAATTCCGGCATTGTTTATCGAGGAAGCATTGCACGGTTATCAGGGAAAAAATCAACTGCATTTCCTGTTTCATTGGGACTGGGAAGCATGTGGGATGTTGACTTGATGGAGAAGATTGGAAAGGTGATTGCAACTGAGACACGTTCGGTTAATGTTCATATGGTATTAGGACCGGTTTTAGGAATTGGTCGCGAGCCTCGTTGGGTTCGTGTTCAGGAAACCTATGGTGAAGATGCCTATTTGGTCGCTCGAAATGGAGTTGCGATTATCAAAGGAATGCAGGGAGAGGATTTAACTGCTGACGATGCTGTGGTTGCCGAGCCGAAGCATTTTGGGGTTCATAGTATGCCTTTAAAAGGATTAAATACCGGAACTGTTTACATCGGAGAACGTGAAGCTCGCAGTCACTTTTTATATGTTTTCGAAAAAGCTTTTACGGAAGCAGTAAGCCTTTATTCGCATTTGGTCATGGTTTGAGCTATAGCAAATATGAATATTCCGATATTAATATTGAGAAAGTAGAAATTACTAAGGGTGAAAATCAAGTTGTTAAAGTGAAGGTGAAAAACATTTCAGACCGAGATGGAAGTGAAATTGTACAGCTTTATATTACCGATTTGTATAGCTCAGTTGCAACTCCCCTTATGCAATTACGAGGGTTTAAGCGTGTAGAGTTAAAAGCTGGCGAGGAGAAAGAGGTAGCTTTCATATTATTACCTGATGATTTAGCACTTTGGAACAGAGCCATGAAACGAGTAATTGAGCCAGGTGAGTTTCAGGTGAAAATTGGAGCAGCCTCCGATGATATCCGTTTAGAATCTTCTTTTCATGTGAAATAGATTCGCCTGCAAATAACATTTTATTAAAGATCGTAAACTCACCTTCGGGTGGTTTTTTTTTCGGTAAGGAATATGCTTACCTTTAGTAGCGATTTAAATCGCCACAAACATTTTTATATGAAAGAAATAGAGGAAAAAGCCATTCATTCGTTTTACAATGGGATGAATTGTTCACAGTCGGTTGTAACAGCTTATGCTGATCATTTAAAATTTGATCCAGACATGGCCTTATCCGTATCTACTGGTTTTGGAGGTGGAATGGGAAAGTTGCAAAGCTCTTGCGGAGCAGTTACAGGATCTTTTATGGTATTGGGAATCTACAACTCTAAAAAACACCCCGATAATATGGATGCTAGAAGTGCAACCAATGAAATGATAAAAAGTTTTACCCTTTACTTTAAAGCCTTGCATGGATCTATCGACTGCAAAACGATTTTAAATTGTGATTTTAATACTGTAGAAGGAGAGAAGGAATTTGAGAATAAGGATTTGAAAAAGAATGTTTGCGCAAAGTGTATTTCCGATTCAGTTAAATTGGTCAATCTTTTGCTAGAGGAGTAAAGATTGAAGGTCTACTTTCCTATGTTTCTGGTAAAATTCAGCATTTCATATTGACATAATTGCTCAGGCAAGACTTATTGCCTGAGATTGTTTTACTTTTCTCGAATGAATTGACAGCATAAAAAAATCCTCACCGTTTTCGATGAGGATTTTTTGCTATTATCTAGAAATAGATTTTTACTCTTTAATCTCGTTAAGAGCTTCACTAACATTGATACAGTAATCACCAATTTTTTCACATTCCGAAAAAATATCGCTGTACACGATCCCTGCCTGATATTTGTATTTGTGGTCCTCAACATTATTCAGATGTTGGGTTTTAAGGACTGTTCTATAATCATTAATTTTTCGCTCTATTTCCCAGGCTTTTTTGATTTTAACCTCTGTAAATTCATTTTTTGTATTTTCATGCATGATATTAAGAGCGTTATCAACCATTATGAACATATTGTTGATATTATCCCTTAATTCTTGAGGGAACCATGCTTTTTGTTCGCGTTTTCTCTTCATGGCTTTGGCCAGATTCAGAATCGAATCACCAACACTTTCAATATCGCTTACCATTTTAAAGTAGGCTCTTACTCTTTCCGAGTTTGTGGTACTTAAACGAGTTTCGGACACCTTAGCCAGGAAGTTGGCAATTTCTACTTCCATGTCGTCGCTTTCATTTTCTCGCTTGTCAATTTTTTCGTACAGTTTATTGAAGGTTTTGTCGTTTGTCTCATTAAATGCCTGCTTGGTATAGCTAAACATTTTCTTCGTACTTTTTACGTATGAATTGATTTCCTTTTTTGCCAGGAATAAAGAGGCTTCTGGAGTTGATAGAGTTCCAGTTTTAATATGCTGAAGTTTGAATTCTTCCTCAGAATCTTCGCGGACCGGAACCAATCGGGTAACTACTTTTACAATAAAATTGGCAAACCAAATTAAGAAAACAACATTCAAAATATTAAAGCCAGTATGAAATAAAGAAAGAGAAACCGGAACATCCGAAGTATTCGAGAATGGATTTCCACCACCTAAAACGTTTATGTTTACCCAAGCAACACCATTTAAAAAGTAAGGTAGAGCAATTAGCATCCAAACAACACCAAAAGTATTAAAAATAAGATGGGCGCGAGCTGCTCTTTTTGCTGATGTATTGGCAATCATGGCAGCTAAATTGGCAGTAATTGTTGTTCCAATATTTTCGCCCAATACCATTGCTGCAGCCATTTCGAAACTAATCCATCCGCTGTTGCACATTACCAGAGTAAGTGCCATGGTGGCCGACGAAGATTGAATTAGGATGGTAAGAAGCGTTCCTATCCCTAAAAATAGTAGGGTAGAAGCAAATCCCATATCGGTATAACTTGTCAGAAAGTTCAATATTTCAGGGTTACTTTTGATATCAGGCATTGAAGTTTTCAGAAACTGCAAGCCAATAAAAAGCAAAGCGAAACCCATGATTAATTCACCCCAGTTTTTCTTGCTACGATTTTGCGAAAACAGGAAGGGAAGCCCCAAACCAATTAAAGGAAGAGAGATAGCACTCATGCTTACCTTAAATCCCAAAAGGGAAATTAACCAGGCAGTAACGGTTGTACCAATATTGGCACCCATAATTACTCCAACCGATTCAACCAACGATAACAAGCCAGCATTTACAAAACTTACTACCATAACAGTAGTTGCCGACGAAGATTGAATTAATGCGGTTATCATTACACCTGTTAATACTCCTTTAAATCGATTCGAAGTCATTGCAGCAAGAATAGATCTCATCTTGTCTCCAGCCACTCGTTGAAGCGATTCACTCATTAACTTCATTCCGTAAAGAAATAAGCCTAAAGAGCCTATAAGTCTTAAAATATCGGCCAATCCGTAATCCATAACTTGATTTGGTTTTTTATTTTCAATGAATTAGTACTCGTAAAGTGCGCAAAAATAGAAGTAATTAAGAGAATCTCTAATTTTTTTCATTCTTAATTGAGTATTAAGAAAAAGTCAAAATAAGCTCAATTAAACATGTCAAAATCATAACAAGAAGAATATTTATAGATTTTTAACGCTTTAAATTAGTTCTGAAAATTAGTCTGTTGGCAATTTTTTTTGTGGTATATTCTATAATTAAACTCAATTTTGGGACATATTCTCTAAAAAGATAGATGATGGTGCTCTAGAATTAAGGTGTTTTTTGGAATTAATTTCTTAAAAACCAGATGATTTCATCTAAATTCCGTAATTTTATTCCCTGATGTGAGTCACAACATATAGATTCGGATTCTACACCTTCTGTATCTTTTGAAAAAATGATTATAAAGTAGTATTTTCGCCGCAATCTAAATAAAAATCGGGATCTCTTTAGCAGGATATAGTATGTGGAATAGAATTGCAGGATTAATTCTTAGGAATAGAATTTTACTTTTAGTGATAATTGGGCTTATCACGATATTTATGGCTTACAAAGCTCAATTTGTGGAAATGTCATATCAGTATGCTGCATTACTTCCCGATGATGATCCTGCTTCGGTTGAGTATGAGCGATTTCAGAATACTTTTGGGCAAGAAGGGAATGTGATGTTTTTCGCTGTTCAAGATTCAGACTTCTATGAACTTGATAAGTTCAACGATTGGATTGCCTTAGGCGATAGTTTAAAAGCTCTGGATGGAATAGATGCTGTAGTTTCCATTGCACATACCTACAATATCAATAAAAATAAAGAGGAAAAACGATTTGAATTCCAAAGTATATTCCCCAAAAAGCTTAGTTCTCAAAAACAACTCGATAGTATTGCTGCGGTGGCAGAATCTTTGCCTTTTTATCAGGGCAGTTTGATTAATAAGGAGAGCAATACTTTTTTAATGGGAATTACGGTAAATGCCAAAATAATTAACTCTAAGGCGCGTGAACCTATGGTGGTTAGGGTGCGCGAAATTACCGATAGCTTCACCTCAAAGTACAATCTAGACATGAAATATTCGGGCCTTCCATACATTCGTGTGGTGACCGCCCAAATGATCAAGAAGGAGATGAACATGTTCATTTACCTTTCTCTTTTGGTGACCGCCATTATTTTATTTATGTTTTTTCGATCGTTTAAGGTGGTGTTTTTCTGCATGCTGGTTGTGGGGTTAAGTGTAATTTGGGCTGTAGGATCGATGGTCTTGTTCGATTATAAAATTACCTTGCTTACTGCAATGTTGCCGCCCTTGCTAGTGGTCATAGGAATACCGAATTCCGTTTTTCTTATCAACAAATACCACGGCGAATACATTCGTCACAACAATAAAATTAAGGCTTTACAACGCGTGGTCTCCAAAATTGGGAATGCCACCTTTTTAACCAATCTAACCACAGCATCAGGTTTTGCTACTTTTATTGTGACTTCAAGTCAGATATTAAAAGAATTTGGGGTGATTGCAGCCCTAAATATCATGGTGGTCTTCATGCTTTCTTTGCTGCTTATTCCTATTATTTTTAGCTTTATAAATCCTCCCGATCAGAAAGCAACAAAGCATTTGGATAGCAAAATGACCGTTTGGTTTGTCGGGAGATTGGTCAATATTGTACTTAAGCGTCGAACTGTTGTTTATATCATAGCAGTTATTATGGTACTTGTTGGTTTTTTCGGAATCAGCAAAATGAAAAGTACAGGTTTTATGGTAGACGATTTGCCACACGATAATGTAATTTTTCAGGATTTAAAGTTCTTTGAGAAGAACATGGATGGAATTATGCCTTTGGAAGTGATGGTAGAGACCAAAAAGAAGGCCGGAGTTTTAAAATTATCTACTTTACGAAAATTAAATGCTCTCAACGATAGTCTAAAATCCTACCCAGAAATATCTTCCTCGGTTTCGATTGTAGAAGCCGCCAAATTTGCCAATCAATCCTATTTTAACGGCAAAGAAAAATACTATAAGCTTCCGAGTAGTCAAACGATAAACGTGATTCTTTCCTACGTAGCAAAATCAAATACCGGCGATGATTCAAGGTTGTTCAATACTTTTCTAGACTCAACTCAGACGACTACTCGAATGAGTTTTAGAATGAAGGACATTGGAACCACAAGAATGGAGGAGATGGAGAAAAAAATTATTGATCAGGTAAATTCAATTTTTCCGACAGATAAATATACCGTTCATGTAACCGGATCGAGCATTATCTTTTTTAAGGGCAACAAGTACTTGGTTAAGAATTTATTTCTGAGTTTGGCTTTGGCTGTTTTCCTAATCGCCTCTTTCATGGCTTGGATGTTCTCTTCCAAACGTATGGTGATGGTTGCATTAATCCCTAACCTTTTGCCCTTGATTGTTACTGCAGCACTCATGGGCTTCTTTGGCATTCCAATTAAAGCTTCTACTATTTTGGTGTTTAGTATTGCCTTTGGTATTTCTGTGGATGATACTATCCATTACCTGGCAAAATATCGTCAGGAGTTGAAAGCAACCAACTGGAGCATTCGTTCATCGGTAGTACTTGCCTTGCGCGAAACCGGACAGAGCATGATGTATACATCTATAATTCTATTTTTTGGTTTTGGTATTTTTGCGCTATCCGACTTTGGCGGAACAGTATCTTTGGGAATATTGGTATCGGTAACCTTGCTTTCGGCAATGCTTTCCAATTTAATTCTATTGCCATCTCTACTACTTACTCTCGAGAAATTTATCACTAACCGTTCTTTCAAAGAACCTTTGCTGCAAATTTTCGACGAGGAAGAGGATATTGAGTTGGATAATCTTAGAATTGCACCTAACGAAAACAAAGAGGACAAATAAAGCTTATTGAATTGATTTTTTTATATTTTAGTGAGCTGTTTCCGAATACCCATTAAAATAGTTTAAAAATCATGTATACTTTTATAGAGCTTCAGAAAATCATTGAAAAAGAGATAGATGGACTGGAGTTATCATCTCCTCCGCAAGGTCTTTTCGAACCGATGCAATATATTCTTGGACTTGGAGGCAAACGCTTACGACCAATTTTGGTTTTGTTAGCAGCAAATTTATACAAGGATGACCTTTCAAAAGTTTGCCTACCAGCCATTGGAATCGAGATTTTTCACAATTTTACCCTTTTGCACGATGATGTAATGGACAATGCTCCTATACGGCGAAGAAAGGCTACCGTTCACGAAAAGTGGAACAGTAATGTAGCCATTTTGTCGGGTGATGCTATGTCTATTAAAGCTTATCAGTTCATTGGATCCTGTGAAGACAGACACTTGCGTGATGTTCTTTCTGTTTTTAACCAAACGGCTTTGGAAGTTTGTGAAGGTCAGCAATTCGATATGGAGTTTGAGAGTCGTAGCAACGTAAAAGTGGAAGAATATCTGAATATGATTCGTTTGAAAACAGCTGTTCTTTTGGGTGGAAGTTTAAAAATGGGAGCTATCATGGGGGATTCCAGCACAAAAGATGCGGATCTGCTTTATTACTTCGGAGTGAATCTAGGTATGGCCTTCCAATTGCAAGACGATTTGTTGGATGTATTTGGAGATGAATCTGTTTTTGGGAAAAAGATAGGAGGAGACATCTTATCTAATAAGAAAACCTACCTCTTAATAAATGCTTTAGAGAAAGTGCCTCCCGAGTTGAAAAAGGATTTGAAATACTGGTTAGAAGTAAAAGATTTTAATCCTGAGGAAAAAATAAAGGCTGTAAAGACAATTTATGAACAATTGAGTGTGCGTGAACTTTCGCAGAAAAAGATTGATGACTATTTCGCTTTGTGTTTGGAATATCTTGATAAAGTGAATGTTACGGCAGAAAAGAAAAAAGAACTTTATTCTTTAGTAAAGGGTTTGATAAATCGTTCCGTTTAAGAATGTTAAAAATTCAGATAAGATTCTCCTTTAATGACAAAAAATTCTAAATTTGTTGTTACACGATAGTAATGATCCAAAAAATTAATGTAAATGTCACAAAATACAGGCAAAATAGTGCAGGTGATCGGACCTGTTATCGATGTAAGTTTTGATTTGGAAGGAACCAAACTTCCTGAAATTTACGATTCTTTAGAGGTTGTGATGGAAAAAGGCAAGAATTTAGTTGTTGAGTGTCAGCAACATATTGGCGAGAACACGGTTCGTGCCATTGCTATGGATTCTACCGATGGTTTACGACGAGGAATGGATGTTATTGCAACAGGTTCGCCCATTATGATGCCTCCGGGAGATAAAATCAAAGGAAGGTTATTGAATGTAGTTGGTGAAACCATCGATGGAATAGATCCTGTTGATAAAAAAGGCGGATATCCAATTCATAGAAGACCTCCTGCTTTTGATCAGCTAAGTACAGAATCGGAAGTTTTCTTTACAGGAATCAAAGTAATTGATTTGATTGAGCCTTACGCTAAAGGAGGTAAAATTGGCTTGTTTGGTGGTGCTGGTGTTGGTAAAACAGTATTGATTCAGGAATTGATTAATAATATTGCTGTAGGTCAGGATGGTTTATCGGTATTTGCTGGTGTTGGTGAGCGTACTCGTGAAGGGAACGATTTGCTACGTGAAATGATTGAATCAAAAGTAATTCAATATGGAGATGCTTTTGAAGAAGATATGAAAAAAGGAGGATGGGATCTTTCTAAAGTGGATAAAAAAGCTTTGGATAACTCTCAGGTATCTTTGGTTTTTGGCCAGATGAACGAACCACCAGGGGCTCGTGCTCGTGTGGCTCTTTCTGGACTAACTGTTGCTGAAAGTTTACGTGATGGGGATGAAAAATCAGGAGGACGAGATATTCTTTTCTTTGTGGATAATATATTCCGATTTACTCAGGCAGGATCGGAAATTTCGGCACTTTTGGGACGTATGCCATCGGCGGTAGGTTACCAGCCAACACTTTCTTCCGAGATGGGTGTGATGCAGGAGAGAATTACCTCAACAAAAAGAGGATCAATTACATCGGTGCAGGCAGTTTATGTTCCTGCCGATGACTTGACTGACCCTGCTCCGGCAACGACCTTTGCTCACTTGGATGCAACTACGGTACTGAATCGTAAAATTGCTGAATTGGGAATTTATCCAGCGGTAGATCCTTTGGATTCAACATCTCGTATTCTAACTCCAGATGTTGTGGGTGCAGCTCACTACAAATGCGCTCAGGATGTGAAAGAGATTCTTCAACGATACAAAGAGTTGCAGGATATCATTGCCATTTTGGGTATGGAGGAATTATCTGAAGAAGATAAACTTGTTGTTCACCGCGCGCGTCGTGTTCAGCGTTTCTTATCGCAACCTTTCCACGTTGCTGAGCAGTTTACAGGTTTAAAAGGCTGTTTAGTTTCTATCGAAGATACCATTAAAGGGTTCAATATGATTATGGATGGGGAAGTAGATCAATATCCCGAGGCTGCTTTTAACCTTGTTGGTACCATTGAGCAAGCCATTGAAAAAGGAGAAAAACTATTGGCTGAAGCTGATAATTAAACTTAGAATGTATGCATTTGGATATTGTTACACCTGAAAAAAGACTGTATTCCGGGGAAGTTGAATTGGTTCAGCTGCCAGGGAAAAATGGATCTTTTGAAATATTGAAAAACCATGCTCCTATTGTTTCTTCTCTCGAGAAAGGAATCATTAAACTAAAACCAGTTGGAGAAGGGGAAATTTTCTTTGAAATCAACGGAGGTGTTGTTGAATGTAAGAAGAATGTAATTTCAGTATTGGCAGATAGCTAGGAAAAAATAGATTTTGTCTTTTGGTAATCAGTATTTTGCCGACAATATAATTTATAAAAAAGAGACTTTGGAATTTCTAAAGTCTCTTTTTTTATTTACTAAGATTGTGGATTTCCTAATTCCTCTTACTATTTTTGCATTCACAAATAATTGAATCAGGTTGTAAATACATCTTGTTCTAGTTCCTCTATATCTGACACTTATCAAATGCCCAAAAAATTCCTAATCATTCGATTTTCTTCCATAGGTGATATTATTCAATGCATGACTGCTGTTGATGGCATTTTAAATCATTATCCTGATGCCGAAATTCATTGGATTGCCCGGAAAGACATGTCTTCTTTTTTGGCCATGGATCAACGCATTCATAAAGTGTGGGGTTTCGATAGAGAAAAGGGTTTTTCAGGTCTTTTACAACAGGCAAAAGCGCTTAAAAAAGAGAAATTCGATTTTGTTTACGATGCGCATAGCAATATCCGATCCATCGTACTAAAAACAGTACTCGTTCCGCGTTGGAAACGATGCTTTGGTATCGGACCTAAATTCACTATGCGAAGTAAGGATAGAATCAAGCGAATTCTACTTTTCAAATTTCGTATCGATCTATTTCCCATGCCTTTTCGGGGCATGCTATCTTTTCGAAAACCGCTCGAGAAGTTTGGAATAACCGACTATTCTAAGGTGAATACGAATTGGTTTTTTCCTGAGGAACTTAAAGAGAAAATGGAGCAGAATGTCTTTTCGAACTTGAAAGGAGATCTTCCTAAATTGGTTACTCTGGTTCCGTCGGCAGCCTGGGCGATGAAGCGCTGGCCGGTTTCTCACTGGCAAAAGTTGGTGCAACTACTTCCCGAATATCATTTTATGATTTTAGCCGGACCCGATGATATTTTCTGTAAGGAGATTGAAAATGTGGCCAAAGAAAGAGTCCTGAATCTGAGTGGAAAAACCAATCTGTTAGAATCCTGCTATTTGGTTCAAAAATCAAACTTGGTGATTTCCGGTGATACGGGCTTTCTTCATGCTGCCGATAAATTTCAGATTCCCGCTTTGTCGCTCATGGGACCTACAGCCTTTGGTTTTACGACAGGAGAACACATCAAAACGCTAAGTGTTGATTTAAAATGTCGTCCTTGTACGAAAGATGGCTCGGGAAAATGCAGTCGGAAAGTGTATCAGCAATGCATGGTCGATATCACCCCCGAGTGGCTTGCCCGTGAAGTAAAGCAGCGCATGTCCTAAAGTTATTTTTTGGTACTTCATCCAATTTAGTCCTGTTTTTTTAAGAATTAGTTAGGGGAACTCAAATTAATCAAGTATATTCGTGTCGCGCACGATATAAATTTCAGCTGAATTTTATGGGAATGCTTCAAATGAAATAAACGATTAAAAATAGTTGGATGAAAAAAATTGCATTGGTTTTGATTTGTGCTTTTGGAATGATGGCTCAGCAAGGAATAGCTCAATCAAAAGCTACAAAAACGGAGGGAAAGGAATGTTGTTCGAAAAAGAAATGTATGGATAAAACAATTTATGGCTTTAAAATGGAGAGTTTAAGCGGAGAAGAGCATTCACTGGAACAATATAGAGGGAAATTGGTGTTGATTGTTAATACGGCCAGTAAGTGTGGTTTAACGCCACAATACGAGGGGTTGGAAGCGATGTACCAAAAATACAAGGATCAGGGTTTGGTGATTCTGGGATTTCCGAGTAATCAATTCAATGGGCAGGAACCCGGAACATCGGAAGAAATCGCCGCTTTTTGCGAGAAAAACTATGGTGTGAGCTTCCCAATGTTTCAGAAAATTGAGGTGAGAGGCGAGAATGCTCATCCTCTATACCAAATGCTAACCGATGAGAAGCCTTTTTTAGGTTTTGATGATTCTGAATCAGGTAAAAAGTTCAAAGGTTTTTTGAGTAAAAAGTACCCCGAAATTTACGAAGGAAATGGTGTGAAGTGGAACTTTACCAAATTTATTGTGGGTCGTGATGGAAAAGTATTGGAACGTATCGAACCTAATATTGCTCCTGAAGATTTCGAAGACAAGATTAAGGAAATGTTATAATTTTGAGAGTAGATTTAATTGTAGGAAAGAGTTTCAATAAGGAACTCTTTCCCTACAATTTAAGCGAGAATTTTTAGACTTAGAGGATCTACTTTCAGGTAAATGTTTTTTCCAAAACAAATGGGTTCTCCATCTACATGCCCTAGTTCTGATTGCTGAATAATCGTTATTTCATCGGTGATTATTTCCCTAAACAAAAAGGAACTGTTCAGTCCCTTTGTAAATACTTTCCAGCTTAATGCCGGGATTTGAAACCATTTTGGTTTTTTAAGTAGTGAAATATTCATTTTCCCATCATCAAGGACTGCATTTGGGGCAATGTAGGCATTGTTTCCAAATTGAGATGAATTGGCAAAACAAAGCATCATTCCATTTTCTACTGTTTCTTGCTCCTGATTTTTCAATACAAATGTTTGGTTCGAGAAGATTCGGAAACACTTTAAAATAGCTTTAGCATAGTTTGTTAACCCTCTGGATTTCATTCTGGTAAATTCATGAGCAACCAAAGCATCAAAGCCAATACCTGCCACATTTATAAAACGATAATTATTAGCTGTTATCGTATCTATTTTGTTAATAGTGGCTTTGTTTAGCCATTCAATTGCCTTTTTAATACTCATAGGAATACCAAGGTGTCGTGCCAAGCCATTACCCGAACCGCAAGGAATTATTCCCATAGCTACATTGCTAAAAGTTAGTGCATTAGCAATTTCATTGATAGTTCCATCTCCTCCAATTGCGATTACAAGATTAAATCTATTTTTAATGGCAAGTTTTGCTAATTCGGTACCATGACCCGCGTAGTCTGTCTTTTCTATTTGAAGATGAAATTGTTTATGATCCAGATATTTATTCAGTAAAACCTCAATGTTTTTTTGTTTGCCTGTTCCCGAAATGGGATTGACTATTGCAAGTGTTTTTAATACTGTTATCATTCTTTTAAACTTAGAAATAAAATTTAAAGAGTTTAATCGTGTTTTGTTTCTTGATATATTGAGTTAATCTGAAAAGTTAAATCCTTTGTGGTGAAATAGGTAACTTGCTGTTTGATAGTAAGTAATTGCATCTTTTAACTCATTATTATCAAGCTGATTGGCTTTTTGTTCCTTGTCAACTAACAGATAAGATTCAGTACGCTTCGTAGGCAACTGTACTGTCAATTTCCCATCTCTTAGTAGTCCTATTTTCTGGTAAGTTCCTATTAGTGCTCGATTTGGCTCATCAAGAAGAATATCTTTCCCGAAAAATTTTGACGTATAATCCATATTAAGAAGTCCTAAGATGGTTGGGGCAAAATCGATTTGAGATGCTAGGGTGTTAATTTCTTTTGGTTCTATAATTTCTGGTGCATAGATTAGTAAAGGAATATGATATTTTTCTACAGGAAGGGATGTTTTTCCGGCGCTTGAAGCGCAATGATCAGCAACAATTACAAAGATGGTGTTCTTGAACCATGCATGCTTTTTAGCCTCACGTAGGAATTTAGCTATGGCATAGTCGGTATATTTTACAGCTCCTTTTCTTCCGGTATGTGAAGGAATATCAATCTTTCCCTCAGGATAGGTGTATGGACGATGATTAGAGGTAGTCATAATAAAGTTGTGAAAAGGTTTACCCTTTTTGTAGGCTTTATCAGCAACCTGACTTGCTTTTGCAAACAAATCTTCATCGCATACGCCCCATGCGTTTTCAAAGGTAATTTCTTCTTCTTTAAAGTCTTTTTTGTCTACAATATTATAGCCACTGTTCCCAAAGAAATAGTTCATGTTATCGAAATAGCCATTTCCTGCATAAATGAAGTTGGTTTCGTATCCTTTCGATTTAAGAACATTACCAAAGGTAAACATTCCCTCGTTGTTAGGTCTTTTTACAATTGAATAGCCAGGAGTTGGAGGTAAAGAAAGTGCTAAAGCCTCCATTCCACGAACTGTACGTGTTCCTGTAGCATAGAAATTGGTGAAAAAGAGAGATTGTTGAGCAATGGTATCCAAATTGGGTGTAATGTTATCTAACCTGCCAAATCTGGTAAAAAAGGAACCACTTAAGCTTTCAACTGTAATCATCATTACATTGTACTTTTTATCCTCGCCAGCATAGGTAATTTTTCTTCTTACATCGAATATATCGTCACTAATAAATTTACTGTTTGGTGTTGTAATTAGCTTTCGCAGATTCGTAAAAGCTTTCTTATCATCAATAGATTGATAAAAAGATTTATAGTCTAATTCGTTGTTTCTAAAAGCAGAAAAAATTTGGTAAATACCATTGTGAGCCAATTCGTTTGAATAGGTGTTCTCACTTATTTCCGCTGAAGATTTGTTAATTGACAAAAAAGCTATAAGAGGTAAGGCCCATAAAATTAAACTAGTAGTTAGGCGGGAAGTAAATTTTGATTTTGAATTAATAACCTTGTCGAAATGTTTTTTTACAAGAGCAAAAATAGTTGCTGAAAGTAAAAGCATTCCCATAATGATAATAGGCATTGGGTAAGATTCCTGAATATTTGAGATTACTTCGTGTGTATAAACCAAATAATCAACAGCAATAAAGTTGTATCGGACACTAAATTCTTCCCAAAAGAACCATTCGCCAATTCCCGAAAACACTAGTATTCCGATACTAATAATAAAGAAAATATAAGAAATCCAGCGATGTGTTGTAGAATTAAAAATTTTATCTGGAACAACTAGCAGGTAAAATACGAATGGAATGATAAAATAGGAAATAGCTACTAAATCATAGAACAAACCAAAGGCGTAAATTTGAATAAATCGAACAAGATTCAAATCAACATTTTGAATGTCGGTAATAAGAAGGATACTTCGAACCAAAAAAGAAATGGTCAGGAAAATAAAACTAAAGATTACAATACCTCCATAGCGACTTTGTAGGATGCTTTGAAATTTCATATTTTTTGAATTGTTGGATTTAAAACTGCCCCAAAGAAAGAGGTGAGTTCTAATAAAAACCTAACAATTCGACCTTTTGAATTTTAAAAGATGTTAAAATTCAAAGCATCGTATTTTTTGTAAAGATTGTAAAAAATACCATCAGTAAAATAACTTTATTTCTCCTAATTTTTCAGGTTATAGGATCGGAGTGTCTTTTTGGGTAAACCATTTCACAAAGAGCTCAATACCTTCTTTAAAGCTAACTTTAGGATTATAACCAATCAGTTTTTTAGCTCGTGAAATATCCGCAAAAGTTTGATCAACATCACCTGCCTGCATTGGTAAATGCTTGATTTTTGGGGTGCATTTTGCGCTTGTTGCGATGGTTGCTATCATATCGCTTAAAAGAATAGGATAACTGTTGCCCAAATTGATGGTATCAAAAACATTTTCGTGATCGAAAAGATATTGGCAACTTTTCACAATTCCTTCTACTGTATCGCTAACATAGGTATAATCGCGAGCCATACTACCATCTCCAAACATGGGAATTTCCTGATTGTTTTTCATTAGCTTTAGAAACTTATGAATAGCCAAATCGGGACGCTGACGAGGACCAAAAACGGTAAAAAATCTCATATTAATGATATCTAAATCATACAAATGATGGTAGCAATGATTTAGAATTTCGCAAGATTTTTTAGAAAATGCGTAGGGTGAAATAGCACGATCGACATTATGACTTTCCGAGAAAGGAACCTCCTTGTTATTGCCATAAATGGATGAGGAGGACGCAAATGCAAATTTCTTAACTCCTTTTTTTCTCATGAAATCCAACACATTGCGGGTAGCAGAAATATTACTATTGATATATCCTTGCGGATCTTCTATGGAAGGTCGAACACCAGCTTTTCCCGCCAAATGTACCACTAAATCAACCGGTTCTGTAATGATATCCAAACTTGAATCAACTCTCAAATCTAGCTCGTAAAATACAAAAGAAGAATCCTGACGAAAATGGTTCATATTTTCTTCCTTTATTCTTTTTGGGTAGAAAGGATCAAAATTATCGATTCCAATTACTTTATATCCAAGTTGTAATAATTTTTCTGTAAGATGTGAGCCGATAAAACCGGCACATCCAGTCACTACGATTGATTTCATTTGATACTATTTTGTTGATCTTTTCCTTCTTGTTAATTTGTCAAAGGACTGATATTTCGAATCTATTTTTGAAAAGTTAAATTTATGTTTAATGATTGTGCCGAATGTATTACGGAGGATAACAAATTTTACTTTTATGAATCTCCTAAATTAGTCGTTTTATTTACCAAATAAAAAAAAGAATTTATGAAAACATTCCGTATTTGAGTAGTTTCTTAACAACTAGGCAGATGGTGATTATTTCGGCAGAAGCTACACAAATAATCCAGTAAACACTTTTATAATCAAGCCTTTTGGGTTTTGCTGAATGGTTGGATAATCGGTATTTCGAAATTCCCCATTGAGTAAGATGATAAATCCCGTAACCAATTAGTAGGCCTAACAACATTCCGCCCAATACATCTCCTGGAAAATGAACGCCAAGGTATACTCGTGTATAGATGATAAGCAAAGACCAAGTGAATATAAATGCAGTATATAGTTTATTTTGAAACAGTAAAGCTGAGAAAATGGCAAAGGCAAATGAATTGGTTGCGTGCGAGGAAACAAAACCATATTTGCCTCCTGTATAGTTGCTAACCAGGTTTACCATACCTTTTAAACTTGGATCATGACTGGGGCGGAATCGTTCAAATACATCTTTGAAGAACAGTGTAGAAATCTGATCGCTTAAAACAACAACGAGCACAATGCCGATGATCCACCACAAAGCTTCCTTTCCTTTGAATTTATAAATCTGATAAATTAAGGTAAAATACAGTGGAATCCAGAATTCCTTTCTTGTAAAAATCATTATTATCACATCCCAAAAAGGGGTATGGAAGCTATTAAGCCACAGTAATAATTCTTTATCGATTTGTATGAGTGTTTCCATATGCAATCCGTTAAGCTAAATTGTATTCAGACCGTAAAAACAAATATCATTTAAATTGTGTCAGGATTTTTTCGCAATAAAAAGGCTATGATATCCACTGTTGTAGCACTTTGGATATTATTTTATTATTCTTTTTATTTGCTGGAATTAATTTTTGGCCTGATGATCGAAACATATTTTTGAAAATGAGGTTTGTTTCGGTGTTTTCCCTTGCTGTATCGGTTGTAGTCATAAAAGTCGAGAACCTCAATGTCTACCTGATTCAATATGTTTTGCGGAAATGTTTTACTTGGTAATTGACTCGAAAAGACAACAAATGCCTGCTGTTCTGGTAAATTTGGAGATTCTGTAAAATTCCATTCGTTCACTTCGCGACCTACTTCCCAAACCAGTTCAATTCGAAAACCTTCTTCGCCGGCGCTGTATAAATTTAAATTTTTAATTTCCTCCAAATCCCTCGACTCTCTAATGTCTTTAAAATCAGGATTCTGATTGAGTATGGATGCAGTGTTTGGAATCACAAAAAATTCTGCCAAAACCATTAATACAACCATTCCCACCACAAGATGAAGCGCTTTTCTGTTTCTCCAGGCCTGTATGAGTAAAACGAGAACGCTTTCCGAAAGAAGAGCAAATAAAATGAAGGAAACAAGAGATATCTGACCGTCTTGATAAAAAAAGATGTAAACGCCAATGGGTAATGCAAAAGCAACTATGGAAATTAAACCAAGGTTGATTCCAAACAAAATACGATCCCATTTTTGGTCTGTTTTTTCTGTAAATACCTGATGCAAGTGTTGAATAAATTGACCTGCTAAAAGTGCCGAAGGAATCAGAACAGGCAAAAGGTATCGGTCTTTTTTCTCTGGTAAAAGAGACAAGAGAACCACAGCTGAGATTGTCCATATAAGTGCAAACTTGTATTCCTTTTTGGCTTCGAATCGCTTAAAAGCGTACGGAAAAATTAAGGCACTGGCAATTACTAGAGTCCAGATTCCCGATTGAATAGGAAAATTCCAGTAGTAGTAAAAAGGACGAACGTGTCGGTTCATCCAAGAGCCCGATTCTAGTTTTGCAATGGCAGCAGCTTCGTCGGCATGCATAAGAGAAATAAAAATGGGCCACCAAAAGCTGATGACTGCAAAAATGAGAATTGCTAAGACCAGGGGTTTCCATTGTTTGAGTATTGTTTTTCCATTATAAACCCATGCGTAGGCAATTAGAAAAGGAATTAAGGTTGCAAAAAAGGCAACCGGACCTTTGCTTAAAAAAGATAATCCCCACAACACGCCAATGCCAGTAAATGTTAACCATTTGTTTCCTTCAGATTTCCAGGCTTTGTACAAGAGCCAAATGGCTCCAAGCATAAAGCTGTGGCAGTAGATGTCCCAAGTACCATTTCTTCCCATAAAAAGCACGTAGAAACTGGTTGCTAAAATTAAACTATTGGTAAGTGCTGCTATTCTGTTTTTATTTAGCGAAAGAGTAAACAAGTACATGAACGCCACCATAATCGATGCCATTATGCCTGATGGGAAGCGCAGAATACTGAGATTTTCCAAGCCAAACCAGCTGCCGATTAGTGCAGTAATCCAGGTAGGAAGTGGGGGTTTGGCAATACGTAATTCACCATTCATGCTTGGTACCAACCAGTTTCCTTTTTCGATCATTTCACGGGCAGTAACAAAGTTCCTTGCTTCCATAATATTCACAAAAAAACTACTGTTGGCAAAGAAAAAGGCAAAGTAACATACTAGTAGCAGAAAAATCAGATGAACTGATGTTTTATTGTCAAATAGAAAACGTTGAATCATTTGTATAAAAGTTTAGTGATCTAATTTATGAGATTGTTTTCGAATGAGCATGATGTTTCTGCAATAGACCAACATGCCAAAACCTTGTCCAAGGAAAAGAACCGGATCTTTTCGGTAAATGGCGTAGGAAAGAATCATAATTGAGCCAATGATACTGATTACCCAAAAGCCAAGGGGAAGACAAGATTCTTTTTTTCGCTCGGAGTAAATCCATTGGTAAACAAAGCGAAAGGTAAAGGTTATTTGACCAGCAATTCCCCAAATCAAAAGTAGCGTGGGAATATCCGCATTTTTAAACAGTTGATGATAGTGAAACTCCCAGTTTTTCATCATAAAAACCAAGGCTACAATGGGTGTTACAATGGCAATTAAACGCGTTAACAAGGGAAGGTTTTTCCAATTGTTCTGAATGTGCAGATTGCGAATGTAAATGGAATAGGCAATAACCTGTCCTATGATAATGGCAAAATCATCGCGTAGTAAGCCATAAATAAAAAGCATCCACGAAGCTAAAATACTGAGTTGCCAGAATAGGATGGGCGATAATGAATTGCCGGCTTTCTCAGATTTTATCCATTGCACAATTAATCGAGCCGAGAACAGCCCTTGCGCGATAAAGCCGATTGTATAAACGTACCAACTACTCATTAGCTACGGGAAATAATTTCGTAATTGATATATCGCTTCTTCATCCACCGATAGGCAAAACAATCTTTAAAAGGCCCTGATAGTCGATTGAAAAGATGGTATTTGGCTTCACCCGCGATTCGAGGAAAATGACGAACGGGGATTTGCTTAATAGCTCCTTCCTGTAGCATTATTAGGGCAGGAATGAAACGATGCATTCCATTGAAGAAAGGCATTTTCTTGGCGTAGTCAGTTTTCATGATTTTTAGTGGACAACCAGTATCTTCTGCGGTGTCCTTAGTCATGTATCGGCGAAAGCCATTGGCAATTTTCGAGCTCATGTTTTTTACAAAGCTATCTTTTCGATTTTGTCGAACGCCGGTTACCAAAGCATATTCGTGTCGGTGTTCCATTAACAAATCGAAATCAAATGGGGTGGTCTGAAGATCGGAATCGATATAGCCAACAAATGGTGTATCTGTATTATCGAATCCTGCTTTAATTGCCGCACTTAAACCGTGATTTTTATTCAATTCTAAATAGGAAAATAGATCTGAATCTTTACAAATTCCCTCAATCATCTCCTGACTACTGTCTGAGGAGCCATCGTTTACAAACAAAACTTTAGATGTATATTTTGAGCTGGCAAAATAAGCTGTAAATTCTTCTTTTACACGCTTCATATTGTCTTCCTCGTTGTAAACAGGAACGATAATTGTTAATTCGAATGTTTTTTCTTGTTGGCTCATTAATTTAGCTTTAATGAAATATTATACTGCAGACTAATGTTCGGTATTCTGTCTAAAAACGGAATTTTATTAAAATAATTGCCAAAGATATAAACTGAACGGTAATATATAGTTCAAATAATATACAAATCTCTCTTTTTTGAGCTTATTCACTATAAATATGAATTAATATATTTTTGAATTTTTAACATTTTAGATTTACTTTTTTGGAAAAAGATGAAACTAGCTGTTTATTTCCCCTATTTTTTTATATAAAATTCAAGACAAAACAACACAATACTTCTAACAAAAAGCTAACAATCCTTGTGTTTGAACGTGAATAAGTGTTTAAAATCTGTAAATCGGTATTCAATTTCAATTTTGTAATGATCTGCAATCTTTTTTACGATGGCCAAACCAATTCCTGTGGCACCGCTACTTTGACTTTCCTTATAGAAACGATTAAAAATCAGATCGGGTTTATGAATGGCTTTTTCGCCCGAATTACTAATAGTAAAATAATTTTTGCCAAAGGAAATGGCGATTTCTTCACCATTTTTACTGTGTTTTATGGCATTAACAAGAATGTTTTGAATCAACAAATTGGCGAGTCGTTTATCCATTTTAGTTCGACAATTATCTGTTGCAGAAACCGAAAGTGCCAGTTCTCTATCCTGAATAACATCTTGGAAAGAGTTGATCCAGTACTTAAAAATTTCATTGAATGAGATTTGATCTTTTTCATGAAACTGTCCATGGTCAATTTTCGCGAGTAAAAGCAAAGCTTTACTTATGCCTGAAAGTTGATCTGTTGCCAGGTAAATTTCCCGTATGGTTTCTATGGTTTTTTGATCGATATGGGGTTCGGAGAACAAATTTTCACATTTATTTCGAATGATGGAAAGAGGTGTTTGAAGTTCGTGTGCAGCATTGGCTGAGAATTCCTTGCTGGCATTGTAATCTGTTTCTAGTCGGTTCGACATTAGCGAAAGAACTTCGTTAAGAGCATCAAATTCATCGATTCCGGTTTTTGCCAATTCTAATTTACTTGGAGGGTAAAAAGAGTAGGATTTTAGTTTTTCCCGGTTTGTATTAAATGTTTTCCATAAGGCGTTGTTTAGGCGTTGGGTAAAAAGTAAAAGTCCGATGAAAATAAGAAGCAAGACCAGTGAAATTAGAGTGGTGAAGAGGGTTAATATGTCATCAAACTCCATGAGCATTTGCCGGGTTGTAATTTGATGCCAGATACCATCGATGAATTTATAGGTAGTAAACTCTCGGTAAGGGATCATTTCATTTTGTTCGGAATTGTAGAGTAATGTGTCCTTTAAAATGTCCTTTTTCACCTGCGAAGGAGGAACCTCAATAGCAATATCAGTGGGGTTGATGTTATAAAATTGCTTATTATTTTTTATTGTGCTTTCAATCTCTCCAGCTTCAAGCCTTAGTTGTTGGCTCATTTCACCTTTTATGATATGATTGCTCAACATTACAATAACAATATCGGCAACTAAGAATACGATAATAGCATATTTCAGGTAGGAGCGATTAATTTTAGTGAGAAGCTTCATCTTTTAGAATATCTAGTTTGTAGCCAAAACCATGAACGGTGGTAATGTAATTTTCGCCTGTGTGTACTTTGATTTTTTTTCTGAGGCGATTGATGTGTGTGTAGATAAAATCGGAATTATCCATAAAAACTGAATTTTCACCCCAAACGTGTTCAAATAAACTTTCCTTGGTAAGAACTTTGTTTTTATTTTCGAAAAAATACAGGAGCAAATCAAATTCTTTTCGGCTAAAATCGATTGTTTTGCCAGTAATAAAGACTTGGTTTAGCTGGGTATCTATTTGTATTTGACCAAAGTGAAGAATCTGATTTTCCGATTGAAAATTTCTTCTCATCAAGGCATTTACACGAGCAGTTAGTTCGGACAGATGAAAGGGTTTAACCAGGTAGTCATCGGCTCCTAAATTTAGACCATCTACGCGGTCTTCCAGTTTGTCACGTGCCGAAATAACCAGCACTCCAGTTTCGTTCCATATCGATTTTATGAAGGAAATACAATCCAGTCCATCTCCGTCAGGAAGGCCTAAATCGAGCAATATAATATGAAAAAATTTTTTTTCGAAAAGAGATTTTGCTGCGGCAATTGTTTGAACACAAGTACATTTAAATTGGATGTTTTGCATGTGTTCGCTCACAATTTTTTGTAGCGATAGGTCGTCTTCGATAATTAACATTTCTTTTTTCATAAATGGGAACGATTTTTTTAACTGCCAAATACAAACTTAGGAAAAAGTGAAGTGGATATCTTAGATACTCTTGCTATTTTTGCAAATTAACTTGTAAATAAAGGCTATGTATCTATAGTATTGTTAAATCTTTACGTTTTCTGTAAATTCGAAGAAGTAAATCATATACTAAAACATAATAAATGAAGAGTATTCGTGACTATTTCGATATCCTAATGAATTTTTTAAGTCGTGGTGTTTGGAGCATGCGCTTGAAACAATTATCGGGTCCACGCTATTTTTTGCTTCGACAATTGCGAATTTACATTTTGGCGGTTAAAGGATTCTATGAGGATAAATGCCAGCTTCGGGCTTCAGCTTTAACGTTTTATTCTATTCTTTCGGTGGTTCCTGTTTTGGCTATGGGTTTTGGAATTGCAAAAGGCTTTGGTTTGGATAAAAAATTGGAGAAAGAACTCATGTCTCAACTATCTGGTCAGGAAGAAGTTCTAAACTGGTTGATTGAATTTGCCAATAAAATGCTTCTGAATACAAAAGTCAGCCTGATTGCCGGTTTGGGTTTTGTAATTTTGTTTTGGTCGGTACTAAAGGTTTTGAGTAATATAGAGGAATCGTTTAATGATGTTTGGCGAATAAAAAAGGGAAGAAGTTGGGGTCGCAGGTTTAGTGATTATACCGCTATTATGATTTTTGCTCCTATTTTATTGATTGGTTCTAGTGCGGCTACGGTGGTGATTAAAACTATGATTGAGGAATTTACCCATGGGAATAGCTTGCTCGAAGCGGTCGGACCTTACCTTAGTTTTCTGATCAATTTGGCTCCTTTCTTTTTGGTTTGGGTGTTGTTTACTCTCTTGTATATTTTTATGCCCAATACCAATGTCAAATTTAAGTCGGGTTTGCTGGCGGGAATTATCGCTGGAACCATCTATCAAATATTTCAGTTGCTTTACATCGAGTTTCAGGGAATGGTAACTACTTATAATGCTGTTTATGGTAGTTTTGCTGCCTTACCTCTATTTTTAATGTGGCTGCAATTAAGTTGGTTGATTGTTCTATTTGGTGCCGAAATTTCTTTTGCTGAGCAAAATGTGGAAAACTATGAGTACGAAACAGAAACCTCCGAAATATCCTACGATTACAAACGCCTTCTAAGTATTTATGTTTTGCATGTAATCATCCATAATTTTCGTAAGGACCAGGTAGCCATGCATTCTCAGGAAATTTCGCATCGTCTACAAATGCCAATTCGTTTGGTTCGGGAAATTATATTTGATTTGATTAATGCTAAATTGGTGGTGGAATTGGTTACCGATACAGATAAGCAAATGGCCTATCAGCCAGCTTTCGATATCAATTCCATGACGGTAAATAAGGTAATAGATATTCTCGAGAATGCAGGTTCCGATAAGATTCCGGTATTGCAAACCAAGGCTTATTTAAGCCTAAAGGCCATTCTCGATGATTATCGGAAATCGGTTTCCTCGGATCAGAAGGAAACACTTCTAAATGATATAGATTGTATTTTGGAATCAGAACAAATTAAGGAATAAGTAATCGCCAAACCCCAACAAACGATTAAATACAAGTAAGAATATGATTTTTATTTTCGGAGCCAACGATAAAGTGGTTGAACAACAGCAATGCAGAGAGCAGGAACATTGCACCAATTGCAATAACACAAGCAATTGGATATTGGAAAAAAATGCCACATTTGCCAGTCTGTTTTTTATTTCCGTTTTTCCCTTCAAGACTCGTTATCTACACTATTGTCCTATCTGTAAAAACGGAAATCAGTTGAGCGAAGATGAATATAATTGGAAGAAGAACCCTTTTTAAATCCTGCTAATTTATATGTGTTTGTTGCTTTATCTTTTGAAATCAAAGCTAAATTTTTAGCCATGGATCTGAGGTGTTTTCTCCTCAAAAATAAATTTATCTGCAAAGGCTGGCTGTAAGTCATTTAACCAGAGGGCATCGGGATTGTATTGGGCAAAAAATGCTTTGCCTACCCAATCGGTATCTCTAGCCTGAATGAAATTCAGTATAAATACCTTTTCTCCTTTAATTTCACTAATGCCAGTAAGTTGAATTTTCCCTGGATAGCACGACATAACGGGGCCGCGTACGGTTCTACAAAGTCCACTAAGTTGAATATAGGCTTCACGGTAAATGTTGTAAGCCTTTTCCAAACTAAGGGCAAAATATTCATGAGCACCTGTGTTTCGAGCTACAAACATGTAGTAGGGAATAATGCCCATATTTACTTGTTTTCGCCACATTTGGGCCCACACTTCCGCATCATCATTCAAATGTTTTATCAGTGGCGATTGGCTGCGAATTATTGCACCGCTTGCGCGGATTTTATGAACTGCTTCGGCAAAAACCGGAGTATCCATTTCTATCGGATGGTTTATATGGGCCATAATCGATAGGTTAATTCCAGCATCTGTAATTTGTTGGAAGGTATCCAGAAGCAGTTGTGCGTCATCATCACTAGTGTATCGGTAAGGCCAGTAACTAAGTGTTTTGGTGCCAATGCGAATGGTTTTCAGATTCGGAATATTGGCAGTAAGAATGGTGTTGATATAGTCTGCAAATAGTTTGCTTTTCATCACCATTGGATCGCCACCGGTAATCAATAAATCGCTAATCTGAGGATTTTTTCTGAGGAATTCAATCACCAAATCAATCCGTTTTGTGGTAAATTTCAATTCATGTATACCAGTAAACTGAGGCCAACGAAAACAGAAGGTACAGTAGGCATGGCAAGTTTGGCCCTGTGATGGGAAAAATAGTAATGTTTGTTTGTATTTGTACTGCGTGCCAAATAATTGTGTTCCATTTAGTTTGGGTATGTTTTTTCCTTGCCCTGCCGGATTCGGATTTAATTCTTTGCGGATTTGATTGGCGGTATGCACGATTTTTTGCCTAGTTGCTTTATCCTGAATCAATTGAGCCATTTTCTTAAAATGCTTTTCCGACAGCATTCTTTTTTGCGGAAAAGTAAGAATGAAGATAGGATCTGTTTCAAAATTTGTCCAGTTGATAAGTTCATTTACTACATAGTTGTTTACTTTAAAAGGAAGTACTTCTCCTACTACCTCAATATCGAAGATTTGTTCCTGACTCAAATTCTTAATAAAGGGGATGTTTTTGAATGTTTTTAAATTGTAGGCAATGTATTCCATAAAATTATTCTTTTTTGTTTTGTTAGAGAGCCAATCTGAAAAGGCATAAGATGCTTATAGTTTTAAAAACTAAGGCAATTCAGATGGTAGAGTTGTAAGTAGATATTTCCTGGATGGTAACACGAATAGAAGCTCTTGCTCTTAAGATACACAAAATGCCTGTTATTTCCATATTAACATTTTATTAGGGGCACATTGGCGAAGTTTATTTTGTTCGACATAGCACTTGTCCGAAAATGTAGTTCAATGAATAAGGAATTTTTGTACTTTGTAAGCAAGTAGGAAGAAATATATTGGTTCAAAGATTGTTATGGCGGTATGTAATGATGTTTTATGCCGTAAAAAAATACTTTCATTTCAATAGAAGAGTGGCAATGATTCTCATTTTGGGGAAAGCTTTAACTTGTTTGGCATTTCGATTTAAACTGCTCGTAAAAAACATTGTTTATCTATTTAAAGTGATATTTTTGGTTAGTATAACGATAATAAAATACTTATGAAGACAAGTTTAATATTGTTGATTTTGGGAATTTGTTTTTTTGGAGTTGAGGTTCAGTCACAACCTGTTTCCAATGCAGAAATTACCAGTATGATTGAAAGTTTCAAAAAGGATCCCAAGGGGCCTTATCAACAAATCATGTGGTTTTGTCCGGATGGATCCATGGTACCTCCTAAGCAGCGCTGTCCCGAGCCAGGAGGAGTGCAACGTGCAACATATAAGGATGCAGTGCAGCGTTTGGCGCAAACAAATCACGTGTTCTTAGGTCAGATTTTGACAACAACTCCTAATGAGGATTTTTGGGATGAAGCAAATCATCAATCTCGATTGAAACAATATTTGATAGAGAAATATTTACAGGCTACCGATAATGCTTGGGTGCTTCGTCGTGGACAATTTTATCGGGGAGCCATTCAGGCAGAAGATGAAAATGCTTGGGGAATTAAATTCTTCAACTGGTTGTTGGCCGACAGCGAGGCTGTTAAAAGCCAATTTTATTTGTTGCGGGAATCTGTTCGCAGTATTCCGCATAGTCAGGAAACAAAAAGTCTTCAAAATATTCGTTCCTTATCCTTGCAAATTGCAGATACTGATTTGGATTTTATGGATGCACGCATTAAAATTCACGGACAGCCCGATCAATCAGATATCGAACGCGTAAAAGCATATAAAAGCAAAAAATACACCGAGCTCGAGGCAAGCACAAAAGAACAGCTTGATAAATTGATACGCGAATTGGAATTGTATTATCAGCCAATAAATTTAAAAGATTTAGAAGGATACCTTGTTAAGGTTCCTGCAAGCTCAAAATTAAAGCAAAACATACTCAATTTCACTAATCTGCAAGCCAATACAAAAGGGGAGCAACGCGTGAAAGCTATTAGCGATATGCTGTTCGAAATTCGGGACTGTCTTTTGCAGGAACTTTCGTCGCATCGTCTTGCCTTTATGGATGTTTCGATTCAGCTAGAAAGTATTTTGTTTTATGAGTTAACTAGTTGGAAACCTAAAACTTTGAAAGGCGTAATTAATTTGGATGAAATGCTTGCCAAGGCAGCAGCTGCTTGTGGTTATATCGAAATGTGGGAATGGAAGCAAGTGAAAAATGATTTGCAGATTACCGAATCATCAGATATTTCATTGGAATCAATTCGTAAAGTGCACGATGCTGCTCGTAGCATTATTGAGTGGGGAACTGGTATGAATTCTGCTGTTTTCGAAGAAACGATTAAGATTTTTGGTGCTTTTGAACCACTTAGTTATCATTTTATCGATGATCGAATTCGCTCATCGGTGCTGCTTCCTTTGGGTGCTTCGGTAAGTCGTTTGGGCGATTTTATGAATGAAATTTCCAACCAGTCCAATGAGGTGATGGATATTGAAAACCAAAGTCATTTTAGAGGCTTGAATCCAGGCTTTGCAAAAGGCGAATTGGTAGTAGTGGAAGCTAATGTGGAAAATATCGAGGTATCGAAGGAGAAAATATATTTGTTTAGCAGGCCACCTGCCGATTTAAAGCCAGTAGCTGGTATTGCAACTGTTTCGGAAGGTAATATGGTATCGCACGTTCAGCTTTTGGCTCGTAATTTAGGGATTCCAAATGCAGTGCTTTCGCAGCAAAACCTTAGAGATCTTAAAAAATATTCGGGAACTTCCGTTTTTTACGTGGTTTCGCATAAAGGAAAGGTGATTATTAAACCTGAAAGTAGGATGACTGATGAGGAAAAAAAATTGTTTGCTGTTAAAAAGCGAAGCGAAGAAAAAATTAAAATTCCGGTAGAACAGATCGATTTGAAGCAAACCAGTTTGGTAAATCTCCGAAAGGTAAATGCTACGAATTCGGGAAAATTATGTGGTCCTAAGGCTGCAAATTTAGGACAGTTGAAGCAGTTGTTTCCCAATCAGGTGGTGGAAGGTCTGGTGGTTCCTTTCGGCATTTTCAGAAAGCATATGAATCAGGTTATGCCGGGATTAAATGTATCGTATTGGCAGTTTTTGAACCAAATCTTTCGTGTTGCAGGTGAAAAACAAAAGGCGGGGACTTCTAGTCTAGATATCGATGAGTACGTTTTATCTCAGTTGTCAACACTTAGAGAAGCGATTAAAAAAATGCCTTTGTTGCCTGAATTTAAGGAGGATATGGAACAGCAGTTTTTAGCAGTTTTTGGAAAAACTTTGGGGAAAATTCCTGTTTTCCTGCGTAGCGATACAAATATGGAAGATTTAAAGAGCTTTACAGGAGCAGGTTTGAATTTGACTCTTTTTAATGTGCTTGATGCTGAAAAAATAGTGCAGGGAATCAAAGATGTTTGGGCTTCGCCTTATTCGGAAAGAAGCTATAAGTGGAGACAAAGTTATTTGCTGAATCCTGAGAATGTTTTTCCTTCTATTTTGATAATTCCGAGTGTAGATGTGGATTATTCTGGCGTGTTAATCACCAAAGGAGTGCAGTCGGGAAAATCCGATGAGCTGACCATTGCCTTTAGCAGAGGTGCTGGTGGAGCAGTAGACGGACAAGCGGCGCAATCGCATGTTTTAGAGGTTAGTGGCGTAAATAACTTGTTGTCGCCAGCACGGGAGCCAAAATACAACAGCTTGCCTCATACCGGAGGAATTTTACAACTTAGTAGTACATTCGAGAAGTCGATTTTGTCGGATGAGAATTTTCAGGAGATTCGAGCTTTTGCAAAGACTTTGCAGGAGAAATTAAAAACAAGCGAAGGAGTGAATAGTAGCGGTCCCTGGGATGTAGAACTGGGTTTTAAAAATAACAAGCTTTGGTTGTTTCAGGTACGACCTTTTGTGGAGAATAAACAAGCACTATCTTCTGCTTATTTGCAGTCTATTTCTCCTGAAATTAAATCAGTACAGTCTGTTTTATTAACTACAATTTTGAAATGATGAATTGTAAAAATTATATTGTAATCTTCTTCCTGTTTTCCTTCTTTTTAACTTTTGCAGAAGGAAGTGGAGAGCCATATCCGATTGATGGTTACAAAACCACAGGAATAAGACGTTTGGTGCGTTTGCAAAAAATTATCGATGGACAAATTAAGGATACAAAGCCGATTCCAGGAGCACTTAAGTCGATAAAGGATATCAAATTAAATCTTTTAGGAGTTCGAGGCGATAGTTTGGAGGTATTTCCTCAGGCCGATAAAAAGCTACAACAAAAGCTAAATGGCCTGTTTCCCAATCTTCACGAAAGTTATTCATTGGCATTACTGGATATTACTGAAGGAAAAAAAATAAGGTATGCATCTCGCCAGGATACCAAAGGGTTTCAGCCAGGCAGTGTGGGTAAGTTGGCAGTAATTGCTGGCTTATTTAATGAGCTGGAACGACTTTATCCCAATTCGTATGAGGATAGGGTAAAGCTTCTAAAAACACGATCGGTAAAAGCGGGAACTTGGGGAAATTACGACGAACATACAGTTCCTTTTTATGATACCACAACGAATGTATTTTTTAAACGCACAGTAAAGGAATCCGATATATTTTCACTTTACGAGTGGGTGGATCATATGCTTTCAGTAAGTAATAATAGTGCGGCAAGTATAGTTTGGCGAGAAGCATTGCTAATGCGAGCTTTCGGGAAGGGTTACCCAAACCTTAGCGAGGAGCAGGCTGCAGAGTATTTTAAGAATACTCCCAGAGCTAGCTTGCAAAACTTGGCGAACTTGGTTGTAAATGAACCTTTGTTTAAAATTGGAATTAGTGAAGAGGAATGGCGATTAGGGAGTATGTTTACCCAGGGAGCAAAACGAATTATTCCTGGTTCGGGTGGAAGTATTGGAAGTCCGCGAGGCTTAATGAAATTCCTAATTGCTTTGGAGCGAGGTAAAATTGTAGATTACAAGTCGAGCCTCGAGATCAAAAGAATGATGTACATGACCGATAGACGAATTCGTTACGGATCCTCACCTCGGTTAAGCAATGCAGCTATTTATTTTAAATCGGGTAGTTTGTATCAATGTAAACCCGAAGAGGACTTTACTTGCAAAAAATACATGGGAAATGTTCAGAATTACATGAATTCGGTGGTGATTGTTGAACAACCTGATGGGACTACCTATATGGTGGTGTTAATGACTAACGTGCTGAGAAAAAATTCCAATCTCGATCACTTGGGTTTGGCCAGCAATATTGATGATTTAATTCGGAAACCCTAAATTAACTGAGTGTCATTGCTTGTTGAGCTTTTTTTGCAAATGTTCTGATTTTCTGATTTTCGGAATTTAGATAGGCTTGAACGAGTGGCAAAAACTGCGGATCAGAGAGCTGTTCTAGTAAATAGAATACGGCTAATTTTAGTTTTAAATCAACTCCTTCTAGTATCAGTCGGTAGCAGGCAAACTCATCGGGTTCTTTTTCGGCAAATAAATTAAAAACGGGTTCAGCCATACTATTTAAGATGGCTGTTTCCAGAACCGGAATGAGTATTTTTTTCAAACGAGCTTCCAATAAATTATCCAAAAATTCAATGGCATTCATTCTAAGATCGGTCTTGTTGCTTTGAATTCCTTTGTAAACGGTTAGAATGTCTTCGGGAGGATATTGTAGCTCTAGCAATTGAAAGATGCGCTCTAAACTACCATCCAGCCTACGTTCCAATAATTTAATCAGACTATTTCGTGCATCTAGTATCTTAGGCGAAATTGAGTCAAGATCCATATTAGTAACGAATTTTGATTTTAGAACAATTAAAGTGTTTTTGGATAAGTGTATTTCTTCCGCAATCAGACTCATAACCAGTTTTTTATCGAAAAATAAATGAGAAAAACTTTGTTTGAGATTGTTTAGTGCTTTTAAACTTTCCAAGTGAACCATATAGTCCTCATAATCAAGTAAAAAGAAAAGAAAATCAATTGATTTCTGGCTGTTTATTTTTTGTGCAACAACAGGTAGTTTTCGGACGAGTTCGGCCGGTATTTTATCCTCTTGAATAAGTTTTTGAAATACTGGGAAAACCTGACTGCCATAATTTGCTAAAGCAGTTTGTGCTGCCGGAAGAAATATCTTTTGATTTAAAAAGTTCAGCAATACACTAATAAATTGTGGGTGAACGGTGTTTCCTGCAGCTTCGATTGCTTTGATAACAATCTCTACTTTTTCGTGATGAAAAGCATTTTGCAGGTAACTAAAATATCCCGAAGCATTTGAAGCTCCAATAATCTGAATGATATGCTGGTGCAGTTTGTCTTTCTCACTTACATTTTCGGTATTATCCATTTGTTGAATTCGCATCTGCAAACGATCACCAAAGGAAAACCAGTTCTGAAGTTCTTGGTTTCCACGAGTTTCAATTGCCAATGCCAATAGGGCCGATTCACGAATTCTTTCGTCTTCATGCTCCAAATAGGACTCAATTAATTTTACGCGGTTGCCTGGTGCTAATGCAATTAAATATTCAAAAGCATTTACACGAACCTCCTGATCGTTATCTTTTACCAAAAGAAGCATGTCGCCCGATAGGTTGTGACTGATATAGGACCTAAGACTACTGATTACTTCTGCTCTTACCCTTCCAGATTCATGCACGAGTAGTTTTTTAAGTGGTAAATAGAACTCATCGCGTGGTACCTCACGTGTTTTCTGAATCATGTATAGTAATTGGCTTTCCTTAGTACTTTCCAATTGCTTTTGCAGATTGCCAATAACCGATTCATTACTTTCAGCTTGCTTGTTCGTATTTTTCCTGCTAATTTTTTTGCTGATTTTCAGTTTAAATGATTTTAGATATTCATCTCTTACTTGCAGGGCAAAGTAGATCCAAACAGCAAGCAAGCCAATAATCAGTAAACTAATCCAATTGGTAGAAATCTGTAGTCCATTTACAAGAAAAAATAATAATAATCCTCCAATTCCTGACGCAACACTGTCTACCGTAACATCAATATAGGATTTGGTTTTGCTCTTAATTTCGAGAGGAATTGGCAAGGCCAAGAGTTCCGTAGCCGATTTATTGATGGATTGCTTTAGACTTCCATCGCAGAGCTTAATGAATATGGCAGCTCCCAGTAGTGGGAAAAACAGCATTGCCAAAGCTCCTAAAAATATTGCTCCTGGAAGAATGAGCAGTGAGCTTCCCACACCAAACATACCAACAATTCTTCGGGTAAGAAACAATTGAATAAATAAGGATAACAGGTTAAAGTTCGAAAACCAGAATCCAAAAAAGGCTGTTAATTGATCCGGATCGAGAATTGCTGTAGATGCAATGGCACTAAATTGATAATCAACCAGTTTGGCAACAACAACGCTTACGCCAATTATGCCAGCCATTAAGCTCAAATGCCTTGATTTTTTTATGAGATGAAAAGGTTTATCGGGTAAGTTTTCTTCCTGAATTTTACGCTGTTGTACTCGTTGTTGTTCACTGTCTCTTTCGGTCCAAATTCGTTTGGTAATCCAAAAGCTGGGCAATAATACCAGTATACTTAAAAAAATAAGGTTCTCGCTGCCAATTAGCGGAGCCATAATGGATGTAAGGTAACCACCAAAAATTCCTCCGGCAATAGCTCCAGCACCAATAAACCCAAAAACCCGTTTGGCTTCACGAGCATTAAAAATAATGTTGGCCAGTACCCAAAATTGGGAAGAGGAAACCACTGCAAAAAGTGCTACCCAAACATAAAATAACAAAAGAACAAGTTGTACCAGTATGTTTAAACGAAGTAGCAAGCCAAAAACAAACAGGCTCAAGACCGAGGTTAGCAGTGTTCGGGTCATAATTTTATCGAATGCAAATTTCGATAACAAACGAGAATACAATCTTGAAATAGCGACAGCAAAAATGGAAACAATAATGAATGCTGTAGGAAGGGAAGAATAACCGAAAGAAGAAAGAAAAAGAGAATTTACAATTGGCTTGATTATTAAAAGAGTAGAGATGATCAGGAAAATGTTGACCTGCATTAAAACGACCCTTCGATATTCACCTACCCGAATATCAAAGGATTTGTTTAAGAAGTATTGAAAAGCTTCCTGAAAAACATTTCTTATTGAACTCTCAAAATTTTTCATTCGGTAAAATCAGGTAGTATAAGGTTAGATTTAAAAGGATTGTATTTTTGATCGTGTTTAATGTTATAATTAATAAAATTGAGAAAAAATTGTGAGTTCTTTCTCAATTTACTGAAAATTTATATTCAACATTATTTTGCTTCGTCAAGAACGTTCTCTACTTCTATAACCAGTTGCCTTAAAATTCTTTCTCCATCATCATCTTGCAGTAAACCAACTAGAATAAAACGATCCTCTTTTCCCCACACCAATATGGAATCGGCGTGATAATTTTTCCAGGTTCCTGATTTTCGGAACAATTTTGCATTGGGACGAATTTTTTCGATGGTATTGACAAACTTATGGTGAATTTCAGGATCTACCATCATTTCCAGCATTTGACTTGATCGTTCGGGACTTACCAATTCTCCATTAATAAGCATATAATAAAAGCGACAAACCTGATTTGCTGTTGCTGCATGACTTATTCCCTTAATAGGTTCGGGATAGCGTGCACCAGTTTTAGCATATCGTTTACCAACCCATAATCCTCCTCCTTGTTCTTCATCATAGAGTTTATAGGCTGGATCCATTAAAACATTTTTTATCTTCTCATAGCCCAACAAATCAATTAATCGGGTGGTTGCCTGATTATTCGATCGGCTCATCATCAGTCTCATGTCACTTAAAACAGCGGGAGTTTCTTCTAATTCACCTTTTTCCAGAGCATCAGTTGTCGCTAACAAAACGGCAATTTTTGGTAAACTAGCGGCATACATTATGTTGTCTCCGTTTACGCTGGCAAATCGAATATTGTCTAAATCGCGTAAATCAACCAAGCCCACAGCCATTTTCTTACTGTCAATGAGGCGCTTCCATTTGCTGTTCTTTTTTAGTGTTTTATCCAGTTTAGACTGTAATACACTATTTTTTAAATCACGTAAAGGTGTCATTTGCTCGCCAGAGCGTAAGGGCAAGGCCATTCCTTTTTTTACTACTTGGTCATTAATCGATTTGTTTGCACAACCAAAATATACAACAACTAGAAGAACTGTTACTATTATAAATCGCGTTTTCATATAATCAATTTCCCTATTAAATTATAGACTTATCATTGTTTTACTTAGAACGTGCGCCTTGCACACTTTAACATTATTGTATAATGTTTTGTTTACATATAATTTGAATGTCTAAACCCTAAAAATGTATTAGTGAGAATTGCTCAAATGTACTAACATTTTTGAGTTTCTATCATTGTTTTAAAATAATTGCGAGAGTGTGTAATATTCAGTATTGTTGCTGGTTAGGAATGCATATTAACTTCAGTTAACGTGAATTAACTGAAATTAACTCCTTCCGTTTTTTAATCCAAATAATAAGTCTAGTTTTTTATTTTTGAAATTGAAAAGAGACTGAATGGGAAGACTTTGAGGAAAGTTTTGCCTTTGAATTAGAATTCTTATTTGTTTTGCATGAATGGCACATAAAGATTACTTTTGCTGAAACTCAGTGAGAAATGGATTTTTTTGACAGAATAAACAAAAAAAACATTCGATTTGAGAATGTAATAGCAGTTAATTAAGAGTAGATGAAGAGAAGTGAAATTGAATTAATGGCGCCAGTAGGTTCTTACGAATCGCTGATGGCCGCAATACAAGGAGGAGCCAATTCTATTTATTTTGGCATTGAGCAGTTGAATATGAGGTCGCGATCGTCGAACAATTTTACCATTGAAGATCTGCATAAAATTGCCTCCATTTGTAAGGAAAACAATCTCAAATCTTACCTTACGGTGAATACTGTTTTGTTCGATCACGATATTACTATGATGCGCAAGATTGTGGATGCTGCCAAAGAAGGTGGAATTACAGCAATCATCGCAGCCGATGTTTCGGCAATTATGTATGCACGTAGTATTGGCGTGGAAGTGCATATCTCTACACAATGCAACATCACCAATATAGAGGCGCTTAAATTTTACGCTCAGTTTGCTGATGTGGTGGTTTTGGCACGCGAACTGAACCTCAATCAGGTGGCGGCCATTTACAAGCAAATTGTTGAAGAAGAAATTTGTGGACCAAAAGGAGAATTGATTCAAATAGAGATGTTTGCTCACGGTGCTTTGTGCATGGCAGTTTCGGGCAAATGTTACTTGAGTTTGCACGAGAAAAATTCATCAGCTAACAGAGGAGCATGCATGCAAACCTGCCGGAAAGCTTACACGGTTACCGAAAAAGAGTCGGGCAACCAATTGGAGATCGATAATGAATACATCATGTCGCCTAAAGATTTGTGCACCATTGGTTTTGTGAATAAAATGCTCGATGCCGGAGTTCGTGTTCTCAAATTTGAAGGACGAGCTCGTTCTCCCGAATATGTAAAAACCGTGCTTTCCTGCTATAGTGAAGCTGTTGGTAGTTATTTGGATGGTTCCTATGGCAAAAGTAAAATTGATGCTTGGATGGAGCAATTGGCAACGGTTTTTAATCGTGGTTTTTGGAATGGTTACTACTTAGGACAAAAGCTAGGCGAGTGGAGCAACGAGTACGGAAATAGAGCTACCAAGCGTAAAATGCTTATCGGAAAAGGAACCAACTATTTTGCCAAAATTAAGGTGGCAGAGTTTCTTCTCGAATCACAAGAATTGAAAGTAGGAGATAAGATATTGATTACCGGACCCACAACCGGAGTGGTAGAAACTACCATTAAGGAAATTCGAGTGGATTTAAAATCGGTTGAAAAGGCAGTTAAAGGAGATAGTTTTTCCATTGCTATGGATACGATGATTCGTCGTTCGGATAAACTCTATAAAATTGTAGAGGTGACCAATGATTTAATACAGTAAAAAGCGGTTAGCTTTAAGCCACAAGTTTAAAAAAAACAGGATAAGTTCGAAAATTTACTTATTCGCGACAGAAAAGAATATAATATTGATGCAATTAAAATTAAACATGAAAAAAATAGTTCTTACTCTCATGGCTTTTGTAGCTATAACAAGTCTTTCTGCACAGGATTATCAAGGCTCATTGGTAAAATGTGGCGATCAAGTTCCTGATTTTACTCTTGAATCCATATCGGGAAACAAAATTTCTACTGCCGATTTAAAAGGGAAAGTAGTGCTTGTAAACTTTTTTGCTACTTGGTGTGGACCTTGTATGAAAGAACTTCCTCAAGTTGAGGCAAAACTATGGCCGAAATTTAAAGATGAGAATTTTACAATGATCTCGATTGGTCGTGAACACACAAAAGAGCAGTTACAGACTTGGAATAAGAAAAAAGCTTTTACATTTCCTATCGCTCCCGATCCGAAAAGAGAAGTGTACAGTAAATTTGCAAATCAGTACATTCCTCGTAATTTTATTCTTGATAAAACAGGTAAGATTATTTGGCAGGGAGTTGGCTTTAGTGAGGAAGAGTTGGAGCAAATGATGAAAACAATTCAAGACAATTTGTAAATAATAGTATTGATGCACATGCAGGGAAATATTCGAAAAATGCATACCGATCTTAAAGAGATCGTTGAGTATCAGTTGCCAATAGGCGATGAAATGCTTGAAATGAATCCATTGATTGGAAGACGGTTACATTTTAACTATTTAGGTCAGATCAATTGTATTCATTGTGGCAAAAAAACAAAAACATCATTTGGACAGGGTTACTGCTATTCCTGTTTTACCAAGCTGCCACAAACCGATGATAGCATTCTTCGTCCCGAACTGGATCTTTCCTATTTGGGAATTTCACGCGATATGGAATGGGCAAAAAAGAATTCGCTTCAGCCTCATTTTGTGTACCTGGCTTATTCGGGAAATCTTAAAGTAGGTGTTACACGACAATCGCAAGTGCCAACCCGATGGATGGATCAGGGAGCAAGCAAGGCCATAAAATTGGCAAAAACGCCTAATCGACACATCGCAGGAGTAATAGAAGTTGCCTTAAAAGAACATTTTTCCGATAAAACAAATTGGCGTCAAATGCTGAAGTTAAGGTCTGTTGAGAATGTAGATTTGCTTGCCGAAAAACAAAAAGCAAGCAGCTTTTTACATCCTGAATTGCAACAATATATTTCCGAAGAAGATCAGGTATTTGATATCCATTTTCCCCTGATTTCCCCACCCAAAAAAATTGTAAGTTTCGGATTTGAAAAGTTGAAAGAATACTCCGGAATTTTAAAAGGAATTAAGGGGCAATATCTTATCTTTGAAGATGGAAAAGTTCTGAACGTTCGAAAACACAACGGATACCTAATTGAACTTTCTGTAGAAGACTAAATAGACCCAATTACACTAAATATTCTTTACTAATCGTAAAATTCTTAATAAAAGATGGAAAATATAGACTGGAAACAATTTGGTTTCGGTTATACTAAAACCGACTATAATGTTCGTTGTCACTTTCGTGATGGAAAATGGGGAGAATTAGAAGTTTCTTCTTCCGATCAGGTAAATGTTCATATTGCAGCAACAGGTTTGCATTACGGACAGCAAGCATTCGAAGGTTTAAAGGCATTTAAAGGTCCCGATGGAAAGGTAAGAGTATTCCGCATGGATGAAAATGCTAAACGTATGCAAACTTCTTCTCACGGTATCATGATGGCGGAGATGCCTGTTGATTTGTTCCAGGAAGCGGTAGTTAAAACCATCAAATTGAATGAAAGATGGGTTCCACCATACGAATCTGGCGCATCGCTTTACATTCGTCCTTTTCTTTTCGGAAATGGAGCTCAAGTGGGAGTGAACCCAGCACCAGAATATACTTTTGCAATATTTGTGATGCCAGTTGGTCCTTACTTTAAAGAAGGATTTAAACCAACCGACTACGTTATTTATCGTGAGTACGATCGTGTAGCTCCACAAGGAACTGGAACTATTAAAGTAGGAGGAAATTATGCATCCTCTTTGCGTAGTGGAACTCGTGCACACGAGGAAGGATTTTCGGCTGTTTTATTCCTCGATGCCAAAGAGAAAAAATACATCGACGAGTGTGGACCTGCCAACTTTTTCGGAATTAAAGGGAATAGCTATGTAACTCCAAAGTCGAATTCTATTTTGCCATCAATCACCAACAAAAGTTTGTGCCAGATTGCCGAAGATATGGGAATGACTGTTGAACGCCGAAAAGTAACTGTTGAAGAGCTTGCTGATTTTAGCGAGGCAGGAGCTTGTGGTACTGCTGCTGTTATTTCACCAATTCGTAAAATTGTAGATGCTGATAATAAAGTGGACTATGTTTATGGCGATGAGGCTGGAAAGGTGAGCCTAAAACTGTATGAAACACTTCGTGGAATTCAGTATGGAACCGTAGAAGATAAACACAAGTGGAATACCATTATCGAATTTTAAGTAGGGATTTTTCACATTCTATAAAAAACAACAAAGGATTTGCACATTGCAAAGCCTTTGTTGTTATATTATTACAATGGAAGTAATTTAACCCGATGGATTAGTTGGCCAATTGCAATCCTTTAATTTTATCGTCGAAAGCGGATAGAGCAGCTTTTGAACCTTCGCCCATGGCAATTACAATTTGCTTGTAAGGCACAATGGAAACATCGCCTGCCGCGTAAATACCAGCCTGATTGGTTCTGCAGTGCGAATCAATTTCAATCTCCCCAATTTTGTTGGTTTTCACTGCATTTGCAAATGCTTGACTATTGGCAGTTAAGCCAATTTGAACAAATACCCCATCAGTTTGTATGCTTTCCTCATTGCCACTTTCTCTGTCGCGAAAAACAATGGCATTTACTTTACTGTCATCACCTTCAATTCGTAAACTTTGCGCATTGGTAGTAATGCTTATATTTTTTAATTCTTTAATTTTATCTTGAAGCACCTGATCGCCTTTTACTTCAGGCATAAATTCCAGCACTTTCACTTCTGTGGCAATAGAGGAGAGATCAATTGCGGCTTCTAGTCCTGAGTTGCCACCGCCAATTACCACTACTTTTTTACCTTTGTAAAAAGGACCGTCGCAATGGGTACAAAATGCTACTCCAGCCCCAATGTATTCACTTTCACCAGGAATATTTAGTTTTCTCCAACTTGCTCCGGTTGCTATAATTAGTGCAGGAGTGGTAAAGTTTTCTCCCAACGAAGTGGTGATTTTTTTGATTCCATCTACTACTTCAACTTCTTTCACCAAGCGGTTTTCTAAAATATCGATAGGATAATCGCCCAAATGTTCCATAAGATTAGCCGATAGTTTAGATCCAGTAGTTTTTGGAATCGATATCATGTTTTCAATGTCGACAGTTTCAGTTACTTGGCCACCAATTTTTTCAGCAACAATAGCTACCGAAAAGCCTTTTCGTGCCGAATAAATAGCCGCAGAAACCCCTGCCGGCCCGCCACCCGCAACAATTACATCGTATTCTTTGTTTTCTTTTTTTACCGATAAAGGTTCAACACCAACTAAATTTTCAATTTTAGCCAATAGTTCACCTAAAGAGGAGCGTCCAACATGAAGCTGCTCTCCGTTAGCATAAACGCTGGGAACTGCCTGAATATTTAATTGATCAACTTCTTCTTTGTTAATAGCTCCATCAATAATTTCATGACTAATATTAGGATTTAGAAAAGCCATTATGTTCAAAGCTTGAACCACATCCGGACAATTGGTACAGGAAAGTGAAATATAGCTCTTCACTTCTACTTTTTTATTGATGTTCTTAATTCGCTGGGAAAGCGTTTCATCGGGTAGGTTTTTTCCAATTCCATCCAAATTTAGAATGGCCAATAGAAGACTTGTAAATTCGTGTCCGTTAGGAACAGCTTTAAAGGTTACATTGGTGGCTTTACCATTTTTAAAGATTGTAAAGGATAATCCTTTTTCTTCTTCAATTTCAACTTGCAATTTATCCGAGCAATTGGCTACATCATCCAGCAAGTCAATTAATTCTTTTTTGTTTGGATGAGAATTGGCAACCTTAATTTGAAAGCTATATTGATTTTTAAGAGAAGTGAATAAATCAACAACCTGATTTTTTATAGATGTTTCCAGCATTTTGTTTTTGTTTTAGAGTAAACTGCCTCAAATCTTAGTTTTGCTGTCTACTTCGAAAATTTTCGAGTTTTTATGCAAAAGTCTTATTTGAGGCAGCTTATATGATTTTGACGAAAGGATAATTAATTAGATTTTACCCACTAGGTCGATACTTGGGTGTAAGGTTTCGTTTCCTTCTTTCCATTTTGCAGGACAAACTTCTGAAGGATTTTTAGCTACAAACTGAAGAGCTTTTAATCTTCTTAGTAATTCTTCTGCATTTCTTCCTACATTTCCAGCAACAACTTCGTAAGCTACGATTTCGCCTTCAGGATTCACGATAAAAGTACCACGCTCAGCAAGGCCAACTTCTTCAATCATAACATCAAATCCACGAGATAAAACTTCAGTAGGATCAGCTAGCATGGTGTATTGAATTTTTTTGATGGTATCTGAAGTATCATGCCATGCTTTGTGCACAAAATGAGTATCAGTTGAAACGGAATAAATTTCACAATCTGCAGCTACAAATTCACTGTGCAAATTTGCTAGATCTTCCAATTCGGTTGGACAAACAAAAGTGAAATCGGCTGGGTAGAAGAAAAATACTGACCATTTTCCCAAAACATCTGATTTTTTGACACTTTTAAATTCGTTGTTTACAAAAGCTTGTGCTTCAAAATCTACAATTTCTTTTCCAATTAATGACATAACTAAAGTTTTTTATTATTATTATTTCAATTTGTTTTTTTCTATGCTGCAAATCTAGTGTAGATTGCAATATAAATCAAATAGATAATAAATAGAAAGCGATAGGCAATATCTATAAAGGCACACAAGTAGATGGTAATTAGTGATTTGTTGGCGTTTGTTAGTGCGAATATTTTTATAATAAAATTTTATTCCAGCTAGTCACCTTACATTTTGGAGGTAGAATGACTTTTAAGGGCGAAGGAAAACTGGTAATTTCTTCTTTTTGGATATTTGGTGTAAAAATAAGCGAACTCACTACAATGTGAGCTCGCTTTTTCTCATTGTAAGGTGAGAGTTAGGATTTATAATTATTAAAAAATTAGCTTTTGACTTTAAATAGAACATCAAAGGCTTAAGCATTTATTACTCATTAGTGTTTTTATGGATTCGGCCAGGCGTTCTACACCTATTCGGCACTCTTTTTCATCAACAAAGGAGAAATTAATTCTCATAGTGTTTTTTCCGCTGCCATCGCAATGAAAAGCCGATCCTAATACGAAAGCTACATTTTTCTGAATGGCAATTTTAAACAGATCTTCAGCATCCATATTTTCTGGTAAGTTAAGAAAAAGAAATAAACCACCCTCAGGTTTTGTCCAACTTACACCTTTTGGCATGTGTTTTTCAAATGCTTCCAGCATTACATCCCGTTTTCGATGATACTGTTGTATAATTCCCTTCAGATTTTTATCGAACAGACCTTTTTCTAGATATTTAGCCGCTATTTTTTGTACAAAGGATGATGTGCATAAATCGGTTGATTGTTTTGCTTTCACAAATTGATCGATAATTGCCTCGTCGGCGATTACCCAGCCAATTCTAAATCCAGGAACGAATATTTTTGAGAAAGTTCCCAGCGTAATTACCTGTCCCGAAGCATCTAATTCGTACATCATTTTCTGAGGTATTCCTTCAAATCGAAGTTCTCTGTACGGACTATCCTCAATGATTAAGATGTTGTATTTTTTAGCTATGGCAATAATTTCCAATCTTCTGAATTCGGGCATCGTAATTCCTGCAGGATTCTGAAAGTCAGGAATTACATAGATAAATTTAGGGAGGTCGTCTTTTTCCAAAAGCTCAGCTAAAGTAGCTTCTAAAAGATCGGAACGCATACCATATTTATCAAATTTAATTCCAATAGGTATTCCACCGTAACTCGAAAAGGCTCCCAAGCCTCCCAGATAACTAGGCAATCCGCAAATAAATTTATCGCCACTGTTCAGAAAAATTTTTCCTGCTAAGTCAAGCCCTTGCTGCGATGAGGTAAGAACTACCAAATTATCTTCGGAAATGGTTAAACCGTGTTTTTGATACCTTTGAGTTAGAATACTGCGTAGTTTCGAATCTCCTTCGGTGGCACTATATTGTAAGGCAGCATTTCCATCTTCTTCTAAAACTTCACTGCTTATTTGTTTTAATTCATCGATAGGAAAGGTGCTAGGAGCAGGAAGTCCTCCGGCAAATGAGATAATTTCAGGTTTTTGTGTTAATTTTAATAGCTCTCTGATAACAGATCGTTTCATGCGTTTTGCACTATCAGAGAGAATGTTTTCAAGATTTGTGATCATTATTTGTCCCCCTTTGCTAATGGTTAAATTCGTAAAAGATATAATTCAAGCTTTGTTTATAAATTTACGATATTTAGGGGGTAAAACAATGAATTTGTTAATGAAATTAGATAAAACACTTATAGTTTAAAACAAATATGTGTTATATCATTTAAATTGATTAGATTAATTCCCGAAGTTTGTCCAGCTGTCGGTTTTTATTTACATCTCTCATTTCACGAGCTGTTTCGGTAAAATATTGATGATTCTCAATGAATTTAATCTGTAAGCGATTCCAGTCATCAATATTTTTTATTTTGCCATGTTCTTTCAATTCGCGATATAAGTTTCCTGAAACAGGGATAAAGTCAGTTCTTCCCAAATAGTCTAAGTCTGCATCACAAATAATCATCTCCAAAAGACTCTTGGGTTTTGGGGGAAATTTGGTGGTCATGATTATTTCGGAGATTTGATTAATTTGTTGGGCTGTATAAAAGTATTTTGGAAGAATGTGACGAGCCATTTTCACGCTGCATTCTTCGTGTTCGGCATAGGAAAGAATAAAACCAGTATCGTGAAACAAAGCAGCCGTTTTAATGATAAGCATTTCCGAATCTGAAATGTTTTCTTTTCGGCCAATTATCTCTACTTCGGTAATTACATCAATGGTGTGTTTTAAGTTGTGGTAATATAAGTTTTTAGGAAGTTCATTTTCAAGTTTGGTCAGCACAGCTTCTTCTAGATCATCGTATCGGAGCATTTGGAATTGGGTCATGAAATGCTGATTCGGAACCAAGCCTTTTAAATCAACCGACATGTTAGGCTTGAATCCTTTTACAAAATACATGTCGATATTGCCTTTGTACTTGACTGGCATTCTTCCCCGGTATTCACAAATAAAGAAATCTTTAATGAGCATGTAGGTCATGCCCGAGATATTGATTTCGCTCACCGAGCCCGAGGATTCCATTCTACTGGCAGTGTTTACGGTATCACCCCAAATGTCATAACTGATTTTTTTAGTGCCTACAACTCCTGCAATTACGGGTCCTGTATGAATTCCAATTCGTAACCCCCAAATTGCTTTTTTGCCTGCTTTCGAGTTAATTCTCATGCTTTTCATGTACTGCTGTATTTCCATGGCAGCTAAAATTACTTCTATAGGATTGGTTCTGTTTTTATTGGGAATTCCGCCAGCACACATATAGGCATCACCTACGGTTTTAATTTTTTCAATATTAAATTTCTCGACTACAGAATCGAAATGCATAAAAAATTTGTCCAGCTCATCAATCAAATCTTCAGGATTCATTTGCTCAACAATTTTGGTAAATCCATGAATATCCGAGAACAATACAGTCACCATACGAAACCTTCTTGAACTTACTTTACCTGTAGATTTGAGTTCTTCGGCAGTTTGTTGAGGTAAAAGATTCGAAAGAAGTTTTTCAGCTTTGTCCTTCTGTTGAATTAATTCTTGATTTTTATCGTAAAATTCATTTTCGATCTCTTCTTTTTGTTTATTAAGTCTCCTTTTATACCATAAATACATTAAAGCAATTAAAATGAGTTGAGAAAGAGCAAGTAAGATAAAATTTTTTGATGTTAAAAAAGTACTGATTTCTTCTAATAATACAAGAATTATAGTTATGTATTGTTTTGTTGATGAGTATATTAATAGAAGATAGACTGAGGTCATGTTTTAGGAATTATAATTCATGATTAACAATGGTAATAAAAATAGCCAAGAATTTTTAATTAATAGGCTTAAGTTTAAATTAATAAAGATTATTACCCAACTCTTTTAAATTTGTTAATTTAGTTTAATTTGGCTAAATTGTACCTCGGTTATGTTATGTATTTAATGACTATCCTCTTTTTACTATGAACTATGGAAAATACTAAGAAATCAATACTTGTAGCCTGGGATTTCTCCGTTGTGGCTGAGTATGCGCTTGATCACGCATTAATATTTGCTGAAAATGTTGATGCTAATGTTAGCTTGCTACACATCGTTAAAAAAGATTCTCACATTGATGAGGCTAAGGTAAAAATGATTGAGGCCGCGGATAAAATAGAAAAACAAAAGGGAATTCGTCCTGGGGTGCTTGTTCGTGAGGGTAGTATTTTTACTTCCATTAATGATATTGCCAAAGAAATGAATTGCATTTTGGTGCTTATGGGTACTCACGGAATTAAAGGAATGCAAAAATTAACGGGCAGTTGGGCACTTAAAGTGATCATTGGTTCTCGTGTTCCTTTTATTGTTGTTCAAGAACCTCCAGTACATAAAAAATACTCTTCGGTGGTATTGCCTGTGGATTTTAAAAAGGAGAATAAAGAAAAGCTTAGCTGGGCTGAATTTCTAGGTAAATTCTTTAAAGCAAAAATGCGAATTATTACGCCTAAAATTCCCGAAGGTCAGATGCTTCAGAGGACAAAAGCCAATTTGGTGTTTGCAAAAAAATATCTCGAAAACAGAGGGATTGATTACGAGATTGATACCGCAGATGGAGGCAACGATTTTGCCATGGAAACGGTCAATTTTGCAAAGAAAATTGAGGCAGATATCATCTTAATCATGACCACAAAAAATATTTCCTTTCAGGATTATATGTTAGGAGCTCATGAGCAATTTGTGATTGCTAATTCTGCTCATATTCCAGTAATGTGCGTTAATCCACGAACAGATTTAGCCAAATATGGTAGTTTTTACTAAAGCATAAATTTGAAATTTATATATTTGAACAACGGTTGAGAAGCCGTTGTTTTTTTATATCCATATCTGATTAATTTTGTTAATATGAAGCTTGTTTTTGCCACAAATAACCTGAATAAACTAAAGGAACTGCAAAATCTTTTGGGAGAAGAAATTGAACTTTTAAGTTTAGCCGATATTCATTGCCAAGATGAAATTCCGGAAGATCATGAAACATTAGAAGAAAATGCACGCCAGAAGGCCAAATACATTTTTGATAAATATAAATTGAATTGTTTTGCTGATGATACTGGTTTAGAAATAGAAGCTTTAAATAACGAGCCAGGTGTGTATTCTGCTCGTTACGCTGGTGAGGATAAGGACTCAAAAGCCAACATGAAAAAGGTACTTCTTAAGCTAAAAGGTTGTGAAAATAGAAAATCTAGGTTTAGAACTGTAATATCTTTATTTATTGATGGTAAGGAGAATCAATTTGAAGGTATAGTTAAAGGAAACATCCTTGAAAAAGAACGAGGAATAGACGGATTTGGTTACGATCCTATATTTGAACCAGATGGATATGAACTTTCATTTGCAGAGATGGATATGAAGGAAAAGAATAAGATCAGCCATCGAGGTTTAGCTGTACAAAAATTAGTGGATTACTTGCTACAACTCAAGTAAGTATTTTTGAATTTTGTTTTGAAATGAAACCCAATGAAATTAGTCGTAGGATGGATATTGACTTTTTTACTCACGGTGAGCAGCTTGAATGGTCGCGGCCAAATTAAGATTGGTGACTGGCGGGAGCATTTACCTTATTTGAAGGCAGAAAAGCTTCTTGTGGGAAATGAAAAATTATATTGCCTAACTGTTTCGGGTTTATTCTCTTATTCGTTGAGCGATAATGAAATTGTTGCTTACAGTAAAACCGCAGGTTTGTCGGAATCGGAAATATCTGCCATTGGTTGGGCTGATGGTTCTGAGATTTTACTAATTGGCTATTCAAGTGGAAATATTGATTTGATTTCCAATGGTGCAATCAGCAATATTCCTGATGTTAAGAACTATAGCCTACTTGATGAAAAAGCGATTCTTTGCCTTGCGACGGAAGGTGATTTTGCATACCTGGGAACTGAGTTCGGAATTGTGGCAATTAACTTGGAAAAGGAGGAGGTTGCTGATACTTACTATATAGGCGAGGGCGGAGCAAAGCTTTCGGTGAACGATTTAATAATCAGTAATAATATAATTTGGGCGGCTACCGATGAGGGATTGTTTCATGCAAGCTTAACAGCAAGCAATTTGGCCGACTTTAATAGTTGGGAACAGGAGGTCGAAATTCCAAGTTATCAACGGGAATGTGAAAGCATAGAAGCCATTGGCGATGATTTATTTCTAAGTCGATTTTTAAGCGATGATGCGAGTGAGCTGTATCGTCTTGTTGATGGTAATTGGACTAATTTTTCTGGAAGTTTTTCCCGAATCTTCTCTCTTCGTAATGTCGATGATCAATTATGGGTCATACAAGCTGACGAAGTTTTGATTTTTAATACCAATGGAATTCAATCTTCTCAAATTCAGGTTTCGGAGGTCTCTACCATGCGAGATGCTTTAAAAATTGAGGGTCGTATATTTATGGCCGATTACCAACAGTCATTGCTCGAGCTCGAAGGAAGCACTGGAGAGCAAATAAAGCCTGATGGTCCCTTGAGTGAGAATGTTTCTAGTCTTTATTCGGTAGAGGATCAAACCTGGCTTGTGCCGGGGGGAATCACTTCAACTTATGCAGGATTAGGTGAAGAGGCTGCATTGTCGGTTTTCCAAGATCAGAAATGGACCAATTATACCAGCGAAAACACAGATGCTTTTGCCGGTAAGTATGATTTAACAACTGTTGTTGGCGATAAAAGTGATGCATCGCGCATTTATGCGGCAAGCTGGGGCGATGGACTTTTTGTGTTTGATCATGGTGAATATCAAGCCAATTGGAATACTGTAAATTCGCCTCTTGGCAGTAAGGGAATTAGTGGAATGGATAGCGATGAGGATGGAAATTTGTGGATTTTGGATGCTGCTTCTACTGAAGCCATTAAGCTTTACTCAGAAGATGGTGAATGGTTTTCTTTATCCTATTCGACTCTAGCAAATCGCTCGGATATGAAAAAAATACAATGTCTTTCCAATGGCGATAAGTGGGTTTTAAATGGTGTAGGACAAGCTCTTTTCGCGTTTAACGAGAATGAAAGTTTTTCCGATCAGGATGACGATGTATTGGCTGCTTTTTATGTGCGGGATGAGGATAACTCCATTATTAGTTCTAATGTTTATGATTTTATTGAGGACGATAATGGTGATGTGTGGGTAGGAACCTCTAGTGGAGTGGCTGTTTATGCAAATCCAGGCTATATTTTTAGGTCAGGGAGTTTTTATGCATATCAGCCTATTATTACAATTGATGGCTCTACACAATATCTTTTGACAACAGAAACGGTGAATTGCATTGCTTTAAATGGAGCGAATCAGAAGTGGTTGGGAACCGCTGGTTCGGGCGCTTATTTGGTTTCGGAAGATGGCGATGAACAACTTACTCATTTTACAAGCGAGAACAGTTCTCTACCATCAAATACCATTGAGAAGATATCGGTAAATCCGGGAACAGGCGAGGTGTTTTTTGTGACCGATTTAGGGATGGTATCCTATAAAGGAGAAGTTACCTCAGGTTCGGAAAGCTACAGCGATTTGTATGTCTATCCGAATCCGGTTCGTGAAACTTATCATGGCGATGTTGTTGTGAGTGGTTTAATTGCCGAATCTACGGTGAAAATTACCGATATAAGTGGCAATTTGGTGATGGAAGGAAAATCTGATGGAGGACAATTTATTTGGGATGGGAAAAATTTTAATGGCTCGCGTGTACATACGGGTGTTTATCTGATATTTTGTTCCAATTCTGATGCTTCCAAATCGAAGGTAATTAAATTACTGTTCATTCACTAAAAAAGGAAATCATGCTTCATAAGACCAAAGGAATCGTTCTCAGTCAGATTAAGTATGGAGAAACTAGCTTGATTGTTCAGGTGTACACCGAAAGGTTTGGTCGTCAAACATATATGGTGAAAGGAGGAAGGTCCAGAAAATCAGCTATGAAAGGCAATTTATTCAGGTCTTTTTTTCTTCTGGATATGGAAGTGTATCACAAGGAAGGTAAAAACATTCAATCATTGAAAGAAGTTCGACTTTGTGAGAATTTGAACAACCTGGTTTTTGATGTTTACAAAAGTGCAATGGTGCTATTTTTGGCTGAAGTATGCACCAAAGTTCTACGAGAAGAAGAGCAGAACCAGGAATTATTTGACTTTTTATACAATAGCATTCGCTACCTGGATCTTAGTCAGGACTCAATTCAATATTTCCATTTGTACTTTTTAAGTAAGCTAAGTCGCTATTTGGGTTTTTTTCCCCAATTAAATTGGTCAGCTGAAAAGGCTTATTTCGATATGGATAATGGTTTTTTTGTGGGCGAGGAAAGAAGGCATGCACATTGCCTTGAAAAAGGGATTAGTAGAAGGTTAAATTCTTTATTTATTACTTCAATTGATCAGGTTAATGTGTTAAAAATGAATGATTACGAGGTTGATGTAGTTTTGAGGTCTATTTTGAACTTTTATGCCCTGCAAATTGATGGTTTTAGCAATTTAAAATCCCTATCGGTACTTTCGGAACTCTTCCGCGAGGAGGACTAATGGCTGAAGCCTGCTTATTTCTTTGAATCCTTTTTCCAATTGTTTTGCTGATTAGCAAGATTTGAATATTTTTGCATGTCTTTTGGCCCCATAGTTCAAGGGATAGAACAAGTGTTTCCTAAACACTAGATGCAGGTTCGAGTCCTGCTGGGGCTACCAGGTAAATCCGTAAAATGCTATTTATATGCACTTTACGGATTTCTTATTTTGCTTTGTCCCCAGCATATCGCCCCAATCGTCTGTTTTTTGTACTTTGCTGCATTTTAAAAGTCCACAAACAAAGCTCCAAAATCAAGTCTTGCAAGCGAGTAGGCTCCATTCCTTCTGAAACTAGTAAAAAAATCCTTACCGTAAATAATTTATTATGCGTACTTTCGTTGGTCTGTCTTCCTATTTGCTTGCCATATAGGGTTGTATGTGAAAACACAAAACCTCAATTCAATAGAGGATCCCGGCTGGAATAGGAAGCCTTTCAAAGCCAGGCAGAATTACCAGCCTGCTGTTAGACTAGATAAATAGGTTCTGAAGAAGATAAGGGAAATAAACACTATAGCATTTACTAATAAGTTAGCCTTCATTAAAAACAAAAACTGTGAGAATTTCAGAATTCAAAGATTTTATTAGAGCATTTCCTTATTTGAATCAATCTTTTGATATAAAAAAGAAGAATTGGGAAATTGAATCTCAACAACAAAAAATTGATTTGATATTTAATGACACAGACACAGTAACATTGAACAGGTTTGATTTACTTAATTCAACACATGATTTAGAAAGTTTTATCTTAAAAACGTTGATGTGGGGTTATCCGACCAAGGGTAGAGGGCGAAATATTGAAAACATGCTTGAAAACGGAAATTTTGAGCGGTTAATAAAAATACTGGAAGATTATCAAGATACAGAAATCACGATTGAGAAATTAAAAACTGACTTGAAAGCTGTTCCTGGACTTGGTCTTTCAACCATTACTAAATTCACACATTTTCTAAATACAACTATCAACGGAAATAAAGCCGTGATTTTAGATATTCAAATCATTGAAGCAATAAATACTGGTCGTTTTGAAGACTTTAATCATTTGAGAGGAATTACATATGAGAATGCACCCAAACGCTATCCTGAATACTTAAAGACTATCAATGAGTTGTCAAAATCAATAAACGCTGAACCTGACCAAATTGAAATGTTTTTGTTCACCTTTGGGAGAACACTATCGGAAGTGGTTGAAAGAATAAGTTCTGATTACGATTGAAAAATAACGAAAGGCTAACAAAAGCTAAATTTCATGGGCGGTGATTAGCAGTTCGAAAGTTTAGTACAATTAATAAACACCAGCAAGCCCATTAAATTGGATTTGCTTAAAAATATAAACAAATTTAATCGGCTTGCTTCTTTAGCGTTTTGATGAGATTTCTCTTTGAAATCACCCACGATACTTAGCAAGACCGTTGTTTTATTAAAAAATGAAACTATGGACGTATTAAAACTAGCAATCGAATGGGCAAAAGCTGAAGTCTTCTCAACACGTTTCTTTATTTTCTTTGCGATTGGCTTTTTAATCGCAAGTGTTGGATTTTGGCAATTAGGAAAAACCGATTTAGCTAAGGCTTATATCATTCCAACCTTAGTAGTAGGTATATTACTATTAATAATTGGCAGCGGTACTAACTACACCAATGTGCAGAGAGTTAAACAATTTGAAAAGGATTTTAATACCGATAAAACAGCCTTTTATCAGTCTGAAATTGAACGTTCTGAAAGCACTTTAAAGCAATTTATATTTGTATTTAAATTTGTTCCAATATTAATTATTGTAGCAGCATTATTGATTCTATTTATTCATACACCAACCTGGAGAGCAATCAGTGTTACAAGCATTTCAATGTTAATTGTCATTCTATTAATCGACGGAAATGCACACTCAAGAATTGAGAACTACCACAAAGAATTGAAATTGTTGGACTTAAAAAATGAAATAAAAAAATAACCATACATTAATGGCTATAAGTAATTGCTTGTTTTCGCCTCCTTCTGAAAATCCGCTAGGATTTCAGTTGGCTGTGTACTTGCAAACTTAGGCGCAACCCACGCAACTACGCATATTCAAACTGTTGTGGGCAATTAGAATCCGAGAACATATAACATCGCAAAAAGGTCAAAATGAGTAACAAATATAAAGTAGGTGATTTAATTTATGACGCGAATGTATATGATGGAATGAATACAGATCTGACTGATTTGAAGTTCTATCGAAAATGGTTGCCCAAAGACAAGGGTGCTAGTATACTTGAACTTTGCTGTGGAACGGGTAGACTAACGATTCCAATAGCAAAGGATGGATATAAGGTCAGCGGAGTCGATATTATGAACTCTATGCTTGAACAAGCAAAAACGAAAGCTACCGAAGCTGGTTTAGAGATTGATTTTATTCAAGCGGACATTCGGTCTTTGGAGCTACATAAGAAATTTGATTTGATTTTTATTCCTTTCAATTCGATTCATCATTTATATCAGAATGCTGATTTATTCCAAACTCTTAAAGTTGTAAAAAAACACCTTAAAGAAAACGGATTGTTTTTATTGGACTGCTTTAATCCAAATATCCAATATATTGTAGAATCTGAAAAAGAACAGGTTGAAGTTGCTGAATACAAAACAAATGATGGTAGGAATATTTTGATAAAGCAGAAAATGCAATATGAAAACAAAAGTCAAATTAATCGGATAGAATGGCACTATTTTATTAATGACAAGTTTGATTCAATTCAAAATCTAGATATGAGATTATATTTTCCTCAAGAACTAGATTCCTATTTACAAGAAAATGGTTTTACAATTATTCATAAATTCGGTGGTTTTCGTGAGGAAGAATTTATTGACAGTTCGGAAAAACAAATATTCGTCTGTAGAAAATGATTGAGCGAAAAACAAAAGGGGCGTAGCCCTGCAATCTTCGTAGAAAATGATTGAGCGAAAAATAAAAGGGGCGTAGCCCTGACATCAAAAAATGAAATGATGGCAAATACATACACCCAATTTCAATTCGGAGTCTGGTATTTCGCTACTACGCCTTTCTACCAAATTTGATATCCTATCCATTGATTTTATTTGAGCAGATAAGGCTATCTTTGCGGGCGAATTTTAAAAAGCATGATCACAAAATGAATCAATTTAAATTCATCCGCTACCTGTTTGCTTTGCTCATGATCGGCTTGATGGTTGGAGTTTCGGATTGGCTGGGAGAGAAGGAAATAATCTTTCCGGAAATTGCGGCTCTGATACTGGGCTTGTGGATCATCGATAAGAAAGTTTGGATCATCAGCAGACCCATGGTGGTGTTGCTGATGACAGTGAGTGCCCTTTTTGGGATTCTCCTTGTGCGCTATTCTCCTATGCCTCTGTTTGTCAATCTTGCAATCTCATTTATATTCACCTCACTCTGTCTCTTTTTCAGTCGCACCAACCTGATACCGATTATCTCTGCATCCATGCTGCCTGTGCTGCTGGCGACCCATTCCTGGATTTATCCTCTGTCTGTTTTCTCCATGAGCCTTGTTCTGGTTGGTGTACAGTGGATTTTTGAGCAGATCGGATGGCGCAAATATGTGAATGTTAGTTCCAAGAAAAGTCTTTGCCGGCATACGCTGGTGCATTGGCTAAAATTGCTTGTGGGCTTTCTCTTTATAGCGGCAATTCCGGTGTACATCGGCAAAATGTATTTTATTGTTCCTCCACTGGTGGTCACCTTTGTAGAGTTTGCTTCCTCTGCGGCAGGTTTTCGAAAGCGTCCGGTGCAGATTTTCTTCCTACTCGTAGTCTCCGCAAGTTTGGGGGCTCTTTTTCAGTATGTTTTGCATGGCGTATTGGGTTTTTCGGAAGTTTATACAGTGCTTCTCCTTTTTGCCTGCCTTTTTCTGTTTATTGAATTGCTTGGGGAAGCTTTTGCGCCAGCCTGTGCCATTGCGCTTATTCCCATGATTATTCCGCCACAAAATGTAGCATTGTACCCCCTTCAGGTGGCCGGAGGAGCCGCCATCTTCCTATTGGTGGCAATGGTCTTTTTTCTGAAATGTTACCGCTGGAAACGCGCCCATCTTTGGGTCTGTTTTGTGCCGGAATTTCTAAGAAGCCGAATATTGGGACCTTCAAAAAGGGCAGTCCGCTAAAAAGTATAAGCCAGGAATTCTCTGTCAAGATTGTGATGTTTTACTGATTTTGTATCCTGCAATGCTTGCCGCGAAAATCCGGAGCCTTTCCCGATACTGTCTCAGGTTTTGTGTAAGGGATTATATTAGGTCAGCTTTCAGTTCATTCGGGAAGAGGTAGTAACTCCCCTAAGTATGGACAGTCCCTTTGGATTGCTAAGTGAGGTGGATATGGAGGATGTAAGAAGTGGATATCAAGGATATTCTTATGATCTAAAGGCAGATGAACACGGCTGTTATCGGATCGTTTAAGCAATTACTGTCTTTGCTTCGGTAATCTAAGTAGTCAATATCGGCATTCTAGTTCCTATTTTGTTAATTTTAGAATCGAAAGAGTAAAGCACTTCTACCTGGCAGGTAGGACCCTAAAAAGCATAGCAAATGATAAAATTTGGGACAGACAGACAAACAATTCATGATTTAAATATTTTTCCAGAGTCGAAAGGTGTTCGTTCCATATTCGATATCTACAACTCAACCACCACAAAAGGAGGAAGGGAGAAATTAGAGCAAATGATGAGGATCCCTTTGACCAATGCTGATGACATAAATGCCAGATTATCTTCTCTAAAATTCATTTGTGATAATGAAATATATTGTGCCCTCGATAAAGATTATCTCGATTTTATTGAATACTATTTAAACCAGAATACGCCAGTTTTAAGAGATAATTTATTCGATTCGCTTGTTGCACGAATTTCGTATCTGATAAAGCCGGAAAACGAGTATTATATTATTCAAAGAGGTTTGGAGTATATCAAAAATCACTTGCTTATTTTGTCTGATTTTTTGAATGATATCAGCACAGTAGATAGGCCCGATTTTTTCAATCGGCTATCAGAAGAAATAGAAAGCATAAAAAGTGAGCCAGAATTAGGACAGCTTATGAAGCAGGATAAGGATAGCTTTACTTTCCGTCAGATCAATTATTTTGATTTTATAATCAGAAAAAAAAGTAAGGAAACGATAAGAAGAGTTCTTAGGCTAAGCTATGAATTAGATGCTTATCTGTCGGTGGCTTACGTATCGAAGAAAAGAAATTTTGGATTTCCGGAACTAGCTAAGGCTTCTCCAGTCTACCTAAAAATCAATGGATTATTTCACCCTTTTCTCACCTCTCCAATAAAAAATGATTTCAATATTTTGGATGGTAAAAACCTGTGTTTTGTATCAGGAGCGAACATGGCAGGAAAATCAACCTTCCTAAAAACTGTTGGCTTATGTGTATATCTGGCCCATCTTGGATTTCCTGTTCCTGCAGATGAAATGAAGGTATCGATGTTTAATGGATTGTATTCAACGATTAATATCTCTGATGATATTAATAGGGGATTTAGCCATTACTATAGCGAGGTGAGAAGAGTAAAGGAGATTGCTTTAATGATAAAGGAGAAGAAAAATGTGATGGTAATCTTCGACGAATTATTTAGGGGTACCAACGTAAAAGATGCATTTGATGCGACCCTAATGGTTGCAAAGGGATTTTCAGAAATAAAAAACTCCTTATTTTTCATATCCACTCATATTGTAGAGGTTGGTCGGGAGCTTGAAAAGTTAAATAGTGTAGATTTTAAATGTTTTGAGTCCTATTTAAGGGGAGCTAAGGCAGTTTATAACTACAAACTTGCGAATGGGATATCTACAGAAAGACTTGGATTAACAATATTAAGAAGTGAAAAAGTAATGGAAATAATTGATGAGATTGTAGCCAAGCAGAAGAATGCACTCTCCTTACAGGAGTAAGATGATGTGTAGAGAAGAAGGGCGGCGAGTTATTTGAATGTACTTGCAAAAGATGGTTATCCTGTAAAAAAGCAATTACTATATCAATGAGAAATTATTTGATCTTCTAACAAAAAGTAGCTTCCCATAGTGCCACCTATCATCCTCCTAAGAGTAATTCTTTCGAGGGATTTTTGTTTCTCCTGCTTTTGCTGATTCAAATTCAGCTTGTTCCTTCAGATAATTTTTATTTGGATCAGAAGTAAAAAGCAGGAGCCTTGCATTTGGGAATCATTTTTCTTTCCTTGCATTCTTACCAAAATATACCACAAAATGAACGAACAAATCCGTCAAATAGCTTCGCGTTTAAGAGGTTTACGAGAAGTGCTGGAGTTCACCATCGATGAAGCTGCAGGTGTTTGTCATACCACAGCCGACACCTATTTGAAGTACGAAAGTGGAACGATTGATATTCCTGTGAGTGTCCTTCATAGCATTTCAAAACATTATCATATTGAGCTTACGGCACTCATTGCCGGCGAAGAGCCTCATGTGTTTGAGTATTCAATTACCCGCAAAGGCACAGGCGTTGGTGTTCACCGTCGAGGAGCCTATCAGTACGAGTCTTTGGCTTCGACTTTTGTTGGAAGAAAAGCAGAACCTTTTGTGGTTACCGTTGAGCCCAATGGGGAAGAGCTGAAGCAAAGTTCGCATGTTGGACAGGAATTCAATTTTGTGCTTGAAGGGGAAATGGAGCTGCGTTTAAATAATAAAAAGATTCTATTGCACGAAGGAGATTCAATATATTTTAATTCCGCGATTCCTCACAGTATGAGTGCAGTAAATAACCTGGCTTGCAAGTTTCTTGTGCTTATCCTAAAATAAAAAATACAATGCAGTTATATAAAAAATACCTCGTTCAGTCGGAATTTTCTTCCATGGACGATTTTATGACAAATTTTAAAATCAAGCAAGGTGAGAATTTTAATTTTGCTTACGATATTGTTGACGAGTACGCGAGGCTGGAACCCAGTAAAGTGGCTATTATTTGGACGAATGATGAGGGAGAACATGTTGAAATTACCTACGAGGAGTTAAAAAGAAAAAGCGATGAGGCAGCCTCCTATTTGCAGGAGATTGGTATTGGCCATGGCGATAAGGTGATGCTGATTTTGATGCGCCGACTGGAGTTTTGGTATGCAATTATTGCCCTTCATAAATTGGGTGCTGTGGCGATTCCCGCTACTCATCTGTTAACCAAAAAAGACATTGTTTACCGATGCTCAGCGGCAAGCATTAAAGCCATTATTGCTGCCAATGCAGAGCAGGTGGTTCATCATGTTGATGAGGCAAGAAAGGATTGTGAAACGCTGGAACATTGCATTGTCACAGGATCGGATGAGCTTGAGAACTGGGATAGCTGGGAAAAGGGTATCGCGAAAGCGCCCCGATTTGCCGGACCCGAAAAGGCAAGCTCGATTGAGGATACCTCCCTACTGTATTTCACATCCGGAACCACGGGCGATCCTAAAATGGTGGCGCACAATTTTGCCTATCCGCTGGGACATATTATTACGGCATCGTACTGGCACAATGTAAAGGAAGATGGTGTGCATCTTACCGTTGCCGATACAGGCTGGGGAAAAGCGGTATGGGGAAAGCTCTACGGACAAATGATGGCGGGTTGTTCGGTGTTTATCTACGATCATAAAAAATTCACGCCTAGCGATCTGTTGGCCGTCATTTCGAAATACAAGGTAACGTCCTTTTGTGCGCCGCCAACCATTTATCGTTTCATGATAAAAGAAGATATGTCTGCCTACGATCTTTCCTCTTTAGAATATTGCACCACAGCTGGCGAAGCACTTAGCCCGAAGGTTTTCGATACTTTTAAGGATTTAACGGGCATCATGCTCATGGAGGCTTTCGGACAGACCGAAACAACGGTTCAAATTGGTACTTATCCCTGGATGACTCCAAAACCCGGATCGATGGGAATGCCATCGCCATTGTATAAGGTAGAGCTTCATAAGCCCGATGGAACTTTTTGTGAGGTTGGCGAACAGGGCGAGATTGTAATTAATATCAAGGGCGGAAGGCCCATTGGACTATTTTCGGAGTACTATCGTGATCCGGAAAAAACAAGCGAAGTGCTCTACAATGGCTTCTACCATACGGGAGACATTGCCTGGTGCGACGAAGATGGCTACTACTGGTTTGTTGGGCGTGGCGATGATGTGATTAAGAGTTCAGGTTACAGAATTGGGCCATTCGAGGTAGAAAGTGCGCTGATGACTCATCCTGCCGTTGTGGAATGCGCCATTACCGGTGTGCCGGATGATGTGCGGGGACAGGTTGTAAAGGCGACCATCGTGCTAAGCAAAGAATATGCTCCCGGAAATGAGGCTTTG
>NZ_JBFHJW010000023.1:0-54866 GCF_041595635.1 Labilibaculum sp.
ACTAACAATCTATCTCTTATTTTTTCAAAAAATAAAATTACTCCTTGGTATAAGGACTAATCTTATCTATAACTATAGTAAGTATTTCAATTTTCTGTGTAAACCTGTAAATCACCCCATTACAAATTGAATACCAATGCCTTACAGACTACACCAAGGTTTACACAGTTTATCTCAATATATAACCAATTGATTTTAAACAATACTTGGTTTACACGGGTTTCTCTGTAGATAGAATTCCCAAAATATTATCATATTACGGTTCTCAACAATTTCCCTTAGGGGATTTCACCCCAAACAAAAATGTCAAGTTTTTTGCGCAAAAAACTTGACATTCCCTTACAATCTTTCACAAATATCTATTTAAATAGTGAGACATTATTAATTCACAACCATTACACCATAAAAAATGAAACAATGAAGTTAAATTTTCAAGGGAATTTCTTTACAAAAGGGAATAAATAGAAAGCCAAAAGATTGGATTACTGGACAAAACAGCAGATACAGCAAGAAAAATTGACAAAGGAATTTTTGCTAGGCGAGTAAGGAGTATTGCAGTTTTGTTTAAGCTTAATTAACATCTTTTAGCATTTTCAATCCACAGACTTTATTTAAGTTTGTACTATCCTTTCCGAAAGGATTAGGTTTTCATAGATTAAAATGGGTTAGATTAAGTCCGGGGTGGTTCCCGGACTTTTCATTTTACTTAAGTTACCGCAAAACATAGCCGACTGTTCTATCAAGCGATTCCTAAAAAACTATAATCTGATACCAACAAAAGGCTTTACTGGCAATGCTCGATAAATGGCTTTGGCCTCTGATTCGGATACCACAACTCTAATTTCAGGATGATATTCGGGGACTGTAAATAGAATTGCTTTCTTTATTTTTTTAAAGTTGTTCAAATCCTCTCGCCACCAAAACATATGTCCACTCCACCAATTGGATTGAGAAAATTGATCCCGTCCTTCAATTTTTAAAATAATTTCTTTGTCTAAGCATAGCATCCAATGTACTGCTTCCGTTTTTACTGAATCTATTTTTGCATTAGAAACTAGTGCTTCGCCTGCGTATTTGGGTGCTTTTTTTATCACAATTGGAGCTTTACTAATTGTAGACAAATAGCTATTTACTTGCAATTGAGAACCAAACAAATACTGATAGGTGGCTGGTTTTAAATGATACAGAAATTGATCAACTTCAAAATCAATAATTTTAGTCGATTTTATCACCACTCCTTTCATTTCCAGTTGAAGTAGGCTGTCCTTTAAATTTAAGGATAAATTGATTGAATCGTTTTTCGACATCTGAAAACGAGTTTCCAGAAATACCTTCTTCTGATACAGATCTACAATGTTCGAATCAATATAATTTTCGTTTAACGATAGCAAGTTGGCATCAACTTGCCGATCAAACATTTTCATTTTTTGTCGCACACCTATCACAGAAAAAATACCGTACTGCAATGCAATTCCAATTGTAACAACCATAATTGCATACACAATATGCTTTTTGTATGAATGTGAACTTCTAAAATTATGATTTTTTTGCTCCCTCATATTAGTAGATAAAAACTTTAGCCCCAATTGGCAAAGATTGATAAACAGTCTTTAAATCCTCATCATTCATTCGAATGCATCCATGGGTAACAGGCTGTCCTAAAAATCGTTTATACAATGTGCCATGAATTAAATATCCTTTGCCCAAACTAAGCGCATAGTCACCTAAAACACCAGCCTCGAAACGAGCTGAAGAATTAGGCCCAGGAATTGGCAAACCCTCCTCTACAAAAGCCCAATCGGGTTTTCTCCAAACGGGTGAAGTAATTTTACCTTTAATAGAAAAAACACCTTTTGGCGTTTGAAACATCCATTTTTTATTATTGTCTGCCTCCAGTTTTATATAGCTCCCTGTAGAACATAAACCTTCCCTAACAAGTGTTTTATTGCGATACAGAGAAAAAGTATTATCAAAGGTATTTACTATCAAATAGGCACCTCCGGGAATTAATCGATCCATTTTTTTTTGTATCTGCGCAATTTCTGTCTGCAACTCCTTTTCAAGCTTACTGTTATTCTCACTTTGCTGAATTGCACTCGGAATTTTCTCAAATATAAAAGGACTGTTTTCTAGATTGTGTACTCCTACTACTAAAAACAGAATAGTAAACCAAAGGGAAATAGGCATAAGCAACCAAATAATAAACTTAATCAGCTTTCTTTTTTTGCTTCTGGTATTTAATTCTCCTTCTAAATTGTTTTCATCATTTATCATGATTCCTCATTCTTTATTTTCATAAATCTCTTCTAAAGATTTTAGTGATCCAACAATAATTACTGATGCTCCATCATCCACAATACGATACAAAACATCCATATCATCGTTTTTCAAGGCAACGCAGCCATCGGTCCAATCAATCCCTTTCCCTCCGCAGCCATGAATTTCAATCAAATTTCCAATGTGTGTCTGAAAAGAAAGAAGCCCTTTTTTCTGATCTTCCGAAAAACGTTCTTTATCCTCATGGTTTGGATAATTAAGTAGAAGTGCCTTGTGAAACTTAGTTTGCAAACTGTTCTTTTTTTGTATTACTTGATAAATACCTTCGGGAGTGGCTTTATCGCCCTTATGACGTTTGTCTCCCATCCAATTAACTCCTAACTCCACGGTAAAACCTCTTAATTGTTTACCATTTTGGTACACGATACATTGATGGGCCATTTTATCAACCAAAATAATCTTGCGTCCTTGTTTTGATAAACTAATTGCTCTATTTCCCAGTTCTTTCCATTTTGAATAATCAGCGAACCAGCTTACTAAGCTATTTTCTGCCTTTAAATTGGACTCATTTACCAATTTAGATGCTTCGCTACAACTTGCAAAACACTCAATATACTTTCCACTTTGATAAGCAATTTTGGCTTCGGCTAATTTAATTGCCCCTAACTTATGCGTTTTACAAAGTTCAGGAGACAAAGGCATAGGCTTGTAAACCCTATTGTAAAGCATTACTTTAGTCTCCAATTCTTCAATTGCTTGTCGGGCAATTTTATTTGAGCTTTCGATCTGGCTCAAAGCCTTTTGCTCTGCTTCGGAAGCTTTGTTAATTGATTGCTGCACAAATTCAAGAACTTGCTTGTAATCGCGTTGTAAGAAAAACTTTTCATTTTGAATCATCCAGGAATTCATTGCTGAATCGTAAAACTGCTTAGCATCTATGTACAATGAACTTGCATATTTATCAGCTCCAGATTTTTGAGCTGTATTTAGTGCGAATCGTGCTCTTCTTAATTCCAAATGAGGAGCCAGCGGTTGCAAATAGATAAAGCTAAAAACGGCAATACTTATTGCAAGAAAAGCAATAGAGCCAATCAAAAACTGAAATTTCCTTTTCCTCATGTAGTTATAAAAAATCCCTGAAGAAAAATCTTCAGGGAAATAACACTTGTTTTTAACTTTTAACTGATTTTAATTCCGCTTATGCTTTGTATATTTTGCAATCACTTCATTCAATTCATCATTTATTGCAAGCGCTTTCTCTTTTGCAGCTGTTGCTTTATTTAAAGCAGCAACCAACTGATCTTCACTAACAAAATTTTCAACTTCGATTACAGAAGCTTCAATGGCACTTATGTCACCTTTAATTGCTTCCAAAGCTGCAGTACCTTCTTTTCCTTTAGGAGCTTGCGACACTAAATCTTGGTCTTCCAAAATAATTGAATCAAGCTCCATTTTAAGATTGGCAACCTCTAATTTTATTTCTTCTTTTCGAATTTCGGCTTTCACTTTTGTTTCAATAGCCATTGCATTCACAAGTGCTAATTGAGACTTAACTTTATCGAAATTTTTAAAAAGTTTTCCATTTTCAAGTTCCACATTTTCGCTTACCGAACTCATAGAATCCTGAAGTGCTATAAAATCTTCGGCCACATAAACATTCGCACCTACAGATTTAGCTTGTTCGATTGCTGTATAAGCAGCATCAATTTCTACTTGTGGAGCTTTTCCACAGCTACTCAATAAAACAGTAGTTCCTACTGTCAATACGAATAATAACTTCTTTTTCATTTTAAATAAGTAAATTTTATTTCCTTTGTTTCTATTTCAATATCAATAACTACCTTCATTTAAGTAATTAAATCACAATTGAAATTTCCATTTAGACGCAAAATTTTGCAGAAGTAACAGCAAAGAACAAAAAAAATTAAATAAAAAAAACACAACTTCTCAAGATACTGATATGCAGAAAAATATGTTTGAGGAAATAAGTGACAAAGAGCTTATCTACATGATGATTCAGGAAAATAAACCTGTTTTTTTCGAGCAGATCTATCACCGTTACTTCCATAAAGTAAAAGACAAATGTTACAGCTTTGTTAAGGACAAACAACTTGCTGAAGATTTTGCTAATGATATTATGGCAAAAGCCTTCGAAAAGCTACCAAGTTTTAAAGGAAATTCCGCCTTTTCATCGTGGCTATACTCCATCACCTACAATTACTCTATTGACTATTTGCGACTTAAAAAGAAACTGCATTACCCAAATTGGAACAGAGAAAATGAAATACCTGATATCATTGACGAATCGGAAACAGACCTGGAAAGTTTTAATTATGAAAATTTGTTGAGCATACTGGAAATGATCCATCCTGAAGAGAAAGCTCTACTACTCATGAAATACCAAGACAATTTATCAAGTAAAATAATTGGACAAACCCTTCGGATAACTGAAGATGCGGTGAAAATGAGAGTAAAAAGAGCAAAAACCCGAGTTATTTACCTTTATAAAAAACACTATCAAAAAGAGTAGAATTAGTGTTACTATTTTGTCAATTTCCGCCAAAAAGAAGCAATCAACCAAATAAAAACATGGATTTTAAAAAACTATTTCGCAAACTTATTAGTGATTCTGAAACTACAAAAGTACCACCAACAATTATTGCCGCATTTAATTTCCAATTTAATTCGCCTATAAATACCGAATGGCACAAAAGCAATGATTGTTACGAAGCTGTTTTCTACAGGAACGAATTAGAACACATTGCCACATATCAAGAAAACGGAATTTATGTGAGCCTTAAAGTAAATCTCCCTTTAGAACGAGTTCCCGCACCTATTCGTGATGCCATAAAAACAGAAGGGGAAATAATGAGTACAATTGAAATTACCAACAACAAAGGAAAGTATTTTGAATCTATTATTCGCGACAAAAAACATCACCGGTTCGCCATTTTACTCACTCATAAAGGAATTATTATGGATAAAAAATCCATATAAACGGACTCAATTATATAGTTTGCCTTATACAGAATCTCTATTTAAATTTAGCTAATTATTACTAGCTACTCGATGGTTTTATAGCTATTTGCATTGATAAACAACACATTTCCTAAGTAATCATAACCTTTAAATAGTTCTGCTTTCTCATGCTTCAAAATTTCACCTCTAAAGCCAATAATCGTTAAACCAGCATCAGCTGAGCGTTTATTAATTACCTCTTTTGCCGCTACATCTTCCTGTTCATGAATAATCTCAATATTAGAGGTGGTAATTGGCAAACGACCCGAAACAACTAACTCGTCGAGTTGCTTTCTGGTTTCTTCGGCCTGTTCTTTCTTACAAATGTTAAAGATTTTTATATCTGCCTTTTTCCAATCGGAATGACCTGCAATAATAAAGCTGAGTAGAATCATTAAATTCGCATTATCGGTATCCGAAGGCTTAATCCAAATATGAATATCTTTCTTAAAATCAAGCTCACGATTAGAACTGCCCAATATGCAAAAATCGAAATTCCCTGCTCGCGCCAATGAATAATTATCAATAATTAAATCCAAACGTTCAGGATTTGCTTTATCGAACTCAAAAATTACCATATTATTCTCCATTCCTGCAACTCCGGGCAACTGAATAGCCTGAGCTATTGCCGATGTATAAGAAGGAGAAATCATGGTATCAACGTAAACATGATTCTCTATTTTATCAAAACTTTTAATCAATCGATTCAGTTCCATTTTTGATTGCTTAAATGTAGCTTTTGAATAGTATCCTTCAATTCGATGCAAATAAGTCCCAAATCCATATTTATAGGAGATCCAATTTAATAATTTAAATGCAATATCACGTTCAAAAGAATCTTTCGAAATACAGATGGCACTAGGCCTCCACTCCCTACTTTTTCTCTTTCTCGTTTTCTGTAAAAAAACCTGCAAATTCCTATTTAATTGATAAAGTGAGTTCAAGAAAATTGATTCTATCCCATTTCTATTTTTGTGATATCGATTGATGAAAATATAAATAATAGACATTACCAACACTGCTACAAAAGCATATAAAAAGTTGATTTTGAACATGACCCACACAGAGGTTACAAATCCGATTAAGGATAGAAACCATTTCGACTTAAAGGAAGGTCGGTAACTTGGCGATGAACCAAAATGATTTAAAACAGAAATCAAACACAAAGAACCATAAGTCACCATAAAAAACATGGATATGATTTCAGCAACAGCATTTACATCGCCTAAAACCACAAAAACCATTGCAATTATACAGGTAACAAGGGAAGCATTTCGGGGTTCATTGTCCGATTCGCGTCCTTTTGCCAACCATTTATTTAATGATTTAGAAGGAAAAGACTGATCACTGGACAAAGCCTGAAGAGTTCGTGGTGCCACCATTACCGATCCTAAAGCTGATGATATTGTTGATGCAGCCAAACCCATAGGAATCAAAAAACTTCCACCAATGGCAATTTTCGCCATAATTAGCTGATTCTCCAATAAATCAGCTGTGCTCACAGATATTGCAAGCTTATAAATCACAAAGAAATAAATAATCATACCAAGCAGAGTAGCTGCTGTAGTTCCCAAAGGGATTGATTTAGAAGGATTCTTTAAATCTCCTGACAATCCAACTCCTGCGGTCATACCAGTAAAAGCAGGGAAAATAATCGCAAAAACCATAAAAAAATCATCCGTATTGCGAAGATCCAGCTTGCTTATAGTAATATCCGAAACACTACTATAATCTGTTGAGCCCAGAAAGAAAAAAACCAAAGAAGCCAAAAGAATAGTCACCACAAAATACAATGCTTTCACGCCTAAATTGGCTCCTTTTTTCAGAATTAAAATTGATAGTAAGAGCATAGCCGGAACACTAAGTATTTGTCGAGGTAAACTATACCCTAAATCGTTCATTGCCCAATTAAAAAGAGGTTCGAAAGCCTCGGTAAAAGCAATTACATAAAAGGCAACACTTATGGCCTGAGAAAAATACAAAGCAATACCGATGGTTGCGCCAATATTTAAGCCAAATGAACGAGAAATAATAAAATACTCACCTCCTCCTTCTACTCGTTTGTTGGTTGCCAATTCGGAAATAGCCATGGCGGTAGGAATGGTAACTAAATGTCCCAATAATACAACAAGTATTACACCCCAAAACCCAAGCATCCCAACCGCAAAGCCAAATCGTAGAAATAATATAGCTCCTAGAATGGTCGAAATAGCGGTAAAAAAGACAGGTGCAGTTCCGAATTTTTTAATTGAAGTAGTATCAGACATAGATTCCGTTGTAAAATTTAATGATTAAAAATTACAAAAAAACAATCAGTTTATTCGCAGATGAGAATTCATAGCTCCTATTTTTATAGGAATAAAAAAGCAATTTGACTGTAGATACGTTGAATTAGACACTAATTCTACCTATCTTTTTATTGTTAAAAGATAAGAGCAAGCAAAATCCCCCTGGTTTCTTCATAACAAATAAGGATGGCAATATCTTCATTACCTCAGGAAAACATAGATGCAGAACGTAAATTAAACCAGAAAATAGTTAGGTTTCACCAAATAAAATTCTTCCTAAATTTTATTTTTTTAACAATTCATTCTTAAAAATTGTAGGCATCAAATCTTTAAATTCCGTAAGTTTAACTTGCTTAAGCAGATGTAATGAACAGAAAACAATCAGAGAGTCAAAAAAAATTGCTTAACGGAGTTCGTCCGAGTAGAATTGTCTACCCAATACTAATTGGAATTGCTGTAGTGGTTTACATGATAGGTAAGGAAGTTGATAGCAATACACTCTCTTTAGTTGAACTTTCATGGCAATCGTTATTCTGGCTTTTCCTGGCATTGGTAATGATGATCATCCGAGATTTGGGCTATATGGCACGATTACGGATCCTTACGGACAAACAATTTTCCTGGAGAAAATCGTTTCGAATCATTATGCTTTGGGAATTTACTTCTGCCATCACTCCCTCGGCAATTGGAGGAACCTCGGTTGCCATTCTATATCTAAATAAAGAAGGTCTTAAAGTGGGTCGTAGTTCAGCAGTGGTTATGTCCACCTCTTTCCTCGACGAACTTTATTTTATCCTCATGTTTCCCATCCTAATTCTATTTTTAGATAGTAACCAATTATTCATGACCGATGCAGCAAACCAGTCGATGTGGCTAAACTCACTGCTTTATTTTGCCCTTTTGGGCTATCTAGTAAAAACCATTTACTTTATTGTACTTACTTATGGTTTGTTTTGGAATCCTCGAGGTTTAAAATGGTTATTGCTATGGATCTTTAAACTTCCTGTACTTCGAAAATGGAAACGTGGAGCCAACCAAGCAGGGTCCGATATCATAGAAAGCTCGAAAGAACTTCGACAAAAACCTTTCTCTTTTTGGCTGAAAGCTTTCATGGCCACTTTTTGGTCTTGGACGGCTAGATATTGGGTTGTCAATGTAATTCTTCTTGCCTTTATGTTTCAAGGGTATAAGCTTTCCGATCACATCATGATATTTGCCAGACAATTAGTAATGTGGATCATGATGCTGGTAAGCCCTACTCCAGGTGGAAGTGGATTTTCAGAATGGGTTTTCACAAAATATTTAGGCGAATTTCTTCCATCGGTTGGTGTTGCTGCTACAATTGCCTTAATTTGGCGATTAATTTCCTATTATCCATATCTTATAATCGGAGTTCTTATTCTTCCTAAGTGGATCAAAAAACATTTTTCGGACTAAACTCATCCTTATTATCCAATCTTTTCCCTAAAATAATAAAGGGTAAAATCGTATATTTTCTAGAAAAATGCGCTCCAAAGCCTTAAAAATAAAGAACATTAATAATAACTTTCAATGTTAACACATAGAGATGGATCAATTTGAATATCAACACATTTAAATAGAATATAATGATATTCATATAGAAAAAACACACTTTAATCAAAACCCCATAATACTTAACCATAATTAAACAGGCTATTTCAAGTAAAGAATGTAATTTAGTATCATAGATAAAAATAAATAAACCTTTAATACAAAAACCTATGAAAAAATATTTACTAGGGATAATGGGACTTGCCTTTCTCATATCATCCTGTTCGGATGATAATGATGTCAGTCAACAATCAGACCTAACAACAACTATAACCGAAAATATTACAATTAATAACAACACAGCCGAACTTTCTAGCCGAGTTAGCCAAACAAATAGTTTGGTAATTATCAATGATATTACTTCGAGTAGTACAATCAATGCTAAAGATGCAACTGATTCTGATAATGAATCATTCGACGTAGATTACACTAAAAACTATGCCTTTACATTGAAAGCTGAAGTTGAATGTCCAACTATAAATGGTACAAGCGTTCAAGCTACTCATGTTAAAATATCAGACGACCTAGCATTTGTTTCCTACAACACAAAAGGAAGCGAATATAGTGGAGGTGTTGAAGTATTCAATATCTCGGATGAAGACAATCCAACATTGCAGGCACAAGTATTAATCTCAAATGTTGATGTAAGTGCTGTTGACTATTACGATGGAGTAATTTATCTAGTTGGTGCTATAGATCCTGCAACTGATGGTTATGGATTGGATTCACCTGCTATTCTTGTTTCTCTAGAATTAAGTAGTTCTAATGAAATTGCAGCAGTTCTCGACCTTATTGACCTTCCTTCTTATGTTGCTACTGACATTGCTGTAGATGAGAATTATATATATACAACTAGTGGTTCTGATGGAAATTTAACCATCTTAGATCGTAGCGACAATTCTATACTTTCAGAAACAAGTATTAGCGATGCAAGGTCACTTAGTATCAATTCAGATAATATTTACGTACTTGGTGCAACCAATAGCGTTATTCGCTCGTTTCAAAAATCAGATTTTAGTGAACTAACTTCCATAGATCTTGACTATGACATTACTAGCGATTCTAAAACAGAAATTGACGTAAGCGATGACTATATCCTTGCAGCTATGAATGAATCAGGTCTGGATATCCTAGACATTGACGGAACACTTAAAGAACATTTTGATCGCCCTACTACTCCTGAAAATGGTAATGACGCAAATTATGTGACCAACTCTGTAAGTTTAAATGATGAGTTGCTACTCATCGGAAATGGTGGGGCTGGTGTTTATGTTGGCGCAATGGTTCCTGAAAATAATGACGAAGTAACAATGTTGGGTAGCATGGATTTTGACGCTTCAGTTAACTACGTAAAATCCAAAGGAGACTATATTTTTGTTGCTGCCGGTACTGGTGGGTTAAAAATTATTACCATCGGGATAGATAATGGTGTACCTGATGACGTCATCGAAACAAAACCTTGTGAAACTTTGGTAGACGATATCATTGAAATGTTTCCCGAAAGAGAAGACAACAGTACCGCTAACTCTGAATTATTCTCAGATGATAATAATCTAATTCTAAAATTAGTAGAAGAATCACCTGTATATCTTACTTTTATCTATGAAAATGCCGGATGGAAAAATTCATTAGCATATTATACCTATGATGCAGATGATGTTCCAGAAAGCGCAGATGATGTTGAACTTCACATGCTTTTTGAAAATGTTTCTATGGTTGATGAAGGAGGAGGACTTTCTACCGGGGATCGTGTTCAGTTAGGAGATTCAAGCTTTCCAGCAAACACAGTTATAGGATTCTGTTTAATTGCAAATGGATGGAACTATGGAGCTACTGGTGATGGTAATTATAAGCATTATACAAATACCGAATGGAATACAGATGGCAATCAGCAGCACGTTCTGTTTAAAGAATCAACCTGTGAAGACTTAGTATTGAGTTTTGAGGATGTTCAGTTGCCTTCAGGAGATAAAGATTATAATGACATTATATTTACAATAAACGACAATGAGGAAGATGCCAATGTGGCAACTGCTTTCGATCTAACAGATATTGTAGTAAAGTAAATCATTGAACCCTATTTAAAATGCCATTTCTTAAGAAATGGCATTTTTTTTGCCTTAATTGTCAAATAATAAGAATATTCCTGGATGCCGTTATACCATAACGTGGAAATCTATTACCCGAGGAAAACAAAGAATGAGCCATCGATAATTGAATGTTTTTTTAATGATATAAATACCATTTATAAAGCAAATAAGTTTACATATGGAAGATACTCTTATTGAACTGCATTCGTAATTGGATCTCATTACGATAATGAACTTCAAAATACTATTTAAAAATAAATGAAATCTTTCTTATCTCAGAAAATGAATAAGGATACTGGAAACAATCAGAATATAAAACAAAACCTCGCCAATCCAGGAATGCTTTTGAAGTACAAAATAATGACTGATAATATAAGTTACGGGAATAATACTTATAAAATACTGTTCTACACCAGCACCCCGAAAGAAGATAAAGCAAATAGCCGACAAAAGGAAGAAGCTCAACAAAACAATAAAATATTTTCGTGAACTCACCTTCTTCTCCTCATAAACAGTCAACATATACAAAGAAGATAGTAGTACCAAAACACCTAAAATTCCCCAATATAAATATTGAAATACAGAGGCGTGTTGCAATTCATTTTTATATTGGAAAATTTGACTCACTGTTTCGAAAAAACCAAACAAACTACCTTTCCAAATATACCAGAAAAGCACGCAAAAAATAGGCAGAATGAACCCTATAATGCTAGCAAATATCTCTTTAGCCCTTAAATATCCCAAAACAGCCAGAGCCATCCATAACCAGAATACATATACTGATGCAAAAAGATAAAATAAACTTGCTATGCCTACTAAAAACCCAGCATCAAAAGAACCAGAAATAGTTGCTGTTCCCTGATAGATCTTAAAAATGCGATCGACAGCAAGGAATAAGAAAAACGCTGCTAACAATGATGGATGCATACCACTGCCAGTACTTAAGCAGCCTGTAGCAATAAAAGCATATACAAAAGCTGGCAAATCGGTACGCTGACGAATAAAAACATGCTCCTCGTTCAGGCGAACCATACCAAAGGCCATTACAACCAAAACAATACATGCTATCAAATTTAAAATAAGACTATTTTCCCCGCTAACATACAGTAGCAAATCATACAATGGCATTTGCTTATTGCCACTGGTTAAAATCATTGGTCGAAAGAATGAATCCAAACTAAGCAGTACAATAATAATGGGTACAAATACCAATGAAATAGGATGTCGTCCTTTAAGAGTCTTTAAGAGCATGAGTTTGTATTTTATATAACGAACAAAACAAGAACTACCACTCCTTTACAAAAAGAGTGGCAGCTTCTATCTCTTATTTATTGTAAATCGAAACCAATATCTTTTCGATAATATTTTCCTTCAAAAGAAATCAATTCTGCATTTTTAAAGGAATTTTTTAAAGCAATCGGCATGCTATCTCCGTATGAACTCACTGAAATTACACGGCCTCCATTCGTAACAATATCATTGCCCGAAAGAGTAGTTCCAGCGTGAAAAACCAGACTTCCTTCCACCTCATCCAACTTACTAATAACTTTGCCTTTTTCGTAAGCTTCAGGATAACCTCCAGAAACCAACATCACAGTAGTAACTGTCCTGTCATCCATCTCGAAATGTGCCTGATCTAATTCCTGTTTCGCAACCGCTTCCATCAATTCCAGCAGATCAGATTTAATTCTAGGAACAATTACTTCCGTTTCTGGATCTCCCATACGCACATTGTATTCAATAACATAAGGATCGCCATCAATATTCATTAAACCGATAAAAATGAACCCTCTGTAAGGGATATTGTCTTTTTGAAGTCCCTCAATAGTTGGAATAATCACTCTATCTTCTACTTTTTGCATAAAATCAGGAGTAGCAAAAGGAACTGGTGAAATTGCACCCATTCCGCCTGTATTAAGACCTGTATCGCCAACTCCAATGCGTTTATAATCCTTAGCTTCGGCAAGTGTTTTATAGCTTTTCCCATCGGTTAGCACAAAAACAGACAGCTCTATTCCAGCCAAAAATTCTTCAATTACAACTGTACTACTCGCATCGCCAAACATACCACCAATCATTTCTTTAAGGGATTGTTTCGCTTCCTGTAAATCAGAAATAATAAGAACACCTTTCCCTGCTGCCAAACCATCTGCTTTTAGCACATAAGGAGCTTTTAGGCTTTCTAAAAAGGCAAGACCTTCGTTCAAATTCTCAGAAGTGATGCTTTTGTACTTCGCGGTTGGAATGTTATGACGGAACATAAATTCCTTCGAAAAATCTTTGCTTCCTTCCAATTGAGCACCCAATTTCTCTGGTCCAATTACAGGTATATTTTTGATTTTTTCATCGGCAAGGAAAAAATCATGAATGCCATTTACCAGTGGATCTTCTGGTCCAACTACAAGCATATCAATTCCATTTTCAAGAACAAAGTCTTTTATTTTCTCAAAATCGTTTGGATTAAGATCCACATTTTCAGCAATTGCTGCAGTTCCAGCATTTCCAGGAGCAACATATAGTTTTTCCAATTTCTTACTTTGAACAAATTTCCATGCAAAAGCATGTTCACGGCCTCCGGAACCCAAAAGAAGTACTTTCATCTAATAGTCTTAATTAGTAACCATTCCCTATTTTGCGAATTGAAGCACAAAAAGTAAGAATTTCAAATGGTTTTGGTTATAAAATGGTATTAATAGTTTGATCGAAGCAAATTTACGGATTCAATTGCAGTTTACCTGATAGAAAAGTAAGGAATTTCTGATTTCTTACTGACACACATCAAACTTATACCCCTGAAGTTTTAGTTCATCAATTAGTAGCGGTACGGAAAAACGCATATTTTTTTCCGCCTTTAAATTATTATGAAAAGATATAATGGACCCCGGACGAACTGCTTTTAACGCATCGGACAAACATTCTTCGGGACTAATATCTTTTCGATAATCACCCGTTAAAACATCCCACATGATAATTTTATATTCGGAAATAAGCTGTTTTGCCTGTGCCCTTTTAATTTGACCATAAGGAGGCCGAAACAAATTCGATGGGATAACCTCTGCTGCTTTCTTAACATTATCAAGGTACTGCTTGGTGCTCACCGACCAACCTTTCAAGTGATTATAAGTGTGGTTTCCAACCGCATGCCCCTCTTCAATAATTTGTTGGAACAATTCGGGGTATTTTCTTACATTATCGCCCACACAAAAAAAAGTCGCTTTTATCTTCTTCTCTTTCAGCATGTTCAATGTCCATAAAGTAGATTCAGGAATTGGACCATCATCGAAAGTAAGGTACACTTTTTTAGCTGTCGAACTGTATCGCCATATCAAATTTGGGAAAAACCTTCTAAATATTCCCGGCGCTCTCAACCATCTCAACTTCATCATTCCTTTTTATAACTTTTCAATATTTTATCGAATTCAAATTCTATTTTTTTGTTCAATTCTTTTTGTTCGTAACGAGCTGTAATTCGATGTAATTCTTGCATAAGAGCCAGATTTCTATTTCTTGAACGAGGAAATTTAGAAGTAGATACTGCCTGTAGGTTTGAATAGTAATTCAACTCCCGCACCAAACGATTGAATATGATTTGAATCATCTCATTGCCTTTCTCTTCTTCCTCGGCACGATAATAGGACTGCGCCAATAAAATGGATAGATAATCGAAAGGAACCTTCTCGTTAGGAACTAATTCAATGCATTTATCCAAAACCTGAACAGCCAAATCTCTTTTGCGTTCATCTAGTAAACTCTCCGATAAGCGTAGAAAATTGTTTCTCATGTTTGTACCTAAACGCGAAATGGTTTCATCGATATAAACATTATCCTTATTCAAGTTTCCCCATTTAAATTGATTCATCAAGCGATTGTACATCATATCGGTATTTACGGAACCAACCTGATTATCGTCATTTTCACTTTTAATAGGCACCAATCGGTAGGCAAAACCCTCTAACTGAAAATACTTCTCTAATCCATAATATCCACTCGACGGAACAGTAATTGCGAAATAAATAGGACGCTCCCAATCGTTATTAGCGAGCATATCGTATAGAATTAGACCATTTTTCTCCATGTAATTTTGATCCAACTCCCACTCCATTTGCGAAACAATGCTGGCTGAATCTTTCACACCTACCGTTTTTGTGTCTAAGACTTGCTGCTTATTGATATTCAAACGAAATTTTTTAGCGGGAAAATGATCAATTCGCTGATCGTAGCCATGAATTGTTTTGGTACTTTTCTTTTCGCTTTCAACGTAAGCAACAGCATCTTTCAGGTCTAACCCTCGATTTTCATCAACATAAGCTGTCAGCCTCGGATCATCAATAAGGTAAACTACATCGCGTTTTCCTGCCAAATACTTTTCTTTACTAAGGTGAATAGGAAGTGGATCAGAATCGTAATTTTTCCGTTTCATCTGATCGATGTACCAATCGGTAGAAAGATAAGTTAAATTGCAAACACGCACATCGGTTCTTACTCCCTCAACTTCCTGAAGGTACCATAGAGGGAAAGTATCATTATCGCCCATGGTAAATAAAATGGCATTAGGTGCACATGAATTTAAGTAATCGTAAGCCAAATCGCGAGCTACATATCGATCCGATCGATCGTGATCATCCCAATTTTGCTGAGCCATTAGCACTGGAACAGCTAACAAACAAATCGTAAAAGCAACAGGAATAGCAATTTTCTCCTTCTTCAGCACTTTTGTGAAGAATTGCAGAACAGCCAAAAATCCCAAGCCAATCCAAATGGCAAAAGCATAAAACGATCCGGCATAAGCATAATCTCGTTCGCGAGGCTGCAAAGGTGGCTGATTCAAATAAACAACAATAGCCAATCCGGTAAATAGAAAAAGCAGTAGAACCACATAAAAATCTTTCTTTCCCTGCTTGCTTTTTCTATACTGATAAAGCAATCCGGCCAAACCAAGTAGCAAAGGCAGAAAATAGTACTTATTATTGCCTTTGTTATTGGCCATATGATCGGGACGAAGACTTTGATCGCCCAAGCGCAGATTATCGACAAAAGGAATACCTGAAATCCAGTTGCCTTCTAGATCACCACCATAGGATTGGCGATCGGATTGACGTCCAGAGAAATTCCACATAAAATAGCGAATGTACATGTAATCGACCTGATAGCGAAAAAAGAATTCCAGATTATCTGCGAAACTTGGTTTCTCCTTCTGATTGGCTTTTACATTTGTCCATTTGGCGTATTCCTCAGGATTTCGGCCCGACACTCCCTTGGTGTACATTCGAGGAAATAGTGTTTTGTGTGAGCTCTTGTACTTTGCCTTTTTTTGAACATAAGAGACTACATATTTTCCCTCTTTTTTGATGTAGACTTTCTTATCATCTACCGGACTGTCTTCTGTTTGAGGAGCATTAAAATATTCTCCATAAATCAGAGGATTTTCGCCATATTGTTCACGATTTAAATAGTAAAGCAATGAATTTATATCCTCAGGATTATTCTGATCGAGCCCAGGGTTTGCAGCCGAACGAATCATGATTAATGAATAGGATGAATAACCAATTAACACAACTGTTAAGGCCGTTAAGATTGTATTCAAAACTACTTTTCCTTTCGAAATACTGTATCGAATGCCCCAAATAAGAGCCAAAGTCAGTAAAAGAATAAATAAATAGGCCCCTGAATTAAACGGTAACCCTATTTCGTTTACAAAGAACAGATCGAAAAGAAAAGCCATTTTTACCACACCTGGAATAATCACATACATGGCTATGGCAAGCAAAACTATGGCAAGGCCAAAGGCTTTTAACACCCCCTTTGCATTTACATCGTACTTCTTAAAGTAGTAGACCATAACAATGGCAGGAATGGCCAATAAGTTGAGCAGATGAACTCCGATTGACAATCCCATTAAATAGGCAATCAGAATCAGCCAACGGTTTGCGAAATCTTTTCCTTCTTCATTTTCCCATTTTAGAATGCACCAAAAAACCACTGCCGTAAATAGAGAGGATGTTGCATAAACTTCTCCCTCGACAGCCGAAAACCAAAAAGTATCAGAAAAAGTGTAAGCCATGGCGCCAATAAATCCACTTCCTAAAATTATCCCTATTTGAGATGTACTTAGCTCCTCGCCAGAGGCAAGTAATTTTTTAGCAAGATGAGTAATGGTCCAGAAAAGAAAGAGAATAGTAAATGCACTGGCCAATGCCGAAAGTGAATTAATAAGAACAGCTACCTGTTCGGGACCCGAAGCAAAAAGGGAGAAAAACCTTCCCAACAACAAGAAAAAAGGTGCTCCTGGTGCGTGACCAATTTCCAGCTTATAAGCCGAGGTAATAAACTCACCACAATCCCAAAAACTAACCGTTGGTTCAAGACATAGTAAATATACGAGGGCTGCTATAACAAAGGAAATCCATCCTACAAAAATATTTGCTTTCTGATACTTACTCATGAGTTATAAGATTAGATATTTTTTAGCTACAAAGCGCGAAGTTAGCACTTTTGCCATAAACTATTCATCTTTATTATGTGAAAATTACTTAACAGGCCTTCCTGCTATGTCTTTGAAAAGCAATCCTTCTTAACTCTTTCAAATAAAGCAAAAAGGATTGCTAACAACTTAAAAAAAATTCACAAAATAAGAATACCAGAAATGAAGAATGGCTGCCTTAAAAAAAAGCAGCCATACCTTATTTATAATTAATTTTTTATTGCTCCGAAGCAGATTTAAAAAGCAATTCAAATTTCAATTGCAGATCTTCACGTAGCTTCGTTTGCTCGCCCATATCGGCCAAACTTAACAGCATTTGTATTACATGTACTTCGCGCTCCTGATCGTTTCGAAAAGCATTGGCATTTTGAACATCTAAACTTAAATAATAGTCCATCTTATCGTAGGATTGCTGTGCCATTTGCTCCAACAGATTATTGGCTTTATCTACGGCATTGGCTCGGTAATATTCCTGAATAAAACCGACAAGTGTATTGTCGTAAGGAATTTTGCTTGTTGGCAATTCTTCCATGCATCGATCTAAAACCGCAATTGCTTTTTCGTTCTTTCCCTCATCGTTAAGAGCACTAGCCAAACGACAGTAATTAGAACGGAATGACATAATATTCACTGTTAAAATATGAAATTGATCGATGTAAACATCAGGATCTTTTATTCCTCCAAAAGTGAATTTATTCATGAAATTATCATACAAAACATCTGTATTGATATGTCCGTATTGATTTCGCTCCGTTTTTGTTTCAATAGGAACCAAACGGTAAGCTGCTCCTTCCAGCTGGAAGTATTTCTGCAAGCCTAAAAAGCTATCCTCACCCATTCCAACCGAAAAATAAATCGGACGCTCCCAATTGTTGTTAGCAATGATATCATACACCATCACATCATTTTTATAGAGGTAACTTTTATTCACCTTCCACTCCAATCGATCCACAATTAGATGAGCATCTTTTGGTTGAACCGTACCATTTGCAATTACCTTGGCCGAATCAACAGGAATGTAAACATTTTTCCCTGGAAAATAATCCAATTTTTTTCCCGATTGGGTTTCCACTTTTGTAGCCTCATTATCGCTTGCTACAAATTTCACCATGTCAATTAAAAGCTCTGGATCTTTCAATCGTTCCATCACAGGAACCTGATCGCGAATTCCTGGCTCCACCTTATCTGCTGTAAGGGTCATAGGAATAAAGTCCGAATCGTAAGCTTTTGTTCTCATTTGATTAATATACCAATCGCCAGCCAAAAGACTCAAATTTACAATTCTAATATCGCGACGAATGCCTTCCACTTCTTGCGCATACCAAAGTGGAAAAGTATCGTTATCGCCGTAGGTAAACAAAATAGCATCGGGAGCACAAGAATTAAGGTAATCTTTCGCATACGCCAAAGTTGCATATCGTCCCGAACGATCGTGATCATCCCAATTTTGCTGAGCCATTAAACCCGGAACGGCTACTAAACAAATAGCAGTTACAGCTCCTGCAGCAAGAACGGAAGGACCTTTTTTACTTAGCAATTGATACAAGCCCATCACACCCAAACCAATCCAAATGGCAAATGCATAAAACGAACCTGCATAAGCATAATCACGCTCACGTGGCTGGTAAGGTGCTTGATTTAGGTAGACAACAATCGCCAATCCGGTAAAGATAAAAAGTAGTAAAACCACAAAGAAATCTTGCTTTCCTTCCTTACTCGACTTATAATGATAAAACATCCCAATTAATCCCAACAAGAAAGGCAGAAAGAAATAAGTATTACGCGATTTTTTATTCGCCATTTCCGGATACAATTTATCTTGATTCCCAACTTTCATCTCATCGATAAAATCAATACCCGAAATCCAGTTTCCTCTTAAAATATCGCCATGTCCCTGAATATCATTCTGACGACCTACAAAATTCCACATAAAATAGCGCCAATACATGTGTCCCACCTGATAGCTTAAAAAGAACTGCAGGTTAGATGCAAAACTTGGTTTATAGAGCGTTTCTCCATCAGATGTCATTATGGGGTTATCCTTTTTAATATCGCCCCAATACTCATACTCCCGAATATGAGCTGATCTGGAACTATACATACGAGGAAAAAAAGTATTGAATCTTGAATCGAATTCGTATTTCTGTTTGTGAGAAGCAACAATGTAACGATCCTTGCCTTTTTTATCCTTTTTTTGAATATAGATAGGATTGGTTTCTACCAAATCGACCGCTGGCGCATTGTAATATTCTCCATAAACCAATGGACGATCACCGTACTGCTCTCGATTTAAATAGGAAAGCAAAGCAAATACGTTATCTGGATTATTTTCATCCATGGGTGGATTTGCCGAAGAACGAATCACAATCATCGCAAAAGAGGAGTAACCAATCATGATCACAACAAAAGCTGTAACAATGGTATTTAAAACAACCATTCCCTTTTTTATCGAGAAATTAATTGCCCACACCACAAGTGCAATTAGAGTAATTGCATAAACAATCACCCCACTATTATAAGGCAAACCTAATTGATTCACAAACAACAATTCAAACCATGAAGCAATTGTAATTACCCCCGGAATAATACCATACATGATAACACCTAGAATGAGCACTGAAAGCAAAAATGCTCCGATAATACCATTTCGTGTAGGTGTATATTTTTTAAAATAGTAAACAAAAATAATGGCAGGAATCGCTAATAAATTCAACAAGTGAACCCCAATAGATAAACCCATTAGGTAAGCAATTAATATAATCCAACGATTTGCATACCTCTCATTTGCTACATTTTCCCATTTTAGTATGGCCCAAAAAACCACGGCTGTAAATAGAGAAGAAGAAGCATATACTTCTCCTTCGACTGCCGAGAACCAGAATGTATCGGAAAATGTATAAGCCAAAGCTCCTACTAAACCTGTTCCCATAACGGCAATCAGATTTCCTTGAGAAAGTTCACCTTTGTTACTCACTAATTTTTTAGCAAGATGAGTAATGGTCCAAAACAAAAATAGAATGGTAAAAGCCGATGCTAAAGCTGACATGGAGTTCACCATTAGAGCCGCCTGAGAAGAACTGGGAGCAAAAAGAGCGAAAAATCGCGCCATAATCATGAATAAAGGAGCTCCTGGAGGATGCCCAACCTCTAAACCATTGGCCGTGGTAATAAATTCGCCACAATCCCACAAACTTGCAGTAGGTTCCATAGTTAACAAGTAAGTTAGCGCAGCAATCACAAAAACCAGCCAGCCTAACAAACTGTTAACCAAATTGTAATTAGATTTCATCATGTATCTATTTTCGTTTATTATTTTCTTATGTCGTATAATATTTGGAACGAAAATAGTCAATTTTAAGAGTTCCCCCGAATTATGCAGGAAAATTTTCCACTTTTTGTTTGACCAAATAAAAAAAGTATTACATTTGCAGAGTCTTTGGAAAAAGGCAATTCTGATTGTCCCGTGGTGTAATGGTAACACACCTGGTTTTGGTCCAGGCATTTAAGGTTCGAGTCCTTACGGGACAACAAAAAAAGCTTCGAAAATTTCGAAGCTTTTTTTTGTACCTATACCCCTTAGGTTCAGGCATCAACTACCTTTTCGAACTTAAAACTACCCGCTACACCTTGTGTATCCAAACTATCACCTTCAATAGTCGTTTCATTAATCAACATCCCATCCCAAGAATCCAATTCATAACGAATCTCAAAATCGGAATGAATCACATCATATTCGATTGCTTTTAATTGAATTCGATTGACCGTGATATCACCTTCCAATTTTTCCTGAATCATAAAAGTATCTTCATCTTCGATATTCTCAGAAAAAATGATTTTTCCACTTAGCTTTTTGCCATCCTGAGTCAATAAAAGCTCTCCTTTGGCCTTTCCATAGCCATAATCTTCCTCGTAAAGCCACTTTCCTGTTAATGATTCTATTTTTTTTTGCTCCATTTTTTTTACCCTTTCAAATTGACAATCAGAATAATTACAATTACAACACCCTAACAAAGATGCAAAGCTTGTAATTTTTTTGCATTTTTTGGTTTCGGCTAATGAATATTTCTACTATATTTGCAGCGTCTTAATCAGAAATGATTGACAGGGAATTGTCCCGTGGTGTAATGGTAACACACCTGGTTTTGGTCCAGGCATTTAAGGTTCGAGTCCTTACGGGACAACAAAAGCTTCTGATTTATCAGGAGCTTTTTTTATTTGATTACAAAACCAGTGTAATCCTGATCTGGTAAATTACAAATAAAAACATCCTTTACTCTCGCCCAATCTGGACCTTTCCGACACCAATCACAAAATAGTTCAATAGCCAAACTTGTTCCTACAACCTCGACATAAACCGTGCCATCTGATAGGTTTTTTATAAAACCCCTCAAACCAAAACCAATCGCTGCCTCTTTGGCATGATACCGAAACCCTACATTTTGCACCCTACCCGACACTCGTATGCTTATCGTCTTTTCGTACATCTCCTAGCATTTTCATCACAAGATAGAAAATTAAACAGATGAGAAATGAATAATTAGAAATTAAAAATGCATTCCCCACCCTCTTCTAATTCATAGTGTAACTAAGCTAAGTCTGATATCAGTTACTTTCTCCTTGATACTTGAAGCTTCTTTTTCTATTTTTACCACATGATCAATTATCACGAGCCCTTATTTCGCCCTCCTAGCGAGGCACTCTCTTTAATTCTTCAGATAACTTTAGGTTGTGCGTGGAACCAGTGTGCTTTCTGCGAGATGTATAGCAGTAAGCAATTCAAAATCCGTAAAGAGGAAGCTATTTTTGCTGACATTGAATCCTTGTCGCGATATGCAGATCGGTACCGGAAGGTATTTTTAGCCGATGGAAATGCCATGGTACTTTCTTTCGATAAACTTTCGCGAATATTAGATCAATTACAGACTAGCTTTCCACGACTCACGCGTGTATCGGCCTACGCCTTACCAAAAGATATTGAAGCAAAAAGCGACAAAGAACTACAACTACTAGCCCAAAAAGGACTAAAATTGCTCTACGTAGGCATAGAATCGGGCGACGATGAACTTTTACACAGAATTCACAAAGGAGAAAACTTTGCCAGTACTAGTCACGCACTGCAACGAGCACGAAAAGCTGGAATCAAACTTTCGGTAATGATTATCAACGGTTTGGGGGGAAAGAATTATTCACAACAGCATGCTCTTGAATCTGCTAGAATCATCAACGAAATTCAACCCGAATTTCTATCGACTCTTGTGCTCAGCTTTCCTTACGGCGAAGAACATTTTCAGAACAAATTCGAGGGTGATTTTATCCCTTTAAATCCCATTGAGCTCATTGCCGAAATGAGAATCTTTATCGAAAAATTGGAATTATCTCAAAGTATTTTTCGCAGCGATCATGCTTCCAACTATTTAGTACTTCGGGGAAATTTTCCTCGCGATAAACAGGAAATGCTAAAGCGTATTGATGCTGTAATAAAGGATCCAGCCAATGCCCGCTTACGATTAGAGCGGATGCGAGGCTTGTAGTTTTTCGGACGATTACAATACAAAAATTACTATATAAATTAATGATTTGAAGAAGCATACATTCCAATGTAAGTTCCCACAAATCCTCCTGCTACCATAGTGCTTAAAAGTCTTGCATCGATATTCTCGCCAAAAATTATCCAATTTTCTGCATCTAGCGAATAGTAAAAGTCATAATATCGCCCTTTGCCTTCTATTTTTAGCTTTATACTTCCTTCTGCAAATAACTCTGATTTTTCAATCAAAACTTTTGCAACTCCATTCTCATATGGCACAGCTTTCTCTAATTGAAGAAAAATACGCCCATCATCCTGTAATTTTCCAAAGAAAAAATGATGTGCTTCATTCTGAAAACATACTAATCCTGCAGCTTCTTGATCCTTTGAGGGATGAAAATCTAATTCTACCTGTGCTTCAAAATTAGTGTGCTGCTGTCGACGGCCAATAAAAGCAGGCTGGCCAAAATCACGAATATTTACGGGTAAGCTTTCGAGCTCCAATCTTTTTTGCTTCGTATTAATTACGTAGCATTTATTGTATGGCGTTCGAATAAAATTCCAATCTGCTATTAGTTCCTCCGAATCGAAATTATCGGTATGAATAAAATTACCATTGGGAACACAATCCGCAGCATTATTTGTGGAAGGTAAACCCGTATTTTCCTGAATCAGTTCCACTTTCCTATCTGTTTCTAAAAACAAAGGCCATCCATTTTTCCAGCTAACTGGCACAAGAAAACTCTCTCTACCGGTATTAAAACAATCATCGTCATAAGGCCGACAGCCCAAAAATACGCCCCACCATTTTCCATTTTTGTCTTCAATCATATCGGCATGACCAGTGCAGGTTATTGGCTTTTCCCTTTTCGGATTTAGCTGTCGCTGCGATAAAATCGGGTTCTGTTCGTACGGCATGTAGGATCCTCCAACTTCCTTACTTCGAAAAATTACCTCAGAATGATTCTCGGCAGTTCCTCCCTCAGCGCACATCAAATAGTACTTCCCTTCTATTTTATAAAGATGCGGCCCCTCTATCCAAATAGGATTTTTAGAGAGATCAGTACCTCCATTCACAATTATTTTCCCTTCCCCTATCACTTTATCCATCGCCACATCGTATTCCCACATGCGTATGGTACGATGTCCGTCATAACGCGATTTTTCATCGGGTGTAGAGTTGTGAACGATGTATGCTTTCCCATCCTCATCGAAAAACAAGGCAGGATCGAATCCTTCAATTTCGGGCAGCAGAATCGGATCACTCCAGGGACCTGCAGGATCTTTTGCCTTCACCAAAAAATTCTCTATTCCACCCACAAGGGTGCAAATTAGGTAAAAGCTATCGTTAGCTTTATTGTAGCTAATATCAGGCGCAAAAATTCCCTGCGAAATATCTAAACCCTCTAAATTCAAGTGATCAGGACGATTTAGTACATGTCCCAACTGTTGCCAATGCATTAAATCGGTGCTCCGAAAAATCGGTATTCCCGGAAAAAAAGAAAAACTAGAGGTCACCAAATAAAAATCGTCTCCCTTTTTACAAATAGAAGGATCGGGATAAAAACCCGGAAGAATCGGGTTGTAAAACTGATTCGAACTCAATTCATTATTAGAATAAAAATCATCCTTCCCTTCATATCGGAAATGAGAAAAAAAAGCTTTTGAATTAGGAGAACTAGAAGTTGTTGGCATGAGTTTTAAATAAAAAAAATCCCATTTCTGAAAAATGGAAAAATTCTACAATCGATATTTTAAAAGAATGCCAATATAAGAAAAAGACAGACAATGTTTTTCTTCAACCTACTTCTACTCCAATCTTGAGAACAAACCTGTCTAAGCCTTTTCAATTCCTCTATTTACACTGTAATTGCAAAGGAAGCATGGTAGTGTAGCAATGTCACAATTTCCACAAAAAATACTGCCCTAGCCCTAAACTGGCTTCTTCTTTTTTAAAAGAAAAACAGATGAGCTTATTGAAGTATTATACAAATTAAAATTTTCCTACTATATTTATAATGAGAATATTCTCGTTATAAATATTGTATAAGTGCTGTACATATTTGCTCTTTTTTACAATTTATGCTATAAAATTTAATCGTTACTAATATCTATTTGCATGAAATTGATAATTCAACAGTACTTACTACTATTTTAATTAAAAACATTACTAATGAAAATGAATAAAACATTACCTAAAGCCGTTAAATTAGCTTGGGAAAACAAAAAAGCGGAAGCTATTTTTACAACGGTATCAGAAGATTCAATCGCCAATTCTATTTATGTGACCTGTACATCTCTTTATGATGGCAATAAAATTATTGTTGCAAATAACTTCTTCGATAAAACGATGACGAATATTTTAGCTGGTAGTAAAGGTTCAATTCTTTTTATAACAAAAGATGATAAACCGAAAGCTTACCAAATAAAAGGAAGTATTGAGTATATAACCAAAGGAAATGCATTTGATAATATGAAAGAATGGAATCCAAAACACTTACCTGGTCATGGTGCCGCCGTTATTACAATCGAAGAAATATACTCGGGAGCTGAAAAGATACAATAGTAACAAGAAAAATACGTCCATCGATATACTTTATTAATGATTATATGGGCGTATTTTGTATTAAAGCATATCGCATGAATTAAAAATACAGTAAATCGACAAATAGTACAAAATTCCAGATTCAACTTTTTCAGGAATCATGATAAAATCCGAAAAGTAAAAATAGTTTGGGCAAAACTTTCCACTCTAAAACTTGTAGAAAGAACACTTTCTGTACTCAATATAAGAAAGACAACTCAGTAATATGATTGACTATTTAATAATCATAAATTTCTTTTTGTCGCGCAAGCGACTCCAGTCTCTCGAATTCATCGAATGAATGATCTTGGTTGTCAAATCAACCACTACAAAATCTTCATTTTGGGAAAAAGTGAACAACTCTTTCATTTTTCTTATCATTTTCATCTACTTAATTTTATCGATTCTTAAACAAGCTAAATTTAAGACGATTAAAAGATAATCTCAAGCTATTTTGCTATGATTTAACAATCAAGTACTATAGCTTTCTAAAAACGTTCTTTCAGTTAACATTCACGTATTCTCAATTAACTATTTGCATTCTTCCACTAATCAATAAACTCAAGAGTATTAAAAAAGATATTCTTTTTATCTACCAAAAATTGTTTCATTCGCGTAGGACCACCAATGGCAGCTTGGTAAATGAATTTTTTTCGGAAAAAGAACCTCTTGTAGTAGGTATACTCATGTTTGCCTACCAACTGCGTGTAAACAATTTCCTTTCCCAACATTTTTTGATAAGCAACGGATTGCTCCGAAACCAATATGGCATCTCCAGTCACCAAACTTGCTTCCTTCATTTGCTCGTAATATTCGCTAGGATCGGAATAGGTAAAATCCAATCCTATATCAGAAAAGTCCGAAGCAACCACTCCAAAAACCGTTGCAGCATCCTTATAACCAAAAATCTCGACTTTAATTCCATTAAGTTCACGCTCCTGTATTGTCGGATTTTCAGGCATTTCAAAGCTTATTTTGGATTTCTCAGAGCCTGATCTCACCCAATCGCTTTGCGCGAATATACTATTGGTGACCCACAAAAAGATCACCACTATAAAAGTTATTTTTTTCATTTGATTTTTTTTCACCTAACTAAGTCGCTATTAATTAATTCCTGGCAATTCTATTCCTTTAATGGTTCGGTACAAGTCCAAAGCAAATACATCGGTCATCCCAGATATAAAATCAAGTACCGACATCATTTTTTCGTAGTCATTTCCTTCACCTACATTATATTGCTCGGGAATTAAGGAAAGTAGGTTCTTCGAATAAAAATTCCCTGGTTCGAACACTGCATTTACAAATTCATCGAGTAATGTTCCTAAAATTTTATAACCTGCCAATTCAATTTCCACCACCGAACGATGACGGTAGATTCGTGAAATAGCTACTTTCGTGCATTTTTGGTAGGCCATTAATGAAACCTCATCCACATTTTTGATCAATGTAGATTGAAATTGACCTTCCATAATTTCCTTGTAATGATCCGCAAATACACCAACACATTCCCCAATTAATTTTCCAATAACTCCAGCCCGCATGTAGGCAATTTGCTCATTAATATCAGTAACCTCCTGACAAGTTTCCTCAATTCTCTTTAAACTACTCTTGTCCCTTTCGGGATGATAAAAAGCAAGAAGCAAATCTTTTGTTTCCTGAGTGGTTAATATATTCAACTTGTGCGCATCCTCAATATCCATAATTTGATAACAAATATCATCGGCTGCCTCTACCAAATAAACCAAAGGAAAACGAGCAAATATTCCTGGTGAAACTTCGGGAATTCCAAGTTCTCTTGCTATTTTTAAATAATCTTCCTTTTCCGATTGAAAGAAACCATATTTTCTCTTGTTTACTTGCGCAATTTTATTGCTCTCCCATGGATACTTCACAATGGAGGCAATACTTGAATAGGTAAGTGCAAATCCACCATTTCTGCGGCCATGAAAAGCATGCGTAAGCAAACGCAAGGCATTCGCATTGCCCTCAAAATTGGTCAAATCCTGCCATTGCTCTGCAGTAAATTTATTTTTCAGATTTTTTCCTTTTCCATCTGAAAAATAGTGAGACAAGGCCTTCTCTCCTGAATGACCAAAAGGAGGATTTCCCAAATCGTGGGCTAAACAAGCACCAGCCACAATGCTACCAATTTCCTTTATTTCATGATTGTCCTCCACCAATTCCAACTGAACTAACATATCTGCCAAAGCATTTCCTAAAGATCTACCTACACTAGATACCTCTAGGCTATGAGTCAATCTATTGTGAACAAAAATACTTCCTGGCAAAGGAAATACCTGTGTTTTATTTTGTAGTCGTCGAAAAGGAGATGAGAAAATCATTCGATCGTAATCGCGCTGAAATTGCGATCTCACATCTGTCTGTTTGCCTGAATAAAATTGACTCTCCTGGCCAAATCGTTTTGCCGATAGTAAACTATTCCAATTCATTATTTCCCATTTAATAGACCCAAAATTACACTAAAAATTGGCTTTGCCTGTATGCCATCCTATTAATTCACATTTATTAAGATTATATCCTTTAAGAAAACAAAAAATCACCTAAAAAGTTGTACATTATCGTACACGTTATGTAATGAAACTGAACACATATAAAATAAGACACTCAAAGTAACAAACACATAAAACACTAACAATCAAACCTATTATTTCAATGGCACAGCTATTGATTAAAAAATAGAACATAAAAATAATTTATCTAGTTCCATTTTTTCATTGCCAAAATAATCTTATCAGTTAAAAAAACACTTTTATCGATATGGCAATACGTTTATCTAAAAAAATTTGAACTATTATGTGTAAATAGTAATATTGTACATAGATCTTTTTTCAATATCAACAAATAGCATGATTCGACTACAAAACATTCACAAATCTTACATTACTGGCACGAACAAACTACATGTTTTAAAGGGAATTGATTTGCATATTAAAGAAGGCGAATTGGTTTCCATCATGGGGTCTTCTGGCTCTGGAAAATCTACACTACTTAACATACTCGGACTTTTAGACAATCACGACGAAGGCATTTACCATTTAAATAATGAGGAAATAAAATCCATGAGCGAGACCAAAGCCGCTAAGCTTCGGAATAATCTTTTGGGTTTTGTATTCCAGTCTTTTAACCTAATTGCGTTTAAAAATGCTGTAGAAAATGTTGCTCTTCCTTTATACTACCAAAAAGTTTCCCGAAAAAAAAGGAACAAAATGGCTTTAGAATATCTAGACAAAATGGGTCTTAAAGAATGGGCCGAACACATGCCTAATGAACTTTCTGGGGGACAAAAACAACGTGTTGCCATTGCCCGATCGATGATCACTCAGCCTAAAATTATTTTAGCTGATGAACCAACTGGAGCTTTAGATTCAAAAACTTCGGTTGAGGTGATGGACATTCTGAAAGAAATTAATGCCTCGGGAATTACTGTAATAATCGTAACACACGAAAACGACATTGCCCACATGACCGATCGAATCATCAACCTAAAAGACGGCCTCATTGAATCCATCATTGAAAACAACCACTCCAGGAATGTAAAATCGATAAACGTATCGCAGTAATAAACAAGGCTACCAAAATCTAACCCAGAATTTTACCATGTTCGACAGAGATAAATGGCAAGAAATATTTAGCACCATTAGTAAAAATAAAACCAGAACCCTACTCACCGGTTTTTCGGTTGCAACAGGTATTTTCATGTTGATTTTTTTACTGGGAGCCGGAAGAGGCCTTCGAAATGGCATGACAAATGTTTTTGCTCAGGATGCTACCAACAGTATGCAAATATATGGCGGTAGAACAACGATGGCATACAAAGGAACTCCGGAAGGAAAACGAATTCAAATGGTGAACGACGACTATTTGAATTTGAAAAAGTCCATCGAAAAAATTGATGCGATTTCAGCCATGTCTTACATTCCCGGAGCAGAAATAATTTCCTACAAAAATAACTTCGGAAACTTTAATGTATCTCCCGTTCACGACACTTACAAAAAAATTAAAAACTTTGAAATTCTTCAAGGTCGTTTTCTAAACGAAAAAGACATTCAAGAACATCGAAAAGTAGTTGCCATTCAAGATGCAGTTAAAGAAGTTCTTTTCCCAAAAGAAGAGGCCATTAACAAATTCATCAACATCAATAATATTAAATTTAAAGTCGTTGGCGTTTTTAATCAGCCTAGCTTCGATGAAAGTTCTCGCGACATATACATACCCATTACAGTAGCTCAAAAGATTTTCAACAACAACGATCATCTTCAAAGAATTTCCTTCACACTGAATGATGTCTCTTTGGAAGAAAGCCTAGATATAAGGCAATTTATTACTTACCAGCTCGCCGCCAAACATGAATTTAGCCCCGAAGATAAAAATGCCCTTTGGATTCAAAATAATATTGAAAATTCACAGACATTTACATCTATTTTTAGTGCTATAGAAATGTTTGTTTGGATCATAGGAATTTTTACCATTTTACTCGGAGTCATTGGCGTTTTCAACATCATGATGATTGTTGTAAAGGAAAGAACCAAAGAAATTGGCATTCGAAAAGCCATTGGCGCTTCGCCCCGCTCGGTAGTCGGCATGATTTTAATGGAAGCCATCTTTATTACCGCCGCCTCGGGTTACTTTGGCTTAATTGCAGGTGTTGGCCTGCTTGAAATCATCAACAAGTTCGATCTCATCTATAAAATATATCCACCAGCGGCTATCTACTTTTTAAACCCGCAGGTAGATTTAGGAATAGCCATGGGTGCAACTTTGGTTTTAATAGTAACAGGCACATTAGCTGGATTTTTCCCAGCACGAAAAGCAGCCTCAATTAAACCTATTGAAGCCTTACGAGACGAATAATAACTTGGACTAACACAACAAATCAGATGTTCGATTTAGATAAATGGCAGGAAATCACCGCCGCCCTTAAAAAGAATAAACTAAGAACCTTTCTAACCGGTTTGGGCGTGATGTTCGGAATTTTAATTCTGGTAACCTTACTTGGTATTGGTAGAGGGTTTCAGAACCATATTCAATCCTCTTTGGGAAATTTTGCAACCAACTCGACTGTTTTTTGGGTCGAAAAAACAACTATGGCTTACAAAGGCCTACCTCGAAACCGATCCTACCAATTCAACAATGATGATTTAATCGCTTTAAAACGCTCTATTCCTGAATTACAGGATATTGCTCCAGATATCAGTGGCTGGAGTGGAAGTGCAACAAACAATACTTTTCGAAAAGATAAAAAAGGCAATTTTAGAATTAAGGGTACTTCACCCCAAATGAACAATGTAAACCCTGTTGAAATAACCGCTGGACGGTTCATCAATGAAAATGACCTGAAAGAATTTAGAAAGGTAATTACCATTGCTCCAAGAGTACAGGAATTAATGTTTGAGAAAGACGAAGACCCCATTGGACAATACCTGAAAGTGAACGGAATTTATTTCAGAATTATTGGTACCATTAAACCTCTTAGTCAGAATATGGGAATGCGCGAAGATGTCGTACAAATGCCCTTCACAACTTTACAGCAATTGTACAATCAGGGCGATAAATTCTATGTTTTTCTGGCCACAGCAAAAGTGGGTGAATCAGTTGCCAAATTAGAGGATAAAATATTTGAAATTCTTGCCCGAAGACATTCCATTCATCCAGACGACCGACAAGCAATTGGTAACTTCAACATCGCTAAAATGTTTAATAAAATATTTGGCCTTTTTAATAGCATTGGCTTCCTGTTTTGGGTGATTGGTTTAGGAGTACTTCTTACTGGTATTATTGGAGTGAGCAATATTATGCATGTGGTGGTAAAAGAAAGAACCAAAGAACTGGGCATTAAAAGAGCCATTGGTGCCAGTCCTATTTCTATTGTTGGTCAAATAATCAACGAAGCGGTTTTCCTAACCACTTTTGCAGGATTTTGGGGCTTAGTACTAGGAGTTTTGCTTGTAGAAGCAATTGGAAAATTGACCGAGGGAGATCCTAACCCTCAAATATTAAATCCTTATGTTGATATTAATGTAGCATTTATAGCACTCGGAGTTTTAGTGTTTTTTGGTGTATTAGCCGGATTAATTCCTGCACAAAGAGCCATTAAAATTAAGCCCGTAGATGCACTAAGATACGAATAGTCATAATTTATAATCCGAAAATAGTCCAAATCATGAAGAAAGCTTTTAGAGTTACATTGGTTGTCTTTTTAATCCTCCTTTTTCTAGGAACCCTCGTTTTCCTATATCAAAAGTCGCAAGATCAACCCATTATTTACAACACAAAATCACCGGAGATTACCGATATTCTGAAAAAAACAATTGCAACAGGATCGGTTGTTCCCCGAAAAGAAATCGAAATCAAACCTCAGGGAGTTTCTGGAATTATTGAAACCTTGTATGTTGAAGCAGGGCAAACGATTAAAAAAGGCGATCGCATTGCCAAAATTAAGATCATTCCTGATATGATTAGTTTGAATACTGCCGAATCGAGAGTAAACATTGCTCAAATTAATTATGAAGATGCTGAAATCAATTACAAGAGAGACAAATCTTTATACGATAAAAAGGTGATTTCAGAATCTGATTTTCAGAAAACACAACTTTCTTTTAGAAATTCGGAAGAAGAATTGCAATCGGCTCAAGACAATCTTCAGCTTATTAAAGAAGGGGTAAGTAAAAAGTCTGCCAGTGCCACCAATACCATCATCCGATCGACTATTGAAGGGATGATTCTTGACATTCCCGTGAAAGAAGGGAATTCAGTAATTCAAAGTAATACCTTTAACGATGGAACAACAATTGCCATTGTAGCCGATATGGGCGAAATGATTTTTCAAGGTCAGGTAGATGAAACCGAAGTGGGAAAAATTGTTCAGGGAATGAACCTGGAACTAACCATTGGTGCCATCGAAGACGTGAAATTCGATGCTCATTTGGAATATATTTCGCCCAAAGGAGTGGAAGATAATGGAGCCATTCAATTTGAAATTAAAGCTTCGGTTAAATTAAAGAAAGACTTCTTTATCCGTTCTGGATACAGCGCCAATGCCGAAATTGTTCTAGACAAACGTGAGCAAGTGTTAGCCGTAAACGAGAGTCTTCTCGAATTCAAGAACGATTCCACATTTGTGGAAGTAGAAACTTCGGAACAAGAATTCGAAAAACGATATATTAAAACTGGACTTTCGGATGGAATTAATATTGAAGTATTGGAAGGAATCACCAAAGACGACAAACTAAAAGGAGAAAAAAAGAAGAAAATTGAACAAATAAAAGAGGAAAAGGAAGAATAAAATAGTCCTTTTATGGGTTTTATTCCTTTAGAAAATAGAACCCATATAAACATTTACTTTTCAATACAAAGCCTGATTAGTTCTTTCGGATCTAAAAAAAACAGAAATACTCATGAGAAAAATAGCCTTACTTATCCTTGTTTTCGCCTTTTCCTTTTCGGGGATAAAAGCCCAGGAAAAATGGAATTTGGAGAAATGCATTAGCTATGCAAAGGAAAATAATATCAGCTTAAAGCTACAAGTGCTGGATGCTAAAACACAAGCGAATAACACCAATCAATCGAAGCTAAACTTACTGCCCACACTTAATGGAAGCAGTTCATACAACTATGACTATGGTCGTACCCTAAATGCAAACAATACCTATACCGATCAGAACTCAAAAAGCGGCTCTCTCTACTTATCATCAAACATGACCCTTTTTAACGGACGCCAGAAATGGAATACGCTAAAGCAGGATCAACTAGATTTGTTAGCTTACCTGCAGGATGTGGAGAAGGCAAAGGAAGATTTAGCCCTAAACATCACCTCCTACTATTTAGATATTCTGTATAAAAAAGAATTGCTTCAGATAGCTGAGGAACAACTTAAAGTAACTCAACTGCAAATTAAAAGAAGCGAAATTTTAGTAGAAGCGGGAACCATACCCAAAGGAACCTTAATGGAACAAACAGCTCAGGCTTCGCGGGAGGATTTAGATGTGGTAAATGCCGAAAACTCACTTGACATTGCCCTACTCGACCTGGCTCAACTCCTGGATTTAGAAGATACAAGAAGCTTTGACATAGTAAGTCCTGAACTTCCTGTTTTAAATGCAACAAAATCGATGATCGATCCGGAATCGGTATTCATTAATGCATTAACTTTTCGTCCTGAAATTAAAGCCGCTCAATATCGTTTAGAAAGTTCCGAGAAAGGCTTATCTATTGCAAAAGGACAACGTTCACCCTCTTTATCCATGCATGGATATTGGGGTTCCTACTACTCCAACGATTATCCTGAATATGGAACTGATAGTGATGGTTCAACCGTTATTTTTCGTCAGGAAATGAAATTGAATGACCAATTAAAAGCACGTGAATGGAAAGAATTTGGTTTTTCGCTAAGCATTCCCATTTTTAATGGCGGAACGGTAAACAACGATATCAGCAATGCAAAAATAAGTATCGATCGCTCCCGTTTGAATATGGACAATTCGAAAAATACCTTACGCAAAGAAATTCAACAGGCGCACGTTAATGCAAAAGCGGCCATGAAAAGCTTCTTCTCTAGCGAAATAGCAGTATCATCAACCGAAGAGGCTTTCCGCTACACCGAAGAAAAATTTAATTTAGGTCTCCTAAATTCTGTAGATTACAATCAGGAAAAAAACAACCTATTTAAAGCAAAATCAGATTTATTACAAGCAAAATACGAGTATATTTTCCGAACTAAAATTCTAGACTTTTACAACGGTATCGAAATAAGTTTATAGTCAAGTTTCAAATTTAAGTAAGCTCTCAGCCAAATTTGGTTGGGAGTTTTTTTATTCGCCACAGAAATATTTGCAACAAAAATTCTCATCAAAAACAGGTACTTTATACCCTTTCGGTTCTTACTATTTCACAAATTTTCAATTGCTATTGGTATATATTTCAGTTCTTATCGTTTACAATTCCTATTTTATCCCTTATTTTGCAATGATTTTAAATGAAAAGAAAATGGCATTACTATTACATATTGAGACTTCAACTGCGGTTTGTTCTGTTGCTTTGGGCAAAGATGGCAGCTTACTTGCGCTTAAAGAAACCAAAGAAGGAATGAAACACGCTAGTCAGCTAAGCGTATTTATCGATGAGATTTTAAAGGAAAATAACTTAACTCCAAAAGATTTAGACGGCCTTGCCATTAGCATGGGACCTGGATCTTATACAGGTTTGCGCATTGGTGTTTCAACCGCCAAAGGAATTTGTTACGGGGCAAATTTGCCGCTAATTGCAATTAACACCCTGCAAGCCATGACAAAACCTTTGCAAGAAAACGCAACTTTACAAGCTCAAGTAAAAAATCCAAGCAAAGCCTATTACTGTCCAATGATAGATGCACGAAGAATGGAAGTTTACACGGCTTTTTTCAATCAAAAAATAGAACTCGTTAAAGATATTTCGGCTGATATTATCGATGAAAACTCTTATTCGAAAGAACTACATGAAAGAGAAATTATTTTCTTCGGAGATGGCTCATCCAAATGCAAAGAAGTCATCAAAAGCAAAAATGGCATCTTTCTTGATGATGTTACACCATCGGCAAAAGGAATGATTGAATTGGCCGAAACAAAATTTCAAAATCAGGAATTTGAGGACGTCGCCTATTTCGAACCCTTTTATTTAAAAGATTTTGTTGCTACTACTCCTAAAAAGAATATCTTTAATAGAATCTAAAAATTAGGCATATGTATAAAATTTTTCTTACTATTCTACTGTTTCTATTCAGTCCTGCAATTTCGAGGGCCGAATATCCCCTTAGGGATACTGAAAAAGGAGAACATTTAAGATATATTATACATTATGGAATTATTAAAGGTGGCAAAGCAAGCCTAAAAATCAAAATGGAAAATATCGATGGCAAGGATTTATACCATGCCACTCTCACCGGTAAAACAGTTGGCCTATTCAACAGCCTCTACAAAGTAAAAGACACCTATGAGAGTTTTATCGATCCGAAAAGTTTGCTTCCCGAAAAAGCCATTCGCGACATTCGGGAAGGAAATTATGAAAGATATAACGAAGTTGTTTTTGATCGGCAAAAGAATGAAGTAAATTCAACACGATCGGGAATTCATAAAGTTCCCGTTGGCACGCAAGATATTTTATCGGCTTTCTACTTTGCGAGAGTCAACTATTTTAATCCAGATCTGAAAGTTGGAGAAGTAGTAAAAATTCAAACCTTTTTCTCCGACAAACTATTTCTTCTTCAGTTTCGGTTCATGGGATACGAAAATATCGACAGTAAAATTGGCGAAGTGAGATGCTACAAATTTATTCCAATTGTAGAAACTGGCCGGGCTTTTAAAGACAAGGATGACATGACAATATGGATTTCGGCCGATGCCAATCGAATTCCTGTGCGCGTACAGTTCGATTTATTTATTGGTTCCTTGCGCTGTGATCTACTTAATTTCTCAGATTTTTCCTACGATTCACTAATCGATGAAGACTAAATAACGATCATTTCCTGAGGATCAATTTCAAACAAAAACTCATAATATTTCAGAATATTAATTGTTTAGCCTATTTTTGCAAAACTCTAAGGGAAATCAAAAATTCTTTGAGTTAGAAATGATTCTTTAAAAATTAATATTTTATCATGGCGTCTACTACAGATTTTAAAAATGGATTGTGTATCCACTATAAGGGAGATTTATATACCATTACTCAATTTCAACACGTAAAACCAGGTAAAGGTCCTGCCTTTGTTCGAACAAAACTTAAAAATGTGAAAACAGGCAAAGTAATTGATAATACTTTTAACTCTGGAGTAAAAATTGATATTGCTCGTATTGAAAGACGACCTCATCAATTCTTATATAAAGATGATATGGGTTACAATTTGATGCATACTGAGACCTACGAACAAATTGCTTTACCTGAGGAATTATTTAATGCTCCCGATCTTTTAAAAGAAGGAGATAATGTAGAAGCAGTTTTTCATGCCGATACTGAAACCCCATTGTATGTTGAACTTCCTGCTCACGTAATTATGGAAGTAACTTATACCGAACCAGGCATACGAGGCGATAGTTCATCTACTTCCTCTTTAAAACCTGCTACTGTTGAAACTGGAGCAACCATTATGGTTCCTTTGTTTATTAACACAGGCGATAAAATTAAAATTGACACACGTGATCACTCCTACTCGGAACGTGTAAAAGCATAATTTTACGAAACTCACCATCAAAAAAGGATTCTTTATGGAATCCTTTTTTTTTTTCATTCATCCCATTTGCTTATGATTTGATATTTCCTAATTTAGCATACAACATAAAAGCCCCATCGTGATAAAGCAACAATCTGTAAATAGCAAATTTAAACTCGATATGATCCTGAAAATCACTCAGGCTATAAATGAGAATTTATCGGTAAATGAACTATTGCAACAATACAAACAAATTTTATTTAATGAGCTTAAAATTGGAAAAATTGCTGTTTATAAATTAAACTCTCACTGGGAAAAATTGCTGGTTTCAGGAATCTCACAAGAATGCATCGATCAGATTAAGATAGATGATCATCTGAGTTCTTTTACAGAAATCACCTATGTATCGCAGGAATTGCCGAAAGTATTTTGGGCTTTCGATTTTATCATACCAATATTCCATAAAGATTTAATACTTGCTTACATTTTAATTGGAGATATAGATGAAGAAATGGAGGGAATGAGTCCAGCCATAAAGCACCTAAGCTTTATACAAACCATTTCTAACATTATTATTGTGGCCATGGAAAACAAGCAACTGTACAAACAATTGTTAATACAGGAAGCTTTTAAAAAAGAAATGGAATTAGCCTCAAGAATTCAAAACCTTCTCATTCCAAATCAAAATTCACTTCCACAAAACCAATGTGTATCAACTTGTGCTTACTACCAACCGCATTTTGAAATTGGTGGAGATTATTATGACTTCATCAACTTTAATGATCACGAATTAGGCTTTTGTATTGGCGATGTTTCAGGAAAAGGAATTCCGGCCGCCCTAATCATGTCTAATTTCCAGGCCACCTTACGAGCTCTTTTCCGTCCCGAAAAACCTCTTGATGAACTCATGATTCAACTCAATCAGAAAGTTTGCGAACACTCTATTAGTGAGAAGTTCATTACTTTCTTCATTGGAATATACAATTACAAGACCCGAAAACTAAAATATGTAAATGCAAGTCATCACCCACCTATGCTCTATGATTTTGAGAGCGGAAAAACTTCCTATTTGAAGAAAGGGTGTATTGGTTTGGGAATGCTCGATGAAATTCCAAGAATAAACGTTGGGGAAACACTCGTTACAAAGCATTCTAAGTTACTCTGCTATACCGATGGATTAATCGAACTCGAAAGAGATGATCGCATGGAAGTTGGAATGCAATCTTTAACGAACATATTTACAAGCTCAAAAAACATAAACGATACGTTTACCGATTTAATTAAGCATATCGATATGGGAAAAGAGAACAAAGTCGTAATAGATGATATTTCCTTATTTGGCATTGAATTTAATAAGCCTAGCACATAAAAAAAAGGATCGGCCACAACCGATCCTTTTCCTTTTAATATAGTAAGATTCTTATTCGATTTCGAAGGTTACATCCTCGCTTTTATCGTTATCAGAACTATCGGTAATGGTAACAGTCATTTTATACATTCCTGGTTCTGCATCGTAATCAATAGCCATATCGAAACTAACAGTTGAAGAAGTTCCTGAAATACTAGGCAAATTGTTTCCATCAGCATCTTTACCAGTTACGCTGGTAAAAGAAAATTTTTCAACAGTTTTAGTAGATACACTTGCAACACTAGTGGTACTGGTACTACTACTATAATCAACAGTTAAAACATAGGAGCTCAAACCAACATTATCAGTTGCTGTAAACTGAACCAATAATTCGTCGCCTGCATCTACTGAAGTGGAGCTTATTGGACTTGAAATAGAAATCGTAGGATTTGTTTCATCATCGTCATCTCCACCACTACTGCTTTTACAGGAAAATAAACTAAGTGCTAACAAGACAATAAGGGTATACTTCAAAAATTTCATAGCTTTTGGTTTTGGTTTATCCTTTAGATTAGGTTTTAATCTATTAAAAATAGTTGATGCACTTTACATTAACAAGCGACAACAAGAAAATAATTCTTTTTTCCTTTTTGTACTAAAAGATATTTATCTGCAATTAGATGTTCTTTAGTAATCACCAATTCAGAATCTTGTACCTTTTCTTTATTGATACTAATGGCATTTCCCTTAAACAATCGACGCAATTCACCTTTTGATGGAAATACATCGGTTTTAACTGCCAATAATTCCAAAACATCAACTCCATTTTCAAACTCCTCTTTGGCTAGCGAAAACTGTGGAACGCCTTCAAAAACGGATAGGAAAGTTTCCTCGTCCAATTTTCTCAATGCATCAGCAGTTGCTTTTCCAAATAAAATTTGAGAGGCTTCAACGGCAGTATTGTAATCTTCCTCCGAATGAATCATGATGGTGATTTCTTTGGCCAATCGTTGCTGCAATTTTCTCAAATGTGGAGCTTCCTGATGTTCTTCAATTAAAGCAAATATCTCATCCTTTGACAAGAGTGTGAATATCTTTAAGTATTTAGCAGCATCTTCATCGGAGGTATTCAACCAAAATTGGTAGAATTTATAAGGAGAAGTACGTTTCGGATCTAACCAAATATTACCAGATTCTGTTTTTCCGAATTTTCCACCATCGGCCTTAGTAATTAACGGACAAGTAATTGCCCAAGCTGTACCCCCTTCTTTTCTGCGGATCAATTCTGTTCCAGTGGTAATATTTCCCCACTGATCCGATCCACCCATTTGCAGTTTACAGTTCTTTGAACGATATAATTCTAAAAAGTCAGTTCCTTGAACCAATTGGTAGGTAAACTCTGTAAAAGACATTCCTACTTTTGATTCATTACTCAATCTTTTCTTTACCGAATCTTTACTCATCATATAGTTCACGGTAAGATGCTTCCCAATGTCACGAATAAAATCCAGAAAAGAAAAATCTTTCATCCAATCGTAATTGTTCACCATTTCGGCTGCATTTTCGGCATCAGAATCGAAATCCATGAATTTTGAGAGTTGTGCTCGCAAACATTCTTGATTGTGGCGAAGTGTTTCTTCATCCAACAAATTTCTTTCCTGCGATTTTCCCGATGGATCTCCAATCATACCCGTTGCACCACCCACCAAAACAATAGGTTTGTGTCCGGCTACCTGAAAATGTTTTAGCATCATTACGCCTACAAGATGGCCAATATGCAGAGAATCTGCCGTTGGATCAATTCCTACGTAAGCCGATGTAAGCTCTTTTGCTAGTTGTTCTTCTATTCCAGGCATCATATCGTGAATCATGCCTCGCCACTGGAGTTCCTCTATAAAATTCATGTGTTTAGTATTTTTTTCCTGATAGGGATCTATTAATCAATTTTGTATTCGACGGACAAAGATAAGAATTTTAATATTTCCTTCTTGCTTATTTTTTTCTATTCAGCAACGACCGAAAATAACGCAAATAAAATCCCCGAAAACAACAAAATATTGTAGACAAATGACAGCATCACAAACTTCACAATGGTTTTCCTTAACGATTGTCTGAAATAAAATTTCAAGCTTAAAAATAGTTGAAGAGGAATCAGAAGGAAGAAATATAAAGCAAGTTGTTGCAAAAAACCTATTTGGGTCATATTCAACAATTCACTTAAAATAACAATCACAAAAACAAAGGAATGAAAATTTAATGAGAGCAATAAATGCTCTATAAAATAGTGTTTCCTACGAATATAGAAAAGAGCCAAAAAGCAAGCGAAAACTGGAAAAATAATGAATAAAGTCTGTGATAATTTCTTAAAAACAAGATCGAGTATTATTGCAGGATTCAGTCGCCACATGTCTAATACTCTTTTCACATCCGAATTCTCTACAATTAAATTCCCCACTTTACCTTCTTTCTCTACTATTGTATCTCTTTCATACTTACTTGTTTTCTCGACATTGAATTTCACATTATCCAAAGAATCTACCAGAACATTCCATTGCTTATCTTTTCCAAAAGCATTCTCGATAAAAGGGAGTAGATTTACTTTTTGTCCTTGTTGGCTGGTAAAATTTAAATTATTATCGAGCTGGGTTTTGGGTTTGTGGTTGTGGGAAAGTAGAAAAAAAGCAAAAAATGTTAGGAATAAATACAAGCGAAAAGGAGGCGTATATTGTACTCTTCTGCCAGCCATAAACTCTTTAGTTAAAAATCCTGGACGAGCAATCAGAGGCCATAATGTATGGAATAACTTATTATCTAAAGAAAACAAATCACCCAAAGATTCTAATAAAACACTCAAAAATGGTTTTTTAAAGTCTTTTGCCGATTGTCCGCAATGAGAACAATATTCCCCACTTAAAGGATTAGCGCAATTTGCACAAAAGCCATCAAAAATTACATCTTTAGGTTTGTGAAATTTCTTTAGAAGCTTCTTACATCTTTCTTTCATTATACCTGAGGGAGTTCTTCTTTTACTTTTTCTCTGATTTTGGCTTTTGTATCGCTAAAGTCGGAATTAAATAGATCAAACATCGTTTCAGAAACAATGGTCATTGGTTTGTAAAGAATACTAGCCTCTTTTTTCTCATCCGGAATGAATTCAAATTTACGATCCAGATAATCTACAAAATAAACAACAATACCAATAATTAGAACCCCTTTGAGCAAACCAAATACCATGCCTAATATTCTATTAAACATGCCTAATGCGATTGCCTCGATTAATGAATTAAGAAGCTTACCAATAACGTGTACCAAAAGAACAATAACAACGAAGGTAAGTCCGAAAGAAATATATCCCATATATTCCGAATCATAATTGAATCGATCTCTTATGAATTGAGCTGTAAAATCGGAGAAGTGAATCGCACCATAAATTCCAAATACCAAGGCAACTAATGTAGCCACTTCAAATATAAAACCATTCTTAAAACCCTTAACCATTGCCCAAAGCAGTGGAATTCCAATTATTACATCAATGATACTCATTTGCGATCTTTTTCTAATTTCAAACAATGCTCATCAAATATAAGTAAAAACTAACATAACCTAGGCATAATAAATGCACAAGAGGCAATATTGAAACTAAAATTTCTTTATATTTAAGAACAGTAAACTTAATTGCTATGGCTTTAATAAACTCTCTTGTTAGCTGGTTAAATACTAAAAGACTCTCTCAAATCGATTTTTTTAAAAATCATCCGATCGAGATTCAAAAGGAAACTCTTACCCAGCTGATTGAACAAGCTTCGAACACCGAATGGGGCAAAAAATACGACTTTAGGAGTATTCATAGTCTATCAACATTTAAGGAAAGGTTACCCATACAGACCTATGAAGATATTGAGATTTATATCCGTCGTCTGCGCAGGGGTGAACAAAATATTTTTTGGCCTTCCGAAATAAAATGGTTTGCCAAATCATCGGGCACAACCAATTCAAAAAGCAAATTTATTCCGGTTAGCAAAGAAGCCCTCGAAGATTGTCACTTTAGAGGTGGAAAAGATATTTTAGCCATTTACACAGACCTGTTTCCAGAAACCGGTATTTTAAAAGGCAAAGGTTTAACCTTGGGTGGAAGTCATCAAATCAACAACATCAACAACGATTCCTACTATGGTGATTTGTCCGCCATACTCATTCAAAATCTTCCTTTTTGGGCCGATTTTATTCGAACTCCCGATACTTCAATTGTACTCATGGAGGAATGGGAGGAAAAAATGGAGAAAATGACAGAAGCAACCCTTGGCGAAAATGTAACGAGCCTTTCTGGTGTTCCTTCATGGTTTTTGGTTCTATTAAAGCACATTTTAAAAGTATCTGGCAAAAGTAACATTCTCGAGATATGGCCCAATCTTGAATTATTTGTTCATGGTGGCGTTAATTTTTCTCCATACCGCGAACAGTTTAAGCAGCTTCTTCCATCTAAAGAGGTGAACTATTTAGAAACTTACAACGCCTCGGAAGGTTTTTTTGGCATTCAGAACAATCCTTTGGATGATTCCATGTTATTAATGTTAGATTATGGTATCTACTACGAATTCATTCCCATAGATTGTTTGGGTACTGATGAACCTAAGGCAATTAGTTTAGAAGATGTTAAACTTTACACCAATTATGCAATCCTTATTACTACCAATGGTGGTTTGTGGCGCTATCAGATTGGAGATACCGTTCAATTTACCTCAAAAGAACCTTTTAAGTTTAAAATTTCGGGCCGCACAAAACTCTTCATCAATGCCTTTGGCGAAGAATTGATTATAGACAATGCTGAAAAAGCAATTCAAACGGCTTGTGTAAAAACAAATTCGGTGATTAAAGAATATACCGCGGCTCCAATTTTTATGGATTCGAATCGGAAAGGAAGTCACCAGTGGCTGATTGAATTTGAAAAATCACCACAGAATATAGATGAATTTACTTTTATTTTAGATAATGCCCTAATGAGTTTGAACTCGGACTATGAAGCAAAAAGGTACAAAAATATTACCTTGGAAAAGCCGCTCATCAGCATTGCCAAAGCAGGTTTATTTTACCAATGGTTAAAAGAAAAAGGAAAGCTCGGAGGTCAAAATAAAGTTCCCCGACTTTCCAACAATAGAACTATTATAGAAGAACTACTAAAAATAAACAACTAGTTAGCATGTTTCAAATCCTTTTGTGCCTTTTCCTGCTATTTCCAAACGGAGAGAATATTCAGATCAACCAACCGCATGATTTTATTGCTGTAGATCATCTGGGCAATGTATTTGCAGTAAATAATTCGGAGCTAATCAAATTCAATCCACAAGGAGAGAAACAAAGTTCTTTTTCCAATTCAATGCTTGGTAGAATTTCTGATATCGACCTGAATAATCCGCTGCAAATTCTAATTTTTTATTCTGATTTTAATCAAATTCTATTTCTGGATCGAAATCTGGCCGAAATTGGTAATGCGATCGATCTTTATACCTACTCCGATAATGAAACCGAATTGGTTTGCTCTTCGCCTAATGGCGGATTTTGGATCTACAACTCCAGCGACAAACAAAGCGTTCATATTTCGGATACAGGCAAAAAAGAAAATCAGAGTCTATTTCTAAATTCTTTTTTTGAGGATGTGTTACCCACAAAAATGAAAGAGTACAACAGTAATTTATACCTTCTTTATCCGGAACAGGGTATTTTACATTTGGATCAGAATGGACAATTCAAGAAAAAAAATTTCATTCCAGGCATACGCAATTTTGAAATCACTAAAAACACCCTTTTTTACACAACTGAAAAGGGTATTTTCTCGTGGAAATCATTAGAACTGGATGACAAATTACTTTTCCAGAGCAAAGAGTATGAAGGTGAGAAATTGATCCTAAAAAACAATAATTTGTACATTTTTAATAAAAAAACAATCACGATTAAAGCACTAAAGCTCTGATTAAAAATAAACTGCGTTTTTAGCGCATTATTTCCCAATTGAATTCCTGAAAAATATTCTTAATTTTAGTTGCCTTTTTTACACAAAGTAAACATAAATATGCACATTGCAGTCGCAGGAAATATTGGAGCTGGTAAAACTACGCTCGCAGGATTGTTAGCAAAACATTACGGATGGGAAGCTCATTTCGAGGATGTCGACGAAAATCCTTATCTAAATGACTTTTACGAAGACATGAAACGATGGTCGTTCGCGCTACAAATTCATTTTCTAAATAGTCGATTCAATCAGGTTTTGGCCTTACGAAAAACAGGGAAAGAAATCATTCAGGACAGAACCATTTATGAGGATGCTTATATTTTTGCACCCAATTTGGAATCAATGAGTTTAATGCCTCGACGAGATTACGACAACTATTTGTCGCTATTCAATATCATGAGTTCCCTAATTCAACCACCCGATTTACTCATTTATTTGCGCGCCAGCATTCCAACCCTAGTTAGCCACATTCAGGAACGCGGTCGAGATTATGAGGAAACCATTCGTCTGGATTACCTGAAACGCTTAAATGAACGTTATGAAGCTTGGATTTCTGGCTATTCAAATGGCAAATTACTGATTATTGATGTTGACAACATTAATTTTCTAAAAAATCCTAAAGACCTAAGCGAAGTCATCAATAAAATAGATGCTCAACTAAACGGTCTCTTTCAATAATCTGTTCGCATCTGTTTGAATAAATGTTAAAGTCTCGAACAGATCATTCAAAATCTATAATTTTATACTTATGCACATCGCGATAGCAGGAAATATTGGCTCTGGTAAAACCACCCTTACCGAACTACTTGCAAAACAATATGGTTGGGAAGCTCATTTTGAAGATGTGGATGAAAATCCCTATTTGAATGATTTTTACGATGACATGAAACGGTGGTCGTTCAATCTTCAAATTTACTTTCTGAAAAGTAGGTTCAACCAAATCATGGAAATTCGAAAAGCAGGAAAAAATGTGATTCAAGATCGCACCATTTACGAAGACGCCATGATTTTTGCCCCCAACTTATATGATATGGGCTTGATGACTGAGCGTGATTTTAAAAACTACAACAACCTGTTCGAGTTGATGGGATCAATGATTCAGGCTCCTGATCTTCTTATTTACTTGCGTTCATCGGTTCCAACTTTGGTGAATCAAATTCAAAAAAGAGGCCGAAATTACGAGGAAACCATCCGCTTGGATTATCTGAAAAACTTAAATACCCGCTACGAAAACTGGATTCAGAATTATAATCGTGGAAAATTACTTATTGTAGATGCTGACAATATCGATTTTCTGGAAAATCATGAAGACTTAAACAATATTGTTGATAAGGTAGAAGCACAGATTCATGGTTTATTCTAGGTTCTAATAATAGACTCACTGAAGCTAAATCCTAAAATGAAAAGGTTCCAAAACCGGTTTTCAGTTGCTAAAAGCGATAATATAAACCAACCGATATTTCAGGAAGAGCTATTTTATCGAATCCCAAATAATACTCGTAATCATCTCCATCTTCATCTTGAGTAGTTATGTATCCCGAAAAATCAAGAATGTATGTATAACGAAGGTTCATATCAAAGGTCCAATTGTCCGACAAATGATAAAGGAAACCAAGAATTGGAGTCAGGCCCATTTTATTTTCCTTGAGAGTGTTTTTGGTTTCATCGGAAGAATTGACCGACATAAACTCTATCACATTCCGATATTGAAAATAGCCCAAAGCCCCGGAAATATAGGGCCTAAAATCGCGATCCCAGGTATCAAAAAAGTAGGATGCTTTTACTTGAGCTGAAAACAGGTAATATTTCACATCATAAGCTGAAGCATAACCTACATCCCAGATATCGCTTTGTCCGAATAAACTACATCCTAATTCGGCTCCTACAGCCACTTTTCTACTTAACATCCGTAAACCATTCAAACGAAAAACGGGTCCAGACTTAGCATAGTCGCCAAAATCCCCCGTGGGATGTTGATAACCAACCGAAGCTCCTAACATCCAGGTTTTATCTTCGTAAAATTGAGCTTTTGCCAAGTAAGAAAGGCACACAAGGCCAATGAAAAATAGAATAATTCGTTTCATTCCGCTACTATTTTATTAGCAAATTTATCAACAAAAATACTTGAAAAGGGAACTTTATCAATTCTCTCTTCAAGTATAAATTGAGTATCTCTATTTGATTACTTTTAGTTCTTTTCCAACTTTAATAAAAGCGGCAAGGGCTTTATCCAAATGTTCTTTGGTATGAGCTGCCGAAAGCTGAATCCGGATTCTTGCCTGTCCTTTCGCCACCACTGGATAATAAAATCCAATTACATAAATGCCTTCCTCCAATAATTTGGCTGCAAATTGTTGCGACAAAACTGCGTCGTATAACATCAAGGCATTGATAGCCGAATCGGAAGGCTTTACATCAAAACCTGCCGCAACGAGTCTTTCTCTAAAATAGCAAGCATTGGCAATTACTTTGTCTCTTAATTCCGTAGACTCGCTTAGCATATCAAAAACGGCGATAGAAGCACCTACAATCACCGGAGAAAGCGAATTTGAGAATAAATAAGGACGAGAACGCTGACGCAACATTTCAATGATCTCAGCCTTTCCTGTTGTGAATCCACCCAGTGCTCCACCCAGTGCTTTCCCCAAAGTACTTGTGATAATGTCTACACGATCCATGCAATGATGATATTCATGCGTTCCTCGACCTGTATCGCCAATAAAACCAGAGGCATGACTATCATCCACCATCACCAATGCGTTGTATTTGTCAGCTAAATCGCAAATCTCGTTTAATTTGGCAATATCACCATCCATTGAAAAAACACCATCGGTAACAATAATTCGAAAACGCTGTGCCTGTGATATTTTTAACTGATCCTCCAAATCAGCCATGTCTGCATGTTTGTAGCGGAATCTGGCTGCCTTACACAAACGAACGCCATCAATAATCGAAGCATGATTCAGTTCATCGGATATGATGGCATCGTCCTTGCCAAACAAGGGCTCAAAAACACCACCATTTGCATCAAAAGCAGCAGCATACAGAATTGTATCTTCCATACCAAAGAAAGTAGCAATTTTTTGCTCCAACTCTTTGTGAATATCTGTTGTTCCACAAATAAAACGTACCGACGACATTCCATAGCCATGAGATTTTAAAGCCTTAGCAGCTCCCTCCATCACACGCACATCAGACGATAATCCCAAATAATTATTCGCACAAAAATTCAATACAGATTCTCCTGTATTCACTTTAATTTCTGCACCTTGTGGCGATGTAATAATTCTTTCATTTTTATACAAACCGGCATCTTTAATGGATTGAATTTCCTCTGCCAAATATTCTTTGAATTTTCCGTACATGAGTGTTTGTTAGTTTAAGTGTGTTTATTGCTTGAAATTTTGTGTGTTTCTCAGTCAAAATTACAATAAAATTTCGCTTCATTGATTTTCAAAATCTGTTTTTTTATTCCTTTTACAACAGTGAAATACTCTTATCGGATAAAAAATCATTTTTTCCATCGTATTTCTCTCCAAAAACTCAAAGCTTGAAAAACAAAGAGATAGCCGTTCTCACTGCTCCTTTAAGCTTGTTCTTGCCTTCGTAAAATCATTTTTTTTGAAAAAATATTGAAACACCTGTTGTATTATTGAACAAATCCTATTAGTTTTGCATCGCAATTTTCCTCTAGAAAGTGCGTCAAACGTACCCTTTAGAAGAATTTTGGAATAACATTCCTTCTTAGCTCAGTTGGTTAGAGCATCTGACTGTTAATCAGAGGGTCCTAGGTTCAAGTCCTAGAGAGGGAGCAAAAAGCCATCCATAACGGGTGGCTTTTTTTGCGTTCTGATTTTTTATTTTCTACGATAATAACATTCTCCTTCATAATTTTCGTTTAATTTTGTTTCAACAGAAATTTACACGACTTGAAACAATCTAGCTTCTTTACCTTGATGTGCCTAACTTTATTCCTGATAAGTCCTCTGCGTGGATATTCTCAAGAAAACATTGACAGCACCCTACTTACTAAAAATAAAAAACTTAACCCTGGTTTGGGAAAAAAAGTCTTCAGCTCCAAAAATTTATTGATTTTTGGAGGCTTACTCGGAAGCTCCTTTCTTCTCGACGAATGGTCGAACAAACGCTTACAAGAAAATCAAAATTCATTCCTCGATTCCTATACTGATCTATTTACTGCATTTGGCGAAAAAAAATACATCGCTCCTGCCACTATAGCCACTTGGGCACTTGGAACAGCCATTAAAGATGAGCGTTTATCGAGTACTGCCCTTAAATCAGCGAAAGCGCTAGTAACAGGTGCTTTACTAACCGAAAGCATTAAAATGGTAGCTGTACGATCGCGACCTGACATGAACCGCGGAAATATGCACTTCGACGCCTTTGGTGGCAATAACAACGATACCAAATCATTTCCTTCGGGACATGCATTCCTTAGCTGGGCGGTATTCACCCCATTTGCCGAAGAGTACAGCAAATGGATCTACCTTGTGCCTGCCTCGGTAAGCTTCAGCAGAATGTATCGAAATAGACATTGGTTATCAGATGTTGTTTTAGGAGGAGGAATTGGCTACTTTGCAGGTCTATACTTTCACAAACGAGAAAATCAACGAATCCTATTCAATGGGAATGGAATTGTCATTAAATTTTAAGCAGACAACCAAAAATTCAAAATATGAATATCTCAGCAGTCTTTAAAAAATTCCCCAAGACCTTTTGGGTTGCCAATACAATCGAACTATTCGAACGTTGGGCATGGTATGGTTTTTTTATGCTATTTGCGAACTACTTAACGGGATCTTCTGATGCTGGAGGACTTGAATTTACACAGGCACAAAAGGGAATATTAATGGGCGTTGGTACAGGAATTCTCTATTTCCTTCCCGTAATTACCGGATCGATTGCCGATAAATATGGCTACAAAAAGGTTCTTTTTATTGCCTTCGTAATTTACACCTCAGCATTTATTCTTCTTCCCTTATTCGATACTTTCACAGGTGTTTTTATCATGTATCTGTATTTGGCCCTTGGAGCTGCCCTCTTTAAACCCGTCATATCTGCAACCATAGCCAAAACCACCACCGACGAAACAGCCTCCATCGGATTTGGTATTTTCTACCTGATGGTGAACGTAGGTGCTTTCTTTGGTCCTATGGTAACTTTACTATTCAAACACTCCTCTTACAATTTGGTTTTTTACATCTCGGCAGGAATCGTTGCTCTTAACTTTATTCTACTCCTTTTCTACAAGGAACCCGACCGTAAACCCAATACCGATAGCCTAAAAACCTCAATTCTAAATGTGTTCAAGAATATCGGATTAGTGGTTGTCGACCTAAAGTTCATGCTCTTTTTACTCATTGTTGCAGGTTTCTGGACCATGTACAACCAACTTTTCTTCACGCTTCCAGTATTTATTGCGCAATGGGTCGACACATCGATTCTTTTCGATTATTTCCAAAGCAATATCCCCTTCTTCAGTGAAAATTATGGTACTCCAAGTGGACAAATGGAAGCCGAATTCATCGTTAATTTCGATGCCCTATTCATCATCATCTTCCAACTTATTGTTTCCACCATTGTAATGAAATGGAAGCCTCTTAAAACCATGATGACAGGATTCTTGGTTTGTGCTATAGGGATGTCGTTGACTCTTTTTACCCAAAATGTACTTTTTACTTTCGCTGCAATCTATATTTTTGCAATTGGAGAAATGGCTGGTTCGCCGAAAATTACCGAATACATTGGTCGAATTGCTCCTGCCGATAAAAAAGCTCTTTATATGGGCTACTCCTTTATTCCTGTATTTTTGGGGAATGTATTTGCCGGTATTATTTCGGGTAGCGTTTACCAGGATATGTCGGACAAAACAGTTTTCGTAAAGCAGGAAGTCGCTAAAAGAGGTCTGGAAATTTCAGCAAACCTATCGCAAAACGAATACTTTAACCAGGCTGCTCAGTCGATGAATATGAAACCTCAGGAGTTAACCAACTACCTTTGGAACAGCTACAATCCATCCAAAATATGGTACGTAATTTTAACCATAGGACTATGCGCCGTAATTGCACTTTTCTTTTACGATAAATTCATCATGAATAAAAAAAAATAAGTTGACCCTTACTATCTAATAAAAATCAGTAATTCTTGAGATGTAAGTAGTTTAAAATAAATTAATCCCGTTTAAACGGGATTTTTTTTTGTAATCAATCAAAATCTAGTAGATTATCAAGGACTTCTGCATTATATTTTATAATTTGCACACCAATTAAATCACTTTTACTGTTTTATTCCGTATACATTAAAAGTACTCAATTAGTAGCATGATACTCAGCCTAATTAACATCACTTTAAGGCAAAATATATGATAAAAACTCTACACGTAAAAATTTTATTTTTCCTCTCAGTTTTCGCAGCTTTTGCTTTCTCGGCAAAGGCTCAAACTACCACTGAAGAATACTACCTGAACGCTACTGGAAAAACTGGCGGAGAGTTAAAAACAGCCCTTCACTATATCATTCACGATCATACTGAACTTCCGTATACCTCAAGTGATTATGACGTTTGGGATGCACTTAAAGAAACGGATGAAGATCCTGACAATACAGACAATGTACTTCTGATATATACCAATAGAAGTGAACCGAAAGCAAATCAGGATACTGGTTCTGGTGATGATGATGCTTGGAATAGGGAACATATTTGGGCAAAATCTCACGGCGATTTTGGTACCGAGGAAGGTGCTGGTACGGATATTCACCACTTACGTGCATGCGACAGAAGTGTAAATAGTGACCGTAGCAATCTATTTTTCGACGAAGGAGGAGTAGCTCATAGCGAAGCTACTGAATGTTATTACGATAATGATTCCTGGGAACCACGCGATGCTGTAAAAGGAGATATCGCAAGAATGATCTTTTACATGGCAGTTTGCTATGAAGGAGAAGATGGTGATCCTGATTTAGAGATGACTAACGACATGACCTACAGTAAAGACAATTATACGGAACCATATTTCGGAAAGCTATCCACACTCATCGCCTGGAATACAGAAGATCCAGTTGATTCTACTGAAATAATTCGCAATGAAAAAGTATATGCCATACAAGGAAACAGAAATCCATTTATTGATCACTCAGAATGGGTAGATAGTATTTGGGTAGAAACAGACAGTAACGCGCCGATGATTGCCAGCTTATCGCCTGAAAATGCATCTGTATCGGTTTCACTAACAGCCGATTTAAGCATTAGCTTTACGGAAGAAATACTTGTAGGTACTGGAAATATCAATATTCTACGATACAGCGATGATTCCGTTTTGGAATCAATAGATGTTACAGGAGATCAAATCAGTATCACCAACAATACAGTAACTATTGATCTAGAAAATAGCCTGGAAGAAGAAACTCAATACTACATTCAGATTGATTCAGGAGCTTTTACCGATAGCGCGTCGAATGTATTCGACGGGATCTCAGACAATACGATCTGGACATTTACAAGTACTGCAACACCTCCAAGTATTGTATCTACAAATCCGGAAAACGGAAGTAAATCTATTTCTATCGACACAAATTTAGCAATATCATTTAGCGAAGTGGTAGCTGCTGGAAGCGGAAATATCTCCATTTATCAGTACGCCGATAATGCCTTATTTGAAAGTATAAATATTGCTAGTACGAATGTTACTTTTTCGAACGATACTGTTTACATCAATCCTGAAAATTCATTTGATAGAGGAACAAAATACTATGTGACCATAGATAGTGCAGCCATTACCGATACCTCTTTGAACGCATTTGAAGGAATAGAAAGTAGTTCCAGCTGGAACTTCACTACGATTTATCCCGCTCCGCTAATTGTAGAACTTTTCCCCACAAACAACAGTACTAATGTTGCTTTTGATACCGATTTAGAAATTACTTTTGATCAAGAAATAGAAGCTGGAAACGGATACATATCCATCTACAACGACGGTATTGAAATAATGAGTATGTTAGCATCAGTAGCAGCCACTTTCAACGGAGAAATGGTTACAATAGAATTATCAGAAGATTTAGAATCAAACACTGATTACTATGTTCTTATTGATGAAGATGCTTTTGTTAATTCAGAGGGAGTTGCATTCGCAGGAATAAGTTCTTCAAGTGAATGGTCGTTTACTAGCGAAACAGCTACAGGAATAGAAGATGTATATAGTAACAATGGAGATGCACCTTCATTCTACCCTAATCCGGCAAGAACAGAAATCTACCTGACTAATATGGATAATGTTGAATCAATGCATATTACCAACTTAACCGGACGCCGTATTCTTGAATTACTATCACCAGACTCAAGTATTTCTGTTAGCGATTTACCCAAAGGAATTTATTTTGTGACTTTCGTTTCAACGAGTGGTAGTTCCATTACCAAGAAACTTTTAAAGCAGTAAAATACATTTATTACTACATATAAAAGACTGAACTCAAATTGGGCTCAGTCTTTTTTTATTCATCAAAATTTCCTCTTTAAGAAAACTAATACCAAGCAGTAATATAAAATACTAAGGCAAGAAAGCAATCCTTTTCTCTACTAGCTTAATCTGTTATAATCTTAGTATAAATAAAGCCTAAGACCAGATAAATAGATTCTGCCAATACTTCTCCCATACACTAATTTATTATTGCTTACAAGTCAATAATATCATTAAAAACACAGTTTAGAACTATACCGAAGGCTAAAATATTCTTTTGCTGATGTCAAAATGATTTCCAATCGATTTAATACGAATGAATTTATTTTAAGCTGATCATACAACGAGCCAATTATAGCACAAAAAAAGGCTGAACCCGATGTGGGTTCAGCCTTCAATTTTATTTAAATATACTTTTATTCTGCTGTTGGACCTACAACATATTCGAATGTAGAAGGATTAGAAGAACCAGTACCTGTTTCAGTACACTGGAAAGTAATGTTATAGTTGGTATTTGAACCATCGTAAGTTTCGAAAGTAATTACGTAGTTAATATCAACACCATCAACCTGAGCCGAAGCTGTAGGGAACTTAAGAGGCAACCAAACACCGATTGCTTCAGTTACTGCTTCTTGCCAAGTATCAAATACTTCATCATTCCAATATCCTGAAGAAATACTGAAGTTTTCGTAGTAAGCACCAGCACCATAGTAGTAATCAGCTGTACCATAACTATCGATATAATCAGAACCAAAATTATCAGAAACATAGTCTACAATAATTTGGTAATCGTCTCCAGTAAATGTATAAAGAACCGAAGGATCGAAAACCCAACCTGTAGTAGAATAGATATATTGGTCTGTTTTAGTAGTAGAAGATTCGTAAGCAGTCCAAACCCCATCAGTTTTTGTATACTGAGTAGCACTTCTTGTAACTACATCATCATCTAAATACTTAAATGTAACACAATAGATTTCTTCATCAGAAGCATAAGGATATGTTTGCTCTAAGAAAGTAGCAATTAGATCTGCATCGTCTTCCTCATCAAAATACTCCTCAAAACCCATTTCTTCATAATCAGCATCAACAAGATCGTACTGAGTTACTCCAGACGGAACTTCAATACCAGATTCGTAAACACTCCAAGTAGAACCATCAAAAGAAAAGTAGCTGGTTAAAGTCGAAGATTCCGATCCATCGTAGTAATCGTAAGTAATATCTACAAGATCGTTAGCTACAGCATCAGGGTACTTTGTAGCTAAGAAATCTGGTAAGAAATCCTCAATAGCCACATCGTAGGCAAAATTATTATACTCTCCAGGCTCATCCTTATCTGTTCCCATGCTATCGTAATCGTCATCAGTCAAGGTATAAGAATCTAAAGCTGCATTTGCCCACACACTTCCATCGTAAGCCCAATATTGAGAAACGTTAGAAGTTGTATAATCTGAATAATATTTATAGTTTACCTCTACAGTGTATCCGCTTTCAGCATCAGTATAAACAGTAGCCAAAAAATCTGGCAAGTAGTCTTCAGGAAGAATATTGTAAGCAAAGTTATTGTAATAACCTGGCTCGCCATAAGAGGTTCCCATAGAATCGTAGTCATCATCTGTAAGCTGGAAGTAATTCAAATCCTCGTAGTCGTAGATATAATCCAATCCACCTAAATAGTAATCGTAAGTGATGTTCACATCCGACCCTGCATCAAGCACAGCAAATTTAGTTTCAATAAAGTCTACCAGGTAATCAGCAGGATCAATAGAACTTGAAAAATTGTCATATTTTCCAGGCTCACCATATTCCTCACCCATGGAATCGTAATCGTCCTCGGTTAAGGTATAAGTAAGACTTTGTACGTAGTCACTTACACCCGCTTCTTCTAATTCATCATACGTATCTTCCATCGTATCACAGCCAGCAAAAATAAATGCCAAAAGCGATAACATATATATAATTTTTTTCATCGTATCTTATTTTTTGGTTTTAAAATGACTGATTAAA
>NZ_JBFHJW010000024.1:0-54215 GCF_041595635.1 Labilibaculum sp.
TGCAAATGTAATTTTTTTTCTAAACTCATCAAATGATATTTCTTAGGCATAGTGTAAATTATCACTTATGCTTATTGGCTTTTTTTACGAAGGAAGCTTTTCTGTGTCTCCAGAGAATACAAGATAGTAGCACGTGCAGAATGAATGCATTTGCTGATTAATGATTAGAGATTAGTGAGAACTGTTGTTATCTTTGTCGTTCGAACAGAAAAATATGAATAAGTATGATCTCGATTAACAATCTTACGGTTGAATTTGGTGGCTTTACCCTTTTTAAGCAAGTTAGTTTTATTGTCAATTCGCGCGATAGAATTGGGTTGGTAGGAAAAAATGGGGCTGGAAAATCAACTTTATTGAAAATATTTTCTGGTTTTCAGCTTCCTACCTCAGGAACGGTATCATTGCCCAATGAGATTAAAATTGGCTATTTGCCTCAGCAGGTGAATCATATCGATGGAAATACGGTAATGGAAGAGGCTCTGTCGGCTTTCGAAGAGGTATTGAATTTGGAAAAGGAAATTGCTAAAATTAATGAGGAGATTGCAGAACGAACCGATTATGAATCGGATGAATACATGAAATTGATTGGCCGTCTTAGCGATAAAAACGATCGTTACCATATGATGGGTGGCGATAATATTGATGCTGAAGCAGAGCGTACTTTGTTTGGTTTGGGTTTCATGAGAAGTGATTTTACTAGACAAACTACTGAATTTAGTGGAGGTTGGAGAATGCGTATAGAATTGGCAAAAATTCTTTTGCGCCGCCCCGATGTATTTCTACTCGATGAACCTACCAACCATTTGGATATTGAATCCATTCAATGGTTGGAAGATTTTTTGAAAACTTATCCAGGAGCAGTTGTTTTGGTTTCTCACGATAGGGCATTTCTAGATAATATTACCAATAGAACAGTTGAGATTTCTGTTGGAAAAATATACGATTACAAGGTTCCCTATTCGCAATATGTAGTTTTGCATGCCGAGAGGCGTGAACAACAAATGAAAGCTTATGTCAATCAGCAAAAGCAGATAAAGGATACTGAAGATTTTATTGAACGATTTCGCTATAAAGCTACAAAATCGGTTCAGGTTCAGTCTCGTATCAAGCAATTGGAGAAGATTGAACGAATTGAGATTGATGAGGAAGATAGTTCTAAATTGAGTTTGAAATTTCCTCCAGCACCCCGATCAGGAGATTTGGTTTGTGAGGTTAAAAATTTGAGTAAAGCCTATGGCGATCATTTGGTACTAAACCAGCTTGAATTTGTTATTGAAAGAGGAGAAAAACTTGCCTTTGTAGGAAAAAATGGGGAAGGAAAGTCGACTTTAGTAAAAATTCTTATGGGAGAATTGGAACATACAGGAAGCTGTAAGATTGGTCACAATGTTAAAATCGGCTATTTTGCTCAAAACCAAGCCTTATTACTCGATGAGAATAAATCGGTATTTGAGACAATCGATGATGTAGCGGTTGGTGATGTTAGAACAAAAATTCGTGATATACTCGGATCATTTATGTTTCGGGGAGAGGATATTGATAAGAAAGTGAAAGTGTTATCGGGGGGGGAACGTTCTCGTTTGGCGATGATTCGTTTACTGCTGGAGCCAGTGAATCTTTTGGTGCTCGATGAGCCTACTAATCACCTGGATATGAGATCAAAAGATGTGTTGAAAGAAGCTTTGAATCAGTTTGATGGAACCGTAATTGTCGTGTCTCACGATCGTGAGTTTTTGAATGGTTTGTCTTCAAAAGTATATGAGTTTACCAATAAAAAAATAAAAGAGCATCTTGGCGGAATTTACGATTTTCTGCAAAGTAAGAAAATGGATTCCTTAAAGGAATTAGAGGTAAACAATACCATTTCTGTGGTGCAGGCTGATGTAGTTCCTTCTGATAATAAGTTAAATTATTTGGAGCGAAAAGAAATGAGTAAGAAAATTTCCAAGGTGGAAAGAGCCATTTCGACGTGTGAAGCAAATATTTCTCGATTCGAAGATCAGATAGCTGAAATGGAAGCACTACTGGCAAAACCTGAAAATATGCAAGACCATTCGGTATTTGCAAAGTATGAAAAAGCAAAAAAAGATCTTGAGAACGAAATGCTGAACTGGGAGAATCGTAATGAAGAATTGGAACAGTTAATTGCCGAGAAGGGGGAATAAATAGGTTTTATTTTGCTTTACCAATGAATAGTTGAGGCTTTTTTTACAAAAGCAGCCGAAGCAGTTGGTCGAATGGCTTTTACAAACTACCTTTGCGAATCCATGATTTGTTCCATCAGTTTTTATCCTAATGGTTTTGAGTGCTTAACATATAGCTCTAAATCAGTATAAATACTTGATTTTGTGGATGGAAATAGTTCAAGTGAAACTAGCCTTTGTGGGGCAGAATAGTATAAAAAGGGAACATTTTGATGTTTGTGGCAATGAGGTACGAAGGAGAAAACCAAAGTGCTTACTGATTGTAAAATACCAACAAGTAAATTGATCGATGGCTAAACAAAGACAGGAAATGTTGTTCGGAATAAGAGCAACAATGGAAGCAATAAAAAGTGAAAAAGAAATTGAAAAAGTACTCATCCGTACTGGTTTGTCGGGTGCTTTGTTTCAAGAATTATTTGATTTAATTCGAGAAAAAGGTGTTGAATATCAATTTGTTCCAGTAGAGAAATTGAATTCACTCGATCAACACAATAATCAAGGTGTAGTAGCTTTGATTGTTCCTATTCCATATCAGGAGATTGAAGAAATTGTGCCTGAATTATTCTCACAGGGAAAAACGCCATTGATTCTGATTTTAGATCAGATTACTGATGTTCGTAATTTTGGTGCAATTGCTCGTTCAGCCGAGTGTGCAGGAGTGCATGCTATTGTGATTCCGTTTAAAAACTCGGCTAAAATTACTCCTGATTCAATTAAAACATCAGCAGGAGCATTGTATAACATTCCAGTTTGCAGAGTTCAAAATTTAAAAACGCTAACTCGTAACTTAAAGAAAGAAGGAATTCGTATTGTCGCAGCTACCGAGAAGGCTGAGACAGTATACACCGAAGGTGATTTTAGCTTGGCCACTGCTATTATTATGGGATCGGAAGATGTAGGTATTGACGATTCTTTATTGCGCTTGGCTGATGAACAGGTAAAAATACCGATTAAAGGATCGATTGAGTCTTTGAATGTTTCAGTTGCCGCCTCCTTAATGGTTTACGAAGCTGTTCGACAAAGAGGTTAGTCTTTTTCAAAAATAGGATACAAAGCCAGAGAATATTCTCTGGCTTTTTTATTGATACATATTTTTTATTTATCTCAGGTTGAGCATTTGTTCTAAAAAATAATTACCCGAATCAATAAATCGATCCGGGTAACTGTCTATAGTAATTTTAGGGTTAGAATGCAGTTTGACTCTGACTTCTGAATGTTGTCTATCTCCTCTATATCTATTGCCCTTTCACATTTCAAATTCAGTACGGCTAATTTGCTAAAATTAATTTGCTAATGCAAGCCTTTTTGTAATTTATTTATGGAGTAATAAAAAGAGGATTTTTCTTTTTAATATTCCTATAATAACCTGATTATACTTTATAAACAAAAGAATTAATGTTCATTCCAGCACCTACCGAAGCAAAAACAATATGATCACCTTTATTAAGTTTGTGATCTACTAATTGATCTTTGATAATTTGATCGTAAAGAATGGGTACTGTTGCTACTGAGTTGTTTCCCATTTCCTGAATAATCATTGGCATAATTTTATCTGGAATTTCTTTTTCTTTATATAAACGGAACAAACGTTTAGCAATGGCTTCATCCATTTTTTCGTTAGCCTGGTGAATCAAAATTTTCTTGATGTCTTTGATATCCAAGCCAGCTTTATCGATGCTTTCCTTTACAACACCTGGAACGTTAGTTATTGCATATTCGTAAATCTTACGACCATACATTTTAATGAATAAACTGTTGCTGTTTCCTTCAAATTCGGCATTGTCTGAAATATCAGCACGCAAAAAATAGGCTTCGTTTTTGGTATGGGTTCTCATAGCATGAGATAAGATTCCCGACATTTCTTCGCCTTCACATGCTTCGAGGATAGCAGCACCAGCTCCATCCGAATAGATCATACTGTCTCTATCAAATGGATCACAAACTCTGGATAAGGTTTCAGATCCAATCACCATGATTCTCTTTGCATCTCCCGACTTGATAAAATAGTTGGCCTGAATCATAGCTTGAATCCATCCTGGACATCCGAAAAGTATATCGTAAGCTATGGTTTTAGTATTTTCAATCTGAAGAAGGTTTTTTACTTTTGCTGCCAAACAAGGAAGTTGGTTGGTTAGTGTAGCGTTAGGTTTTACATCTCCAAAATTGTGAGCGACTATAATGTAGTCTAAACTCTCTTTATCTATTTTTGAGGATTCCAATGCATTTTTTGCTGCTAAATAAGCAAGATCAGAATTTACTTGCTCAGGAGAGGCATATTTTCGTTCTTCAATGCCTGTTATATCCTTAAATTTCTCAATAATTTGTTTCGTAGGAGTTTCAATTTTCTGACCATTAGGTTCGAAAAAATCATAACTCAAAAAATGTTCATTTTTTATTTGAACAGTTGGGATGTAACTACCTGACCCAACAATTTTCGAAAATATTTTGGTACTCATTGTTCTTGTTTTTGTTTCAAATAATTGATGTGCTCATTTTACTAGGAACACAAAATTTTCTTAAGTGTCAATTTATTGATAAGTTGTAAACTCAACTTATTGCTATGAGCGTGCGGCTAAGTTAGATATTTATTTTAATATGGGTGTTTTTTCACATTTATTTTAAAAGGAATGCCATGTCTCAACCTGTAAAAAAAGAGGAGGAAATATTCTGAAAAAAATGTCTAGAATAGTTTTTTCGTGGTGCTGCAATTACTCTAATAGGTTCTTTTTCAGATTTTTGTCAACGGGGGTATTGCATAGCCATATTCCAAATAAAGCTTGTTTAAATGCTAGCCCACGAATGTTTTGTTGCAATTTCCCATTTTTGTATATCTGAGTGCCTTCAGAAGGCAAATAAACGAATTCAAATACATCTTTTTTCTCAATGCTATTTTGAAATACAGAAATGAAATCTTCAATTTCTTGCTTTATGTTTTCCATCTCACCACTGGTGGAGTTGGTAAAACCTTCCCTACATGCTTTCTCCATTTTTTCAGATGTAATTAGGCCTGAAATAATTTCCAGTCGAATAGCCATGTTTTCATCATTATTTATGATTTTCGTAGCATCTTTCATTTTATGAGAAAGATACAGTCCCATGGCATACATGTCCATCCAGAGCTTCACACGTGTTCCAGCTCCTTCGAGTTGCAACTGTTGATTATTAACAAGCATTTGATCGGGAAGTTCTACTCTTCCAACTTTGGTTTGTGAGAAGCAAAATAAGCTGGAAAATACGAGTAAAAGTGTGAGTGCTTTTTTCATTTTTAGGTTGTTAGGTGTTGTGGTAGTATTTTTTGCTTAGCTATATATTAATTTTGCGTAGCATAGGTAAAAAGTGGCAATAATATTTACTAAATAATTTAGCCATAGAGGGTATTGACGTTTGTCCGATTTTAAATCTCCATTTACAATATAGATAAAAGTAAAGAGGACACCAAAAGCCCACATCAGAAGAAAGGGCCAATTAAAGCTTCCAACATCATGTGTTTTATAGGTTTGAACCACTTGAGGAATAACCCCAATGCTTAAAATGATATTGCCGAACCAGCCTAATGATTCGAAGAAATCGAACTTGTCGAATATTTTTTTCATAAGTATTTGTAAGATATTAATTAGTTAATTTTTTGAAGTCATCTCCGGTTGGATTTTGGAATATTTTTAGATTGAATTCGGGTACAATAGCGAAAATATGATCGAATATATCAGCTTGAATGGCTTCATATTTCGCCCATTCCTGATCATTCGAGAATACGTATATTTCCAAAGGCAAACCTTTTTCCGAAGCTTGTAGTTGTCGCACCAGAAAAGTCATTTCTTTATTGACTTTTGGATTTTCAAACAAGTATGCCTCAACGTATTTTCTGAATGTGCCAACATTGGTTAATCTTCTCTGATTCACAGAAATTTCTCCTTCGGGATTATTCTCTTGAATTTCTTTTTTCTTTTCCGCCATATAATCTTTCAACAAGTGAATCTGTTCAAATTTTTTAATTTCATCATCGCTTAAAAAGTGAATGGACTTAACATCTAGGTTGATGTGTCGCTTTATTCGTCTTCCTCCAGATTCTTCCATTCCTTTCCAGTTGTTAAAGGATTCAGAAACCAACGAATAGGTAGGAATAGTACTAATGGTTTTGTCCCAGTTTTGCACCTTTACGGTGTTCAAACTAATGTCGATAACCGTTCCGTCAGCTCCTTTTGAAGGCATGGAAATCCAATCTCCAATATTTACCATTTTATTGGCTGAAAGCTGAATAGAAGCTACGAATCCGAGAATGGTATCCTTAAAAATTAAGAGGATAACAGCGGCAAAGGCTCCCATTCCTGCGATGATTTTGAAAGGATCTTTATGAAAGAAAAGTGCCGTTACTGATATGATTCCTAAGGCATAGAAAAAGATTTTTATAATTTGAAGATAACCTTTGATTGGTCTGGATCTGCTAATGGGAAGCGTATTGTAAATGTCATTTCCTGCGCTTAAAAAGGTATCGATTAGTAGTAGTGATAAAATAACCATGTAAACATAGGATCCGTTTTGAACGAATTGTTGTAAAGTTTCATGATCGATCATTTCAGCACTAAAATAGATGATGGAAGCAGGAGCGAAATGTGCTATTTTAGTGAAAACTTTTCGCTCCAATAAAATGTCATCCCAGCTTGTTTTTGTTTTTCGGACCAGTTTGGTAATAATAGTAATGAGAATTCTTTTTGCTATAATATCAGATATCCAAGCGGCTAGTATAACGATAATACTGGCAATAGCCGATTGAAAAATAACCGACCAGTATTCACTTATTCCTGCGTTAATCAACCAGTTTTTTAATTGAACGCCTAAGAGTTCTTTCATGGGGTAAAGATGTTTTAATTTAATTAGAAAGCTAAGATATCCTTTCCTAGCTGGAAAATGAAAGTGAACTTCATAATATTTTGTAATTTTAGGAACTAAACATTAAAAATTGGTTACATGGCTACAAAATCGATAGTTTTTATTATTCTAATTACCTTATCACGAGTTTGTTGTGGGCAGAGTGGATTTGAAAAATATTTTGAAGATAAAAGTCTCCGCATTGACTACATGATGGCTGGAGATTTTGATTCGCAAGCGGTTTTTTTTAAGGATATTAAAGAAGAACCCTTTTGGGGAGGAAGTACAAGTAATTTAGTAGATCGATTTGGTTATGGGAATTACTGTTTTGAATTATACGATTTAAAATCTGGAGAATTAATTTATTCAAAAGGATTTAATTCCTTGTTCCAAGAATGGCAATCGACAGCTGAGGCTAAAGAGATTAAGAAGGCATTCTATCAGGTAAATGTGATGCCTTATCCGAAAAATTCTGTGCGTTTTGTTCTGAAATCCAGAAAATGGGATGGAAATAGAGAGAAAATTTGGGAGTATACAATCGATCCTACGAATTATTTTATTACCGAGGAAAAGCCTCAAGCAATTCCTTTCACAAAAATAATGGGAGAGGGCGATCCTGCAACAAGTGTTGATATTGCTTTCATTGCGGAAGGTTATACGGCAAAAGAAATGGATAAATTTAAAGCCGATGCGAAACGTGTTGCGGGCTATTTGTTGGATGTTCCACCATTTGATCGTTATGCCGATCGTTTTAATATTTATGCCATTGAATCTGTTTCTGAAGAATCGGGAACAGATATTCCTGGAGAGAATATTTATAGGAATACTGTGGTAAATACTACTTTTTACACCTTCGACGTAGATCGATACTTAACTACCTTCGATATTAAATCATTGCACGATATTTCGGCTAATGTTCCTTACGATCAGATTTTTGTGCTGATTAATACCGATAAGTACGGAGGTGGTGGTTTTTACAATTACTATTCCAGTTGTTCTGCCGATAATGCTTTATCCTACGAAGTGTCGAGTCATGAGTTTGGGCATGGTTTTGCTGGCTTGGCCGATGAGTACTACTCTTCGGAAGTTGCATACGATGGATATTATAATTTAGAAGTAGAGCCTTGGGAACCCAATATTACTACACTTGTTCATTTCCATGAGAAATGGGAAAACATGTTGAGCGATACCGTTCCTGTTCCTACTCCTAGAAGCAAAAAGTACGAAGGGAAAATTGGTGTATTCGAAGGAGGTGGATATTCGGCAAAGGGAATTTATTCTCCAGCTCAGGATTGTAAAATGAAATCGAATAGAATGAAGCATTTTTGCCATGTCTGCGAAAAAGCAGTTGAGGAGGTAATTCGTTTTACAATAGGTGAGTAAAACTTGGTTTTTTAGAAAATAATTAAAAAATGCGCTCCGTTTGGAAGCGCATTTTTTGCAAGGAGGAAATCAATTTAATTTTCTTCCTGGTGTCTTTTCGCAAGTGAATAGAAGATTAGTAAGGCTAAACCTCCGAATAAAAAAATCATCGAAAAGTAGGATACTTCATCATTCAAATTGGTGTTGGCGGCTAAAATATTGCCTATAAGAATTCCTATTGCCAGACCTATTAGTACAACACCATATTTTAAACTGTCTAAAGTTCTGCATTTTTTCTCACCCTGAAGAAGACTGATATCCATTCCTTTTTCGATTAAAGCTTTTCTTTCTCTGTGTCGGTGTACTAAATAGACCACCAAGGGAATGACTCCAAATACGGAAATGATTGCGACTACTCCTGTTATATCCATGATTTACTTTTTAAAATGAAACAACGATTATTTTGTTGATTGAGTATGAAAACCAGAACTTGGTTTTTGTATTCAACCTTATGACGCTAAGTTCTGAAATTGGGTTACACTATTTTGAAAATATTTTTCAGAGGACGAATATTTAATTTGAATGAGATTACTTCCCTAAAATGAATTATAGTTCTGCATGTAACCGAATAGAGATTTGACGCGTCTAAGTTGTAGTTGATTTCATTTTTAGAGAATTAATAATTGAATTAAAGCAACAATAGGAATGGAAATCAGGTCTTTTAATTGATTTGTAGTTTCAAATTAATGTACATGTGTGGGTTCTATGAAGTTTAAATCGGATACTTACTATATCGCCAAAATAAAAGAGGGAGATCCCGGAGCGTATGCTTTTCTTGTGAATAAGCACAAGAAGATGGCTTTTAATGTGGCCTTGCAATTAATGGGAAATCGTGAGGATGCAGAGGAAATTGCTCAGGATGCCTTTTTGAAAGCTTATCAGGCTTTGGATCGATACAAAGAAGAGTCGAAATTTTCGACTTGGGTCTACCGAATCATATACAATACAGCCATATCCCGGTTACGCAAAAAGAAGGTTGATGTACGTTCTATTGATGATGATTTTACGGCCTCGGTAAATGTTCAATCAACACAGTCTTCTTTTCAGGATTTACGAAGGGAGGAACGCAAAAGATATCTGGCCATAGCCTTACAAGGCTTAAAAGGTAATGAAAGTAGTTTGATTAGTTTGTTTTATTTGGATGAAAAATCGATTGAAGAGATCTGTATAATTACGGGTTTAAGTGCTTCCAATGTGAAAGTAAAATTGTTTCGGGCCAGAAAAAAGCTTTACCTGCAGTTGGAATTGGCTTTAAAGGACGAATTAAAAACGATAATGTAGCTTATTAAAATATAAAATTAAATTCAGATGAGTAAAAAAGAAGAAATCTATCAGGATAATTTTATAAGAAAATTGATGAAGGATGTTGAACTCGAAGAACCGTCTGATCAATTTACCAATAAGGTGATGGATGGTGTAATGCAGGATTGGCTTGCTAAACCGATTGAAATATCAAAACCTGTTTCAAAAAGTCAGTGGATTTGGATGAGTGGATTGATTTTTATTTTAGGACTAATCTTACTGGGAACTGATGTGAGAACTTTAATCAGTCAGGTTGATAATACATTTTTAGCTCAGGTAGATGTGTTATTTTTACAGCCGCTTCATCAAATTTTGTTTCGGGTTGCTCAATCTCTAATTCAACTTCCAATTTTAGTTTACATTATTGCTGTTTCATTGGGAGTATTGGTTGTTTTCGACTGGTTTGCGAAAAGAAGTTTCCAATACCGATAGTTGTAGTCAGGCTAGGTATTCATATGATTTTTTCAAAAAAAAACCGCACTCTTGGTGCGGTTTTTAATGTATTTAAAATGGTAGATCATCTTCTTCAGGAGCAGGAGGAACGTCATCGGCTCTGAATTCTGGCATTTCAGGAACGGCAGAAGCTCCAGTTTGAATTTTTTCAATTCTCCATGCTTCAAGGTTTGAGAAATAGTTTACTTTTCCGTCTTTTTCCCATTTTCGACCACGAACATTAAAAGAAACTTTAATTTCATCATTTAAAGAAACTGTTTCTAATAAATCGCAACGATCCTGTGTTAATTGAAATTTGATGAAATCATTCCAATCAGAATTTCTTTCATTTTCAACCTCAATAACAAATTCTCTTTTTTTGAAACGATCGCTAATGGATTGAGTATCCTCTTTCACGATCATTTTCCCATTAATTTCAAAATTCATAATGTTCTGTATATTTGATATTACTCTTTTACGATTACAATTTTATCGATGCTATCACCTGCACGTATTGCATCGATAACTTCTAATCCATTAACAACTTTACCAAAACAAGTATGCTGGCGATCCAGGTGTGAAGTATTTTCGCGACCGTGGCAAATGAAAAATTGGGATCCGCCAGTGTTTCTTCCGGCATGAGCCATTGAAAGAACACCTCTGTCGTGATATTGATTTTCTCCGTTCAATTCACAGTCAATAGAATAGCCAGGTCCTCCAGCTCCAGTTCCATCAGGACAACCTCCCTGAATTACAAAGTTAGGAATTACCCTGTGAAAAGTAAGTCCATCGTAGAATCCCGATTCAGATAAGTTGACGAAGTTCTCAACAGTTTTAGGAGCATCTTTTTCGTAGAATTCTACTTTCATAACTCCTTTTTCGGTATGAATCTCAGCGTACATCATTTTTGTTTGTTTTAATTATTTCTTATTAAATCTCAATGCAATGACATTTTTGTCTTCCAGCTTTCAACTGACAGAGGAGATTGAGATGTTCTTCTTTTTTAATGAAAAATAGTTTTTGTGAAATGGAAAGGATAGAGTTTGATATGTGTCAAAATAAAGCTATCTACTTGTATATTATCCATTTTTCTCAAAACAAGATTTTAAATTTACAACAATGCTATTGTAGTTGCAAAAGATTGCAAATCTAAAAAAAGATTCTTTTCCAAAAAAGAAAAAAGAACCCCTTCTGGAAAATACCAAAAGGGGTAATGTTTTTAATAAATTGTCCTAATTGAGACCTTGCTTCAATTAGTTCTTTTTTTCATCGGTTACGATATCTAATAGCTCAACTTCAAAAATTAAAGTTTCGTTTGCTTTGATATCAGCACCCATTGCACGAGGTCCATAAGCTAGGTTCGAAGGAATAAAAAGTTCCCATTTTGAACCAACAGGCATTAATTGTAATGCTTCGGTCCATCCTTTAATCACACGATTTGCAGCAAAAGTTGCTGGCTCGTTTCTTTTGTATGATGAATCGAATTCTGTTCCGTCAATGGTTGTTCCTTTGTAATTAACGGTTACCTTATCAGTAGCAAGAGGTTTTGCTCCATCTCCTTCGTTAATAATACGATATTGTAGTCCGCTAGCAGTAACAACAACGCCTTCTTTTGTTTTATTTTCTTCTAGGAATTTTTGTCCTTTAGCTAAGTTTTCAGCGCCAATTTTTTCTTGAATTCCTTTGATGTAGTTATTGATGATTGAATTTCCTTCTTGAGGAGAAATAACTAATGAATCTTTATCAAGAGAAGCATAAATAGCTGCCATAAGAACTTCTTCGTTCAATTCTGTAAGACCGTTGCGCTCAAGATTGGTTCCAAAGCTAGCACCAAGGCTGTAGCTTACAGAGTCAATTTCGTTGTTAATAGCAACATCTTTATTTCTTGTTTGATTACAAGAAGCTAATGTGATTAGTCCTAGGCCAAACACAAATGATAGTACTTTTAATTTCATTCTTGTTTATTTGTTATGGTTAGTATGATTATACGATTTCAAGTAATTCAACTTCAAAAATTAGAGTTGTGTGTGGTCCAATAAGGTTTCCTGCACCTTGCGCTCCATAAGCTAAGTCCGAGGGAACATACAATTTCCATTTCGATCCTATAGGCATTAATTGTAGAGCTTCAACCCATCCTCTAATTACTCCATTAACTGGGAATACAGCTGGTTCGCCTCTGTTTACAGAGCTGTCGAATACAGTGCCATCAAGTAGAGTTCCATGGTAGTGACATTTCACGCTATCTGAACCTTTGGGAATGTCTCCCTTTCCTTCTGTAATAATCTCATATTGCAGACCGCTTTCAAGTTTTACAACACCTTCTTTTTTGGCATTTTCATCCAAAAACTCTTTTCCTGCAGCAACAGCTTTTCCTGCTTGTTCCTCTTGTATTTTTCCAAAGAATTCTTGAAGGATTTTATTGGCTTCTTCAGGAGATAATTCTGGCATTTTACCATTAAAAGCAGCATCCAATGCATCCATGAAAGGTTCAACGCTAATGGTTTTAACTCCGGAGGTTATTAAATTACTTGCAATGCTTAAGCCAAGGCAATAGCTTACCTTATCTTGATCTTCTGTATACTTCATTCTAATATAATCTATTTATTAAATAATTTCGTTTGTATTTATGATCAGTAAAATCATAAGAAAGCGACTAAGGTAAAGCTTTTCTCTTAGAATATCGAGAATCAGCTTGTAATTAACCTTTTTTTGCATTTGTATAAAATTTAGAACTGCTGATTCTATTGTAATTTTTTTGCTCGTAGCATTTGTCTTTTGCCAGGAGGTCCGGGCAAACGTTTTACTACAAAACTTGCTGCTCGTAAAGCTTGTTTGATGATTCCTTTTGTAGAGTAGGTGGTTAAAATACCATCTGGAAGCATGTGCTGATGTAATTTTTCAAAAATATCCTGAGTCCATAAATCGGGTTGGATGTCGGGAGCAAAAGCATCGAAGTAAATCAAATTGTATTTTTCTGGCAGGACTACTTTTCGCAGATCAGCTAGTAGCTTGTTAAGTGTAAAACGATCGGTAATCTTCACTTCTTGGTTCCATTTGGCTTTGTGAAGTTCCAAAAATAATTTTTCGTTTGCGCCTTCAATCTGTTCGCTATAGTTTAAATGTTTAATGTGTTCTTCCTTTATAGGATAGAGTTCAAGTGAATGATAAACGACCTCTCTGTTTTGCTTTTGTGCTTCGAGCAAAGTAAGTAGACAGTTTAGGCCTGTACCAAAGCCGATTTCTAAAATATGAATCGGATTTTGATTACATTCATTAAAACCAGCATTTATATAAACATGCATGGCCTCTTGAATGGCACCATGTGTAGAGTGGTAATGTTCATTCAAATCGGGCACAAAGAGGGTATGCGATCCATCTTCGGTTATTTTAAGTTCTCTTTTTAAGTTTTTCATTCTCGATGGGTTTCATGATGATTGAATTTTGTCGTATTCTGCTTGGAATAATTCGAATCCAAAATCGTTGAAAGGGAAGTGGATTTGTGTTTTCGGGATGTTTATAGAGTAAAAGCAAAAACCACCAAAATAAAATGCTTCCTTTTATGATACTGGAGAGAGTAATTCCCCACCAGACACCAGTTACAGATACCGATTCGGCGGGAATCCAATTCTGAAATTGAGGCAAATAATCTAGTAAGCTGTAGCTGAATAGAAAGGCAAAAGGAATCCGTAAAATATTTCCGATAATTCCTACAAAAGCAGGCGGCATTGCTTTTCCTATGCCATTGAAAGCTCCCGTAGTGGTAATTTCTATAGTCATGAAAACTTGCGAAAAACTAATGATTATCAAGTAAACAATTCCCATTTTAACCACATCTGTTTCCCTACTGTTTAGGAATAAGTTAAAAATGTGATCGCCCCAAAAAAAGAAAAGAAGAGTGCTGATAATTCCTATAAAGCCAGCAATTCCGAGTGTAATAAAAAATCCTTTTTGTATTCTGTACCATTGATTTGCTCCGTAATTTTGGCCAGTGAAAGTTCCCAAAGCTGTTGAAAATCCCGAGGCAGTCATCCACGAAAGTGCTTCTATTTGCGCCCCAATAGATTGAACTGAAAAAGGAATCGGATTTCCTTCAGCGATATTGTTCATTACTCTAGCCAAAAACATGGCTAAAAATGCAAAACTTGTTGATTGAAGTGCTACCGGACCTCCTACTTTTAGTATTGGCATCAGAAATTCTTTCTGGATTTTCCCTAGGTAGTTTTTCACATTTAAAGGGTTCTCTTTGATATGGAGGAAGTAGATAAACAGGATGAATACACACAATTGGGAAATTACAGTGGCAATTCCTGCTCCTGCAGCACCCATTTTAGGAATGGCTCCCCAACCAAAAATGAGAATAGGATCAAGTATGATGTTGATAATTAATCCAAAAGCATTGATCCAAAAAGGGGTTTTTGTGTTGCCTACGCCATTGTAAACTCCCGACATGGTGATATTCGAATACGTAAATGGCATTCCAATGGCAATAATACGAAGGTATTGTAAGGCTGTTTGGTTTACGAAATCATTTTTGATGTTAAAAAGGTTAATGATGGAATCGGCAAATAGCCATGTGCAAAGAGCAAACACAATAGATATTACGAAAGATAAACTGAAGGCATTTCGAGCAAAAGATTGGGCTCGTTCAAGATTTTTTTGACCGATAGATTGGGATACGCCTACTTCTACTCCAATTTTAGTGATAAATAGGAGTGAAGCCCCAAACCAAACCATGTAAAGAGCCATTCCTACAGCACTAACAGTTTCACTGCCCACTTGTCCCAACCAGGCCATGTCGGTCATATTGTAGGCCATTTGTACAAAAGATGTTGCAATAATTGGAATCGCCAGTTTTACTATTTGTGAGAAAATATTCCCACTTGTAAGATCTTTAATTTGATTCACTTTACTTATTTTGATTTTTCTTGAAACAGTTTTGAATGTATTAATTCCCTATTTTCGCAGTGTATTTAGCTTGGTAATACAATTTGATCCGTTTATTTTTAAGCGCGTGTAAAATTACTAAAATTGAACTGATTTTTTTAAAAATTGAATAAGAGATATTAGCATTGAAAATGGCAGAGGAAACTCGTAAAATAATTCACATTGACATGGATGCTTTCTTTGCTTCGGTAGAGCAGAATGATCAACCAGAACTTCGTAATAAACCTGTGGCAGTGGGAGGATCGGCCGAAAGAGGAGTGGTTGCGGCTGCCAGTTACGAGGCACGAAAATTTGGAGTGCGTTCTGCCATGCCTTCCTCTATTGCTAAAAAAAGATGTCCTGAACTCATTTTTGTAAAAGTTAGGCATGATCGTTACAAGGAAATTTCGAAACAAATTATGTCAATTTTCTATGAATTTACCGACTTGGTAGAACCTCTTTCCATCGACGAAGCATTTTTGGATGTTACTCAGAACAAAAAGGAGTTGCCATCGGCAAGTTTGATTGCGAAGGAAATTAAAGCAAGAATTAAGGAATTAACTGGATTAACGGCCTCAGCAGGAATTTCGGTAAATAAATTCCTAGCGAAAATTGCATCCGATTATCAAAAACCCGATGGGCTTTTTGTGATTCCACCTAAAGATGTGGAAAGCTTTATTGAGAATTTAGCCATCGATAAATTTTTTGGGGTTGGAAAAGTTACGGCTGATAAAATGCATCAGCTGGGAATTTTCAGAGGAAAAGATCTTAAGGAGAGAAGCCTTAGTGAGTTAACTCGAAGTTTCGGGAAAGCGGGGTTGTATTTTTATCAAATTGCCAGAGGAATCGATCATCGTCCGGTAAATCCAAATCGGATTCGTAAATCGGTAAGTACTGAGCATACTTTCCATTCCGATTTATCGGATCGTGAATCCATAAAAAAAGATCTTGCTGTTACAGCCGAAGATTTGCTCTCTCGCATAAAAAAGAATGGTTTTAGGGGAAGAACTTTGAGCTTGAAGATTAAATATGGTAGTTTTGAGCAGATTACAAGGAGTAAGACTGTTTTTCAAGAATTGAATGAGCTCGATCAAATTCAAAAAATTGCCAATGAACTTTTCGATTTGGTTGAAGTAAAAGAAAGCATTCGTTTACTGGGCTTAACGGTTTCTAATCAAATAAATTTTTCGGAACCACTTCAATTAACAATTGATTTTTGAACTATTAAAGTGTAAATAATACGTAAGTCGAAGGTTTTTTATAGTTTTACCATCCCTAAAAAAGACAGGGATGTATTTTATTTTTTATATCTTGAATTTTTATGAGAACATTGTTATACAATTCATTGAAAATATTGATTTTACTGTTGGCGTTTTCTGCTTGTTCAGTAAGCAGTAAAATCAGCAAAAAAGAAGGTCATTACAATTATGCGGTTGATTCTCTCCTTGATTTCTATTCCCAGAGAGATACTAGTTTTTTAAATACCATTGAAAGCTATAAGTCGCAGCTTGATGGTGAAATGGGAGAGCTTATTTCCATTGCAGATGAACCAATGATTGCCCACAAACCTGAAAGTAAATTGTCCAATTACATTGCAGATGCCATGCTTAGCATTGGTAGAGATTTTTGTGTGAGCAATGGACTTTCTCATTCGGTGGATTTTGCCATAATGAACATTGGTGGAATTCGTTCTGGCATGCCCAAAGGTGAAATTAATACTGGTAAATTATTTGAAATGCTACCTTTCAAAAATAAATTAGTGATTTTGGGAATGAAAGGGAAAAATGTTCTTGATCTTTTAAATCAGTTAGCCCAAAGAAATGGGGAAGGAATCAGCGGGGTAAAAATGGGCATTAAAGAAGGAAGCGTAGTGGATGTTTTGGTCCAGGGAAAAACGATCGATCCAGATAAAGTTTATTATGTTATTTCTGTGGATTATCTGACTGATGGAGGTGGCGGAGTGTCTGCTTTTGCTCATCGAGAAACCTACCGACATTTGCATAAAAAATTGCGAGAAGAAATAATTAAATATATCAGCGATAAATATAAAAAAGGAGAACATATTTCGGCTGAATTAGATGGGAGGATTTATCATGTGGAATAGAAGAGATTTCTTAAAGAATATAGGTGCTGCAGGTTTGTTGTTAGGTTCTGGGTTTTTACCAAAAAGTGCTCTGGCAGCAAAAAAAGGACTGCAGAAAATTACCATATTGCATACCAATGATTTACACAGTAGAATTGATCCGTTTCCTAAATCCGATCCTGAATTTGGGGGTTTAGGTGGTTTTGCTCGTATCAATGCATTGGTTCAAAAAATCAGAAAAGAAGAAGAACAGGTTTTACTTTTTGATGCTGGCGATGTGTTTCAAGGTACGCCATACTTTAATTTTTTTAAAGGAGAAGCTGAATTTAAATTGATGTCGAAGATCGGCTATGATGCTGGAAATTTGGGAAATCATGAGTTTGATAATGGAATTGCAGGAATTGCAAGCCAGCTAAAATATTTGAACTTTCCCATATTAAATGCCAACTACCATCTTGCAGAAACCGAATTAGATGGGAAAATACCAGCCTATAAAATATTCCATAAAGGAGATTTAAAAATTGGAGTGTTTGGTGTTGGTGTTGATTTAGATGGTTATGTAGAACCCAAAAATAGAGGCTCTATTTACTATATTGATCCGGTAGATGTCGCTGAAGAAATGGTTGCTACTTTGAGAGACGAGAATGAGTGCGATCTGGTAATTTGCTTGTCGCATCTTGGACTTAAAAACGATGCTGGTGGAGATTGTGATCTTGATTTTGCCAAAAGAAGTCGGGGAATCGATTTAATTATAGGTGGTCATTCTCATACTTTACTGGAAACTCCCGAACGAATTTTGAATTTAGACGGAGAGGAAGTAATGGTAAATCAGGTTGGATGGGCAGGAATTGCTCTAGGTAGAATTGATTTCTATATAGATAAGAAGAATAAAACCAAATTAGCGGCAACAAAATTATTATCGCTGAATGAAAAATTGGTTTAGAGAATTGCATGCATTATAGATGACTTGCTTGCTCTTGCTAATTAGTAAAGTACAATTAAATTGAAAAATTTTAAATTAGATAAATCCAATTGGGCCTTTGTTGAAGGTTGGCTTTCTATTGTTGGAAACATTTTGCTTTTTGGATTAAAGTATTGGGCTGGGCTGGCTACTGGCTCTATTGCTATTATTGCTGATGCTTGGCATACTTTGTCGGATAGTTTAAGTTCAGTGATAGTTCTTATTAGCGCTAAAATTTCCAAAAAACCTGCCGATAAAGACCATCCTTTTGGGCATGGTCGAGCTGATTTAATTAGTGCTTTTATCATTGGAATGTTGTTACTTTTGGTGGCTTTTGATTTTATAATGAAATCATATAAGACTCTTCAGAGTGGCGAATCATCAGAGTTTGGTTCCATTGCTATTTTTGTAATGATTACTTCGGTTGTAATTAAAGAATTGTTGGCACAATTTGCTTATCGAGGTGCGAAAAAAACCAATTCAAAAGTGCTGAAAGCTGATGGATGGCACCATCGAAGCGATGCAATTTCATCCTTGGTTATCTTAGTGGGTATTTTTCTAGGTCCCTATTTTTGGTGGATCGATGGTACATTAGGGATGATAGTTGCTTTTCTTATTGGGCACGCTGCCTACGAAATAATTAGTGACTCTATTCATTCACTATTGGGAGAAAGTCCTTCTGATACGATTATCGAAGAGCTAAAGTTAAGCATTAAAGAAGTTCACGATTATGACATGGATCCACATCATTTTCATCTTCATGTGTATGGTGATCATACCGAACTAACCTTTCATATTGTACTTCCACAAAATATGTCCATTAAAAAAGCGCACGATATTGCTACTCTTCTAGAAAAGGTGATTCATGAAAAATATGGTTACGTATCAACTATTCATATTGAACCAGACGAAGCCTAAAACTTTCTTTTTTTTGATTATCTAAATTAAAAATAAAAAGACCCGAGTTTTTTGTAAAAATCAGAACAATTGATTGTAGGTGTAATTCGGCTGGGAATTTTAGTTGTTTTCACTGTTAACAGTAGAGGGAAGTGCCTTTTTCTTGTTTTTTCTGGAAAAGAAAACGGCTGTAATTGCTCCACCAATCACTAAAGATGCACCTATCATCGAGTAGATACTCAAGCTGTCGGTAGCAATCCATTGCACATTCATTACCGATAATACGGCGATACTTACTAAGGTAATAATAGGATTTACCGCTACTATAATACTCACTTTGTAGGCTTCGGTATATTTAAAGGCCAAGGCTAAACAGCCATAAGCAATTAATGTATTTAAACCCAGAAAAGTTACAATTAACCACGAGGAGAAATCGAGTTGTAGGAAGCTGCCATAATTAACAAAGGGAGCGTAAAAAATAGCTGGAATGCCATAAAGAACCATATTTAAAAGTTGTGCTGGGTGTTTTTGGACCAATTTTTTTTGCAAAGAGGCGTACAGAACCCACATGATTGCTCCTAGTTCGATCCAGAAAAAACCTTTGTTAAATGCTTCTTTATCGTTAATAAAAGCTTGTAACTGATTTTGGTAAAAGAGAAATAGACCCAATCCTGCTATGGCAAAACCAAGTAATTGTTTGCGGTTTACCTTTTCTTTAAAGAAGAAAATACCAACCAAAGCCAATAAAATAGGCGCTGTTTGCATTGTAATTTGGGCATTGCTCGGGCTGGTGTAATTAATTCCCTGCATAAATCCCAGGTAGTTTATTCCTAGTGCTACAGCAGCAATAAGCAAAATAAGTGGCGGCCTTTTTATGATTCTTAGCTGTTGTTTATCGGTATTTAGGTAGTAGATGAACAAAACTAAAAAAGCAAAGGTAAAACGAAACCAAACAATGGATATTGGATCCAAATCCTTTAGCGATACCTTTAAAAATATGGGAAGAAACCCCCACAGAAGAGAAGTGATCATGGCATATAGAACCCCTTTGTAATTATTTGAAGTTGTTGCTGTAGTCATTTTACTGCATGAATTTATTTAGAATGATTTTAAGAAATCAAAAGTAGAAAAAAGAAATTGTAATCTAATTTTTTGATGAGTTTGGAGCATCAGGTAATTGGAAACTCACATAACCTAAGGATTTCCATATTTCTAAAACATCATGGGTGCGAACTTCAAAGGAAGTGTATTCCTGATTGTCCGATTTCAAAAGTAACTGATGATGATCAAAATCTTTAACTACCCTTTTGTAAACAATTCCATCTTCGGCAGTTATCACAATGCAACAAGTATCGTCTTTTATCGAAGCCCAATCTTGCACATATTCGCAAATAATATACGATCCAGCGGGAACTGGTAGCATGCTATTTCCTTCAATCTGAAAAGCTCGGTATGTTTTGTTTTCTGAAAGTTCGGTAAAAGGCATTCTGAAATTAGGCAATTCGCCAATAAATTCTGCGTCCGAATAACCATTTAAATAACCTGCGGCCGCTTTTACTGGCACCAAACTGATCATTTCCTCGTTGTTAGCATCAACCAAAATAGGTAACACTCTTAGCTTTTCGCCCGAAATCTCTGCCTTTTTTTCCTCCTCCTGCCTGCTGATGTCTTCATTCACCAAACGATCTAAATTTTGCTGAAAAAATTTCGAATACTTCAATAAAGTGCTGATTTTTGGAATGCTTCGTCTTTTTTCGTAGGCACTTATCGACGAAGCGCCAACCCCAATTCGATGTGATAATCTGGTTTGCGATAATCTTTTGCGTAAGCGTAAATGTTTAAGGTTTTTATTTAAATTTTCCATGATAGAGAGTTGTTCAACTATATTTTTGCAAGTTGCAAATGTACAAGTTTGTTGCTTCTTTTTTACAAAAGAAAGTTCAATTCGAAAATTATCCCTTCATTTTTTTCCTTGCTAATTAATTTCATGAATTAGGCCGAAAGGGAAATGGAATTTTTACGTTTTGTGGTTTGAACAGATAGGCAATAGACTGGTGGATGGTACCATTTATGAATAACATGAGTTGATAGAAGCTTGTAAGCAATAACATTTTTTGAATTCAAAGAGAAATTGTAGCTACTTGTTGCGCTTAAGTTGTAGAAGCAGGATGTATTAAAAACAAATAAAAATTGATATGTATTTTAAATGAAAGCTGGAATATTCTTCAAACTTCGGTAGGAAAATATGGTATTTTGAGTTTAGTTTTATTATTTTACGGTTAAACTTTTTTGTTGGTTGCGAGTTGGACTGAATACTAGTAGACATACCTACAGCTTGTTATTGGTTGTTGTAATTTGAATTTTCAGGTTTAGAAATGCCTATAAATGAACGAATAATTATGAATAGCTCAAGTTAATTTGTGATATTAAAAAATGGGTATTATGCACCACAAAAAAGTAGAATTAACAAGATGGAAGCTATCTAAATTATATTATCTTTGTTAGCTATAGGGGGGATGTTTACTGAAATCAAAAGTATATTTTCCCGACCACCAAATGTAAGATTCTAAAATTATTACTATGGCAAATCGACCAGTAACCATTAAAGACATTGCTGAAAAGTTAAGTATATCAGTATCAACAGTATCTCGTGCTCTTAAGAACAATCCTGAAATTAGCTTAGCAACCAGAGAAGCAGTTCAGAAATTGGCTAAAGAATTAAAGTACCAACCAAATCCATTAGCTGTTGCTTTAAAAACTCAAAAATCGAATACTATTGGAGTTGTGGTTCCTCAAATCGTAAGTTCTTTTTATGCTACTGTAGTAAAGGGGGTTGAACAAGTTGCTGATGAGCATGGTTATCAGGTTTTTGTGAGTTCTTCGAATGAAAAGATTGAAAAGGAAGAGAAGAATGTAAATGGATTTTTAAACATGAGAATGGATGGAATTATTCTATCGCTTACTCGTGCTACGGATACTTACGATCATATTCATAAGGTACTGGATTTGGGTGTTCCAATGGTACTTTTCGATCGTACATCAAAAGAATTAGAAGTGTCGAAAGTAGTTGCAGATGATGCTGCTGCTGCACATACAGCTGTTACTCACTTGTTGGATGGTGGGGCTAAAAGAGTTGCTTTTTTAACTGGGCCAGAATTTATGCTTTTTGGTAGAAATCGATTGAGAGGTTATAAAAAAGCTTTGGAAGATAAAAATATTCCATTGGATGAAACCTTAATTTCTCGTTGTGATTTTACTGTGGAAGATGCCAAACGCTTAACATTGGAATTGTTAAAACGTTCAAATCGTCCGGATGCTATTTTTGCCATTAACGATGATATGGCAATTGGAGCTATTGCAGCTGCAAAAGAATTGGACCTTAAAATTCCTGATGAAGTAGCAGTGGTAGGATTCTCAAATTCTCGTCGTTCCAGATATATGGAGCCTTCAGTATCTACTATGGATCAGAATCCAAAAGAAGTTGGTCGCGAAGCTGCACGTTTGCTATTTCGTCAGATGGAGAAAACAGCGGATGCTAAATCCATCAAAGAAGTGGTTGTTCATGCCGATCTAATTGTAAGAGCATCGAGTGAGAAATAAGAAAATATAGATGAAAAAAAATCCTGCTTAATTAAGCAGGATTTTTTTGTTTAAAAGTCTTCATTTTGTTTCTTCACCAGTTCCTTTGTGGAAAGTAATCCGCAAGCAGCAAAAATATCAAGTCCTCTCGATCGTCTGATTGTGGTTGTAATTCCTTTTTTGTTGAGTTGCTCTTTGAAATGTTCCATTGTTGCTTCATCTGCTCCGTCTAATGGAGTATCCGGAATTGGATGAAAGCGAATTAAATTAATTCTACATTTAATTCCATCTAAAATTCTACAGAGCTCTTTTACATGTCTAGGACTATCGTTAATTCCTTTGAACATGATGTATTCGAAAGAAATTCTTCGTTGTAGACCAAAATCAAAATCTTTAATGATTTTTAGAACATCTTTAATTGGATAAACATTTTGAACTGGCATTAATTTTTTTCTCTCATCATCGAAAGGAGAGTGAAGACTAACCGCTAAATGGCATTCGCTATGGTTAAGAAATTCAATCATTCCAGGAATAATCCCAATGGTCGAAACAGTAATTCTTCTGGGACTCATGGCCATACCATAATCCGAAGTAAGAATTTCTAATGATTTCATGAGCTGTGGAACATTGTCAAGCGGTTCTCCCATACCCATATAAACAATATTGGTAAGATGTTCTCGTTCGGGTAAACTTCGAACTTGATTGATGATTTCGCCACTTGACAATTGACCTTGAAAACCTTGTTTCCCAGTCATGCAAAATAGACAGCCCATTTTGCAGCCTACTTGAGACGAAACACAGAGGGTATTTCTCTTGTTGTCAGGAATGTAGGCTGTTTCTATGAATTTGTGAGCATGTGCTGTTGGGTACAAGTATTTTTTTGTGCCATCTACAGATGTTTGTACTTTCGTAGAAGCTGTAATGCCAAGATCATATTTTTCCTGCAAAGCTGTTCTTGCCTTAGCGGATAGATTCGACATTTCGTCGATGCTCGTAATGTTTTTTTTATACAACCAATCGGCAATTTGTTTGGCTGTAAATTTTGGAAGCTTCAAATCAGCTACTACTTGAGACAATTCATCAAGTGTTTTTCCTAAAAGGATATCTTTAACCATCATTCTATTTTGTAATTACAGATTGTCAGAAGTTTACAAAATGTTCTGCTGTCTGTGAATTAATTGAATTAAAAGTAGATTTCAGCTACAATTCTTTCGTATTGAACGCCACGTTTAATCAAAAGATCTCGCACTTCAACAACCATTTCAGGACTACCGCACAGAAAAAAGCGGCAGTTGTCAGGAAGTTGTTCTACTTCCTGCAAATATCGTGTTAATCTTCCATGATACAAACCCTCAGCCTGATCTTGTGAGCAACAACGAATATATTTGTCTTTGAGAAAGGGAATAAATTCTTTTTCAAAATAAAAAGAATGCTTATATCTGCCTCCGTGAATTAAGGTTTTGTTCTTTAGTAATCCAGAGCGAAACATCGCAGAAAAGGGGGCAATTCCTGTTCCGGAAGCAATCCACCATGCGGGTGAATTATCGTCTATAAAGTCGCCATCGGGATCGGTGATGTAAAGTTCCGAACCTGCTTTAATTTCGCTTAGTCTAGGTGTAAGCCAACCATCATCTTTTAGGTTGTAGAGAATTTGAACTTCGCTGTCGTTTTCACCGCTTGCAATTGTATACAAGCGCGGAGTAACATTTAAATCTGTTGTTAAACCAATATATTGACCAGCCTTAAAATTTGTTAGCTTTTTGTAGGTTAATACAAATACGCCGGGAGCTATTGCTTTGTTTTCAAGGATTATTGTAGTTGATAATTTCTTTTTTTGTTTTGTTGTTGATTCCATATAATATTACTTTTGAATGGGCACAAATATAACAATTATTTATAAAGATTCTAAATTGTAAAAGGTCAAATTGTCTTGTTTTTGTACGACCAAAAATATTCTTTGTTTATAATGCTACAATTGTAAGAATATATGAAATTGTCCAACTTTTGAATTCTGTGTGAACTTTGTTAATAAATAGTGATTGTATTTTTGTGTGAATTTTAAATCTTCAAAAAAATCAACGTAGAGAAACGGATTAGAAAGGCTTTCTATTTTTTATTTTTACAACCCTGAGTGGTAGTTTTAAGTGTAGTTGAGTCTTTTTACCATTGATTAGGAACAAAATTATATTTCGGGTTTTCTTAGCCAGATCAATTCCACATTTCTGGGCAGCCTAGCATATATTCCCTATATTTGATCTGATTTTATTTAACTCAATCGAATGAACACATTAACAGAAAATTCAGGATTGTATACCGATTTCTATGAGCTAAGCATGGCTCAGGGATATTTTTTAAGCGGTAAGAAAGATGACCAAACAGTTTTTGACTACTATTATAGAACCAATCCATACGAAGGAGGATACCTTGTTTTTGCTGGTTTAGAGGATCTTTTACAGGTTTTGAAGTCGTTTCAATACAACGAGGAAAATATTGCTTTTCTGAAGAAAGCAGGCTTAAAGGACGAATTTTTGGATTATTTAAGGGATTTTAAATTTACAGCCACGATCTATAGCATGAGAGAGGGTGAGATTGTATTTCCGAATGAACCTTTGGTGCGAGTTGAAGGGAATATAATAGAAGCACAACTGATTGAAACTCTTCTTTTGAATTATTTGAATTTTCAGTCTTTAATAGCAACAAAAGCCTGTCGTATAAGAAATGTGATCGGAGAAAAGGATTTTGCCGATTTTGGTTTACGAAGGGCTCAGGGTTTGGGTGGTGTTCATGCTAGCCGAGCAGCAGTAATTGGTGGTGCAAATGCAACTTCTAACGTGTACAGTGCTTTTAATTACGATATTCCAGTTACTGGAACTCAGGCTCATGCCTGGATTCAGAGTTTTGATTACGAAATGGATGCTTTTCGCAGATATGCAGAAATTAATCCTGACAAAACAGTTTTGCTTGTAGATACATACAATACGCTTAAGTCTGGAATTCCTAATGCCATAATTGTTGGGAAAGAACTGGAAGCTAAAGGTTATAAAATGATCGGAATTCGTTTGGATAGTGGTGATTTGGCTTATTTGAGTAAAAAAGCCAGAAAAATGCTTGATGACGCAGGATTGGATTATGTGAAAATAATCGCTTCGAATCAGCTAAATGAGTATGTGATTAAAAGTTTAAACGATCAGGGAGCTCAAATTGATGGCTATGGGATTGGTACTGAATTAGTAACGGGAAAAGATACTGGAGCTTTGGATGGTGTGTATAAGTTAGTACAGACCAATGGGATTCCTCGGATAAAAATATCGGAGAATATTGAAAAAATTACTATGCCTGGAAAGAAAAAAGTAATTCGATATTTCGATGAGGATGGATTCTTTTTTAGAGATGGGATACTGCTTGAGAATGAAGAGTCGACCAATCGCTTGTTTCATCCTTTTCAAGCTGATAAAAACACTTATGTTAGCCATTGTAGCAGTGAGGTTATCACCGAGAAAGTGATGGAAAATGGAGAGATCTTAATCGAAAGTAAAACTCCGGTAGAAATAAATGCTTATCTACGAAAGCGTTTTGCTCAGTTGCCTGATGAACACAAGCGTTTTATCAGTCCACATATCTACAAAGTTGGTTTTTCGGAGAGTTTGTTGAGTGTAAGAGATCATCTACTCATGGATATAAGGTCTAAAATTAGATAGAAATATAGTTTGTTAAAAATTAGTTCGATTCATTTTTGATGCTAAACATAGATTCCCAAATAATTCGTCCTACTCTTTTGCTTGATAAGCAAAAATGTTTGACTAATATTGATAGTATGCTGGCTAAAGCACAGCGTTCTAGTACACGTTTACGACCACATTTTAAAACTCATCAGTCGGCTAAGGTTGGAGAGTGGTTTCGAGAAAGAGGAGTGGAAGCCATATGCGTCTCGTCGTTAAAGATGGCAGAATATTTTGCAAATAATGGATGGAAGGATATTACAGTGGCGATTCCTGTAAATGTGCGCGAAATTGATTTGATCAATGAGTTGGCTTCTCTGATTCAATTGAATTTATTAGTAGAATCGCGGGAAGCAATTTTATTTTTACAGTCGGAACTTCGGCATTCAATAAATGTATTTATTAAGGTAGATACAGGTTACCAGCGTTGTGGAATTCCTGCAGAGGCAACAGGTTCTCTTCGTTTACTAGTGAATTTAATGAAGGAGTCAGATAAAATTCACTGTAAGGGTTTTTTAATGCATGCCGGACACAACTACAAGGCTGTTGATCAGGAGCAAATTCACAAAAATCATAGCAAGGCATTGTTAGATTTAAATGAATTGAAAGATGTTTTTCGTAAAGATATTCCGGGTATTGAGGTTTCTTTGGGCGATACGCCAGCTTGCAGTATAAGTGAGGAATTCTATGGTATTGATGAAATTCGTCCGGGTAATTTTGTTTTTTATGACCTGATGCAATATGTGCTGGGAACTTGTGATGAGAATCAAATTGCGGTAGTGATGGCTTGTCCGGTAATTGCACGAAATATTGATAGAAATGAATTGGTGATTCAGGGTGGTGGTGTTCATTTTTCAAAGGAATTTCTGGAGGCAGACGATGAGGGTACTAAACTGTATGGAAGTATTGTTCGAATAACTGAAAATGGATGGAGCGAGATTTTAGGTGGAGGGTTTTTAGCCAGCCTATCGCAGGAGCATGGGATTATTCGCTGTAGCGATGAGTTGTTTGATGAATTCGTTATTGGTGATTTAGTGGGAATTGTGCCCGTTCATTCGTGTATGACTGCCAATTTAATGAGAGGTTTCTTAACTATTGATGGAGAATGGATTGAAACAATGAATAGTTGTCAGTGATTAGTGGTTTTTGTTGCGTGAAGAAAATGTGCTTATGAAAGTATTTGAAATTAGCAAAGTGAAAAAGGCAATTGTGGCCGAGATAACTTGTGTAGATAATTCAAATTCATTGATTGCGATGTCTCTTTCTTTGGGACTGTTTTTTGCTTTTTCTCCTGTCTGGGGTTTTCAAACACTGCTTGCAGTATCTTCTGCCTTGTTTTTCCGCTTGAATAAAGTTCTTACTCTAATTACGGTTAACATTAGTAGTATACCTCCTTTGATTCCATTTATTTTAGTGGCTGGATATCAGACTGGAGCTCTTGTTTTGCAGGGGAAGTTTCAGAAGGAAATTCCCAACTTAATGAATGTAAATACTTTGGGTGAAAATTACTTGCAATTTGCTTTGGGATCGCTAGTTTTTGCAACATTGGTTGGACTTGTTTCTTATTTGGTGATATTTCTTACCTTAGGAAGGTATCGTAAGTTGTAATTCTTTTGATTGTAAGGTTTAAGTTATGGGGTGATGTGAGAAGCCCGAAAGAGAACCTAGAGCAAAATCCCGACAGGGACCTTCCCTATAAAAAAAGGAACGCACAAAAGTACGTTCCTTGCTAATCTATAATTTTACTCTGTTATTTTACGGGAATGTTTTTCAAGGTTTCCACCAAGAAATCCCAGAATTTAGTTACTGTATCAATTTTCACTTTCTCATCAGGAGAGTGAGGGAAACGAATGGTTGGTCCAAATGAAATCATATCCCAATGAGGATAAGCAGCACCAAGTAAACCACACTCTAAACCAGCGTGAATGGCTTTTATTTCAGGTGTTTTTCCATATTTTTTGTTGTAAATATCCTGCATAGTTTTTAGAATTGGAGAATCCATATTTGGTTTCCATCCTGGATATTCCCCTTCTAATTTTACTTTTCCACCAGCCAAAACAAAAGTGGAAACAATTGCTTGTCCTAAATCTTCTTTTGCAGTATTTACTGATGAACGAAGTAAGGCTTGAATGAAAACTACGCCATCTTTACTAACTACGCGAGCCAAGTTACTAGATGTTTCAACCAATCCAGGAACAGCATCGCTCATGCGAATAACACCATTTGGACAAGCATATATTGCATTGATTAGATTCTTTTGACTTTTGTTTTTGAATACGTATTTTGGAGTATCGGTAGGCTCAGCGAAAAAAGCTAAATCGGGTTCAACTGCTGATAATTCTGCTTTGTAAATAGCTTCGTATTCGGCAACGCCAGCTAGGAACTTGTCGGTGTATCTTTCGGGAATCGTTACAATCGCAAATGATTCACGAGGAATGGCATTTCGTAAGGATCCACCATCTACTGAAGACATTCTTAGTTTGAATTTTTTAGTTGCGTACTTTAAGAATCGGAATAAAAGTTTGTTGGAGTTAGCACGCCCCAAAATGATTTCCATTCCTGAGTGACCTCCTTTTAGACCTTTCATGCACAACTTATAGCCTACATATCCTTTGTCTAATTTATCTTCTTTGTATTTGAATGTGATGTTGGCATCCATACCGCCGGCACAGCCTACATATAGTTCTCCTTCATCTTCCGAATCCATATTTAGAAGGATGTCACCCTCTAAAATGTCTTTTTCAAGACCAAAAGCACCTGTCATCCCGGTTTCTTCATCAGCTGTGAATAAAGCTTCGATAGGACCATGTTCAAGATCTTTCGATTGAAGAACAGCCATAGCTGCGGCAACACCCATTCCGTTATCGGCACCAAGAGTTGTTCCGTTGGCAGTAACCCAATCACCATCAATTAAGGTTTCAATAGGATCTTTTTCAAAATCGTGGTCGGTATCTGCATTTTTTTGAGGTACCATGTCTAGGTGACCTTGTAATACAACCCCTTTACGATTCTCGAAACCAGGGGTTGCTGGTTTTTTTATGATGATGTTTCCAGTTGCATCTTTAATGGTTTTCAAACCCAAATCTTGTCCAAATTTCATCATGAAATCCTGTATGGCACTTTCGTGTTTTGATGGGCGTGGTATTTGTGTTAATGAATAAAAGTTTTCCCAAATAGCCTTAGGCTCCAGGCTTAAAATTTCTTTGCTCATTATAATATTCCTCCGTTAAATTTTAGTGTTATTTCGTCAAGAGCATTAAAGGTAGTATTTTTTCATCAAGCCGAAAAGATAATCAGAAAAAGACATAGGGAATTAAGGATTTTTAAGAGGTAAGAGGGGACATATTAAATAAAGAATGTGATTTTGAGAGTTGAAATTGTGTATGCTTTTGATGGAAGGGGAGGTTCTTTTTTTTCTGTGTTGATCATGTCTTTTTGGGGAATGTGTTACGACCATAAGTAAATAATTATTTAGGGGAATTAAATTAATATCAAATTGAGAATCTGCCCATCTTTAAAAATAATTTACAAAAGTGTAGGGTTGTTAATGAAAATATTTATATTTGTGTTTGTAATAGGTTAGATTAGTAAGGAAAGCTGATTCCTTTGGGTTTTCAATTCGTATTGAAAGTTTTTGTAGAAGTAGTGTTCTTTTAGGAATCAGTTTTAAGTAAGAACAACCATCAGTCGTTTCTAATTTTATTGGGACATTGTAGTAGTGGTGATGTTAGACGGATGGTTGTTTTCTTATTTGAAATTAAAAATTCAATTTCCTTCCTATAGTATTTAGGAAGGAATATGGTTTTTAGATCAGAAGTTGTTGTGAGAATCAACTTTTTAAGCCTACGCTATGTGCATAGAATTGAGTAGCGAAAAAGGGAAATTGATATTATGCTTGTTGTAATTGGGTTGACCCACAAATGATGCCAAGTTTTAAAAATAAGATAACCGATAGAAATTATAAATATTAATCTCATAATTATAAAACTATGCTTGACGAAAAAAACGCCAATTCTGTTGTAAAAGGGTATGTGATACCTCTTATCATTGTTGGAGTAATGTTTTTTGCTATTGGATTTGCTCTAGGAATTAATAGTTACATCATTCCACTTTTGAATAAAGCTTTGGATATTTCTTCGGCGGAATCATATTTGGTAATTGCCGCAACTTTTTCGGCTTTCTTGATTTTTGGATATCCAGCATCTTTGGTTATTGGTAAGATAGGTTATAAGAAAACAATGGCATTATCTTTCTTGATGTTTGCGCTTGGTTTCTATTTGTTTATTCCATCTGCAAAAATGGAGAGTTTGCCACTTTTTTTATTGGCTTCTTTTGTTAGTGGTATGGGAAACACGTTTTTACAAGCTTCTGTAAATCCGTACATTACGATTTTAGGTCCGATTGAAAGCGCTGCTAAGCGAATGAGTTACATGGGAATTGCAAATAAATTGGCTTGGCCAATTGCTCCTTTGTTTCTAGCCTTAATAATTGGAAAAGAGGTGGAAAATGTATCTCTAACAGATATTAATATTCCTTTTTATATTATTATAGGTGTATTTGTTCTTTTAGGAGTATTAGCGCTTTTGGCTAAACTTCCTGAGGTTAAGGCTGTTGGTGAAGATGAAGATTCGGGTGAAGTTTGTGAGTATGCAGCAAGCAAAACCTCCGTATGGCAATTCCCTCATTTATTATTGGGTGTATTGGCTTTATTCTTATATGTAGGGGTTGAAACAGTGTCGTTAGGAACATTAGTTGATTATGCTACTAGTCTTGGTTTGGCAAATCCTGAATATTATGCTTGGATAGCACCAATCGGAATGGTTATTGGTTATATATGTGGTGCTGTTCTAATCCCAAAATATATGAGTCAAGCTACTGCCTTGAAAATTTGTGCTGTTTTGGCTCTTTTTGGGTCGTTGATGGTTGTATTTTCTCCAGAAGTTTATTCTATTTATTTCATTGTATTTATGGCATTGGGATGTTCATTAATGTGGCCAGCTTTGTGGCCATTAGCGATGACTGATTTAGGTAAATTTACGAAAGCAGGCTCATCTTTAATGGTAATTGCAATTGTAGGTGGTGCTTTGATTCCAACTATTTACGGATTGATGAAGGATTCTGTAGGTGCTCAATCGGCATATTGGATTTGTGTTCCTTGTTTTCTTTATATTCTTTATTATGGTTTAAAAGGACATGAAATTAGAACGAAATAGAATTTCGTTAAGACTGACGAATTAGAAGTAAAGCGTGCTACAACAATGTTTCACGTGCGAAAAAGTGTTTTGAAAGAGTAAGGCGAATAAATTATAGAAACAAAAAATGGATACTATGTTTACATCAAAAGTAGAACAAGCATTTCATGAGTTGTCGGGAATGTCAGAAATCACAAGTAAAATTCCTTATGTTACAGTTGATAATTTCCCAAAATTAGGATTGATGACTTCGCTCCGTTTTTTAGAATGGGCCGAGCAAAATCCACAAGGTGTAATTAGTTTGCCAACTGGTAAAACTCCTGAGTATTTCATTAAATATACTCAATTCCTATTAGAGAATTGGAATCAAGCTAAAGGATTGGATATTCGCACTCAATATGGGCTGGGAAATATGTCTAAGCCCGATTTAAGAGGATTGCAGTTTGTACAGATTGATGAGTTTTATCCAATTGATCCACGTCAGCACAATAGTTTTTATAACTATGTGATGAAATACTATATTGAAGGGTTTGGTTTGGATAAATCCAATTCATTACTGATTAATTCCGAAGAAATTCCTTTGGTTGATAACAAGCACTTTTTAGAGGTTTTTCCGGATTATAATATTGACTTGTCTTTACGATACCGCGAGGCAACATGTGTTGTAGAGGAAATGCAACAGAAGTCAATCTTTAAGATCGATAATTGGTGTACTTCATACGAAAAGCAAATTCGCGATAAAGGTGGCATTGGATTTTTCCTTGGTGGAATTGGTCCTGATGGTCATATTGCTTTTAATACTCGCGGATCTGATCATTATTCTACAACTAGACTTACAAAAACAAATTTTGAAACTCAGGCTGTTGCAGCTGGTGATTTGGGAGGAATTGAAGTGTCCAGAAATCGTTTGGTTATTACCATTGGTTTGGATACAATCACTCACAATCCAGATGCCGTTTCCATTATTTTTGCAGCAGGGGAAGCTAAAGCCGATATTGTAAAAGGATCTTTGGAATCGGAAGCTGATGCTATTTATCCAGCTTCTGTTCTTCAGCGTCAGAAAAACAGTCGTTTTTATTTGACAACTGGTGCTGCCTGTAAGTTAACCGATAGTGTAAATCAATACTACAAAGAAGGAGATTGGACTGAGGCAAAAACCGAACGATCCATCATTGATCTTTGTCAGAAAATTAATAAATATGGTCATCATTTAAGTCTTGAGGATTTAAAATCAGATCCATATACTTCTCAAATTCCAAATTTGAACGAAAATACCGTTAAATCGGTTATAGAAACGGTAAAAGCGAAGTTGCAAAAAGGAATGAAGGCAGATACCGATGAGGTAATTTATCATACGGGTCCTCATCATGATGATATTATGCTGGGAATTATGCCTTACACGAATCGGCAAATGCGTTCGGCAAGTAATGACGTTCATTTTTCTGTTTTAACATCAGGATTTACCGCTGTTACCAACGGATTTGTGATTGGTGTACTTAAAGAATGTCAGAATTTTATTGATAAAGGAGAGATTCAGATGTTGGAATATCCTGATTTTTTCGAGAAAGGATATGCTGAAAAGTGGGACAAAGACGTTTACCATTTTCTAAATTCTGTTGCAGAACGTAATGAGAATGGCAAACGAAGAGGTTTGTGTCATCGAGTGATTCGTTCTATTGTTGAAGTTTGGAAGGTGAGTAATAAATCGAGTCTTAAAGAAGTAATTGCTGAGGTAATTGCTGATTTAGAAAATAGTTACGATGGAGGAAAAAACTCTCCAGAAGTACAGAAGATGAAAGGAATGATTCGCGAGTTTGAAGAGGAGCTGGTTTGGGCTCATTTTGGAACTCCTGTCAAAAATGTTCATCATTTACGCTTGGGCTTTTATAAAGGTGATGTATTCACCGAATTGCCTGAAAAAAATAGAGATATGCTTCCTGTGTTGGAAGAATTTAGAAAACACAAGCCGACAATTATAAGTTTGGCTATGGATCCAGAAGGAAGCGGTCCTGATACACATTATAAAGTACTACAAGCCATCGCTGGGGCGGTTAAAGAGTGGAAAGAGGAAGAAGATTTATCAAATTTGAAAATCATAGGTTATCGTAATGTTTGGTTTAAATATCATCCTTCCGAAGCCGATGCAATTGTTCCTGTTTCGTTGAATGCTTTGGATGTGATGGAAAATTCGTTTACTGAAAGTTACATGAGTCAGGTAAATGCATCTTTTCCTAGCTACGAGTACGATGGTAAATTTAATGAGTTAACCCAAAAGGTTTGGGTTCAACAACTCAAACAAATTCAATTGCTTTTAGGCAAAAATTTCTTTTATGAAAATGCTCACCCATTGGTGCGAGCTACACACGGATTGGTGTATTTAAAAGAAATGACTGCCGATGAATTTGTGTCGATGGCACAAGATTTAGAAAAAGCGGTTGAAGAAAATCCGTTTTAAGTACCACACATAAATACCTCAGGATCGAGGGAGTTTCCCTCGGTCCTATTTTCGTTTAAGGGAGACATAGTAAGTAAAGAAAGACAAGTTACGAAATGATCGATATAGTAATAGGAATAGATTTAGGAGGAACGAATACAGCTTATGCATTTGTTGATATAAAAGGAAAGTTGTGGGATAATGGAAGTATTCCAACACAAACGCATGAGCATTTTGATGATTATTTGAATGAGTTATTTTCGACTATAAATTTGAAATTAGAAAATAGCAATTTTAATTTAATAGGAATCGGTATTGGTGCACCAAATGGAAATTACAGAACGGGAACCATTGACGATGCAGCTAATTTACGTTGGAAAGGTAAGTTGAAGATTGTTGAAAAGATTACGGCTCATTATAAGGTTCCTGTAAAGTTAACTAATGATGCTAATGCTGCTGCATTGGGAGAACGTCTTTTTGGTGGTGCTAAAGGTTTGTCGGACTTTTTGGTGGTGACTCTAGGAACAGGTTTAGGTAGTGGAATTGTAGTAAATGGAAACTTACTTTACGGTCACGATGGTTTTGCTGGCGAAGTAGGGCATATAATTGTGCGACCAGAAGGTAGAGAGTGTGGCTGTGGTAGACGAGGATGTTTAGAGACCTATGTTTCGGCAACAGGAGTAAAGCGTACTACTTATAAGATGTTGGCCAAACACTTAAATACTAGTTGTTTAAAAGATGTATCTTTTAATAATTTAAATGCCGCTATGGTTGCCGAAGCTGCTAATAAAGGTGATTTACTTGCCTTGGAAGTTTTTGCTTACACCGGAAAAATGTTGGGTGAAGCATTGGCTAATGTGGTTTCAATAACAAGTCCTAAAGCTATTTTCTTTTTTGGAGGATTATCAAAAGCAGGTGATTTGCTTTTCGATCCTGTTCGTGAAACATTAGAGAAAAATTTACTATTTCTATATAAAAATAAAATTACCTTACAGGTTTCTGAATTAGGTGATGATGCTGCCGTTTTAGGTGCCGCTGCATTGATTTGGAACGATCAGCTTTAATGTATCGAAACCCAATTTGCTTCAATAAGATTGATTAGAAAGCTTTGTAAAGTTGAATAGACTCCTGACTGATAATATCTATAGGCAAGTATTCATCTTTTGAAATTTCATGGTTCAGAAGAACATGTTCAAAAAGCTTCTTTATTGCCATAAATCCTTGTTGGTGAGGATGTTGGTCAATAATGAAGCTGATGCTACCTTGTTTTAGATATTTGATGTTCTGTTCGATTGGGTCGAAACCAACAGTGATGATGTCACTGATGTTTGAATTGATAAGGTATCGGGCAATTTTGTATACTTTCGAACCTGTGACGAATATCGCTTTTATGTTTTTATTGTTAGCGAGTACCGAATCTAATTTTTCTTTAATTATTTCAGCCTCTGATACTGAAATTTCAACACTAATTTTTAGACCTTGATTTTTCCCTTTATCAATAAAATAACTCAAAAAACCTTGTGTTCTTTCGTTTAAGCGAAGAACATTTTCTAGGTTTTTTGCTAGGTTGATAATTAAAATATCTCCATTTTCAGGAATTCCAAAATCAATTAAATTAGCGGCAACTCTTCCGCCACAAAATCCATCGCTTCCAACATAAGCCAGATAGTTACTTTGGTCTATTTTTGATTCAATAAAAACATAAGGAATTCCTTTTTTTTCAAGTTTCTGAGTGAACTCTAAGCTCTCTTTTGAGAAGATAGGAGAGAAGACAACTCCAGCAGGATTGAGCGCTAAAATAGCTTCGGTTTGTTGGATAAAATCTTGTTCGTTGAAATGGTCGAAAAAGAATTTACTGACCTTTACTTGAAATTGTTCCAATTCACTTACTGCATCAGAAATTCCATTTAAGGGGCTTTGCCAGAATATATCGTCCTCGGTAGGAGTAGGTAGAAGAGATGCAAAAATGCATTGCTTTTTTGAAGTAAGAGCTCTGGCAATGAGATTGGGTTGATAGTTATTCGCTTTTGCAATTCCCAAAATTTTATTTCTGGTTTCTTCGGCAACTTCGCCTCTATTGTGAAGAACACGGTCTACTGTGCCTACAGAAACGCCAGCTTGTTCGGCTATGTCTTTAATACGAATTTTTACCATTTTATTCTTTTTACGTTGCACTCAGAATAGATTTTAGTTCCATCCTGAGTGAAAAGTTTACAATTACAATTGAAGAAATAAAGTCGAGTTGTATGTGTATCAAATGAATATTTACTACCTAAAAGCCAAATGATTTGGGTAACCACATGCTTAAATCAGAGATGTAGGTTACTAGCAGTAAACATAGAATCATAGCTATAAACATTGGTAGCAAAGGTTTAATTACTTGTTGTATTTTGATGTTGGCAACACTACAACCGATAAATAGAACGGAACCTACCGGTGGAGTACAAAGCCCAACACTAAGGTTCAAAACCATGATAATCCCAAAATGTACCGGATCAATTCCTAAATTAACCACAATAGGTAAAAAGATAGGTGTGAAAATGAGTACAGCTGGAGTCATATCCATAAAAACACCAACAAATAAAAGGATTAGATTAATCAGAAGTAAGATAACAATTGGATTATCGCTTAGTCCCAATAAACCAGCACTAACATTCTGTGGTATGTTTTCGTATGCCATAATCCAGGACAAACCAATGCAGGTTGCAACAAGAATTAACACAATAGCCGTAGTTTTTACCGATCCAAGTATAATTTTTGGAATATCCTTAACTGTAATTTCTTTGTAGATTAAGCTCAAAACAAGTGCGTAAAGAACGGCAACTGCTGAAGCTTCGGTAGCTGTAAAATATCCTGCTATAATTCCCCCAATTACAATAATCAGTAAAAATAAACTTGGAATGGCTTCCCATAAAATTTTCAGTCCTCGTTTAATACCAGCTCCTTTGTTGCGTAATTTATAGGCAATAAACCCAGTTACCAATAGGGCTAGAGTGGTGCTAACTCCCTTAAATCCGGATGGAGAACTTGCTTTTAGAAGATTTAGTCCATAAATCACAGAAAGGGTAAGTGCGATACCAATAAAAACTTTAAATAAACTGGTAAGCATTGCGCTAACACCTTTGTTTTGATAGATTGAAATGCTCATGGCCGTTAGCATGATAGCGAATCCTGTTAATATTCCAGGAATATATCCTGCTAAGAAAAGAGCTGTAATAGAGGCGCCTCCACTCGCTAGAGAATACACAATTAATATGTTACTAGGAGGGATAGATAAACCTGTTGTGGCAGAGGCGATATTAACAGAGGCACTGAAGCTTTCGTCGTAACCTTCTTTCTTCATTTGAGGCCCCATTATGGCTCCAATGGCAGATGCTGAAGCTGCTGCGGAACCGGATATTGCGCCAAATAACATATTCGCAAATACATTAACAAAAGCTAAACTTGCTGGTAAGCGACCCACTAAAATGCGGGCTAAATTTATCAGCCGAATGGCGATTCCTCCACTATTCATTATATTTCCCGCGAGTATGAAAAAGGGGATGGCTAAAAGAGCAAAACTGTCTAATCCTGTGGCCATTCTTTGTGCAAAAGTGGCGAATGCAGGTAATGAGTCAATGCTAACAAGCATGGTTAGTATCCCAGATATACCAATGCTGAATGCAATGGGAACTCCGGCTATCAGTAAGAATAAAAACGATACAATGAGTACAATAATTCCAATATATTCCATTTAGTTTAATTCTTCTGAAGGTTTAACAATAAATACAATTGAGTAATAAAGTAAAATTAATCCGCTTAGTGGTAAAACAAGATAGATATAACCCAAAGGGATTTGCAAAGCCGCTGAGTTTACGTTAAATTGAAAACGAGTAATTACCAACCAACTTCCGCCTATAATCATTACACTTAGAGCAAACAATGCAATACATATGTTTATAAAACGAAGTAGGTGTTTTTTATTTGCTGGTGATGATTTTTGCAAGAGCAAGTCGATGGCTAAGTGTTGCTTTTGACCAGCTACATATGCCGCTCCCAATAAGCCAACCCAGATGAGTAAAAATCCTGCTAATTCGTCGGTAAAAGAACTTGGAGAAGCTAATGCGTAGCGGCTTATTACTTGCCAAAGTACATCGAGCACCAAGATACTCATGAGGCTAATCAGTATCTTTTCTAGTATACTATCTAATTGATTCTTGAATGTCATAAGTTTTATGATTAGTCTTCTGTTGCTTGAATACGTTGAATTAATTGATACAATTCTGGCTGTTCCTGATAAGAGTCTAGCAAACTTTGAACGCGTTTGGCAAATTTCTCTTTGTTAGGATAGGTGATTTCAACTCCATTTTCTATCAATTTTTTTAAAGATTCTTCTTCCGAAGCAGCCCATAATTTGCGTTGCTCAATCACCGATTTTTTTGCTGCATCCTGCAACCATTTTTGTTGCTGATTGCTTAATTTATTCCAAACAACCGTGCTGATAATTAGAACATCGGGTACTCTGGTATGCTCATTTAAAGAATAGTTTTTACACACTTCGTAGTGATGCGAAGTATAAAGGCTGGGGGGGTTGTTTTCGGCACCATCTACCACACCACTTTGAAGAGCAGTATACAATTCTCCCCATGAAATTGGTGTTGGAGAGCCTCCCAGGGCTTTTACCATACTCATGGCAGTTTGGCTCTTCATAACACGCATTTTTAATCCCTCTAAATCTTCGGGCTTATCAATACTTTTGTTTAAGGTATAAAAGCTTCTTGCTCCCGCATCGTAAAAACACAAGCCTTTTAAATTGAACTTTTCGGTGGAGGCTAATAATTCCTCACCAATTGGCCCATCTAAAACAGTAAACGCATGATGTTTTGAGCGAAACACGTAGGGCAAACCAAGTACTTGATAGTTGTTGGTAAAGCCCTCCATAACAGCGGCAGAAACTTTTGTGATAGCCAAACTTCCCAATTGTATTAATTCTACACATTGTTGTTCGGATCCTAATTGTCCACTTGGATAAATTTCCAGTTTCATTTGTCCATCGGATATTTTTTCCAGTTCATCTGCCATATACAACATGGCTTTATGAACCGGATGTGTTGGATCTAAACCGTGTGCTAATTTTAAAGTTTTATGCTTTTGTGTTTCCTGACAACTGAACAGTAGGAAACACGTGATGATACTTAAAAATAGCTTAGTTAATACTTGTGTTTTTTTCATGCCTTATCGGAGCTAAAGATTTATTCTAATTTATGATCTTCGAAATAAATAATGTGAGGATTTTACTTAAGTCTGGCCATTAATCCTTGTTCTAATCCTCTTAACTCGGCTAATCCTTTCATTCTTCCATATAAGGAATATCCTGGATTGGTGGTTTTAGGAAGATCATCTAACATTTTATTACCATGATCGGGACGCATAGGAATTTTCCAGTCTTTTCGGCCAGCTTCTTTACGTTCTTTTTCTTCTATCAATAAAGCTTCCATAACAGCAGGAATATCAATATCACCATCAAATAAATAGTTCTCAAAGAAATTTCCTTCCGCATCTCTACTCACATTTCTAAGGTGAACGAAATTAATTCGTGGAGCAAGAATTTTTGTCATTTCGGGCAAGTTGTTAAAATGACCAGCACCAAAAGATCCCGTACATAAGGTAATTCCATTTGAAACAGAATCTACTATTTTAGTCAATTCCAAAGCATCTTGTATGGTACTAACAACCCTTGGTAAGCCTAGTAAGGCACGTGGTGGATCATCGGGGTGAATTGCCATACGAACACCTGATTGTTCTGCTACAGGAATGATTTCGCTTAGGAATTCGAATAAATGTTTCTTTAATTTTGCAGCATCAATTTCTTTGTATCCATCTAATACTTTCTGAAAACTTTCTAGGGTATATGATTCTTCAGCTCCTGGAAGTCCAGCAATTACGTTTCTAGTGATTTTCTCGATTTCTTCAGCCGACATGGATTTGAATTTTGCTTCCGCTCTTTTCAAAATGTCGTCGGAATAATCGGTTTGCGCATTTTCTCTTTTCAGTATAAAAACATCAAAAGCAGCAAATATATCCATATCAAATCGTAAAGCATTTGAACCATCTCCCGATTCAAAGGCCAAATCGGTTCTCGACCAATCTAAAACAGGCATGAAATTGTAGCATATGGTTTCAATACCACAGGCACCTAAATTCTGAATGCTTAGCTTGTAGTTCTCGATGTATTTTTTGTAATCGCCAGTTTTCTTTTTAATATCCTCGTGAACAGGAACACTTTCAACAACCGACCAGCGTAAGCCAACGGCCTCAATTTCGGATATCCTTTTTTGAATTTCTTCTTTAGTCCAGGTTTCACCGTTAGGAATATGATGAAGAGCTGATACAATACCAGTTGCTCCAGTTTGCTTTATTTCTTGTAGTGAGATTGGGTCGTTAGGACCATACCATCTCCAGGTTTGTTCTAGTGACATAATGTTTGTTTTTCGTTATGGACAAAACAGATAGGAGGTGATTGAAATCTTATTCTGTTTTGTCGCATAAACATACTAACCTAATATTTTATTGAAATTTTAAAAGCGAATTAAACGCCACTGTATGCACTGAATCCTCCATCAACAGGGATTACAACGCCGGTTACAAATGCCGACCAGTCAGACAGTAAGTAGAGTAGAGTTCCCTGCAATTCTTCAGGGGTTCCGTAACGTTCCATTGGTGTGTTTTTAATGATTTTTTCTCCTCGCGCAGTTGGTGCTCCAGTAGCTTCATCAGTTAACAGGAAGCGATTCTGATTGGTCAATAAAAATCCGGGAGCAATAGCATTTACACGTACACCCATTTTCGAAAAATGAACTGATAGCCATTGGGTGAAGTTATTTACCGCTGCTTTGGCTGCCGAGTAAGCTGCAATTCGAGTCAATGGACGGTAAGAATTCATAGATGAAACATTTACGATAGATCCTGATTTGTTTTCAATCATATCCATTGCGAAAACCATGCTTGGAAGAATGGTTCCCTTAAAGTTCAAATCGAATACTTTATCGAAACCTTCCATTTTCATTCCAAAGAAAGTTTGATCAAGGTTTTCAAGATCAGATTCTTCCATTTGATCTACTCCCGATGTTGCCTGAGGAGAATTTCCTCCTGCGCCATTAATCAGGTAATTGATGCTTCCCAATTTTGAATTGATGACTTTTTTAGCGGCAATTAATGAGTCTTTATCAAGCACACTTGCAGCAACACCAATAGATGTAATATTAAATTCTTTTTCGATTTCCAGGGCTAATTTTTCAACAGCTTCGGCATTGATATCTACCAAGGCAGTTTTTACACCCATTGCAGCTAACGATTTTGCCATTGATGAGCAGATAACTCCTCCAGCTCCGGTTACAACCGCTACTTTATTTTTTAAATTGGTTTCCATTTTTTCTAATTATTAACGAGACGATTGTTCATTCGAGATTATACATCTCAATAAACATCGATCTATTTTCTTATTTCTTTGATAATTGATAATGCATTGGTTGCAGCTGCTTCTATGGCTTCTAAATTGAATGTTCCATCGGCATTTTTAACCATTAGTTGCGATCCCATTCCTACGCAATGAACACCGGCATTGAACCAATTTGTAAGGTTCTCTCTTTCAGGCTTCACTCCTCCGGTTGGCATAATAGATGACCATGGGAAAGGACCTTTTACGGCTTTTACAAAGTCAGGACCTCCTACTTGCTGTCCTGGGAAAATTTTCACTACTTCAGCACCTAATTCTTCTGCGTAAGAGATTTCTGTCAGGGAACCACATCCGGGCGACCATGCTACTTTTCTACGGTTGCATACTTTTGCCATTTCTGGATTTAGGATTGGAGAAACTACAAAATTTGCTCCTAATTGAATGTATAATGAAGTGGTACCCGCATCGATTACCGATCCAACACCTAATATCATTTCTGGACATTCTTTGGCAGACCATTTAATAAGTTCGCCAAAAACTTCGTGAGCAAAATCGCCACGATTTACAAACTCGAATAAGCGAGCTCCTCCTTTGTAACAAGCCAATATTACTTGTTTGCAAACTTCAATATCTTTGTGAAAAAAGACAGGAACCATGCCTGTTTCTTTCATTTTAATTGCTACTTCTATTCTAGAAAATTGAGCCATTTCAATTTATTTTATGAATTATAAGCTATGGGATGAAGTTGAATTCATCCCGAATGATTTATCGTGCTACGCGTCCTGATGCGTCGCCGTTCATTAATTTTTCTACCTCTTCAACGCTTACCTGATTGTAATCGCCATAAATGGTGTGTTTCAAACAGGAAGCTGCTACTGCAAAGTTCAATGCTTTCTGATCATCTTTTGGCCAGGTAATTAATCCGTAAATTAAGCCGCCCATAAATGAATCTCCACCACCTACACGATCTACAATATGAGTAATTTGATAGGTGTTGTTCGCTTTAAATAAGTTGTCTCCATCGTACAACACACCCGTCCATGAATTGTGATTGGCATTGATTGATCCACGTAAAGTGGTAATTACCTTTTTACAACGAGGGAATTGTTTCATGATTTGTTGAGAAACCGATAGGTAAGCTTCAGCATCAACGTGTCCGCCAGTAACATCCACACCTTCGGGATGAATATCGAGTACTTTTGCAGCATCTTCTTCATTTCCCAGGATTATATCGCAACCAGCAACCAACTCAGGCATTACCTGATCGGCAGTTTTGCCATATTTCCATAGGTTTTTTCGATAGTTTAAATCGGTAGAAACGGTAATTCCTCTTTTGTTTGCTTCTTGTATAGCTTCCAAACAAACATCTGCTGCTCCTTGCGATATGGCAGGTGTAATGCCTGTCCAGTGAAACCAGTTTGCACCTTCGAAAACTTTGTCCCAGTCAATCATACCGCTTTCGATTTCGGCTACGGCCGAATGGGCTCTATCGTAAACCACTTTACTACCTCGGCTAACGGCACCTGTCTCCAAAAAGTAAATTCCCAAACGATCGCCACCCCAAACAATTTGATCTACACCAACACCATATTTTCTAAGGTCCATCATGCAGGCACGACCAATATCATTTTTAGGTAAGCGAGTCACAAAATCAACATTCAAGCCATAGTTTGCCAGCGATACGGCAACATTTGCTTCTCCGCCACCATAGGTTGCATTAAATTTATCTGTTTGAGAAAATCTTGCATATCCAGGAGTTGCAAGTCTAAGCATGATTTCTCCGAAGGTTACTACTTTGTTCATTTTATATTTTTGTTTGATTAAAAGTTGAAATAATTTTTTGCATTGTAATAGCAAATTCCCTGCACAATTTCTTTAAGAAGTTTTTCATCGTAAGGAATAAGCCCTTTTTCTACATCTGTACCAATCAGATTGCACAAAATTCTTCTGAAATATTCGTGGCGACTGTAGCTTAAGAATGATCTGGAATCGGTAAGCATTCCCACAAAATGACTTAGTAGACCTTGGTTCGAAAGCGCATTCATTTGCTTTTCCATTCCGTCTTTTTGGTCCAAAAACCACCATCCTGATCCCCACTGAATTTTCCCTGCAATTTCTCCATCCTGGAAGTTGCCCATCATGGTAGCATAAACTTCATTGTGAGCAGGATTTAAATTGTAAAGAATAGTTTTGGTTAGTTTTTCCTCTGTTGCTAATCGGTTTAGGAATTTCGATAGGTCTTCAGCTACCAATTTGTCCGCAATAGAATCGAAGCCAGTGTCGGCACCGATTTTATTAAACATTCCTGTATTGTTATTTCGAATGGCGCCAACATGGAATTGTTGAACCCAGCCTTTTGAGTGATCTAAAACAGCAAATTCATATAGCATTGCCGATTTGAACTGTAAGATTTCTTCATCGTACAATTCTTGACCATTTCGTACTTTACTAAAAATAGCCGTAATATCTTCATTTGTGTAGTCAGTAGCAAAGAATTGGTCCAAACCATGATCGGAAGCTTTACAGCCCATTTCTGCAAAGAAATCGTGACGTTTTTGAAGTGCCGAAATCAAATCTGAAAAACTTTTGATTTCCATTTTTGCAGCCTGAGCTAATTTATCGATGTAGGCATTGTACTCAGAAGTATTGTCAACAGCCATCGCTTTGTCGGGTCTCCACGAAGGAACAACCTTGGTTTCAAAACCTGAATCTTTAATTATTTTGTGGTATTCTAAGGAATCGGCAGGATCGTCGGTCGTTCCAATTACCTCTACGTTGGCTTTTCGAATCAAACCTTTGCAGGAAAATTCGGGAGTTTGTAGTTGAGCATTGCAGGTATCCCAAATTTCTTTAGCGCTTGATGGATTTAATAGTTTATCAACACCAAAAGGTTTTTTTAATTCCAAATGTGTCCAATGATGCAATGGATTTCGAAGAGTGTAAGGAACTGTTTTTGCCCAGTTTTCAAATTTCTCCCAATCGGATGAGGATTTTCCAGTGATTTTTTCTTCTCGGATTCCATTTGCCCGCATGGCTCTCCATTTGTAGTGATCACCATTTAGCCAAATTTGAGTGATATTATCGAACTGTTTGTCTTCAGCGATTTCTTGCGGCTGAATGTGGCAGTGATAGTCGATAATTGGTAGGTCTGCAGCAAATTCATGGTATAATTTCTTTGCTGTTTCTGTTTCCAATATGAAATCTTTATCTAAAAACTTCTTCATACTTTATTCTCTTAGATATTTGTTATCTGTATATTCGTTTGCGAACACGGTCGTTGTGAAAAAAAAGTTTAAATCGATTGCTTTATGAGTAAAATGAATCTTATTCATTAGTAATCGCTTTAAATCGTGTTCGAACACGAAGATAACGAGCTTTTATATCGAAAGCAAATAACACTTGATTTTTAGACTAGTTAATCAATTTGTTGACCGTTTGTAAAATGATGGATATACATAAAGGGAAAGACTGGAAATACTGATGTAGTCTTGATCTAGAGAAGTAGATATTATTTGAGTTTGATTCTGGAGTAAGAAAAGGACGTTCCTTATTTAGTTGAATTCTAAAAAAGAAAGAATAGGGGCTTCACAGCAAAAAAAAATTAAGATTTGAAATGTTGCTGTGCGGTTTCTTAGAATAGCTGAGGACTATTTAAACATTTAATTCCTTCTTCATTATTATTGAATGAAAATGTAGAACTCACACATATTAGTCTTTTGCCTAAATATTGCTTGTTACGTGTTTCTTATTAGGAGTGAAGCTTTGAAGTTAGAGCAGTAATGGTTTTAATTATCGTTTTGTTTGCCATTTTCAGATGATTGGATCTGTTATTTGATAGTATTTTTTGATCCCAAAAGTTAAAAAATCTAAATAAAATTAAAATATATATAACAATCGAACAAGATAATGTAAAACTAATTAGTTTTGATCCAACAGAAATGAATCTCTAAGGTTGTTTTTGTTTTTCCAAATATTTGCGACCAGTAGAGAGTAGTGATATTTACAATCCATTTTATTTAATGATATATTGAAGTTTGAGATTAAGAATCTGATGTGAATAAATTTAGATTTTTTATCAGAGGCTCAATTTTTTTGTTTAAAATGAACTAAATGAACATTAATAGTGTAAAAAGTTTAGAGATTCTTAGTGAGAATTTAATGAATTAACAATGAATAGTAACAGTAAACGAACAGGATCTCTTATATCGATTCAGGATTCGCTGGTGAAAGCACGTTTTTTCGAGAACGTAATTATGGGCGAAACTGCTGAAATTTTGGTAGAGGGTAAATTTTTGCAGGCGGAAGTACTACAGGTTGCTTCTGATCCAAAAAATGCCAAGGCTGGTATTGTTGAGATGCAAGTTTTTGAGGATTTAACAGGCGCAAAAATAGGAGATTTAGTAGTATTTAAGGGAAAAGCTCTTTCGGTACTTTTAGGTCCGGGTTTGCTAACCAGTATTTGGGATGGTCTTCAGAATGCACTTTATCCTTTAAGTGAGCAGGATAGTTATTTGAAACCAGGAATGAAAGCTCCTGCGCTTGATGAAGAGAAATTATGGGATTTTACACCAAGTGTAAAACCTGGCGATTCAGTTTGTGGAGGTCAGGTCATAGGTTCGGTTCCTGAAGGACGTTTCGATCACAAAATATTGGTTCCTTTTGATTTTGGAAAATGCAAAGTTCATACAATTATTGAGAGTAGTAGGGTTAATATAACTCAAACTGTTGCTCTTGTAATCGATGAACATGGTAAAGAACATGAGTTGAAATTGGTTTTTAGCCATCCGGTTAAGTCGCCTATTCCATTTATGCAACGTTCCATTCCTAATAAAACAATTTCGACAGGTGTGCGGGTAATTGATTTGTTAGCTCCGGTTGCTTACGGAGGAACGGTTGGAAATCCTGGACCTTTTGGAGCGGGTAAAACCGTTATGCAGCATACACTTTGTAAGTACGCTCTTGCTGATATTATTATCATGGCGGCTTGTGGCGAACGTGCAGGTGAAGCGGTTGAAGTATTCAAAGATTTTGCAGAACTAGCCGATCCTTCAACAGGTGAATCCTTAATGAATCGGATGTGTATTTTTGGAAATACGAGTTCAATGCCAGTAGCCGCGCGTGAAGCGAGTGTATTTATTGCGCTAACTGTGGGAGAATATTACCGCTATCAGGGATACAATGTTATTTTATTGGCTGATTCAACTTCCCGATGGGCTCAGGCTCTTCGCGAACGAAGTGGTCGACAGGGAGATATTCCCGGACCAGAGGCTTTTCCAATGGATATTCCCGATCAGATTAAAGGAATGTACCAACGTGCAGGAGCTGATACTGCTTCGGGTGGATCCTTAACTTTTATTGGAACGGTTTCGCCAGCAGGAGGAAACTTTCAGGAGCCAGTAACGCAGGCAACCATGGATTCAACAGGCGGTTTTTGGGGGCTATCGCAAGATCGTGCTGATGCTAAAAAATATCCGGCCATTGATCCTTTGGTTTATACCAATTCGGTGTACGATAGTTTTATATCGAAAGAAGATCGCGAGCAGATTGTGAAGACTTTGCAGGAAGCCAACGATATCGATCAGACCATTAGTACCATTGGCCTGAAAAAAGTGCCCGTTGAAAAATATGTGTTGTATCAAAAAGGACAAACCATTGATTTTTGCGTGTTGCAGCAGGATGCTTTTCATGAATTGGATGCCTGTACTCGTCCCGAAAGACTTCAGATAATCAATAAGGCGGTTCAAAAATTAATTGAGACGCCGATTCATTTTTCCAATGGCGAAGGTGAGGACGAAGAATTGAAAGAGCAGATTAAAACTGAGTTCGACCGGCTTCGTTTGTGGTGGAAGGATTGGAATTCAAATGCCAAAAGCGAAACAGAATTAGCCAGTTTACCTGAACAGATCGAACATTTTGTTTTACAAGAACAATACGCATAATGATACGAAAAGAAATTAATAAGATTAGCGAAGTTGGAAAAGCCTTGATTTCTGTAGAGGGAAATCCGGGTGTGGCTCTGAATCATGTGGTTGAGTTGCTCGAAGCCGATACAAATCAAACTCTTTCCTTCGCAAAAGCCATTGGTATAACTGAAGATTCAACTCGTTTTCAGGTGTTTAATGGAACACAGGGATTGAGTACCAAAACAAAGATTAGAATGCATGAGCTGCCTTTAACGGCTGGTTTTTCACATAAAATGCTGGGACGAAGTTTCGATGGAGCGGGGCAAGTGAGTGATGGTGGACCGGATATTTTATTTGAGAAGAATTTGTCGACTCGTTTGGATACCTTAAATCCAACAACACGTTTGGTACCTAAACAGCCTTTGTGGACAGGGATTCCAATGATTGATGTATTTAATACATTGGTGAAATCGCAGAAGATTCCAATTTTTGCTGGTCCCACCGAACCTTATAACCGTTTGCTTTCGCAGATTGCACAGGGTGCACAGGCTGATATTATCATTTTTGCAGGTATAGGTTTAAAATTCGATGAGTATCATTACTTCAAAGATGAGCTTTCAAAATCGGGAAATATGGATAAAACCATCATGTTTTCTCATTTGGCCGGCGATTCTCAAATTAAAGGATTGATGTTACCAGATGTAGCACTTAGTGTTGCTCGCGAATTTGCCGATCAGGGAAAAGATGTGTTGGTTTTACTTACCGATATGACCAATTGGTCGAATATTCTGCGAAATGTGGCAAATTATCAGGATATGATTCCTTCTCTGCAGGGATATCCAGGTTCACTGTATTCAGAATTAGCCAAAAGATACGAGGTTGCTGCTGATATCGATGGAGCAGGTTCTATTACAATTATTGGAGCTACCACTATGGAATCGCTGGAAGATCCGGTTCCTGATAATACAGGTTATATCACCGAAGGACAATTCTTCCTGGAAAATGGAAAATTGAAATTGGCCCGTTCTCTTTCCCGACTGAAGCAGCAGGTAAATGGAGGAACCCGAAATGATCATCGCGCTATTATGACGGCAATGGCTTCCTTGCTTGCTGATGCAGAAAAAGCTTACGAGGCTGCCGAAGTAGGAGCTGCAAATGATGCGTTTTCGCAGAAACTATTGAGATATCGAAAAGATTTTATCGAGCAAATAGAGGAACCTTTTGGAGAACCAATGCAACTTGAAGCTGCTTTAGATTTGTGCTGGGATGTGTTGCGTAGGCATTTTGATCCTATAGAAACTGGCTTGAGTAAAAAATTAACGGATCAGTACTGGGGTTTGTAACATGCAGAAAAAGGAGTTAGCCTAAAAAATAAAAGAATGAAAGAGACCAAAGAAAACCTGGAGGGAATCGTTTTAAAGCTTAAAGAGCAAGGGATTAAAGCAGGTCAAGAGGAAAAACAGAAAATTGTAGAGGCTGGTAAAAAAGAGGCCGAAGAACTATTGGTTAAAGCAAAATTGGAAAGCAACCAAATTATTCAAGAGGCAAAGGCAAATGCAGTTCAATTTGAAAAAAATGCGAAAGCTGCTTTGACGCAGGCTTCTCGTGATTTAATTGAGGCAACAAAAATCGCTATTCTTAAACATTTGCAGTCTACTTTTGGAAAGCAATGCGAAAATTTCTTCACCAAAGAACAATACCTGTCAGAATTACTACCTGTTGTGCTTGCGAACATTCCAGGGAATAAAAAAATTGCCATTTCAGAGGAATTAGTGCCTAAAATGGAAGCTTACCTGTTGAAAGATGCAGTTAATAAAGGAGTAGAAATACAAGCTTTGCCAGGTAGCGAAGCCAAAATTGCAGTGAATTGTGATGAGAAGAGCGGAATTCAATTTGTGTTAAGTGCAAAGGATGTTCAGGAGGCCGTTTTTTCTCTTGTCAATAAAAATTTAGTTGAATTACTCACCAACGCAGAGGAGCAATAGACATGTCAACTGTATATCTTACTTGCAGTTTGCCGACTTTATATTACAATCAAATTGCACCCATTTCTCTTGCCGAATTTTATGAGGAAGCAGGAGCTCAGTTGTCTGAAAGGAATTTTGAGAAGCTGAAAAGTACGGATCTTCAGGATGTGAATGGGCGAAATGTGCAAGCCCGGATGAATTCCTTTTGGGATTTGGAGAGAGGCCTGAAGGCGGATCTTGCAGAGGTCCGGAAAGCCAGAAAAGGTGGGCAAACACCAAATGTGCATACGCTTCCCAAATCGTTTGCTGATAAAAATCCGCTTGAGCGTGAAAAGGTGTTGCTGAAAATTCAGTGGGATGCACTTGGCGATCTTGAGTTTGGCGAAACTTTTAGTTTTACCGGAGTGTTGGTTTACAAGTTAAAACTGCAGATTCTCGAACGTTTGGATTCCTTCGATGTTAAGAAAGGCAGACAGGTGCTGGCATCGATTGTTAATCCTGCAAAAGAAAAGGAGATTGTGTAATGGCAGTAGTGAAAATAAAATATACTAAAACCGAACGAGCCCGACAGAATAAAATTTTGAAGGTTTCTTTGCGAATGTTGCCTTTGTTCGAGGCGATGGAGAAATCGTTGATGGCGACGGTGAATAGTATTGCCGAAAAAATTGAGCAGATACATGCGGCCATCGAAAAAAATGAGGCGCAAGCAGAAGATTGGCTGGCTGTGATGAGTGATTCGTGGGTGGACATCAATCAGTTTATTTGGGTAAATAAAGTGATTACCAAAGCGGTTGATATTGCCGGCGTTCGTGTGCAACAATTCGAAGGGGTTGATTTTAAACGAATGCCAATTGCGGAAAATACTCCTTTGTGGGTAGATGACGCTATTGAATTGATGCAGGAACAGCTTCAGCTACTTGCTGAAATAGGTTGTTTGAAAGAGCAGATTGAATGCTTGGAGGAAGAATTACTCGAAGTGCGTGCGCGGATAAAACTATTCGAAAACCGACGCATTCCGAATGCAAAAATGGCCATTCGAAAAATTGGCCAGAAATTGCAGGATGATGAGCGACTGACCATTGCGACTGCTAAAGTGGTGAAAACGAAAAAAATGGAGGAGGCCTTGCTATGATTACAAAGATGGAAAAGCTGGTGCTTTTTTTGCCAAATTCGGAGGAAGATATTGACGCCAATTTAACCTTGTTGGGAGAACTGGGGGTAATGCATGTAATGCCTTTCCAGCCTGCTAAAGATGTATCGATAGAACGAGTAGATGCGCGGATTAAGCAGTTGGAGAAAGCCATTGGTATTCTGGATAATTGTTTGGAAAAGGACAGTCGGAAACTTGAAATGCCAGCAGATTTAAATTTTAGAAACCGGGAAAGAGGCGAAATTGCTTTGCTGGAAAAAGTTTTGGAGGCAGAGGCGCAGGAGTTGGCTCTTGAAAAGTTGGAGCAAGAGCAAAATAAGGAATTAGAATGGTACAAGCAATGGGGAAATGTTTCCATAAATGAGATTGCTGACTTGAGACGAGTTGGTGCGTTTATTAGATTGTACCTTTTGGATGATAGGGATTTTAAAAAGATTCAGGATTGCGAGAATGTATCGGTAGTTGGAAAAATAGATCACCTGCATCAAATTGTTTTCGTTTCGCAAGATCCGAATGAAAAGTTAGATTTTAAAGAAATTGAACTTCCCCTACATCAGTTAACCGATTTGCAGAAATTGGTGAATCAAAATCAGTTGCAAAAGGAGGAGAACCGCAATTTGTTGCAGATTCTTGCTTTACAGAAAGATATTTTGGAAACTGCTCTTCAGGAACGGATCAGACGCATGGATGTTCGAAATGTACATTATGCAGGTAAAAATATTGACGAACAGATTGTTTGCTGGAAGGGGTTTATACCCGAACAGTCGGTTGACGAATTGGTAGCTGTAGCTGAAAAAAATAGTTGGGCTTATATTATTGAAGAGCCAGAGGAAGAGGATTTAGATGAGGTTCCAACTTTGGTTCAATCAGCGAAATGGGCCGAACGAATTCGCCCGGTGATGAATTTTATGGGACTGGTTCCTGGCTATAAGGAACTTGATGTTTCAAAAATCTTCATGATTTTTTTCACCTTTTTTACTGGTATTTTGGTGGGCGATGCTGGCTATGGATTGATTTTTTTACTGATCACTTTAGGGGTGCACTGGAAGGGTAAATTTAAGGCAAAAATAGAGTTCGATTTGATCTATACACTCTCGGCAGCTATTATGATTTGGGGTGTGCTAACAGGAACTTATTTTGGTTCTCAGGCTATTGCTGAATTGCCATTGTTAAGTTATCTGAAAGTAGACAAGTTGGCCAGTTTCGGAGGCGATAGTCTCTTTATTCAGCAGCTCATGTTTTCCATAGGAGCCATTCAGCTGACCATTGGTCATTTGCAAACGGCTTGGAAATACAATAATAGCGTGAAAGCAATTGCTCAGTTGGGTTGGGTAGCCATTATTTGGGGACTGTATTTTGTGGTTGATCAAATGGTATTGGGGATTGCTGCACCCGCTGTAATGCCCTGGCTGTTTATTGGCGGAGCTGTGTTAATTGCTTTGTTCTCGAATCCGGGAACCAGCTTTTTTAAAGGCGTACTTTCTTCTTTAGGATCTTTGCCATTGAGTGTGATTAGTGGCTTTTCGGATATTATTTCTTACATACGGCTTTATGCAGTAGGTTTATCAACGGTTTTAATGGCAAGCAGCTTTAATCAAATGGCTTTGGGTGATGGTATTACCACAGTTGCCTCGGGTATTAGTGCAGTTTTAGTACTTGTGTTAGGACATGGATTAAACATGATTCTTGCAGGAATGGCGGTTATTGTGCACGGTGTGCGTTTAAATATGCTCGAATACGCTGGTCATGCCAACGTGGAATTTTCGGGTAATGAATACCAGCCTTTTAAATTGAAAAATCAGAAAAATTTATAAATTTTTAATAGTATGACTTTATTGACAGTAGTAACAGGTTTTGGCGGACATGCCATTGGTTTAGGAATTGCAGGCGTTGGCTCGGCTATTGGTACAGGAATTGCGGGATTGGGAGCCATGGGTCTTTGGAAACAGGCCATTAAGGAGAAGAAAAAATTGCCTTCTTTGGCATTGGCGATGGTTGGAATGCCCCTAAGTCAGGTAATTTATGGAATGATTTTTATGAATTCCATGATTGGAGCTAATTTGAATCCTGATAGTTACATGAATCAGATGATCTGGGCATTTTTTGTTGGGATTGCTATTGCTGCTTCTGCAATTATGCAAGGGAAATTAGGTGCTGCAGCTTGTGCAAATTTAGCCGTTGACGATAAGCAGGGAGCAGGAATGTATATTGCTGCCATGGGGATTATCGAAACAGTAGCTCTTTTGGCTATGGTATTTGGTATGGGAGCTATTCCATCTGCTTAGTTTCCATATTTTAGAAATTTTGATCGTAAATAAAAGGCAGTTCCTACCTACTAGGAACTGCCTTTTTTCTGTTTTTTTGAGATGTTATTACTGATTAATTTTGGTTCTTTTTCTTTTATACAGATTCCACGAGCATGATAGGCTATAATCATTTTTTAGCGCATTATTGGAAAGTAGCCAGGCAAAATCAAAAGAGAATCCTCCTAGTTTTGTTCCACATCCCAGCGAAAAATAGTCCAGACCAATAGCTTCATCTACATGGTAGTAACCAGTTCTCAAGGCTACTTTTTCTTTGTACTGATATTCCATTCCCAATCCATTGGCAAAACCAGATTCATCATCGGCAGTTGAGATGTAGGAAGCATCGGTACTAGCGGTAAACTTGTGATTGGCAGATAGCAACTTACTGTAGGAAATTCCGGCAGTTAGGCTGGTTGGTAATTCAACGGAGTAATCCCCAAAATCGAGTTCGGATCCTAAATTGCGTAGCATTAAACCATAGTTTAGATTCTTAAAGGAACTTTTAAAGCCTAAATCGATACTAAAGGTGTTGCCATCGTAAGCATTCGCTAAATCGGAACTGATGTAATTGATCGTTGCCGATATTGCAGTTTTTTTGGATAATCGATATGCATATCCAATACCAATTGAACTTTCTTTAGGCGAATATTCTCCATCAGAATTTCCATTATCATCTGTCACCAAATAGGAAGGGTAATTGTATTTTCTAGCTCCTATGGAAATGTGGTGCTTGCTATTTATGGCATAAGCAGCCGAAAAACTTCCAATTGTGTAGTTGTCCGATGATTCTGACATCCAGGGACGATAGGACAGGCTAATGTCGATTTTGCTACTATCTAAGCTATTGGCTGCTAAATTGGTGAAAATAGCATTTTTGTTTGCACTAGCTGCATAGGTGTTTCCCATCGAAATGGATTTACTATCCAATGGGATAGACAAAAAGGATCCAGCCTGAGCAAAAGTATAAGTTGGTAATAGTATGGTAATACTTACTATTAAGAGTGTTTTTAGTTTCATAATTTCACAATGTTTTCAGTGATTTCTATTTCATTGTATGTTAATTTTAATTCATATTCTCCGCTCGAATAGTTCGATAGATCCATGCTGGCAGGGGAAAAAGTTGAAATATCTATATTCTGAGTTTCAACAAGTACGCCATTGCTATTGTAAGCTTTTACTTCTAACGTTCCGTCCACATCTTCGCCCATTCTAAAGTTCACAATGTCAGTAACAGGGTTGGGATAAATATCTATTGTCTCATCATCGTCGCGGACCATAATTTCAAAAGTAATTGTAGCCGATTCGCCTCGAGCATCGGAAGCTGTAAGGCTAAAGGTTGAAAGTCCGTTTGATTCCGATGTAAGCGATAAAATATCACTAGAAACCGATCCACTTAACATGTCTGAGTCATAAGTAAGTTCATAGCTCAAATCTTCTCCA
>NZ_JBFHJW010000025.1:0-49429 GCF_041595635.1 Labilibaculum sp.
CTGTTTTGTAAGTTCTGTTAAGCTTCGAAAAATCGTTTTTTCATGCTTTGTAAGTACTGATAAAGCCTTAAAAAGTCATATTTCAGGATCTATGGATATGTTTATTAATCAAAATTAATCTACTGCGGTTTTCTATATGTATTTTCTCATGCAGGCTTCTGTATTTAGGATTTGTATCTTATTTATTATAACCTACTTGGGGTGATTTATTGTCGAGAGCCTAACAAATGTAATGTTTTTTTAAATTGAACAAAAAATATCTAAGTCTTTTTTAATTGCTGTTTCTATGATCAGTAATACTTGCTGTTGGGGGCGTTTTTCTTACCCAATGGGGAACAGTTTTACCGGCATATCCCCGCTATAAGGGAGCAGGCAAAGCGCTCTTGCAGGAACAAAATCAGGGCCGTAGGCCAGTAAAAAAAAACTGGATTTTGCACAGGGGGGGCAGGGATGAAAAAAAAGCGATATTCTACCGAAAGAATATCGCTTATGGGGGAGGTTTTGTGTTTTAGTTCATCAGCATTTTCATGATAAAGCCATACATGTCGGCTTTTTCTTTAATGGCAGCACTGTGGTTGATGGCTCCGTAGTGTCCGGCTTGTTCTTCCACTCTTAGCAGAATTGGCTTACTTTGCGCTTTCCGGTTTTGCAGGGCGGCTACAAATTTATACGAATGAAAGGGAGGAACCCGATCGTCGTTTTCCGAGGTCATCACCAACATGGCGGGGTAGTTCACTTCCTTCTTGATGTTATGAAGAGGAGAATAGCTTCTCAGATTCACAAAATCGAGCGAATCGGCAACGGTACCAAATTCATCCATATGAAGACTGCCAACGGTAAATTGTTCGAAACGAATCATGTCGGTAGGCGCCACAACAGGCACTACGGCTTTGTACAGTTCGGGGTGTTGAATGGCTGCCGCGGCAACAATTAGTCCGCCATGTGAAGCTCCTGTGGCAGCCAGTTTATCGGCACAGGTATAGCCTTTCTTAATCAGGTAGTCGGCAGCGGCATTAAAATCATCAATAGAATTCTGCTTGTTCAATCGTCTTCCGGCTCGCATCCAGGCTTTGCCTCTATCGCCACCCCCGCGAATATTGGCGTAGGCATACACGCCGCCTTTTTCAATAAAGTAAACAATGCCCGGATCGAAGTTTGGCGAGGCTATGGAGCCGAATCCGCCGTAGGTTTTCAGCAGGCAGGGGTTCTGTCCATCGAGTTTCAGTCCCTTTTTATAGACCAGGTTCATGGGAATGCTCACACTATCGTTAATGGGATAGCTGATGGAGACATTCTCGTAGTTCTGAAACGAGAAGGTAACGTTCACCCTTTCGCCCAACTCTCTTTTAAAGGTGTTGGTGTTAAATATATAGGGGATGGAGGGGATGGTGTATTGCTGCAGGTAAAAATACAGGTCCACATCCTCTTTCTCGCCATAGAATCCATATATCGAGCTGGCTTCGGGCAATTCTAAATTGTAAATTTCTTCTCCGCTGTACTTAAATATTTTTAGAATAGGATGCTGATTGCTCTGATAGATGAGCAGAAGACGGTCCATTTTGGGAATGCAATCGGTGAGTACGCCATTCCCGCTTTCGGGTACAATCTGTTTCCAGTTATAAGGATCGTAGGGGTCGATGAAAACCACCGATCCGCCATTGGAATCCTTGCCCGTGATGGCAATCAGCTTTCCATCCTGACTATCGATAATGGATAGACCCGATTTTTGCTTCATGAGCAGAGGGCGCAGGTAGGGCTTCTCTGCCTGATAATCGATAAAGAAGTAGTTGAAGTATCTACTGGTTTCCTCTCTTAAAATAAAGTAGCGTTCGTTGGAGGTGGTCTGGTAGCTGAATTGTATCGATGGGTTTTTTCTTTTGAAGATCAGCTGGTCTTTTTCCTGCTCGTCGCCTAGCTTGTGGTAGAAGATTTCCTCTCCTTCGGTGGCGTAAAATTCGCCATGATCTGGATATCGCGAGTAGAAGAAACCATCGTTTTTCCATTGCATGGATGAAAATTTAACGCCCTTTAAATGGTCTTTTTGCTTTGTGCCCGAGGGGAGTCCCACCACGTAAACTTCTCTCCAGTCGCTGCCATTTCGGTTGATGGCATAGGCGAGATTTTTGGAATCTTTCGACACCGAATAGCCCATGATATCTATCTTGTCGCCTCCTTTTTTGTAGTTGGGATCCACAATGGGATAGTCGATATTTTTAGGGTCGGTGCCCAGATAAAGTCCGGGCACGGCAAGGTCGTTTCTTCTTTTGTAGCTAAAGTAGTACTTGCCTTTTTTTACCGGATGGCTTCCGGTTATGTAAGCGTATTTATCGATGGACGATTTGCAGCTGTATTGCGAGGATGCTTTGTGTAGGTATTTTTTCGAGAGCTTATTTTCGGCCTCTATCCAGGCAAGAGTTGTCTCGTCGCGCACATTTTCCAGATTTCGATAGGGGTCGCTAAGGGGGTAATTGCTAAAAAAGGTATCCACAAGGGTGTGTTGGGGACAAGTGGGATATTCAAGACTCTGTGCATTTGCGTGGAACAGAAAGAACAGGCCGGTAAATAGGAGTAGATTTCGTTTCATAAATTTTTATTGCTTTGTTTTCGGATACCAAATATAATAAATCTTTTGGATAAGAATTTGATTGATTTCCATAAAGTATTTCTCCCTGCTAGCGGGCTGGTGAAAGGGGAAAAAATGTCACTGTTCAGTCATATTGGCGTTTTTTTTGCGCCTTTTTTGCACCTTTTGTGGTATGATGTGGCTTTAGTGCAGGCCTTTGCCGAGCAGTCCACCTATAATTATATAACCGAACACGACTCATCTATTTATTAACTTAAAATTTGAGAAACTATAGGAGCAGCAGGTAACAAAAAACCTAAAAAACACCGCACTAAATCTGCACCAGCTTACGAGCAGAAAGATGAAAAGGACAATCGTAATGATTTTAAGAAGAAGAAATGATTTTTTGTCTTGACTGAGATGATTACAGCAAAATTTAAAGGAGATCAAATTCTTTAGATCTGCTGTATGATCTGAAAAAGCTAGCTCGATGCCTATTGAGCTGGCTTTTTTTATGGGCCCTAGGGAAAGGAATTCTTACCGCTTTGTACCTGTTTTTTACACAAAGAGCTTAAGTTTGTAGAATAAATAGCAATGATAAGTTTAGAATCACACAAAATTTTTATTAAAATGCTAAGATTGAGTGTAAGAATGGCAGGCTTTTTCCTGGTCCTTTTGGGGATGATGGGAAGTGCTTTTGCCGAAAAGGATGTTCGTTTAATGCGATATCCAGATATCAATAAGAATTTAATTGCCTTTGTATATGCGGGCGATATTTGGATCGTGGATGCCAATGGCGGCGATGCCAAAAGACTGACTTCGCACAAGGGACTGGAGTTGTTCCCAAAAATTTCTCCCGACGGAAAATGGATTGCCTTTTCGGGAGAATATTCGGGGAGCCGTCAGGTGTATGTAATGCCATCAACCGGAGGAACACCGAAGCAGCTGACCTACTATAATTCGGTGGGCATGATGCCACCCCGTGGTGGATTCGACAATGCAATTCTCGATTGGAATCCCGACAGCAAGTCCATTCTGGTTCGCATGAATCGTACCGCATTTGGAGAGCGCAACGGAACCTACTATCAGGTGAGCATAGAGGGCGGACTGGAACAGCCACTGCAAATTCCTGAAGGTGGATTTGGGGTTTTCTCTCCCGATGCTAAAAAGATGTGCTTTGCGCCCATAAGTCGTGAGTTTCGTACCTGGAAGCGTTACAAAGGCGGTCGTGCTGCCGATTTGTGGATCTACGATCTGGAGAAGGATCAGTCGGAACGAATCACCAGCTTTGTGGGCTCCGATCAGATTCCTTCCTGGTACAAAAACGCCATCTACTTTGCATCCGATCGTGATTTGAAGTTGAATATTTATAAGTACGATTTAGCGACTAAGGAAATCAGTCAAATTACTCACCACAAAACTTTCGACGTGATGTGGCCTTCGGGTGAAAATGGTCAGATTGCCTACGAAAATGGCGGACATCTATTCAAATTAAATCTGGAAACAGGAAAAGAGGAACGCGTTGTGGTGAATATCAGTTTCGATAACCCCAATACTTTGCCATATTATAAAAATGTAAAAGACTTTATCAACGGAGCGGCTGTTTCTCCATCCGGAAAACGGGCTCTTTTCGACGCTCGGGGCGATATCTTTTCGGTTCCGGCCAAGAATGGTGTCAGCATCAACCGAACGCAAACACATGGCGTTCGCGAAACAGCGCCTAGCTGGTCGCCAAACGGAAAATACATCTCCTACTATTCCGATGCTACAGGCGAATATGAAATTTACCTGCTCGAGAATAAGAAGGGAGCCAAAGCGCGTCAGCTTACATTCAACTCTTCGGCCTGGATGTATGAACCCATCTGGTCGCCAAACAGCAAGTACCTGCTCTTTTTCGATCGCAGTCTGAAACTGAAATATCTAGATGTTGAAAGCTGTGTAGTGAAAGAGGTTGATGTTGCAGGAAGGAACGAGATTACTGATTTTTCGTTTTCGCCCGATTCAAAATGGATTGCTTATGTGAAAGACAGCAGTAACGATCAGGGAGCTATTTGGGTTCATCAGCTATCTAGTGGAGAAAATTATTGCCTTACCGATGATACATTTGCCGATTCAGAGCCCGTATTTTCAAAAGATGGAAATTTTATTTTCTTCCTATCCAATCGCGATTTTAATCTTGATTTCTCCAGTTTTGAATTTGATTATCTATACAATAGTGCAACCCGTATTTTTGCTTTATCGCTAAAAGCGGATGGCCCAAAATTGTTTGCCTTGAAAAATGATGTGGAAGAGGTGCAGGAAGAGGTTAAGCCTGTGGTAATGAAGAAAAAATCAAAAAAAGAGAATAAAGAGGGGGAAATCATTGAAAGTGTAAGTGTTCGTATCGATTTTGATGGAATTGCCAGTCGAATTAGTGCTTTCCCATTATCTTCAGGTAATTACGATGATTTAGAAGCTGTTGATGGTGGTATTTTGTACTCTTCACAAGCATCCTTGCACCATTTTACTATTGAAGAAGAGAAGGATGAAGTGGTGATAAATGGAATTTCAGATTTTAGTTTGAGTGCACAGGGAGATAAAATTTTGTATCGAAAAGGATCTACCTATGGCATCACCAATTTGTCGGCCGATCAGAAAGTGGGTGTTGGTGAATTGAGTCTTGATGATCTGAATATGAAAATTGATCCGAAAAAGGAATGGAATCAGATTTATACCGATGGATGGCGAATTTTTAGAGATTTCTACTATGTTGCTAATATGAATGGTGTCGACTGGAAACAGATTAAAGCCAATTATAGTTTGTTGTTGCCTTATGTGAGTCATCGTGCCGATTTGGATTATATTTTGGGTGAAATTATTGCAGAAAGTAATACCGGACATTGCTATGTAAATTATGGTGATTTTGAAAAAGTGAAACCCATAGAAACTGGTTTGTTAGGAGCTAAGTTAAAAGTGGATCAGGAATCAGGAAAATACATTATCTCAAAAATTTACCAAGGCGAAAATTGGACTTCAAATCGACGTTCACCTCTCACCGAGCAGGGTGTACATGTGAAAGAAGGAGATTATTTGCTTAGTATCAATGGTCATGAGTTAAACTCAGATGTGAATCCGTACCTTTATTTAGAGGATCAAGTTGGTAAAATGGTTGATGTTACAGTGAATAGCCAAGCTGATTTTAAGGGAGCTAAAACCTTTACCATTAAACCCATTGCAAGTGAGTTGGAGTTGATGTATTTAAATTGGGTAAATGAGCGCCGCCAAATGGTAGATAGTTTATCCGGTGGAAAAATAGGTTATATTCATGTGCCAAATACAGCAATAGAAGGTAATCGTGAATTAAATAGGGGAATGTATGCCTATCACGATAAACAAGCCTTAATAATTGATGATAGGTACAATGGTGGAGGATTTATTCCCGATCAAATGACTGATCTTTTAGATAGAAAAGTTCTTTCTTACTGGCACCGAAGAGGCTTGGCGCCATCGCAAACACCAGGAGTGGCTCACGATGGTCCTAAAGCTATGCTAATTAACTCCTACTCTTCTTCGGGAGGAGATGCTTTCCCCTACTATTTTAGAAAGAGAGGATTGGGAAAATTAATTGGAACCCGAACTTGGGGTGGTTTAGTAGGTATGTCGGGTAATGCTGGATTGGTTGATGGCGGTTACATTGCTGTGCCTCGATTTGGAATTTTCGACGAAAATGAAAACTGGATTATAGAAGGCATAGGTGTGTATCCCGATATAGAAGTTTACGATCAACCTCACTTGGTGTCTAAGGGAGAAGATCCATCTTTACAGAAAGCCATAGAAGTGCTTTTGGAAGAATTGAAGCAAAAGCCAATTAATCAGATTGCTGATCCTTCCGATCCTGATCGTTCTCAGTGGATTGAAGAAGATGTGAAGTAAATCGTTGTTGAAATTATTATTTAATAGATAGTCGTTAAAAATTAGAAGGAGTACCATAGGGTACTCCTTTTTTATGTATATAAATTGTATAAGTTTCCAGAAAAACAAACTCTTATATTTATGCAGAATGATTATCTTGATTGACAAATTAGTCATAAGAAAAAGGTAGTGCAAAGTGTAGATTATTATATCTATAGTTCAGAAATTGAGTGAGATGTATTGAGGTTTGAAAATATTGTTGGATAACTATTTTAAAGATATCCTTTAAAAGACCATTAAAAACGTGTAAAAATAGAGTTACAACAAAAAAAGATAAATATGTGATAAGCATAATTGCGGTTGCTTCATTATTTATTGTTATTTTCATGCTAAATAAAAAACGATATTATGATATTACAAATTTCCGATTGGTGGAGTGCTATGGAAATGGTTGAGAAAATTTTCTGGGGTATTTCAATCCCATTTTCACTTTTATTTTTAATTCAAATCGTTCTTACTTTTATTGGTGGCGATTTTGATGATGTTAGTGCGGAAGGGGATGCTGATTTAGCTATCGAAGGCGATGTTGGTATTGATTTTCAATTCATTAGCTTGAAAAATATGATTGCTTTTTTTGCTGTTTTTGGTTGGACTGGAATTATCTGTATGGATATGGGGTTAAGTGCTGGAGTATCAACTTTAATTGCAACATTGGCTGGTTTATTGATGATGCTAATTATGGCATCTATTCTCTATTTTATGGGGAAGTTAATCGAAGAAGGAACTTTGAATATAAATAATTCAATTGGAAAAACCGGGAATGTATATTTAACTGTTCCAGCGAATAGGAAAGGCATGGGTAAGGTTCAGATAGAGGTTCAGGGATTGCAAACACTGGATGCGATTACTGATAATGATTCCGATATTTCTACTGGTTCACTTATTCAGGTAGTAGAAGTTCTAAATGATCAAATATTAGTGGTAAAAACTTTTTAAATAAATTTTAATAAAATTATCATGGGAGAGTATATAGTTCTGTTAATTGCTGTAGTAGCATTTGCAGTTTTCGCCTTAATTGTTTCCTTTTTTCGACGATATAAGAGATGTCCATCTGATCGTATTCTAGTTGTGTATGGAAAAGTAGGTAAAGGGGTTGATGCCGAATCCCGTTCAGCCAAGTGTATTCATGGAGGAGCGGCTTTTATATGGCCAATTATTCAAGATTATGCATTTCTGGATTTGACACCCATTTCAATCGAAATTAATTTAACCAATGCACTGAGCAAACAAAATATTCGAGTAGATGTTCCATCTCGTTTTACAGTGGGAATCTCTACAGAAGGAGGTGTTATGACTAATGCGGCTGAACGTTTATTAGGACTTTCTCAAACGGATATTAGTAACTTGGCAAAGGACATCATCTTTGGTCAGTTGCGATTGGTGGTTGCAACCATGGATATTGAGGAGATCAATAGCAATAGAGATAAATTTTTGGCAGCGGTTTCATCTAATGTAGAAGCCGAATTGAAAAAGATTGGCTTAAAGCTCATCAATGTAAATGTTACTGATATTAACGATGAATCTGGTTACATTGAAGCATTGGGTAAAGAAGCAGCTGCTAAAGCGATTAATGATGCTAAGAAAACTGTAGCTGAGAAAAATAGGGATGGTTCCATTGGGGAAGCAAATGCCATGCAGGAACAACGTGTTAAAGTGGCAGCTGCTGATGCATCGGCGGTAGAGGGGGAAAATACTGCGAAAATTACCATTGCAAACTCTGATGCTGGAAGACGAGAAAAAGAAGCAGAAGCAGAACGCTTGGCTTCGGCTGCCGAGAAAGTAACTCAGGCTCGTGCATTAGAGGAAGCCTATGCGGCAGAACAATTGGCCGAAACAGCTCGTGCTATTCGCGATAAAGCGTCTCAAACTGCAGATATTGTGGTGCCAGCACAAATCGACAAAGAAAAAATTGAGATTGCTGCAGAGGCGATTGCTGAGCAAACTCGTCGTCATGCAAAAGGGGAGGCTGATGCGATTTACATGAAAATGGAAGCAGAAGCCAAAGGTATTTACGAGATTTTGAGTAAGCAAGCTGAAGGTTTCGATAAAATTGTGAATGCAGCAGGTAGCGATGCTAAAGATGCTGTAATGTTGATGATTGCTGATAAATTGCCAGAATTAGTAGCTACTCAGGTTGAGGCAATTAAAAACATCAAAATCGATAAGGTTACTGTTTGGGAAAATGGCAATGGAAAAGATGGCAAAACATCTACCGCTAATTTTATGCAAGGCATGATGGGATCAATTCCTCCTATGGAAGAGTTGTTTAAAATGGCAGGAATGGAGTTGCCAAATTACTTGGGTAAAAAAGTAGAGGATGTAGAGGCTGTTGACTTTGATAATGTATCTGAAAATAAAAAGGAAGACGAAAAATAATTAAAATAGAGAGTAGGAAATGAGAAGGAATGCACTGTCTTTCCTTCTTATTTTTTGAAATTAAATTTTAAATTATCTTTAAAACTAGGCGCTATTGATATAGAATGCACACTCCTATTTTACGATAATAATTTGTAAATCACTAAAATTAAATAGAAATGATTAAAAAGTTTCTGAGCAAAATAAGTTTTGCTACAGTTTTCGTTTTGGGAGGAACTGGATTTCTTTCGGCACAAAGCGATATGGATGCAAAAATTCCTTTGGATCCGAATGTGAGAACGGGGAAATTAGAAAATGGTCTGACCTATTATGTTCGTCATAACGAAGAACCTAAAGATCGGGCTAGTTTTTATATTGTGCAGAATGTGGGAGCCATACTAGAGAATGATAGTCAGAATGGATTGGCTCATTTTTTAGAACACATGGCCTTTAATGGCACAAAGCATTTTCCCCAAAAAGGAATTTTAAATTATTTAGAGAAATATGGTGTAGCATTCGGTCGTAATATCAATGCTTATACAAATGTTGATGAAACTGTTTACAATTTAAGTAATGTGCCAACAAACAATGAGAATCTTCTGGATTCTACTCTTTTGGTTTTACACGATTGGTCGAATTATTTAAGTCTTACCAGTGAAGAGCTCGATAGTGAGCGTGGCGTTATTCATGAGGAATGGAGAACTCGTCGATCGGGAGGAATGCGTGTTTATTTAGAGAAAAACAAACTTCTTTTTCAAGGTTCGAAATATGCAGTTCGCGATGTAATTGGTGATTTGGATGTGATCGACCATTTTGATCATCAAGTGATCAGAGATTTTTACCACGATTGGTATCGTACCGATTTACAGGCAATTATTGTTGTTGGAGATGTTGATGCTGAGAAGTTTGAAGAGAAAATAAAAACAATGTTTGCACATATCCCTGCGGTTGAAAATCCGAAAGAACGAGTTTACTATGATGTGCCTGATACAAAAGAACCAATAGTGGGAATTATTACCGATCCTGAGGCTAGCAGAATTAGTTTCGAAATCATCTACAAGCACAAAGCAACTCCTTTTGCTGAAAAGAATTTGAGTTACTATCGTAATTTACTGGTTCAGGATCTTTATTCCAGTATTTTGGGAGATCGTTACAATGAATTACTGCAAAAAGGTGATGCTCCATTTGTTGCAGGTTATGGTGCCTACTATAACCGGGCACGTAAAATGGATGTTTTTCAAAATGGAGCTACCCTAAAGGGAGATAATATTATGGGCGGTATAGAAGTACTCTTGAAAGAAACCGAAAGAATAAGACGTTACGGTGTGGTAGCTTCGGAACTAGACCGTGCTAAAACTGCAATGTTGAGTCAGATGGAGAATGCCTACAAAGAGAGAAACAAACAAAATAGTGATAGATTGGTGAGAGAATACAAAGAAAATTATCTTACCAATGAACCAGCCCCAGGTGTAGAGTTTGAGTTTGCTGCCATGAAACAGATGCTGCCAGGTATTAGTGTCGAAGAATTGAATGCTGTTTCAAAAAGTTGGATTACAGACGAGAATGTTGTGATTAGCTTTTCGGCTCCTGAAAAAGAGGGGCTAGAATTGCCAACAAAAGAGCAACTGCTTGCAGTTGTTTATAAAGTGAAAAAAATGGATTTAGAACCTTATGAAGATAAGGTGATTAGTGAACCATTAATTTCAGAACAACCTAAAGCTGGAAAAGTTGTGAAAGAAACTTTACTAAAAGATGTTGACGCTACTGAGTGGACTTTGGAAAATGGAGCAAAAGTAGTGGTGAAAAAGACTGATTTTAAAGAAAATGAAATTCGTTTAAAAGCCTTTAGCAATGGGGGAAACTCTTTGTATAATGTAGATGATTTAGCGTCTGCTGAAATGCTTAGTGGTTTTGTTGCCAGCTTTGGATTGGGAAATTTTGATCAGATGAGTCTGCAAAAATTATTGACTGGTAAAGAGGTAAAACTATCTCCTTACGTTGGCGAGTTAACCGAAGGTTTTTCAGGATCCTCATCTGTAAAGGATTTTGAGACCATGTTGCAATTGGTTTATTTGTATTTTGAGCAACCTCGATTCGATCAGGATGCATTTACAGCATTAAAAGGAAGATATACAGCTTTTGTTGCAAACATGGATTCCGATATCAACAAGGTATTTAGAGATTCAGTTTCCATGACCTCAACTGATCACAATCCTAGAACAATTCTGTTTAACTCTGATATGATTGATGATTTGGATTTTGAGACCATGAAAAAAGTGTATTTGGATCGATTTGTTGATGCCAGTGACTTTACCTTTGTTTTTGTTGGAAACATTGATATTGAAAAGGCAAAACCAATGATCGAATCTTATTTGGGAAGCATTAAGGATATCGATAGAAAAGATAACTGGATTGATAATGGAGTTGATTATCCCGAAAAGGATACTTATAATCATTTCGAAAGAGAGATGGAAACTCCTAAAACAACTATTAATATTGATTTTCACGGCGACATTCAATATTCAAGAGAGAATTCAGTGATGATGGATTTGCTAGCTGAGCTTTTAAATAAGCGTTACCTTGAGGTGATTCGCGAAGAGGAAGGTGGCTCTTATGGTGTTGGTGTGCGTGCTGGAGTTGATAAATTTCCACGTGAAGAATACAACCTATTAATTCGTTTTGATACCGATCCTGCAAAAGCTGAAAAATTAAAAGGAATTGTATATGACGAAGTTCAGAATCTTTTTAAAATGGGTGTTAATGAAGATGAATTGAATGAGGCAAAGAAGAATTTCATCAAAGAGCGTCAGGAGAACCTTCGAGAAAATGGATATTGGCTAAGTGTAATTCAACATGAATATGTATACGGAGAGCCTATGCTAAGTTTGGAAGCCTACGAGAGCATGATTAATTCTATTACTAAGGAACAAGTGGAAAAATTTGCCAAAAAATATTTCGCTGCTCCTACAAAAATAGAAGTTGTTATGTCACCAAAACAAATGGCAAGTTAATTATTGATGTTTTAAAGAAACGGATGCTCAGCTTTTGGGCATCCGTTTTTGTTACCAGGAAACACAAAGAGTTTTCAAATTGCGATTTACAACATACTTAGTAGTAATGGGACAATTACAGGGACCAATACAGTCAAAACAATCCCGCTAAAAACAGCAATAATAGCGTACTCTTTTCCCGAATATCGAACGATTATTGGTAGAGTTGTATCCATAGCAGTAGCACCTCCCGAAGCAATGCCTGCCAATTTACCAAAGTACTTTACAAAAAATGGAGTGGCTAAGAGAGTAAGAATTTCACGAATAATATTAGATAATAGGGCGATAACTCCCAGTGTATCGCTATGGAATTCGGTAATTATTACACTCGATAAACTGTAGTAACCAAAACCAGCTCCTACCGTCAAAGCTTCAATAATATTGATATCTGACAAGAAAATAGAAACGGCAGAAACGCCAAGTAAGGAACCTACGATTACTGAAATGGGAACCAGAATAATTTTGAAGTTAACTTCCCGAACAACTTTCCAGGAGGAACGATCGGTACCAATGCCAATGCCAACCAAAAATAAGAGTAAATAGAGGGCATAGATACTAAAGTCAGATTCTAAAAGAGTGGCTGGAAGAAATCGTGTTAGACCTAAAATGAGTCCTAAAACAAAAAAACTAAGAATGATAAAACTGCCTTTCATAGTTGAAAAAAATGAGTGGATTATTTTTTTTTGAAAAATAGATTGTAGGTAAAAAAGGCACAAATTAATGAACCAGCAAGAGCTCCTATGCTTATAACGAAGGCTTGTAAACCAATAGAATCTAAATTGTTTACGAGTTTTGTATTTGTTCCAACACCAATGCCAAGCAGAAAAAGGAGCAAGAAAATGGAAAATGAAGTAAAAAGGCTAATAATTTTAATCACTTTAGGTCGGTTTCCTATGATAAGGCCAATTCCTATTCCTAAGATCATTATGCTTATTACAATGATGATATCAGTTAGCATGATAATGTATTGTTTAATAATTTTTAAATATTGTTATCGTTAATAGTTATTTTTATTGTGATTTTTAATAGTTTTAACAGCATTCGCAATAACAAGCTGCAATAATAGTATTTTTTATGCGAGTAAAGGCTATTTATTTGGTGCTAATGCAATAGTTTATATTGGATAGTACAAGCATTATGACTTGTTTGATTTTTTAGAATAGCCTTCGATTCGAATATTTTTTAGCTTAATTTTTTTACATGATTTGTTCAAAAGACCTAACTGATTTGAAGAATGGTGATAAACTTGCATTCGAAAAGATTTTTGAATTGTACTATCGATCATTGGTTGTTTTTGCCCAGAAATATGTGATAAAGATAGAGCTTGCCGAAGATTTGGTGCAAGAGGTATTTGTTAAATTCTGGGAAAAACGCAACTCCATAAAAGATGTGGAAACATTAAAAGCGTTTCTATACATAAGTGTTCGCAATAAATCATTGAACGAATTGCGACATCAGAAAAATGTAGAAAAGTATGAGCGCGAGATGATTGCCATAAAATCAGAAGAGTCTTTTTTTAGTAATCATTTAATTGAGGAAGAAACAAGTCGATTGGTATTTCAAGCTGTTAACAAACTCCCCGAACAAACTCGTGTGGTTTTTAATATGAGTTTGAGTGGAATTAAAAATGCCCAAATTTCCGAAGAACTAAATCTATCCATAAGCACGGTGAAATACCATAAAATGAAAGCTGTTTTATCTTTACGTCAGCAACTAAAAACCTCATTTTATGTCTTAGCAGCCTATATTCAACTATTCGATCTATAATAACTTACTTTCTTTTTTATTTCCTACATAACTCATCTTACTGATAAACAGTGCGCTGTTGTTGTGGTGACATTTTTATTTACAAAAAGTTATTTATTAGACTGTCCTTTTTGATTTTTAGGGTGTATTACATATATCGAAATCAGAAAAATGAATCACATAAGAAAACAAATTGAGATATCAGCTTTGCTCTGTAAACAAAGGTCGGGTGTTATTTCTGAAAAAGAACAAATCGTTCTTGATGAATGGAAAAATGCTTCGCTTGAAAATGAAGCCCTTTTTTATCAATTGAATTCTGAGGCTTTTATGGATGAAAAGGAGAAGATCTATAATGGCATCGATTCTCAACAAGCTTGGCTAAAACTGCAATCTAAACTGCAATTTAATAAGGTGAAGAAACATCAGTTATTTACTGGTTTTTTACAATATGCTGCTCTTGTTTTTGGGATTTTATTGGTGCTCTCGGTATTTATTTTTAGGTCGGAAAATATTCAGGAACAGGATAGTGAAATGATTATTGAACAGGTTAAACCTGGTGGAAATAAGGCGGTTTTAGTTTTATCAGATGGGAGTCGGATTGATTTAGAAAAGAAAAAGGATACTTTGATTGAAGATCATGTTCTTAATCGCGATAGTAAGCTTATTTACGATAAAAATAGCAAGCTTGCAGAACGAATAAAAACACATTGGCACAAGTTATTTGTTCCTGTAGGAGGAGAATATCAATTACAATTGTCTGATGGTACAAAAGTTTGGATGAATTCAGATTCTCAATTACGTTATCCCGATCGATTTACTGGTAAAAATAGGGTCGTTTTTCTAAGTGGTGAGGCCTACTTTAAAGTGAGTAAGGATGTGCAACATCGGTTTGTTGTGAAGACAAATAAGTTAAATGTTAAGGTTTATGGAACAGAATTTAACCTAATGGCATACAAGGATGATCAGGTTGTGGAAGCTACATTATCAGAGGGAAGTATTTTAGTTGATGTCACAAATGATTTTGGTCAGCACATAGAACATCACCTGCAACCCAATATGCAATGTTCTTATTCAATAGTAAATAATAACTGTAGAGTTATTGATGTTGATGCACGAAAATATTCGGGCTGGAAAGAAGGAAAATTGCAATTTGTTGATGAAAGCCTAGATGAAATTACACGGAAATTAGAAAGATGGTATAATGTGAAATTCTTTTTTCAAAGCGAAAGGGTAAAAGCCATTCGTTATACTGGTGAGTTGAAAAAGTTTGCTGATTTTAAATTGATACTTAACCTTCTAGAAATAGGAACTGATGTTAAATTTATTGTAAAAAATAAAGTGGTTATAGTCCAAGGGTAAATATCTGTCCTGAAATTCCCCTAAAGGAACTTGTTGGTATTTATGCTTTTATTTATTGTTTAATTATTAATCTAATTTTTTTATGAAAAAACTATTTAAATGGATTTATCTGCATAAGATGAATCACGATTTTAAAATTCACGATGCATTTAGGAATTTCTTTTTCCTTTTTTTAATCGTTATACTCTGTAGTTTTTCGAATGGTTTGGGACAGATATTGGTCTCCGCAAACTATGAGGACGCAAGTATCGAAGAAGTAATTTTAGACCTGAAAGAACAATCTGGCTTTGGTCTGGTTTACAAACAAGTTGATATCAATCCTGATATTAAAATTACTTATGCTTCTGAATCGGTATCTTTAGATGAGGTACTTACAAAATCTCTTGAAAATTCAGATCTTACTTATGTTTTTCGTGATGATGTGATTGTAGTATATAAAGATGCTTCTACAATTGTTACAGAAGGTAAAGTGCAGCAAAAGAAGCATGTAGAAGGAACAGTAAGGGACGAGAGTGGTTATAGCCTTCCGGGTGTTTCTATTTCGGTAAAAGGGAGTACTTTAGGAACAGTAACAGATGTAGATGGCAAATTCTTTCTCGAAGTACAGCCTAATGATATATTGGTAGCTTCTTTTGTTGGAATGCAAACTAAAGAGTTTCAAATTACAGAAGTTAGTACTTACAATATTGTTTTAAAAACCTCAAGTGTTGATGTTGACGAAGTGATAGTTGTGGCTTATGGTGTTTCAAAAAAATCATCATTTACAGGTGCCGCCGTTAATGTAAATAAAGAGGAATTAAAGAAAAGATCCGTTTCAAACATTGTAAATGCACTAGAGGGAGTGGCCCCTGGAATTTCGGTTGCAGATGCATCAGGTCAGCCAGGTTCTGCCCCTGATATTCGTATTCGAGGTTTTGGATCTATAAATGCAGATAGCGATCCATTATATTTGGTAGATGGATCTATTTATTCTGGAAGTATTTCTGATATAAATGCTTCCGATATCGAATCGATGACAATACTTAAAGATGCGAATTCAACCGCACTTTATGGTGCTCGTGCAGCCAATGGAATTGTGATGATTACCACAAAAAAAGGACAAAAAAAGAAGCAAACTTTTTCCTTTAATGCTTCTCATGGTTTTGTAACAAGAGCTATTAAAGAATATAATAAGGTAAATGCTTATGAATATTATCCTGCATTATGGTCTGCGTATAAAAATTCATTGGTTGAAGGAGGATACGATGAGGAATATGCAGCAGAGGTAGCTTCAGGTTTAAGTTCCGAAACGAGTGTTTATGATTTATTAGGATACAATCCCTTCACTGTAGGAAATGACGAGATTGTTGGAGTTGATGGTAATCTAAATTCAAGTGCAAGTCTTCTTTATAATGATACCGATTGGTTTGATCCAATTACGCGAACTGGTAAAAGATCCGATTACAGTTTATCCACAAGTGGCGGAAGTGAAAAAAGTGACTTTTACTTTTCGTTGGGGTACACAGAAGAAGAGGGATATGTAATTTCCTCAAGCATGGAGAGATATACAGCTCGAATGAATTTTAACAATCAACCAACACCATGGTTAAAGTTGGGTTCAAATATTTCAGGATTTATGACTGAATCTGAAGCTTTTGATACTGGTGATTCTTACAGCTCGAGTTATAGAAATCCTTTTAATTTTGCACGGAATATGGGACCTATATATCCTGTTTACGAGCATGATATGACTACTGGGGACTATATTTTAGATGATTTAGGTGAGAAAGTGTATGATTTTGGTGATGATAGAGGTGCTAGTGCATCACCAGGACGACATATTGTTGCTGAAATGAATTGGAACGAGAACGTGTATAAAAAGAACGGAATTAGCGACAGAACTTATTTTGAAGTTAGCTTCTTAAAAGATTTTAAATTTACAACCAATGTTTCTTTAGACATCAAGAATTACAACGATTCAGAAATGGACAATAGTGTAGTTGGGGATGCTGCTGGCGATGGTCGTGTATTAAAAGAGAGATATACTAGAACAGTTTATACATTCAATCAATTACTTAATTATAATAAAAACTTTGGTAAGCATTCCATCGATGTTCTTTTAGGTCACGAAAATTATGATTATGAATTTGAATATCTGGATGGTCAAAAGTCAGGTGAAATTCTTGAAGGTAATACCGAGTTGGCAAATTATACCACTACAACAGATTTAGATTCTTATACAAACACCTACTGTACTGAAGGGTATTTTTCTAGAGTTAATTACAATTATGAGGATAAGTACTATTTTTCAGGATCCTTTAGACGAGATGGAACTTCTCGTTTCTACGAAGATAACCGATGGGGTAATTTCTGGAGTGCAGGTTTAACATGGAGACTTAGTGAGGAAGATTGGTTCGACAATATGGAATGGATCGATATGTTAAAACTTAGATCTTCTTATGGAGAAGTTGGAAACGACCGCGTTGGTAGTTACTATGCTTGGCAATCTCTTTATACTATTAAGAATAATGTGAACGATCCTGGATTTAGAATGGATTCTGAAATTGGAAATGCCGATTTAGAATGGGAGTCCAATAAAAGTTCTGATGTTGCTGTTGAATTTAGTTTATTTAACAATCGTCTTGCAGGATCTTTTGAGTACTACCATAAAAAAACAGATAATCTGCTTTTTGAAGTCGATCTTCCAGTTTCTTCGGGTGCCGATTCTCAGTATCAAAATACAGGAGCTTTAAAAAATGAAGGGTTGGAAATATTTATTTCTGGTGTTCCTGTTCAAACTGATGACTTTCAGTGGAGAGTAGATGTAAACATGTCTACCGTAAAAAATGAAATTCTATCTATGCCTTACGATGAACTAATAAATGGTTCGAAAAAATTGAAAGTTGGCCACTCTATTTACGATTTTTGGTTGAGAGATTTTGTTGGCGTTAATGCTGATAATGGAGCTTCTATATTTGCTTTGGATCCTGACGAAGACCAAACCGAAGGGTATGAATACGATGGAGTTATGGTTACTGAAGATTATAATTATGCCAATTATCACTATTGTGGGTCCGCTATTCCTGATCTTTTTGGTTCGATCAAAAATAGCTTTAGTTATAAAAACTTCGACTTGTCCTTCTTGTTTACCTACCAAATTGGAGGAAAAGTAATGGATTATACCTATCAGGGATTAATGCATGGTGGTGAGATGGGCTCTGCTTTGCACAAAGACGCTTTAAAAGCATGGAAAAGTGTTGGTGACAAAACAGATGTTCCTAAAATGGAATACGGAAATAGTAATAACAATGCTACGTCTGATCGTTGGTTAACCGATGCATCCTTTATAAATCTTAAGAATGTAAGCTTATCATATAATTTTGATAATAGCCTGATTTCTTCTTTAGGATTGAGCTCTTTGAGAGCATACGTAACCGGTGAAAATTTATGGCTTCATAACAAAAGAACAGGTATGAATAGTCAGGAAGAATTTAATGGGACACAATCTAATGATTATATTCCTTCTAAATCGGTAACTTTTGGACTAAACCTTACATTTTAAATAATATGAGATGATTTCCATATGTATATCATAATGTTTAGATCTAATTTACGATATAGTTCATGGTAATTATAAATACTAATCATCAATCATTATTAAAAAATTAACAGATGAATAAAATATATATAAAAATTGCAAGTATACTCCTTTTAATTGTCACATGTGTTTCATGTGCAGATGATTATTTGGAAACTTCTCCATCCAACTCTTACAGTGAGGATGTAGTTTTATCTACCACTACAAATGCCTATTATACCCTTAACGGAATTCATAGTCTGATTTACGACAGACGAGATGATGATTCCCAGGATGAAGCAGGACAAAGTTCTAATAATCTATTTTGCGAATTTGCAGCAGATGATGTTGTACTGTCGAGTGAAGGAAATGGCTGGTGGATTTACGATAGTAAATGGGAATCGCATACTTTAGAAACTAGTTCGTTAACGGATTATGTGTATGATTTTTACTACGATATCATTGCAAATGCGAATAAAATCCTTTCTGTAGTTGATGATTTGGATGGTACCGAATCAGAAATAAATGATATCAAAGGTCAGTGTTTAACCTATCGTGCTTATGCTCATTTTATGTTGGTTCAGTTTTATGGAGAGCGTTATGTAAATGGAGCAGATAACTCCAGTCGTGCGGTTCCCTTACTTAAAGAATATACTACAGAAGGACAACCAAAGGCTACCGTTGCAGAAATTTATACTCAGGTAACAAGCGATTTGGATGATGCAATTACTCTTTTGGAAGGCATAAGTCAGGATCATATTTCTAATATCAGTCAGGACATTGCCAAAGGAATTCGAGCACGTGTAGCATTGGTGATGCAGGATTGGAGCACAGCCTATGAATATGCTGCCGAAGTAAAAGTAAACTATAGTTTAATGGGCGAAGCCGAGTACAAATCAGGTTTTAATGATATTGAAGGAACTGAATGGATTTGGGGGAGTGAAATTAATGAAGAACAGAGTCGTTACTATGCTTCTTTTGCAGCCTATATAAGTTGTAATTTTAACTCCACCAATGTAAGAACAAATCCTAAGTTGATCAATAATTTACTTTACGATCAAATTTCAGATACTGATTATCGAAAAGATCTGTGGTTAGAAGATGCGGAATCTTATTCAGATTCATTAATTGATAATCTTGGTTTGCGAACAAGCCATAGTCTTGTTGATTATATGAATATAAAATTTCAGGCTGATGATCCAACCTCTACAGCTCTTGCAGGTGATGAGGTGTACATGAGAGTGTCGGAAATGTATTTGATCGAAGCTGAAGCATTAGCTAATGCTGGGCAAGATGCCAACGCAGCTGCTGTTTTATACGACTTGGTGAGTAAAAGAGATTCTGGTTATAGTTTGTCTACAAATACAGGTCAGGATCTAATTGATGAAATTTTATTGCAAAGAAGAATAGAATTATGGGGTGAAGGCTTCCGTTGGTTAGATTTGAAACGTAACGATCTTGCAATGGATAGGCAAAACTCAAATCATAATATAGCCGTGTGTGGAACATTATACGAGGATGCTCCATCGGTAAATTCAGATTGGCAGTTTCTAATTCCTCAAACAGAATTAGACACTAATGATAACTTAGAGAATTATTAGTAAAGTAAGTATGTGCAAATAACGAAAAGGTCGGATTTTTGAATCCGACCTTTTTTATTATTTTTTTTTCTAATGGCGTTTAGAATTTTAGCTTATAATTGGTTTGTTGCTGGTACACTTCTCCAGGATGCAACCATCCTTGTTTAAAGTTAGGATGATTTGGAGCATCAGGATATCCTTGAGCTTCAAGAGCAACCCCCGAGAAGGATCCAAATTTTTTCTTTTGTCCAGCAGAAATATACTTACCCGTGTACACTTGTAATCCAGGAAAGGTTGTAGCAATTTCCATGCTTACTTTTCCTTCTTTATCGCTTAGCTCGGCAATTTTTCTGGGAACGTCTGTCGATTCTCCAAAAGCATAACAGTCGTCGTAGTTTTCAATTTCTTCAATGTCTTTTGAAATTGTTTTTTTACGAGTAAAATCGAAAAGAGTCTTGCTTATGTTGTATAATTTTCCACTGGGAATTAGCAAATCGTTTGATTCTAAAATAAAGTTTGTATCAATTTGTAGTTGATGATCTAAGATACTCTCGAAATTATCAGATAAATTAAAATAAGAATGCTGGGTTAAATTAATGGGCGTAGTCTTATCAGTTACAGCTTTATAATGAACCTGAAACTCATTTTCATCAGTAAGCTTATAAATGACTTCGGTATTCAAATTTCCAGGAAAATTCTCCTCTCCGTCTACACTTAAATATGTTAATTTCAAATCAGTATCATTCAAAATCTCAGCTTTCCAAACTTTTTGGTCGAAGCCCGACATTCCACCATGTAAATGATGTATTCCATGGTTGCATGGAAGTTGAATTTCCTGTTCATTAAGTCTAACAAGTCCTTTGTTAATTCGGTTTCCGTAGCGACCAATTAATGCTCCAAAATATGGGCAGTTTGAAAGATATTCCTGATTGGTATATTCATCTAGAGAATCGAAGCCCAAAACAATATTTCTTTCCTCATTAGGTAAAGGAAGAGTTAAGGAGGTTAGAATTCCTCCATAATTAGTGATTTTTGCTTTTATTCCGTTTTTATTTTTGAGGGTATAGAGTTGCACTTTTTCTCCTTTAGGAGTCAATCCAAAATCAATTACATCTATCATTTAATAAATTGTTAGTTCAATTCTCGAAATTAAAACAATTTCTTCGTTTTTCTTTCCTGAGAAAGGTTAATTAAGCTGAAAAGCTTCAAATATTGTTTCGATACAAGCAATAATATTACTTATAAGATAACGGCTCCTTTAATTTTTTGAGCTTTAATGTAGATGTCAATGATCTCATCGGCCGATTTCATGACTATTTTTACCGTAATCCCGATAAATTTAAGATCTCTTGAGGTTTTGAATGCAAATTGTGTGTTTGCAGGAAAAAGACTTTTTACTGCCATTAATTTTTCATCGGTGTTGGGAATAACGAATTTAAACATGTACAAGGAAGGCCATGTCATTGATTCCATGAGTTGATAGCGAAGTTTAGAGTATTTTTCTTGTTCCATCTAGTTGTATTTGTATAAAAATGTGTTCAAAAATCGTAAATATTTTCCACTTCAGTAAGTTTTGATTCTTCTATCTTGGAATATTAACAAATAAAACCAGCTATTTGTTGTTCGCCAGCATCAATTCTAATGTTTTATCAAATTTGCGGCGAAACGTTTTAAATGTTTATAGTTTCGATCATTATTACTTATATTTATACATCACTATAAAGTTTTATGAATGCGTAGTAGTTAAATTACCACGAAACCATACTAACAATATCTATAAATGAATCGAAAGCTAATTATTGTTTTGCTAGTTGTAGCAACATTGGGAATTTCTTATGCAGGCATGAAGGGCTTAAGTAGTCTGAAAAAATCGCCGAAAAAGAGTTTAAATCAAAAAAAGTTACCTTTTGTTACTGTTGAACCGGTTCAATACCATCAAATATCTTCTCCAATTATTGAGAAGGGGCGCCTAGCTTCTAATCTTGAAGTAAGTGTGAGCTCGGAAGTTGCTGGTCGAATTATTGAAACCGGAGTGCCTCTAAAGGTGGGACAAAAATTTAAAAAAGGACAACTCTTAATTCGGATTTATGAGGAGGATGCTCAAATGGACTTGAGAGCTCAAAAAAGTCGTTTCCTGAATAAATTGGCGGAGAATTTGCCTGATATTAAAGTTGATTATGCAGATAATTTTGAAGAATGGATGAATTTTTTCAATTCGGTAAATCTGGAGGATAAAATTCCTGAATTGCCAAAGATCAGGTCAGACCAGGAAAAGGTTTTTATGGCGAGTCGAGATATTTTGGGAGATTATTATGCGATAAAAAGTGCTGAGGTTAAGCTAGATAAGCGCAGGATATATGCTCCCTTTGATGGGTCCTATGTTGAAGTGAATACACAAATTGGTTCGGTAGCTGGTATGGGAACTCGTTTGGCAGGAATCATCGAGTCAAACATGTTAGAACTTCAGGTTCCAATTGAAGCGGAGGATATTGTTTGGCTGAAATTAAATGATAAAGTGGATATTCTAGATGCCAATGGCAAGGTACTTTTTATTGGGAAATTAATTCGAAAGTCTGATTTTGTTGATCAGGGAACTCAGTCCATATCTGTTTTTGTAAAGCTTGAGAAATCTAAGGGGCAGGATTTGTATCAGGGACAGTTTTTAACGGCTCGTTTCAATGGGAAAATGATCGATAAGGCCATGGAAATACCCAGAAATGCAGTTTTTAGTTCCAATAAGGTTTTTGTGCTCGAAGGAGACATTCTTAAGCAAAAAGAAATCAATGTGATTAAACGAAATGATAATACTTTGGTTTTTAATGGTTTAAAGGAAGGAGAGAAGTTGGTTGTGGTGCCTCCGGTAAAGGCCATGGAAAATATGCAGGTGCAAATACAGAAATAACAAATCATGAGAACGATAATATCCCAATTTGTAAGATATCCGTTTTACGGTAAAATGATTATAGCTCTAATGATTATAGCTGGAGGTGTTTCGCTGGCCTACATGAAAAAATCATTTTTTCCCGAGACCGAGTCGAAAATAATTACGGTTAGCATGGTGTTTCCCGGTGCATCTCCTAAGGAAGTTGAGGAAGGAATAACCTCTAGAATAGAGGATGCTGTGCGAGGCATTGTGGGAATAAAGGAAATGAATTCAGTTTCGTCCGAAGGCTTTTCGCAATTGACAATTACTACAACTGGCGATTATGATTTAGATGAGACACTGGCCGATGTAAAGAATTCGGTAGATGGAATTCCTTCTTTTCCTTCAGGGGCCGAAAAAGCTGTTATAGCTAAGCAAAGAGCAACAACACCTGCAGTTCGACTTTCAGTTTCGGGCGATGTTGATCTCATACATCTGAAAAAATATGCCGATATCATCTATGATGATTTGATGCGATCCAAGCTGATGTCGCAAATTACTCTTTCAGGTTTTCCTAGTTTGGAGTTGTCGGTAGAAGTAGAGGAGGAAAATTTGCGACGATACAATCTCACATTCAGTGAAATATCAGCGGCCATAGCAAATAATAATATCGATATTTCGGGAGGAACAATAAAAAATCAAGTCGAGGAAATATTAATTCGAAGCCGAAATCGTTCCGTCGATCCCGATATAATTGGAGAAATTATTCTGAAAGCCAATCCTGATGGTAGTTACTTAAGAATTAGCGATGTGGCGAATATTCATTTTCAATTTCAGGATGTTCCAAATTCTACTTACATCAATAGGAATCCAGCAATTTCAATTTTTGTGAATAAGCTGAATGAAGAAGATTTGGAGGAAATATCAGACTATTGCAATCAATATGCTAAAGAATTTAATGCTGAGCATGATGATGTTCGTTTGGAAATAGGTTTCGATTTTATTAGTCTACTGCAATCGCGACTAAGTTTACTCTATAAAAATGGAGGTTATGGATTGTTGTTGGTTGTTATTGCGCTGGCTCTTTTCTTAAGTTTTCGTTTAGCTCTTTGGGTGGCGTGGGGAATACCTGCATCCTTTTTGGGGATGTTTATCATTGCTAATCTTATGGGGGTTACCATTAATATGATTTCTCTTTTTGGAATGATATTGATTATCGGGATTTTGGTAGATGATGGAATTGTAATTGGCGAAAATATTTACTCTCATTTCGAGAAAGGCAAAAGTCCCCGCCGTGCGGCTATCGATGGTACAATGGAAGTTGTTCCTGCAGTTCTTACTTCGGTAACTACTACTATGGTTGCTTTTTCACCATTATTGCTGATCACCGGGAATATGGAGTTTTTATACGAAATGGCTTTTGTAGTAGTGGCCTGTTTGAGTCTTTCTCTTTTCGAAAGCCTTTTTGTGCTACCTAGTCATGTTGGTAATGAAAAGGTTTTAAGACGAGATCGTAAGGATAATTTTTTTAATCAAATTCGGGAAAAAATTGAAAAAGGGATCATTTTTGTTCGAGATCGGGTTTATTCCGGGACTTTAGATCGTGCCGTTCGTTGGCGTTGGTTTATTGTATTTGTTCCGGTAGGATTAATTCTAATTACGGCTGGTTTGTTTAGTGGTGGATTCATACAAAGCACATTTTTCCCCAATGTGGCTTTCGATACTTTTTCAATAAACATAGCATATAAGCCAGGGAGTAATAATGAAATTACCATTGACCGCTTAAAGCAATTCGAAAATGCGGTTTGGGAGGTAAACGATGAGTTAAAGGAAGAATTTAAGGATACAGCAAATTTCATAAAATACACAAGTCTTTCTTCGGGCAATGCTTTTGGTGGACAGGAAGTGGGGCCGCATGCTGGTAATTTGTCGGTTACTTTACGTGATATGGAGGGCGCACCAGTTTCTAGTTTCCAAATCACCGATCGGGTGAAGCAAAAATTGGGAGATGTTAGTAATCTTGAAAAATTTACCATTGGAGCCAACAATCGTTGGGGAGCTCCAGTTTCTATAAGTTTGTTGGGTAACGATTTGGATCAATTGAATCAGGCCAATGATTATTTTCAGGATGAATTGCGAAAGATGGCCTCTTTGTACAATATAAATGACAATAATCCTTTGGGAAGTAGAGAGCTAAGAATAAAGCTAAAAGCCAAAGCCTATTATTTAGGCATGGATTTAAGTTCAGTTACTTCTCAAATAAGGCAAGGATTTTTTGGTGGCCAGGCTCAACGATTACAGGAGGGAAAAGATGAAATTAAGGTTTGGGTTCGATATCCCCGAAGCGACCGGGTTTTTATTGGGCAATTGGAAAACATGAGAATTCGTACCCCAAATGGTGAATTTCCCTTGTCGGAACTAATCGATTTTGAAATTTTACGAGGTCCTGTGAGCATACAGCGTTACAATGGTGCGCGTGAAATTCGGGTAGATGCAGAATTGATTGACCCTAATGAACCAGTGCCCCCTATTTTGGAGTACATTGAAAGTACCATTTTACCTGATTTGGAAGCTAAATATCCAAGTGTTCGTTCCGAATACCAAGGACAGCAGAAACGGTCATCGGAAGATATTGGGGAGCTTAAAATTTATTTTAGCATCGCCTTTATGCTGATTATTTTTATTGTGATGATTCATTTTAGAAGCTTTACACAGGGGATTATTGTGTTGTTAATGATTCCTTTGGGCTGGCTGGGATCTGCCTGGGGACATGGAGTCGAAGGTTTCCCTGTTTCAATGCTTAGTGTGTGGGGAATGGTTGCGCTTTCGGGAGTTATTATTAACGACGCGGTGGTATTTTTATCGAAGTATAATTTATTCGTAGAGGAAGGAATGGACCCTGAACCTGCGGTAAAAGCGGCAGGAAAAGCCAGGTTTAGAGCGATTGTTTTAACTACAATTACTACATCGGTTGGTTTGTATCCTTTAATTCTAGAAAACTCTTTTCAAGCTCAGTTTCTTATTCCTATGGCCATTGCTTTGGCTTATGGTGTTTTGGTTGGAACCTTGTTTATTCTACTCTTTTTCCCTGTTTTGATTTTAATTTTAAATGATATCAAAAGAATCAGTCAAAGTTTTTGGGAAGGGAAAAAAATCCCAGCAAGAGATGTGGAGCCTAAGGTGAAGGAATCGAATGTAAGTTTAGATTAAGATATAAATGGTCAGATTGTTATCTGGGAAACAATATAAAGAAGAAAAAATGATCAAAAAAGTATCATTACTCATTATTTTTATCTTGAGTGGACAGTTGTTTGTTCATGCTCAGGAGAAATTGAGTCTTTCCAAAGCCATTGAAATTGGATTGGAAAACAATTATCAATTAAAAATAGTTCGCAAATCGGAAGAGGTTTCGGAATTGAATAGTTCGTGGGGAAATGCAGGTCGCTACCCAAGTATTGAGTTTAATTTATCCAATCAAAATACGAAGGATTACAATGAAGATGCAGATTATTCGCTTCGGTATATTATTCCATCGCTTGATGTAAGTTGGACATTGTTTGATGGTTTTGCGGTGCAGATTCGAAAAGATAAATACGACGATTTAGCTCAATTGTCTAAGGGAAATACAGTGATCGCTATCGAAAATAAAATTGAACTGATAATTCTAGCCTATTATAAGGTTTTGTTGGAAAAAGAACGGCTCCAGGTAGCTGAAAAAATCATGAGTTTATCTTCAGATAGGTACGAGAAAGTAAAAGTAGGAAAGGAGTTGGGGAGTTCGGTTACCTTTGATGTTTTGCAAGCACAAAACGCTTGGTTACAAGATAGATCTTCATTTTTGATTGAGAAAGTAGATTTTAATAATTCGGTTCGCGATCTGAATTTTTTATTGGGAGTTAAAGAGAGTAATACCTATGCTTTCGCCGATGAATTTATACCGGTAGATGAAAAGTTTCAGATGGATGAGCTGCTTGATAAGATGCTTTCGGAAAACAACACGCTTAAAAATAGATACATACAAGAGGTGTTGTTGAAAAGAGATGTGGATTTGGCTCGGAGTAATTATTATCCTCAAATCTCTTTGGGGGCAGGAGTGCAACATTATTCAACTCGCTTAAAATACGATGGTCTTTCAGCTACGAACAGTAATTCTCATGACTTTTACGCTAATGTAAGTTTAAGTTTTATGATTTTTAATGGCAATTCGAACCGAAGAGCCATGCAAATTGCGAAGATACAGGAGGAAATCGGCAAAGTAGAAACGGAAGATATGAAGCATAGTTTGACCAATTTGTTAGCGCAACAATTCGAATTGTATGAGGTCAGAAGAGAACTGTATCTTCTTGCTCAAGAGAATTTAGTTGCCGCAGAACTTAATCTGAAAATTTCCAAGGATAAATACGAATCGGGAAGTATTAATTCCTTCAATTACCGGGATATTCAGATAACTTATCAGAATGTAGCTCTTGCACGAGTAAATGCTATTTTTAACCTAATAGAATCGAGGACAGCTTTAGTGCGAATGACGGGTGGAATTTTAACAGAGTAAGATTCTCAATAAATAATAGAACAAGCCATCGGATTTTCTGGTGGCTTTTTTTAGGAGCCAAAATTATCGGGAACCAAAACAGAAATTACCTCACCACTTACGCAAAGTACATCGTTGGCATACAATTCAGAAGAAACGATGGCTTTTCGATCACTGATTTCTTTAATTTTTCCACGAATTACAATTTCGCTATCTATAGGCGTTGGTTTTAGATATTTTACTTGTAGCGAGGCAGTCACACATCGAGGCGCATTTTGATTTGAAAGTTCAATTCCCTGATTTTTTGCCAATGCTAAAGCCGCCGATCCTGTTCCATGACAATCAATAAGTGAAGCTAGCAAACCTCCGTATACAAAGCCAGGAATTGCTGTATGATATTCTTTCGGAACAAAGCGAGTTATGGTGTTATCGCCATCCCAATAGGTCTTAATCTGATGGCCATGTTCATTTAATTTTCCACATCCATAACAATGAGAAAAATGGTCGGGATAGTAATCTTGAATTGCTTTCATGTTATTTATTTTTATTTACGGCATTATACAGTAGGTGATAAAAGATAGGAATTGATTTTTCATTTAGAAAGGAATAGGCTTAGTATTTAATGAGTGCAGATAAAATGGAATAAGTAGGAATGTAGTACTTATAGAATAATAAATTTCCACAGTGACAAAAAATAAGTACATGAAACTTAGGTCTGAATGATAGTATTAAAAGCAAAAGGAATAAGCTAGAGTTGATTAAATTGGAAAAACATTTTAAGATCATGAGGCTTTGTATTAAAAAATGCTTTGTTTTGTAGCATTAAATTTTAAAAAATCTATTATGGTGAAAAAGTACCTACGACTTGTAATCGCTGGAATTCTGTTTTTAGGATCTATCCTTCTTTTTGTAAAAGGTTTAGTATCACTTGGCATTTTAGTGCTTCTTCTTTCAGGACTGTTTGTGTTAGTGCATTTCAAGAACGAAATGAATTTACTTGCATTTTATTTTGTGAGAAAAAATAAGCTAGAGAAAGCTGCTAAGGTATTGGCCCGAGTAAAGCATCCAGAATTGATGATTAAAAGTCAGGAAGCCTATTTTTACTACCTTTCGGCACTAATTGAAGTACAAAGTCATAGTAACTCTAAGGCGGAAAAAAACTTCAAGAAAGCCTTAAAGATTGGTCTTCGTTTAAAAAACGATCAGGCTGTTGCTAAGTTGAATCTTTCAGGAATTGCCTTGTCGCAGAGAAATAAAAAACTGGCTACCTATTATTTGCAGGAAAGTAAGAAGCTAGACAAACAAAAATTATTAACCGCACAAATCAGAGAAATAGAAGGAATGATGAAACGGATCTAAGCCTTTCTTTTCAAAATCTACATTTTGACCCTTAGAGTAGAATGTTGTTAGATAAACGTATTGCAAAGGACTTGATAAAATGAGGAGTTTTCGTTTTATCAGGTCTTTTTTTTCTATTGGAATTAATGCTATTTTAAATATGTGTTGTATCAAAACTATATTTGTGGCTAATCAAGTGATACTTCCCTAGGAATTTCAAGAAAGAAAACTCTACGTTGAGATTGTATTTATTATTTAGAGTAAGTACGACAAATGAATACATTTTTTTAATTTTGCCTTGTTCGATTAAGGATGACTTTAATGCGGGGATATGGATTATAAAAACATTATTATTAAGATTCGAAGGATTGTTAGGTCCATCAATTTGGAATCTAAGAAAATACAGAAAAACTATGGTGTAAGTATTCCACAAGTGTTGTGTTTGGAGTATTTAAAGAACTCTCCAAATTATCAGGCTACGCAAAAAAGTATCAGGGATCATTTGAATCTAAATTCAAGTACGGTTACAGGAATTATTGGCCGATTGGAAAAGAAAGGGTTACTTGCCCGACTGCCGAAGTCTGGAGATAGAAGAGTAACCACAATTACACTTACTTCAATTGGTGATGATGTACTTAGGGCAACTCCAGATCTTCTTCAACAAAGATTAGCGATTAAACTAAAGAGAATACCTGTCGAGAAATTGAAGATTATTGGTGAATCATTAGATCTTTTGGTTGAAATGCTAGAAATTGAAGGCCTCGATGCTTCTCCACTGCTCACTGCCGAAGATGTAATTAAAGAGGAATTGATTGAACCACAATCACCTCATGAATCTTCCTTTGATTGATAGTCGTATTAATATCTCCTTCTGAGAAACTTCATGAAAAGTACCCAGTTTGGTTTTTATCCGGAAAGTAAACTGGAATTACTAAAATATCATTCTCTTTTATGGCTTATTGAGCTAATCGGCAAGTGGTGTAGATGGTTTGTTATACGCTTGCAGGATTGGCGGAACCACTTTATCTCAGCTCTTAAACTGATCAACTAAAATATTCTAATTGTTATAGGTAGATCTTTTCTTGATATTCAAGCATAAGATTCTGAAATGTTTTATTTCGTAATCTGAAAAAGTTTCTCTAGAAACAAATGTATTCCGGGCTTTCAATAAATGGGCTGCGATTTATCAATTAGATAGATCTGAAATATAAATGGGCTTGTTAGGTCAAGATCCACAGGTAGTTGTAATGTTTGCGCCGTGGGAATGCAATAAAGCAGTTTTGGATTTCTTAAAATTACCTCTATATTTGTCGCACAGAAACAAATTATGCATGTCGTACTTTTAAAATGACCTCCCTTAGGCTGAAACCATCAATTTCTTTCAGATTATACCTATAATGGTTGTCTGATTTTTTAGGCTTTGTATTTATTGCGGCATATTTCTTATAATGCAAGTTTTGTTTTTTTGAGAAATAGAAACCACGATGAAAACCTATAGCACAGAAAGTTGGAAAATTACTCGACCTCCATGTTATTATACGAATTGAAAATACTTTACATATAGGGTGTTTTTAATCCATGAGTGTTTATACATCTTTAAAAGCAGATTATTGTAAGAAAAAATACGTGATGTATTTTCTGTTTGAATACTATGAGTAGGGTTGTGATGCAATGTTTGAAGCAAATTAAAAGTTTGCTACGCATGTAAGAAAGCACCTCGAAATTAAAAATGCACAACCTTTACCTTCAGAGACACTTAGTAGCCGTTAATTTATTTGCGTTTTTCCGGATAGTCCTAAACCGGGTGTTTTTGTTTATGTAAATTCTTTGTTTGAAAGGGAAAGTTTGATTCTATAAGATCAAATTTATAAGAGCTACCAATGATATCCTTATTGGTTGTTTTTTAGTTGGTAAAGAATTGGTTAGGTGAACAAAAGGATGTGTGTAGGAGTGGATTATTTTTAGAATCTAATGGACTTCCGGAATAACTAAACTATTTAATTTATGAATTTCAGAAAATTGTGTAAGAATATTCCTTCAAGAATATTCCTTTTAGTAGTTTTTATGACCTTAGGAACCGTTGTTAGTGTTGCTCAGGAAATAAAAGAGGATTACGTTAAATTTGGTGGTGCTTTGCGTTACAATATTTATGATAAAAGTTGGACGGATGATAAAACAGATCCTCAATTTGCCTGGGATACCTGGCGTTTGAATGTAGATGCTCGTACTTCGGGAGTTGATTTGAGTTTTGAATACAGATTCTACCCTGGTGATGATACGCATTTTTTGCATCATGGCTACCTTGGCTATGCTTTTAACGAGAATCTATATATGAAATTAGGTGTTACTCAGGTTCCTTTCGGAATTGGCAAGTATGCTTCACACTGCTGGTGGTTCCAGATGCCATACTACATTGGACTTGAGGATGATTATGATGCTGGAATAACTTTTGAGTACAAGGGAATTAAAAATCTAATTCTGGATGTAGCGTACTTTCGTCAGGCTGAACCCCAAGGAAGCCCGAATTTCTCGGCTCGTTACTCCTACGATATTACTTCTTCTGATGATGCCTCAATTAAAGAGCTTAATCAGTTCAATATTAGGGCTGCTTACCAACTTACAAAAAATGTTGAGCTAGGTGTTTCGGGTCAGGTTGGTCAAAATTACAATACCGTTTTAGAGGAAGCTGAAAGCTCAACTGCTTTTGCCGGACATGTTGTAGCAAATTTCGGCAAGTTCAATTTTAAAGGAGAGTATATTCGTTACGATTATGGGGCGAAAGACAACCTGGGAAATACCTTGGATAAAGTTCAAATGGGAGCTTATTCGTACGATTATAATGTGGCCGCCAAAGCGGATGTTTATGTTGCCGGCTTAGCCTATTCCATGGATGTGGAATTTGGACCGATTAGCAACGTTCAAGCTTATGTTGATTATTCAATTATCGACAAGAGAAAAGCTGGTTTCAAAAGTTCGCAACATTTGATTCCTGGTTTCTTGATTACTGCTGGAAGTATTTACACATATGTTGATTGGGCATTTGGGAAAAACAATGCTTGGCTGGGAGCATGGACTGATGGTTTGGCAGAAGGAAGTCCTGATGCCGATTGGGAAAATCGATTCAATGTAAACATAGGCTATTATTTCTAAAAAAACATACAATGAATAAAACAAAGATAGCTGTTAAGGATTTGTACCTTATTTTTGGTTCTCGCAAGAAAGAAGCCTTGCGTTTAGTGAAGAAAGGGGTTAGTAAGCAAGAGATTTTAAAGAAAACCAACTGCACCATAGCTGTAAAAAATGCAAACTTTGATATTAAAGAAGGAGAGATTTTTGTGGTGATGGGACTTTCTGGTAGTGGAAAGTCTAGTTTAATTCGCTGCCTGAATCGATTGAACAAGTCTACATCTGGAGAAATTAAAGTGAATGGAAAAGATGTGGTAAGTATGGATAAAAAGCTTTTGATGGAATTGCGAAGGAAGGAGATGGCTATGGTATTTCAAAATTTTGGTTTACTGCCACACCGCACTGTGGTTTCCAATACTGCTTTCGGATTAGAAATTCACGGAATTGAGAAGGAAGAAAGAGAAAAAATTGCCTTACAAACCCTTGCTACTGTTGGTTTGCAAGGCTATGAGTACAAGATGACCTCTGAGTTGAGTGGAGGTATGCAGCAGCGAGTGGGCCTTGCCCGAGCCTTAGCTACCGATCCTGAAGTTTTACTTATGGATGAAGCTTTTAGTGCGTTGGATCCACTCATCCGAAGCAATATGCAGGATGAGTTATTGGATTTGCAGAAGAAGCTCAAGAAAACCATCGTATTTATTACTCATGATCTGGATGAAGCCCTAAAGTTAGGAGATCGCATTGCTATCATGAAGGATGGAGAAATTGTTCAGGTGGGAACACCAGAGGATATTCTTGTGGAGCCAGCCGACGACTATGTAAAAGCTTTTGTAGAGAATGTAGATAGGAGTACCATTGTAACTGCTGGATCTATCATGTTTACAGGAAAGGATGTTGGTAAATTGATACTTGAAAAAGATGGACCTGCTTTGGCTTTGCGTCGCATGCGGGAAAGAGGAGTAGATCGTTTGCCAGTAGTGGATAAAAGTAATGTTTTTCTTGGTTGGGTAAAAGCACTTGAAGTTGCTGAGTTAAAAAAACAAAATGTGCGTAGCTTGGAAACAATTCTGATTGATGAGGTTCCCTTGGTTGATGCGGATACTTTAGCTGCTGACCTTTTGCCTCTGTTTATCGATCATACTTTGCCTTTAACCGTGGTTAGCAGTGACAAAGAACTGCAGGGAATTGTGGTGCACTCTTCTGTAATTGCCGAGGTAATTGGTAAGGAACGAGAGGAAGTAATTCAAATAAAAGAAAAAGGAGGTACTTACGATGGAGAAAATTAACATAGGAAAATATGTCGAAAGTGGAATCGAATGGTTGTCTATAAAAGGAGCGCCCGTTTTTGATGCCATTACGAATGGAGTTGAATCTTTAGTGGAAGGATTTCAGAATATTTTATTGGCACCACATCCTTTTGTTGTTATATTTTTGATTGCTGCCTTGGCTTATTATCTGGGTACAAGTAAGGGAAGTTTGCTAAAAAAAGAAGGTTGGAAAGAGGCCGGTGGAATGTTTGTCTTTACGATTTTCGGACTTTTACTGTTGTGGGGAATGCATTTCTGGGAAGAAACCATGCAGACTTTGTCATTGGTAATAATATCAACATTTATTGCACTATTGATTGGAATTCCTTTGGGGATATGGTCAGCTAGGAGCAATCGGGCACAGCGCACCATTCGCCCCATACTTGACTTTATGCAAACTATGCCTGCTTTTGTGTACCTTATTCCTGCTATTCTTTTCTTTTCGGTAGGAAATGTGCCCGGGGTTGTTGCAACTGTTGTGTTTGCTTTGCCTCCAGGGGTACGTTTAACAAATTTAGGAATTCGAAATGTTCCCAAAGAAGTGGTTGAGGCAGCCTATTCTTTCGGAAGTACTCCTCGTCAGGTTCTTTATAAAGTGCAAATTCCCTTGGCTAAGTCTTCAATATTAGCAGGAGTTAATCAGGTAATTATGCTTTCGCTTTCCATGGTAGTTATTGCTTCTATGGTAGGAGCTGCCGGATTAGGTGAAAAGGTATACACTGGTATTTTAAAAGCAGATATTGGTTTGGGATTCGAAGCTGGGCTTGGTATCGTGATTCTAGCGATTATCCTGGATCGTATCTCACAGTTTTTGGGTGGTACTCAAAACAAAGAGAAAAAATAAATTAACTTGAAAAATCTAAAATGATGAAAAATTTTAAGAAAGCAATCAAATTGCTTCCCATTATTTTGCTTAGCTTACTAATGGTTCAGGGATGTAATCCTAAAAAAAAGAGTGGTAAAAAAGAGGTGTTAATTCTGTATCCTAATTGGGCTGAAGGCATTGCATTTACTCATTTAGCAAAAGCTGCCCTTGATGATATGGGATATGCTGCGGTGGTGAAACCAATCGAACCAGGACCAATTTATGCTTCATTAGCTAAAGGTGATGCAGATTTATTTTTAGATGCTTGGTTACCAAATACACATAAAGAATACTGGGATAAGTTTGGTTCGAAAATTGACAAAATTGGAGAAATATTTACTGGCGGTACAACGGGTATTGTAGTGCCTTCTTATGTAGATATTAATTCCATAGAAGACTTAACTGCAAACAAGGATAAGTTTGAAGGTAAAATTATTGGAATTGGTAGTGGAGCTGGAATACACGGAAACACCGAGAAAGCTATTGAGGCTTACGATTTGGATTTTAAACAAATTACCTCTTCGGGTCCAGCCATGTTGGCAAGCTTAAAAAAAGGTATACAACGTAACGAATGGGTTGCTGTTACAGGTTGGAAACCTCATTTTATGTGGGCACAATATGATATTAAATATCTTGATGATCCCAAAGGGATATTCCCCGAAGATGCTTGTGAGATTTTGGCACGTAAAGGTTTTGCCAAAGATTTTCCTGAATTGGCAACATTCTTTGGAAATTTCAATTTGGCCGAAGATCAGTTGTACAGCCTTATGGCAGCGATCAATAAGTCAGATAGTCCTGAAGTGGCGGCCAAAGAATGGTACGAACAAAATAAGGTATTGGTGAAGAGTTGGATGCCTAAGAAATAGATTTCTACATTAGATACTCATAAGAAAAGGGAACAACTAGGAATTAACTATTCCTAGTTGTTCCCTTTTTTTTGCGCAAAATAAATGGTTGGCAATATTTATGCAGGAGTCATAAATTAAAAGGGAATAAGATTGTTAGAGTCCTTTATTTCAGGACAATAATGGAGGAGAAAGATAATTCTAAACTGATATCTTTTTTCGTTATTGGAAGATAGGCTTGATGATCAGTATAATATTTGTCTTTCAATTATGAATTGTTAGAGGCTGCTTTACTAAGAATGGCTAGGCTATGAAAATAATTATCATAAATTAAATAGAAATAAAAGTAAGAAGGAATGTTAAACCTTACACTTTAAATTTTTATGGTTTAATGAAATAATTTTGGTAATATTACTTGTTGATATTGTTTCGTGTGGTAATATTAAAAATCAACTGCGTTGTTTGTAATAAACCATTGATGTAAAAATTATTAAGTGTAAAATGAAAGTTTATTTTTTAGTTTAAAATGATCTATTTGTTAATGTTATGATTATCACTAATTATTAACCGTCTAAAGTATATTAATGATTTCTAAAAAACTATTAGAACATTCCCCAATATGTTATGCTCAGATTGGCAAAAATAAAGAAACTTTATATGTTAATTCTGCCTTGTCATTTTTTACAGGATATTCAGAAAAGGAATTAATGGGATTGGAGTTGGCTGACCTTACCTATGCAGAGGATTTTAGGAAGAGTGTTAAGTTGTTTGATCGGTTAGTGAAAGGAGAAATTAATGAATATCGACTTGAAAAACGTTACATACATAAATCAGGAAAAGTAATTTGGGCAGACTTGTTTGTTGCTCATGTCTTAGATGAAAAACTTGATTCCGGACATTCAATATTGGTTACTATAGTTGATATCACTCAAAAAAAAGAAAATGAGTTTTCATTAAGAACAGAAGAATCAAATTTTAAGGAATTGTTTATGAATATTCCTGAGGCAATGGGGATATATTCGGTAGAAACAAATGAGATACTTGAGGTGAACAAAGCAGCAATCCTCTTGAGTGGTTACCATAAGAAAGAGTTGTTGGGTATGGATGCTGCAATATTTTTGCAGCAGAAGGATAAGGTAAACTTCAAGAATTTGGCTGATAAAAACAAATTAAGTTATGGGGATAGACAAATTTGGGAAGGAACAAAAAAAACTGGAAAAACCAGATTGGTAAAGTCTTTTTCATATCCAATTGAATACAAAGGAATACAGGCACGTAATGCCGTTATTGTAGATGTTACAGAGAGGGAAAGTGCAATAAAAATCATTAAAGAGAATGAAGCACTAATAAATCAGTCTGAGAGATTAGCAGGCATGGGAAGCTGGGAATGGGACATTCTAAATGATGTTACCAAATGGTCGAAAAACATGTATCATTTATACCAAGTAGACCCTAACGCAACCATTCTTTCTTTTGACTATTTTATGAGTAGGGTGCATCCTGATGATCGGTTTATTCTCAATAAGGCATACGAGCAATTAGAAAAAGACAAACGGAAAATTGAAATTGTGTTTCGAGTACCATTTCCTGATGATCAGGTGATGTGGGTGCGAAAAATAATCATGCCATACTTTGAGAATAATCAAATGGTTCGATTGCAAGGGGTGGATATTAATATTACAGAAAAGAAGAAACATGAGGATGAGTTATTATTGAAAGATCAGGCCTTAAAATCCTCTTTAAATGCAATTGGAATTTCTGATTTAAGTTTAAGATTAGAGTTTGCAAATAATGCATTGCTAGAGCTGTGGGGCTACTCAAATCAGGAAGTTTTGGGTAAATCAGTGATGGATTTTTTGGTTGGTGACAGTAAATATAAAACAGTAGAAGAATTGCTAGAAAAGGGGTTTTGTGTTGGGGAAGCTACTGGGGTAAGAAAAAACGGTACTTTTTTTGATTTGCTTTATTCAGCTACAGTATTAAAAGATTCAGAAGGCAAGCCTGTAAAATTATTTGGTTCATTTGTTGATATTACAGAAAGGGAAAAAAAGGCGAAAAGAAAACAAATATTACTTAACCTATCAAAAAAATCATTTCTACATTTTAGTGTAGAAAGTTATTTGGAGGAAGTTCATAATGAGCTGAAGCAGATGATGAATGTTGATAATTTTTATGTAGCCTTATACGATAAAAAAACAAATAAATATGTTTTTCCACTTCATATCGATGAATTTGAAGATTATGACCCAAGTATTCCTGTTCCTTTAGAGAATACATTGACAGACTATGTTAGGAAGACAGCTAAAAGTATATTAATTACAAATGCAGTTGAGGAGGAAATAAGTCTGCAAAATAAAATTCAAGAAGTTGGAGCACCTTCTTTTGTTTGGTTAGGGGTTCCATTGTTTAATTCTTTAAGTACTGAGGTAGTTGGTGTTGTGTGTGTTCAGGACTATAAAGATGAAAAAGCATATTCGAAAGATGATTTAGAAACTCTTGAAATTATTGCTAGTGATATAGGCTCATTTGTTGAGAGGATTAGGTTATTTAATAGCCTAAGTGAGGCCAAAGCTGCTGCAGAGGAAAGTGATAAGTTAAAATCGGCCTTTCTGGCTAATATGAGTCACGAAATACGTACGCCTATGAATGGTATTCTAGGGTTTACTAATTTGCTTCTGGAACTCGATTTAGACAATGAGAATAGAGAGGAATATATAAAAATAATTCACCAATCGGGTGAACGGATGCTGAATACTGTGAATGATATTGTAGAGGTTTCGAAAATTCAAGCAGGAGCTATTGGTGTTGACAAAGTGAAATTTAATCTAAATCAAAGTGTTTTGGAGGTGATAAATTTCTTCCAATGCGAAGTCCAAGAAAAAGGATTAATTCTTCAATTTGAAAATGAAATACCAAAGGTGTGTTCGGAAGTATGTATTGACAAAGTGAAGTTTGAGGGTGTTTTAATCAATTTAATAAAAAATGCCATTAAGTATACTGATATTGGAAAAATACTTGTTAGTCATCAAATAAAATCTCAATCTATCGAATTCTGCATAAAGGACACAGGCATAGGAATTCCTCAACATCGATTAGACTCTGTGTTTAATTGTTTTGAACAAGTTGAAAATTCAATCAAAAGAAGTTATGATGGCTCGGGTCTTGGGCTTGCAATAGCAAAATCTTATGTAAATATTTTGGGAGGTGAAATTTGGGTTCAGTCCACAGAAGGAGTTGGTTCAGAATTCTATTTTACCATTCCTTGCCAATCGGAAATGACACTTTCCGGAATAGCATCAGATAGGGGCAGGCTAAACGCCTAACCCACTAAATTTTATTTTCATCCTTTCAGGGCTAAGTTTATGTCCAATATTTTCATTCTCTTTCTGAAAGTTTTTTCGGGCAATTAGCTTGAAAAGAAAGTATCTTTTCACAGGATTTCTATTTTATTTGTGTTGTAATGTAGTCATATACGGCTGTATGTTTATTTGATTTGGCAAAATCCAGCGATGACTCTCCATCAATATCTACCATTTTTAAATCTGCTCCGTGTTCAACTAAAACCTTAAGAACTTCGAGCTGGCCTTCGGAGGAAGCCATCATTGCAGCAGTCCATTTTTCTTCATTGTCAACCATATTCGGCTTGGCTCCCGATTGTAATAAGGTAAGTACTGTTGGTACGAAGGGGCCTGTAGATGCAAACATTAATGCTGTTCTATGAATAGTGTCAGTTAAATTTACATCTGCATTGTTGGTAATTAGTAGTTTAACTATTTCGTTATGTCCATTATAAGCGGCTAGCATTAGAGGAGTTCGCTTGTTAACGTCGGTAAAATTCACATTAAATCCCTTATTCAAAGCATCTTTCACAATTTCAATTTCACCATTCAAAGCACTTTGCATAATTAGATCATTATCAATTTTCTGAACCGAATCAACACTTGTTTTTTCTGTGTTGGTGTTATTTGTATCGTTCGATTTAGGAGGTTTTGTGTTGCAACTGTAGGTGCTGAATCCTATGATACTAATGGCGGCAAATAATTGTAGTTTGTTCATGATTGTATTTCTGTTTCGATTAATTGGACGCTAAAGGTAATACAAGAGAATAAAATAGTAAAAGTTTTAAAAAGTAAATTGAAAGATGTGTTTATTGTTTTGAAACGATTCAATAAAGCCTCTGAGAAGTTATTTAGAGGAAAGAACACGTTTCTGTTCCATGTGGCTACAATTTGAACGAAGCTATAATGACAAAGGGATGTGTGTTTTCGAAATGAAAGTACATGCGTTCAACGGATTACTTGCATTGTAAATAGCATCTGGCTAAAGTGCTTGAAAAGGTATTTGGTTACAGAACTGCAACCTTTTTTGTAGAAGTTTTTGTTAGGTTGTGAAAGTTCGAATCGCTAAGCATATTTACAATTAGTAGGTAAGAAGTCTAGTATTCCACTCGATTCTATATTTGGAATAGCTTGTATTAATCAGGCTCTTTGCGTTGGAAAAATCTTCGATTCGGAGAACAATTAGCAATAGTTTTCTTCTACTACTTCCAATTCATAATGGCTTGTTTTAGGATCTTTCAAACGTGAAATAGGTATGTATATTTGTTATTTATTATAGAAATAATTCTTCAATAATAGTTTGTGCATTAGAAAATTGAATTGAATAAATTGAATGAGCTTTATCTGTGTTATTACTAGTTGTTTAAAGGGGCTTGTATTCGAAACGGCTTATAATTTACTCATTAATACGATTTGACATCAATTTAGATTTTTTACTTACCTATCTGGCTTTTTCATTAATCTCTTATTGTTTCAGGAAGTAATTTAATTGTATCAGTTCTTCATTAAATTAGTAATAAAATAGTTGCACTTAATGTAGAGATGAGGCGAGGTGCTGTTAAAATCACTTTTTTAAATGGGTATAAATTGATATTGAAAGGTTTTTTGCAATGGGTGTTTTCACTCATTTCTTATATGTTGTACAGTATTTCGTACAAAATTTAATGTATTTTACAAATCTGATATTTTAAGCAGATAATTCTTTGACATACAGCATTTTGCGTAGGTGTATTTAGTGATGAGAATCGGTGTTCAAACGATTACGGAGGTAATATGGTGTTTTTAAACAGTTTCATATCTACAATGAAAGTATATATATTCGCCATTATATAATGAAATAATTCTTTAAATGGATTTAAAGATGAAACAATCAGATTTATATGAATTGAGACAAAAAAATAGTTCTACAATCGAAATGTAAATCGCAATAAAAAATTTAGCAATAGATATAGCAGTTGAAGTAAAATAGAAATTACTTAGCACATTACTAGAAAAAAAATATAAAATGAAGGTATCTGAAAAATTAGATCTCTTAAAGAAAAAAAGAGAAGAAGTTAAAAAGATGGGCGGAGATGCTCGTGTTGCCAAGCAACATGAAAAGGGTAAGCTTTCTGCTCGCGAGAGAATAGACTTGCTTTTTGATGAAGGAAGTTTTAAAGAATTGGATATGTTTGTGAAACATCGTTGTGTGAATTTTGGTTTCGAAACAACTGAAATTGCTGCGGACGGTGTAATTATTGGCCATGGTTTAGTTAATGGTCGCCCAGTATTTGCTTACTCTCAGGATTTTACCTCTCGAGGAGGATCTTTAGGTGAAATGCATGCTGCAAAAATCTGTAAAATAATGGATTTGGCTGTAAGTGCTGGTGCTCCTGTTGTTGGACTTAACGATTCGGGTGGAGCTCGTGTTGAAGAAGGTGTTGATGCTTTAAAAGGTTATGGTGACGTTTTTATGCGTAACTCAAGAGCTTCTGGAGTAATTCCACAGATTTCTGCTATTTTGGGTCCTTGTGCCGGTGGAGCAGTTTACTCTCCAGCAATGACTGACTTTGTATACATGGTTAAAAAGCAGAGTCACATGTTTATTACATCTCCTTATGTAATTAAAACAGTAACAGGTGAAGAAACTACTTTTGAAGAGCTTGGTGGAGCTATGGCTCACAATGCTAAAAGTGGTAACGCACATTTTGCATGTGATTCAGATGAAGAAACAATTGAATCGATTCGTGATATTTTAAGCTACCTACCAAATAATAACTTAGAGGAAACTCCTCAGTTGCCAATGGGTGACGATCCTGAGCGTGTTTGTGAAGAATTGGATACAATAATTCCAGATGATCCAAAAACACCTTACGATATGAAGGGTGTTATCGAATCAGTTCTTGATCAGGGTGAGTTTTACGAAGTACATGAGTACTATGCTGAGAATGCAATTGTTGGTTTTGGTCGATTAGACAACCAATCGGTAGGTATTATCGCAAACCAACCAATGATTCAGGCAGGTTGTTTAGATATTGATGCTTCTGATAAAATTTCTCGCTTTGTTCGTACTTGTGATGCCTTTAATATTCCATTGATCACATTTGTTGATGTTCCAGGATACCTTCCAGGAGTTCAGCAAGAGTTAGGTGGTATTATCCGTCACGGAGCAAAATTACTTTGGAGTTATGCTGAAGCAACTGTACCTAAATTTACAGTGGTAACAAGAAAAGATTATGGTGGAGCTTATTTAGCAATGTGTGCTAAGCCATTAGGAGCTGATATGGTATTTGCATGGCCAACTGCCGAAATTGCAGTAATGGGTGCTAAAGGTGCTGTGGAAGTAATTTCTACTTACAAAAAAGAAATTGCTGCTGCTGATGATAGACAAGCTAAAACTGATGAGAAAATTAAGGAGTACGAAGAAGCATTTAACGTTCCTTATTTGGCAGCTCAACGTGGACATATCGACGACGTAATTCTTCCTAGCGAAACTCGTTCAAGATTGATTCATGCTATGAAAGCTATGCGTACAAAAGCAGAGGTTTTACCAGCTAAGAAGCACGGAAATATTCCATTGTAAAAAAAAAGACTTTTAATAAATTAATTATTAATACGAATAATTATGACACGAGAAGAAAAGATTAAAAAAGCAGTTCTTATAGCAGTTGCTCACCACATAGAGTTAGAGAAAGCAGAAGCATTAAAAGGAAAAAATTCTACTAATGATTCATGGTCACGTACAGGCATTAAAATGATGATGACTAAACGTAAGATTGTACAACTTCGTGGTCGAAGTCTACGTAGTGCATAATTCTATTTTCCCCTTTATTGGGAAAAGTATTAATTCAAGAAAAATAAAAAAATAATATCATGATATTTGATAAGCACGGGGTTTTACAAATGACCCAAATGAATTATGGCAGCGACCGTCCAAAAGCTGAAAATCCAATTAAAATTAACGACGTAAGTTTACGTGATGGACACCAGTCATTATTTGCAACTCGCGGTCGTACTGAAGATATGTTGCCAGTAGCAGAAATGATTGATGACGCAGGATATCATTCTGTAGAAACATGGGGAGGCGCTACTTTTGATACGATGCACCGTTTCTTGGGTGAAGATCCATGGGAGCGTTTAAGAGTGTTGAAAAAACACATGCCAAAAACTCCATTTTCTATGCTTCTTCGTGGACAGAATGTGGTAGGATACCGTAACTATGCTGATGATGTGGTTCAATCTTTTGTTCAAAGATCAATCGATAATGGTATGGATATCTTCCGTTGTTTTGATGCATTGAATGATTTCAGAAATTTCGAAACAGCAGCTAAGGTTATTAAGGATAATAAAAAGCACTTACAAGGTGTTGTATGTTATACTTTGAACCAACCTCGTTTGGGTGGTGAAGTATACAATATGGAATACTACCTTAATAAAGTAAAAGATCTTATCGAATTCGGTGTTGATTCTGTTTGTATCAAGGATATGGCCGGATTGATAGCTCCTTATGATATTTACAATTTGGTTCGCGAAATCAAGAAATTTACTGATACACCAATTAACTTGCATACTCACTTTACTTCAGGTATGGGCGACCTTGCAATTTTTAAAGCAATCGAAGCTGGTGTAGATATTGTTGATACCTGTATTGGACCTTACGCTTACCGTACTTCTCACCCAGCAGTTGAGCCAATGATTATGTCTTTATTGGGTACTAACCGCGACTCAGGAATGGATATTAATAAAATTAATGCCATTGCTGCTGAAATGGAGAAATACATTCCTAAATACAAGCACTTAGACAATAATCCTAAGTATGCGACTACTGATATCAATGTATTATTACACCAAACTCCAGGTGGAATGCTTTCTAACTTGGTAAATCAGTTGAAAGCTATGGACGCATTGGATAAGTTACCAGAAGTATATCGTTTACTTCCTAAAGTTCGTAAAGATCTAGGTAATATTCCTTTGGTAACTCCTACATCTCAAATTGTTGGTGTACAAACAGTAAATAATGTACTATTCGATTCTTACGAAGGAGAATATGCACAAATTACAAAAGAGGTAAAAGACCTTTGTTACGGATTGTATGGTAAAACAACTCATCCAATCAACCCTGAAGTTCAAAAGAAAGCTCTTAAAGATTATCCTCGTGGTGAAGAACCTATTACAGTTCGTCCAGGATCTATTCTTGAGCCAGAAATGGAAGCTGTTAAAACTGAATTTGGGGATCTTGCCAAAGATATCGATGATGAAGTTTTATGCGCTCTTTATCCTGTAACAGGAAAACGTTTCCTAAAATGGAAATATGGTTTGGAAGAAGTTCCAGCTGATGTTAAGGCTAAAACCATGGCAGAAGTTGAGAAAGAGAACGAGTTGGTAAGAAAAGCTCTTTCTGGAGAACTTACTTCTAAAGGAAAAGGTACTGGTCGTGAATTAGAAGTTACTGTTGATGGCGAAACTTTCACAGTAGAGATTAACGATCCTAACGGACCGGCTACTCCTCAATTTAAAGGACGTAAGAAAAAGGACGCTTCAAAAGACGAAATGGAGTCTGGTAGCGTTGTTGCTCCAATCCCAGGTATGATTGTAGAGTGCAAAGTAAAAGTTGGTGACGAAGTTAAAGTAGGAGATACATTAGTAGTATTGGAAGCTATGAAGATGATGAATAATCTTGATGCTAAAGCTGAAGGTACTGTCAAAGAAATTAAATGTGATTCTGGTGATTCTGTTGCTAAAGGCGATTTGCTATTGGTAATTGAACCAAAAGCCTAATGATTATTTAAACTATTGATTTAACACCCTCTGATTTTTTTCAGAGGGTGTTTTTTTTTATTCTGATTTCTTAATTGAAACCATACTTAGGGTGACCTCAACTCTTGAATGAACACATGTTTTAAACTGCTGCGAACTTCGTGGCCATTTTTTATCGTAGCTGAATGACTGATTATGATTTTGAAGAACAATATTTATTTTGTTGCAAAGGTCTGTAATATTAATAGTCTGTATTTGGATAAAAAATATCCATCATCACCATCGCAAAACTGCTATTTAGTATATAAAGTGCAGAAGATTGCTGATATTGAATTAATGAAAACATAAATAACAGATTAACCTTGCTCCCGTAAATTTATAATCTGCGGGTAAGGAGTTATGGATTTCTAATCAGGCTCTTGTATATTTGCAGGTGTCGGGATTTTTAACCTAGAAGATTAAACACAAATTCTCAGGGGTCATTAACGAAACAAACAGCATAGCGCTTACAAAGCAGTTGTAGCCAATTGAAAGATGCCGTTCCATTTTAGATAAATTTATTTATAATCCAATTGAGGATGAATCACTAAAAATTCAGAATAATTATGATACAAGACAAATACCAAGAAGCTATTGAGTTTGCTGGAGAGAAACATAAAAATCAAATAATGCCAGGAACAAACTCAAATTATTTGCTTCATATATCCAATGTTGCGATGGAGGTATTGATAGCGTATAAAGAGAGGCAAGATTTTGATATTAATTTAGCAATTCAATTAGCAATATTACACGATACGATTGAAGATACTGACACTGAGTTTGATGAATTAAAAGATAAATTTGGAGAAAAAGTAGCAATTGGCGTATTGGCTCTAACTAAAAATGAGAATTTACCTTCAAAATTAGAGCAGATGAAAGATAGCCTCAAAAGAATCAATAAGTTGACCAAAGAGGTTGGAATTGTAAAGCTCGCAGATAGAATAACAAATTTACAGGAACCTCCATATTATTGGACAAATGAGAAAAAAATAAGTTACTCAAAAGAAGCTGAAATTATAAATCAGACCTTAAAAAACAAGAACGACTATTTGAGTAAGAGGTTGGAAGCTAAAATCATAGACTATGGTAAATATGTGAAGTAATAAGGTGTTCATCCTCGCTTGCGTGACCTTGTAGCTGATGTTCTGTACAAGTAGTAAAACATCTGATCTTGCAAATTTGAAATTAGATTATTAAACAAAAGCGGGGCCGCGTCCTTTTCAGTTCTAACAAGTTTCAAAATTAATTTAACTAAAACTATACCCGATAAGCTATGCGTACATAAATATTGCAATCGTGTCACTACCCATATTTATAAAAGAAAAAAGAAAATTACTGAATCTGACTCAACAAAATCTGGCTGATAAGGTGAGTGTTGGTATTCGATTTATTCGTGATTTAGAACAGGGTAAATCTACACTGAGAATGGATAAAGTCAATCAGGTTTTAAACTTGTTTGGTCAGGAACTAGGTCTAGTATCTTTAAATAAAAATACGATACTTCAAGCTGCTGCGATTTTCGTAGCAGCTTTTTGTTTAGGAGTGTATTATGATGCGAAAAGTGTTGCAACCATGTTGCAACCAGTTGAAAAAGAAAAAGGCTTTCATTTCTGAAAGCCTTTATTTTGCTAGTCGGGGCGAGAAGATTCGAACTTCCGACCCCACGCCCCAGGAACTTTCCAGAGCTTCTTTTGTATTAAAAAAACGGGGCGACGATATCAATTTACAATGTAAAACTCATACTTGCGTTCAGGAATTTAAGCGTCACCTCACAAACCTACATATCGAATTTATCGCCGAAGTACACGATAATCTTGCCAATTTATCAACCAGGCAAGATTTTGATTTTTATCTCGGGATGCTTTTGAGTGCCTTCGAATTGCTTAAAGATTTAATCGGTTCCTACATCGAATTTGAATACATGTCTGCTAATGGAAAAGGGGAATCCAACGAGATTGCCAAAAGTTCATGCATTTGTTTTAAGCAGAGTGATATCGTTCAAAAGAAGCAATATCATCAATACCAAAAATCCATTATCGAAAGATCCATTGATTTAGTTTCTTCTTTCAGGCAAGAAGCCCAACTGAGTTTAATGGGGCCAGATAAAATTACAATTATGCACGAAATGGCTGAGTTTGTGTCTAGTTTAAGTCAATTGCGGGCAGAACTGGGGCGGATGTCTTCTGATCGAAAAAAAATAAAGTTCTTAATTACCCAGCGAAAGAAGTTAGCCATTGAATTTGTCGATAAGGGAATTGACTTGTACAACTCTTCAATCAATATCTGGTTCGAAACCAGAATTGAAGCTTGTAAAGAGTCAATCGTGAATCAACAAAAAAAACAGAAAAACAAAAAACCATCTCTTTTCTGGATGGGCAGCAAAAACGATTTTCTGGAACTCATGATGTCTTTTGATCAGACAAAGATCATTGGAGATAGCAATGGAAAAGCAGTTTCAAGAAAGGATTTGATTCTGAAATTTTCAAAATTTTTAGGCATACAGGAAATTCCAGACTTTGAAAGCCGAATTACAAAATTGATGAGCCGGAACAATCCAACCGCTTTTCTCGATCGCTTGCGCGATAAAATGAAAAGCCTGAAAAACAAGAAAGGATTTTGATTCTTATTTGAACGCAAAAAATAAGTAGGATAATTCTGATTATAAAACGAGCTTTATCCTTACATATAAACTTGCATCAATTTACCTGCAAGCTGTATGCAACTTGCATCCTCATCGAAGCAATTCAAGCATTAAGAAAGCAAATATACTTTTTGGGTAAATTTTTTAATCTTCTGTATCTCTTTGTATATGGTTGTTTCGGAGAATTCCGCCAGAAGGCACAAAAAATTTTCTATATGCAAGCTGCATAATCGTTAAATTTTACTTTTCTAAACTTGTTGTATCATTTTAGTTAAACATTATTGAGTTGTAATGCCGATATATAATTTGCTGGCCTTTGCGCAAAGCAGACGAAGGTATTTAGAAATTAACAATCGGTATTGTATAAAATTTTACAACATGCAAAACGAAAAGGAATTACTAAAAATGTTCCTCACACTTTTGGAGAAAACCAAAACCATAGAGGAGCAACTCAGAAAAATTTCTCTGAACGAGAGAAACCCATTAGGAGACACCTACCTCGATACCGATGAGGTCTGCGATCTCCTGAAAGTCTGCAAGCGCACCTTGCAAAAACACCGCGATGAGGCCAGCATCTCCTACATTCAATTCGGAGGCAAAACCCTCTACAAACTCAGCGACATCCAGGAAGCCCTCGAGAAAAACTACCAGGCCGCCATCAATCGCTAAAACGTAGGGTTAAGGAGTAAAAGTCGCACCAGTTTCGTTTTTTTCCTTTAACCTTTAACCTTTACACTTTCTCCTTTAACCTTTATTCTTGAAACTTGCCACTTTACCATCTCCAGCTCGTCTGGTCCCGAGTATCGGGATTAACCTTTAACCTTTCTCCTTTAACCTTGCAAGCTATGCGCAGCATGAACATCCCCATAGAACTATTGGTTTTTGCCCTTTCCAAACGGAAGGTCAGTCAGGTACGACTCTATTTGTACCTCAAAAGCCAGTGCTCGGGATATTTGCCATGGACAAAGCAAATCAAAGAAAAAGTAAAGAAAGATCTGGCCATTAAAGACAGCCGAACCATCGATCGCAACCTCCACTGGTTGCTAAAAAATAGGTGGATTACCAAGAATGCCAAAAGAGGATCCATCCGGATAGTCAGTTATTTGGTGCTTTCCAAAAAGCTCCAATTCCGCTCTGCTACTGGCGCGATTTTCAGCACCATAGATTTCCAGAATTTCCGTCCATTCATTTATGCCGCAGTGGTCACTTATTATTTACACTACAAGCATAGGATAGCCAAACAATCGGAACGAAAAAAAGGGCGTTCCACTACGAATTGTAGCTTCCGCGATATGCCTGCTGAATATTTGGCCAATGTACTCAGGTTGGGAAAATCGACCATCGTTCGATACCGACAAAAAGCATGGGATGCCGGATTCATCAAGATGAAGCATCGATACAAACCACTTTTCATTCCCGTAGAGGAAATCGGATTTTGTCGCATTTATGGCGATGAGGAAGCCTGGCAACTGGTCATTCACAACAATCAGGTCAAGATTCAGCTTTCCAATGCCATAACGAGCTACATTCATTTGCGCACAAAACCCGGCTTGAAAAAGCACATCCACCCAACGGAAAAAGTGGACCCGTTATAAGAAGGGATCCTAAGGGAAGACGGCGCAAGCCGGAATTCCCGAAAGGATCATTAGCCGAAGGCTAAAATATTTATCCTTTACCCTCTAGCTCGTCTGGTCCCGAGTATCGGGATTGTCCTTTAACCTTTAACCTTTTTACTTGAGCTGAAAGCTGTTCGTTGATTCCTGAAAGCTCATTATTAATTCTTAATTATCTACACCATGCAAACTCTAAAATCCTACCTCAAAAACCTCCAAACCCAAATTAAAATTCTTATCGGATTCTATTTGGAAAACGAAGTCTTACTCTCTCACCAGCTCATTCAGATTATGGATCAGGCTCAACTCGATCTTAAAGATCTATTGCAGATAAAGGCTGAACTCGACAGAAAGATCAATTGGATCACATTCATTGAAACCATTGCCAACCATCCCCGATATTTCGTGCTCGATACCCCAGGGAAGTTGATTGCCACCTACACCCAAAAGGAAGATTTTAGAAAAATATCACCGGCTCTCAGTACTTTTCTGGTTTATGCCAATAGCATTGCTGATATCATGTACAAGTCCAATAGCAGCCTCATCGAAAATCTGCCTCCCTTGTATCAATCTATCCTGAATCAAAGCAGGAAGAACAAGCAGGAAGGATTTCATCATGCCTTGGTGAAAATTATTTACGAAACACCATATCCCGATATCCTCGCTGCAGAATACATTCGCATCACCACCTTGCTCTACGATACCTACAAAAGCAAAACATCCCTGCAGCTCATCCTTTCCACCCTCAATCAAGAATTCTAATGCATTTTTCGCACAGCCGTAGCACGCAATAAATTTTCGGCATCATTTCGTACAGCCGTAGCACGCTACGGCTCCAATCTCCTATTTCATATAGAAAATCTCAAATCCCCACACATGAATACCCTTTTCACCCTTCGCCATCTTCAAAGCAAGATTCGCCTCATCCGCGCCATCCATCTCTACAAGCTAAAATTTGAAGAGCTCACAGCAGAGGAGGAGAGAAGCACCCGACTCGAATTATCCGATTTCGATCTCCTCCAGGAAGAAA
>NZ_JBFHJW010000026.1:0-49372 GCF_041595635.1 Labilibaculum sp.
ACCAAGTAAAACGTTTGCCAGAAGAAAATTCTATATTGCTGCAAGAATGTTAAATCTGCATTTTTTCGAAAGGCCAAACGTTACTGCCGAATCGAACCAATTCTATCGCAACAGAACACTCTTTTTAACCAGCTTAAGCTTGAGCGAAACTCAATATTATAAAAGTAATTTGATTTACAATTATGGACGAACCGAGGACATACCTTATGGTTTCCTAGCTCAGGTAAACATGGGCTTAGAATATGGTGAGTTCTACAATAGAAATTATTTATCCTTAGATTTTCAGAGAGCTATTTACTTGAAAAAAAGCAAAAGCTATTTTTTCAGCCGTGCTTCCATTGGTGGATATTTCAACTCAAAAAGGTATCAACAAGGTGTTCTGCGCTTACAAACCAATTTTTTTAGCCGTATACGTAAATTAGGAAAATACCGCTTCCGGAATTTTGGAGAAATTGAATACACTCTCGGCATCAGAAGATTTTCTGATGAATTTATTAGTCTAGAGGATGAAATTAGAGGCTTTTCGGAGGAAGCAGCTATGGGAACTCAAAAACTAGTTCTCAATTTAGAAAGCATCGCCTTTACTCCATACACCTTGGGAGGTTTTCGTTTTGCCTTTTATACTTTTACCGATATGGGCTTTATTGGCAGTAACAAGAAAAACATCCTAAAACAAGATTTCTACTATGGTTTGGGCTTGGGAATCCGATTGCACAACGAGAATTTAGTATTTAAAACCATTCAGTTACGCCTGGCCTTTTACCCAAATATTCCTTCGAGTTATGACCAATTAAACTATCGCTTATCAGGAGCCGAAAGACCAAAATTTCAGAATTTTAAAGTTTCTCAACCTACTGTCCTTTTCTACGAATAGAAAGAATAAAAATCAGGCTACTAGTTGCATCAATTAAATGTGAATTTCTTTCCAATTGATATATTTTAGATAGAAATAGGAACTAACACCTAAAAATCCAGCATAAAAATATTCCGAAGTCCACACCCATGAAATTGGCAGCTTGAAAACTGCTATTAACAAATATACGGCTCCCAAATAACAGACCAAAACCAATATTTCAATTAGCATAGCATGGAAAGTATTTCCTGTACCCGAAACACCATTAAAGAAAGTAACGGCGATAGGAAAAATTAATGTACTCCCAAAAATCACATATAAAACAGGTTTCGTTTCTGCAATCAGACTGAGTTCATCAGTATAAACAGAAATCACCCACTCTGGATTGATCAAACAAAATCCAACCAAAACCAAAACCGAGACAAAAGACAACCTAATGATTCGCCAAATAAGAGGTAAAACCACTTCGGAATGTCCTTCGCCAATAACCTGACTAACCAGAGTATTCGCGGCTGCGGCAAAAGACCATACTGGCACCATCATTAAAACATAAATACTTCGAATGATATTTGATATTGCCAATTGCCGTTCGCCCATTCGCTCTACCATTAAAAAAAACACAAACCATGATGCTAAGGACAAGAAATTTTGTATCATCATAGGAAAAGATACTTTCAGTAAACGGGCATATAGGTTCCAATCAATTTTTACAAATTTGAACAATTGATATTCTGCCATTGGAATTTTTCGCAAGGTATAAATAAGAAAGAAAATTAGTACACAAGCCTCTGCAATCACCGAAGCAATGGCTGCTCCTTTCATTCCCATCTCGGGAAATCCCCACTCTCCGAATATCAGTACGTAATCCAGAAAGATGTTTATAAAAGCCATAAAGGCAGTACTCCAACTAATTATTTTTGTTTTGGCAACTCCAACATAGAATGCTCGAAACAAAACATTTACACATGCAAAAATGATTCCCCAGGCACGGTAGGATATGTAATCGATACTGGCATCGTAAATGGCGTTTGATTTCACAATCGCTTTAAGAACAGGTGGTGCCTGAATTTCCATAAAAACGATTAAGAAAACGCCTAAAATGAGCAAAAAATACAATGCATGATCGAAAGTCTTTCCTACAAGTTTTACATTCCCTTCTCCAAATCTTCGGGCAATAACAATTTGAGTTCCCAAACCAAATCCCCAGGCAAGCATCACAACCGCGTAATAGAAAATAGTAGCAATGGCTGCTGCTCCCAGTGCCGTTTCGCTCAAATGACCTAAAAATGCAGTATCAGTAAGAGCAATTATATTTTGCGCTACACTACCTAAAATAATAGGATAAGCAATTTTCCAAATGCTTTTATAATCGATTTGAGTTTTCAATTGTCGTTGTAATTCGTAAATAATCAGGCAAAATAACTACTTTCTTTCCTTTGAAACAAAAAAAATCGTCAATTCAAAATTGCCGAAAAATTTCGGATTTTGAACTGACGATTCATCTCTTTTTAACAGCTTTCTATTTTAAGAAGTCATCAAAATAGTTACTCACCTTTTGTTTCAAGTGAATACGATCACGCCCACGCACATTGTGCTCAGCACATGGATAAGGAAAATAGTCTACCTGAACGTTGTTTTTAACACATTCGCGAACAAAATTCAAACTATTCTGCCATACCACAGTTGGATCAATTACCCCCTGACAAATAAGAAGTTTCCCTTTTAAATCTTTTGCCTTAGCTATTAATGATGTTTGCGCATATCCTTCCGGATTTTCCTGAGGAGTATCCATATAACGTTCACCATACATCACTTCATACCATTTCCAATCAATAACTGGACCTCCAGCCACAGCAACTTTAAAAACATCAGGATAATTCGTAATCAGAGAAATAGTCATAAAACCACCATAACTCCAGCCGTGAACACCAATACGCTCTGCATCCACATAAGGCAAAGATTTTAAAAACTCAACGCCTTTCATTTGGTCAGCCATTTCGGTTTGCCCACACTGACGATGAATAATGGCTTCAAATTCCTTCCCACGATTGGCAGAACCTCTATTATCCAGCACATAAATTAAATAGCCATTTTGAGCCATATACTCTTCCCACAAGGAAGCGCCACCAAGCCAACGATTATTTACCATTTGAGCATGAGGACCGCCATACACATAAACAACAACAGGATATTTTTTAGTAGGATCGAAATCCACAGGTTTCACCATGCGATAGTACAAATCAGTCTCTTCATCAGCCGCTTTAATTGTTCCAATTGATATTTCACCTAAACTGTAATCAATCAATTTATTATCTGCATTTACCAGCTCCTGAATTTGTTTGCCTTCGGTATCAGCAATAACAATTTTACGGGGAACATTTAAACTACTATAATTATCGATAAAGTATTTCCCATCCGCACTTATCTGTACCGCATGATGACCTTCTTCTTTAGTTAAAAGCACACGCTTTCCAGTTTTCATATTCAATTTATACACATGCCTTTCTATCGGACTAATCTCGGTAGACACATAAAACATAGTAGTTTCCGACTTATCAAAACCTAAAATATCGGTTATCTCCCAATCTCCTGCAGTCAATTGTTTAATCAATTTGCCTTCTGTATCGTATAAATAAGCATGATTAAAGCCATCTCGATTATTGGTCTGATAAATAAATTGATTGCTTCTTTTTTGAAGAAAAATCAGCTCGTGAGAAGGCTCTACCCAACGATTGTCTTTTTCCTCGAACAGTGTTTTTACAAATTTGCCTGTGGCTGCTTCGTATTTGTTTAATTTCGCATGATCGGTAGCTCTGTTTAAAACTTGAATATAGATGTATTTTCCTTCGGCTCCCCAGGAAATATTCGTCAAATATTGATCTGCACCGAAATCATCTGGCTGAATCCAAACCGTAAATTTATCCTTCAAATTATAAACACCTAAACTCACAACTTCACTATCCATTCCTGCCATAGGATATTTAATTTCCTTTAGATCTCCAACTCTTGTTGTGATATCAATCAAAGGAAATGAGCTTACCTTACTTTCATCTTTGCGATAAAAAGCCAATAAATTTCCTTTGGGTCCCCAAAAAATACCATCGGTAATCCCATATTCACTTCGGCTCACTGTTTGTCCATTCACAAAATTCTTATCCAAATCCGAAGTCACAGCAATCTCTTTGCGATCTGCACCACTCACATACAAATTATTTTCGAGCGTGTAAGCCATCATCAAATTCTCAGCACAAAACTCTTTATTTTTTGCTTCTGGATTAATTTCCAATTTCAGTATAAGCTTTTTATTTAGAAGATCGACATGACACAATTCCCCACCAGAAGTAAACTGAATCACCTCATTATTTAGCCAAGTAAATTGTGGCAAACGACTTAATTCTTTAGCGCCTTGCGATTTTAAAATTTCATTGATATCCGACAAGTTGAAAATTACTTTCGCTTTTTCGCCTACTTTTGCAACCAAAATATCCTGCTCTACAACGTAAGAAAATTGGTTACTTTCACCTTTCCAGGATAATTGAGATAAGTTTTCAGGGTAAAATTTGCCCCATTGTCCCAGAATTGCATCCTCCATACTCAGTTTTTTTGTTTGAGCGTAAACAGGTGCAAATAGGACACAAATGATTAGTAAATAGCCTAAAAGGAATGCTCTCTTCATAGTGTTTTTTTTTGCTGTTATATTTTTTTCAAAAAATTCGTCTTCAAATGTATCTTTTTTAGAAGAAATAGAGTAATAATGAAAGAATAAATAAACTAGACTACTACCAATTACTATGGATTACATCCTAAGTAATAAGAAAAACGAACCTAAAGCAAATTGCGAAGTATAAATCGTCAAAGCAAGTAAACAAAGAGCTTTGAGAATTAATTTATTCTTTCTAAATTGGCTTAATAAAACTTAAGTTATACAAGATGTCGAAAAAAAAGATACCCAACAGTATTAAATATTTGATTCTAATTTCAGCTGCTGCAATCCTTACCTTTTTCATTATCCACTACAACAGCAATAAAAATGATATCAGTAAAGAAAATAAAGCCACAGAAGCTTCAATTATGGAAGATGTAGATCAGTCGGCCAACATTTTTAAATACAATAACATACTCTTTAGCCTTCCATCCCCCTATCAGATATCTTTACTTCTGGAGCAATCAAAAATTCCTTACAACAAAGAAATATTGCATTCAACTAGTAGAGCGAGTGATTATGTTGAAAATTTTAGCAAAGCAGTCAATTTTGGAATTTACGGATCAGATTTAGGCTATATCAACATCTACCATCAAACCCAGGATGCTGCGAGTTATTTCGCTGTTTTAAAAATCATATCTCAAGAAATTGGTTTGTACAATGCAATGGATAAACCAACAATTACGAGAATAGAAAATAATATTGAGAATAGAGATTCTTTACTAGTTATTGTAAGTACTACCTATCGAAAAATAGATAACTATTTGAAAGAAAACGGCAGGGATAACACTGGAGCTTTAATTTTAGCTGGTGGTTGGATTGAATCTCTTTACATTCTAACACAACAAATTAAAGAGCATCCTAATAAAGAATTAACCAACCGTATTTCGGAACAAAAAAGACCTCTGGAAAATTTAATTAAACTATTGGTTCCCTACTCCAATGAATCAAAGGATTTTTATTTTTTAGTTGATCGCTTAATTGATTTAGCTTACTCGTTTGATGAAATTGATGAAAAATACACTTATGTTCCCCCCATAACTGATTCTCGCAATAAATTAACAATTGTGAAAAGTCAATCAGAATTAAAAATGAACAAAAAACAATTAAATACGATTACTGAAAAAGTCAGTGTCATTAGAAATCACATTATCAAGTAATCAAAAAACACTACTTATGAATCGCTATTATACTCTTATTATATCGTTATTTCTAATCAGTATAAGTTTTTTAAGCAAAGCTCAAACAGATATAACAATGCAAAATTGCACCAAGTATTTGGAACCAGAGTTTATATCAGACGGACAGCAGTACAAAGCATTGCTTTCTGGAAGTGAAATTGCAGAATTCCATACTACTTTTTATGCCGACAACTACTATCGCATTGTTGGTGCTACTGGAAAAGAGGAGAAAAATGTAATTTTTTCGGTTTACGATGAAGAAAATCATTTGTTATTCTCTAACAAAGACCATCAAAATTCTCCTTACTGGGATTTTCAATTTACCAATTCAATTAATTGCACCATCGAAGCCAAACTAAATCAAAGAGAAGTAAGTTCTGGTTTTGTTCTCCTGTTAATAGGATTTAAACAATAGTACCAACGCCAGTCTACACCAACCACACAAACTCTCGCATTTTATGAGTGAAAGAATTCTTAAGGCTTTAATGCAACTTTTTGCTATTATTGCACATCCAAAAAGTTCCGCAATAGAGAGACGAAGAATGGTTTCCAGATATCTCAAACAGCAGCTTGATCAAGAAACTGCTGAAGAATATCTTAAGTTATACGATCAACATTACGAAGCCAACCAAAAACGGACGACCAGAAAATCAAAAATAAAGAAATACACCTCGGCAAGTTCGGTTCGAGTACTGCGTATATGTACCGAAATAAATGAAGAACTCATCGTCCGTCAAAAAGTAGTTGTTTTAATCCAACTATTAGAATTCTTAAAATCAGGAGACGATATTAGTGAACAAGAATTTGCCTTTGTTGAAACCGTTGCTGACACCTTTAACCTCCCAGGTGATGGTTATGATCGCCTGAAAAATTTTGTTCTTAATGATTTTGATGAAATTTCACGTTCCAATCGATTACTAACAGTTAGTAATGAAGATAAAACATCCGAAGTTGGTGAGCATTACTACTCGGAAGGACTGATTGGAGAAATTAAAATTCTACGACTTAAAAGAGTTGATATGTACGTTCTTCGATTTGAAGGAATTGAAGAACTTCTTATGAATGGTCAAAGTCTAAATCCCGATAGAGTACACCTTTTATCACAAGGCTCATCCATTCGAAACCCAAAAATCGACCCTATCTATTTTAGCGACATAACAACAACCTTTCATCGGGACCAGAAATACAAAAGAGTTGTTTTTGAAACTAAGAATATAGAATATCGATTCAAAGAAAATAACATAGGTATCCACGACTTGTCTTTCAAAGAAGAGTCGGGAAAAATGGTTGGAATTATAGGATCAAGCGGTGCTGGAAAAACAACACTTTTAAATGTTTTAAACGGAACTGCGAGTCCCAGTTGTGGAAATGTTGAGATCAATGGATTTGATATTGTTACAGACAAATCAAAACTTGAAGGTGTTGTAGGCCACGTTTCTCAAGACGATCTTCTTATTGAATCACTTACTGTTTTCGAGAATTTATATTTTAATGCCAAATTGTGTTTCGACAAATACACTAACTATCAACTCATTCGAATTGTATTAAACTTACTCAAAGATTTAGGATTGTACGATGCCCGAAACCTAAAAGTAGGAAGTGTATTAGACAAAAAAATAAGCGGTGGACAAAGAAAAAGACTAAATATTGCCTTGGAATTGATTCGCGAACCATCGGTTCTTTTTCTTGATGAACCTACTTCTGGTCTATCATCAAGAGATTCAGCAAAAATAATGGATTTATTAAAAAATCTTGCTTTAAAGGGTAAATTGATTTTTATCGTCATTCATCAGCCTTCGTCGAATATTTTTAAAATGTTCGATAGATTACTCATTTTAGATACTGGTGGTTACCTAATTTTTAATGGCAATCCATTGGATGCAATCACCTATTTTAAATCGCAAACAATGCGAGCCAATCGTACAGAAAGTGAATGTTCTTCCTGTGGTAATGTTGATGCGGATCAAATTTTCAACATCGTAGAATCAGAAGTATTGGATGAATATGGAAATCCAACACAAATAAGAAAAGTATCTCCAATCCAATGGTCACAAAAATATCACGAATACACAGCTATTCATAAACACATTGAAGCAACAAGTGAACTTCCTCCTATCACCTTTAAAATTCCAAATATTTTTACACAATTTGGTGTATTTGTGAAACGAGATGTCATATCTAAACTGGCCAATCGTCAGTATTTATTCATCAACTTATTCGAAACCCCATTATTAGCATTTCTATTAAGCTATATCATTAAATTTTACAATATTGATGCAGCTAATAATTCTGGGTATTCTTTCAGTAACAACAGTAATTTACCGGTTTACCTTTTTATGTCGGTGATTGTAGCCCTTTTTATAGGTCTAACTTTAAGTGCTGAAGAAATTATTAAGGATCGTAAAATTCTGAAGCGAGAACGCTTCCTAAACTTGAGCAAGTTTAGTTATTTACTGTCTAAGATTGTAATTTTATTCTCAATATCGGCCTTTCAAGCCTTTTTGTTTACAATAATCGGAAATTCTATATTGGAAATTAAAGGCATGTTCTTTGAATATTGGTTAGCTCTTTTCAGTGCCTGGTGCTTCGCCAATATGCTTGGATTAATTATTTCAGACAGCTTTAAAACTGTAATTACAATTTATATATTAATCCCATTTTTATTAATTCCTCAACTCATATTAAGTGGTATTATTGTTAAGTTTGACAAGTTAAATCCTACAATTTCAACCCCAAATAACATTCCTTGGTATGGTGAAATTATCACAGCTCGATGGGCTTACGAAGCCTTAGCGGTAAAACAATACAAAGACAATAATTACAACGCTCATTTCTATATTTATGAAAAATTAATGAGTAAGGCAGATTATCGTAAAAACTATTGGTTACCGATTTTAAAGAACAAACTAAACACTTGTGAACGACACCTTAATTTGCTAGATAAAAAAGAAGAGCTAGCTAAAAACTTGCAACTATTACGAAACGAACTTTCTATAGAAGATCTTGATCAAATCCCCATTCCTTTTAAGGCACTTGATCATCTCAAACCTGAAGATTTAAACGAAACAATCATTCTGGAAACCAGGGAATATTTCAACCAATTAAACCGTTACTATATTAACTTATACAATGCTGCTAATCGCAAAAAAGATGAACGTTTAACCGAGCTACAGAAGGAATTTCTAGACAAGCAATCATTCGTTAACATGAAAAAGGCTTATGCCAACGATCGCCTTTCTGAATTTGTTAGAAACAGTAATGACATTGAACGGATTATAGAATACAAAGGGAAGTTATATCAAAAGATTGATCCTATTTATAGAAATCCTGATGGACATTTTGTGAAAGCACACTTTTATGCTCCACAAAAGAGAATATTTGGAACTTATTATGATACATATTGGGTAAACATCCTTGTTATTTGGATATCGACACTAACACTTTACATTGTTCTGTATTTTAACCTTCTAAAAAGATTAATCGGTATTTTCGAAAGAAAATTAAACAGCAAAAAATTCACACGATAAAAAACGAAAAAAAGCTGCAAATTTAATTTGCAGCTTTTTATTTTATTTTCAGAATTAATCGCTAAGCTTCTTCCTCTTCGATCATTTTAAAAGGAATTTTTATAATGGATTGATAATCCTCTCCCGCTTCCAACATATCCTCATCATCAGCTTCGTAGCACCAATTTATACCTACCTTTTGACCTCGTTTGTATAGAGTCTCTAATTTTTTAAATACATCCAACAAACATTTCGAAGAACTAGTATTGAAATATTCAAGTCTAATATCTACAGTCGTAATTTCCTTCGGATCACTAATATATGTGTCAAGCCATTCTAAAATAGGCTTGTAAAAATCTAAGGAATTCTCAGGTATCGAACGTCCAGAAATTAAAAAAGAACCTTCATTACCATCAAAATTTATGTTTGGAGTCTTAGGACTGCCTTCAATAATAAGTGAATTCATGAAAATTTATTTTTTATTGTTTTTAAATAATAACATCTATAGCAAGGAACAAATAATCTGGGTTGTACTCAAAAAACTGATACTCCATATTATTCCCACTTTTACGTGCAATATCAACCATTCCAAGACCTCCTCCCCCTTTTTCGGAGAATTGATCATTTCCAAGAATAATTCGATACAAACTTTGAGTCTCGATAGACGATAAGGTATTAATCTGATCTATACGATCACGAATAAGCCGCAAACCACCTATTTTAATAAAGTTTCCAGCGCAAATTCGATATTGAGAACCTTCATCACGAAGGATTAAAACACCAAACTTTTCATAAGAAACATCAAAATCAGATGGAACTTCACCATGATGATATAAATTTTGTACTAATTCAACCAGAACATTAAAAATTTTTCTAAAAACCTTAGGGCTTTCTTCTCTAACTTCCAATATGTTCTCGATCGAACCCAAAATATTGGTAACATCCTCATCTTCAATTCGACCCATATAGTCAAAAATAGCATCCTCATCTATTTTTTCGGAATACCACTGGTTCAAATCAAAGTTCATATATAATATAATTATAGTTACTTGCTAGACAAATATAATAAAATATAGCTGAGCATAAATAGTTCAGGTACCAATTTTACAGATTAATCTTTTTTATATCTATCACTTTTTTTCCCATCAAACATGGTATATTTTTGGAATTTACATTCCAATGGACCATTGAACAATGTAATTTTTCTCGAAGGACGCAAGCCGATACTATGAAAACACTCTTCAGAATAGCTCAGTATCCATGCATCATATCCAGCAAAATGGTGCTTTAAACGCTCACCTATCATAGAATACAAACCTTCCAAATCTTTAATTTTCAATCGTTCACCATAAGGAGGATTTGTAATCATTAAACCTTTCTCTTCAGGAGGAACAAATTGTTGGAACGGAGTTACTTTTAGGTTTATTTTTCTGCGTAATCCAGCATTTCTAATATTTGCTTCTGCAATTTCTATTGCTTTATCAGAAATATCAGAACCCATTATTTTTCCATCGAAATCAACTTCTGTTTCATCGTTATAGATTTCTTCCCACAAATCCTCATCATAATCCTTCCATTTTTGAAAAGAAAACTCTTTACGATACAATCCTGGTGGAATATTGTAGGCAATAAGGGCAGCTTCAACTAAAAGAGTTCCGGAACCACACATAGGATCGATAAAATTCATTTTTTTATCCCAATCAGAAAGTAGAATCATACCTGCAGCCAGAACCTCGTTAAGTGGCGCTGCTGTTTCGGCTACACGATATCCTCTTTTGTGTAAAGATTCTCCAGAACTATCCAAAGATACTGTACATGTATTTTTATCGATGTGAATATTAATTCTTAGAGTCGGATTCACAACACGAACGTTTGGACGATCACCAATCTTATTAAAAAACTGATCAACAATAGCATCTTTTACTCTGTAGGTAACAAACTTAGAATGTTTAAAATCTTCCGAACTTACAGTGCTATCAATAGCAATTGTTTCACGATGAGTAATGTACTCGCTCCAGTCTATCTCCTGAATCCCTTTGTACAACTCATCAGTATCTTTAGCGTTAAATTTATGAATAGGCTTAAGAACTCGGGTTGCAGTTCTCAAATGAAGATTTGCTTTGTAAATTAAACTTTTATCTCCAACAAAGCTCACGGCTCGCTTCAAGATTTTTATCTCTTCTGCTCCTAATTGTTCCAATTCCTGAAACAATACTTCCTCTAAACCTTGAAAGGTTTTTGCAATTAATCTAAATTTTCCCGAGTCTGTTTTCAAAACTTTCTTTTTTTAATGTCTCTAATTAATTTCAAATAACGGTTCCTTATGCTTTTCAAAAGCTTTCACTTCCGATCCGTATTTCGGCTACAAAATTAATCTTTAGCACTTAAAAACATAGGCTTTTATAAATATATTACTAAAAAAAGCCAGAAGATTAACTTCCAGCTTTAATTTCAACTTAATTATTGCTAAGTTTCTTGTCGTAATTCTTCGTATCGCTCAAAACTTTAACCGCCTTTAAAACAAAATCGTTTTCTTTATTTACTACTTTATAATATTCCGAACTATCCCATAAACTCCTTGCAAAAAGAGCCTTAATATGAAGTTTCAAATCCGCTACCGAAGCCTGATAATCTTCTTCATTTTTCTCTATCCCTTCTTTCTCTCCCATTGCAACTATTTTTTTAAGCATGTCTTCATCAACTTCAAAATTCTTTTCAAAGTCTTCAAATTTTGGATATTCTGTCCTCAATTTACTCAAATTAGCATCCATGTAGTTCAATACAAAAGGATAAACTACATTCTTTCGTACTAATAAATTGAAATATTTATAATTAGCTGTAGTATCAATAGGAATAAAAATATCTGGCATTATACCTCCTCCTCCATACACCGTTCTTTTATGTAGCAAGGTATTGTACTTTAATGAATCGGGAAAGTGAATGCTATCAGCACTAATCATCTCTCCTGACTTATAGCGATTTAATATATCTAAATGATAATCTTCTAAACCATTTTCATAAGATTTCTGAATACATCTTCCTGTTGGAGTATAGTAATGAGCAGTAGTCAATCGAATCATGGATCCATCCGATAAAGGAAACTGACGTTGCACCAAGCCTTTACCAAAAGATCTACGACCTAGGATTATACCTCTATCCCAGTCCTGAATAGCTCCTGAAACAATTTCAGAAGCCGAGGCAGAACCTTCATCGAGAAGCACCACAATTTTTCCGTCTTTAAAAATACCATCCTCAGTCGATCTGTTTTCACGTCTGGGAGTTGTTAATCCCTTGGTGTAAACAATTAATTGATCTGCATCTAAAAATTGATCTACAATTTCTATGGCAGCTTGCATATAACCACCACCATTACCACGTAAGTCGAGAATAAGATCTTTCATATCATTAGACTTCAACTCGGTAAGCGCTTCCAGGAATTCTTCTGAAGTTGTAGCCGCAAATCGGTTCAATTTAATATACCCGATCTCGTTACTTATCATATAAGAGGCGTCTAAACTATAAATAGGAATATTATCCCTTGTAATTACAAAATCGATCAACTCTTTTTCTCGTTTTCTCTTCACCACAAGACTAACAATTGTTCCTTTATCGCCACGTAAGCTTTTTCGAACATCATTGTTTTTCAATCCCACAGCAGCTACATTCTTTCCTTCAATTTTCACAATTCGGTCACCTGCACGAAGACCAACCTTTTCTGAGGGTCCACCTGGAATGGTTGCAACAACCATAAGAGTATCCCTCAAAATATTAAATTGAATACCTATTCCACTAAAACTTCCCTGCAAAGGTTCGTTCATTTCCTGAATTTCATCTTTACTGATATAAACAGAATGTGGATCTAAATCAGCCAATACTTTAACTATTGCATCTTCAGTTAGATGCTCAAGACTTACTGTATCCACATAAAATGCATCGATTAGCGCCAATAAATTTTGATATTTGATTGCCTGATTTTTTACCGATTGAGCACGAAGTGTACTCACATGCATTAAAAGGCCAACTAAACAAATAGAAACCACGTTCCTCAAAAATAATTTCTTACTACTCATATAAATTATGCTTTTTAATATATTTTGCCCAAATTGATTACTCATTTAAGAAGTCCCCGAAAGATACAATTTTTATAAGAACTACAGGTATTGAACTCTATAAATATGAAACATAAGCCCAACATACTTTTAATTGGTTTTCATAACTCATTTCAAATCGATTCGATGCCGCAAATTGCATTTTCGAAATGCACGACAGGAAAGCAAGCTATTGAATTAATTATCAAAGAAAATTTCGAACTAATCATCTCTAACTACCAATTAGATGACCAAAATGGCATTGAACTAAATCAATCAATTGAGTCTGCCAGACAATACTACGCAAATACTGATCCAAAAAAAATCAAACTTTTAATTCTCACCTCCAACTCAAGTGAAGAACAAGCTTGTAAAGAGCACGAACTTCTTTACTACCCAAAGCATTTAAATCTTAAATCACTACTTGTAAAATTGACTGGTTTAAACACAGAACCTACAAGAGAAAGTGAAGAAGTACCAATTATAGATTTCAAAGATCTTTTTATTCGAGTGGATAATAATCGAGAATTTATACAAACAGTAATCGAGAAATTTTTTGAAATTCGAGAAAGTAGAATTAATGACATTAGAGTTCCGCTGCTGAATAAAGAATTTAAACAAGCAAAAGACTCGGCTCATAAACTAAAAGGGGTTTTAGCAAATTTTTCAATGATGAAAGCTAGAACTACAATCATCGAATTAGAAAAACTGCTCTTGGATAACCAAGAAGAACTATCCCTTCAAAAGTTAGATCAATTGATTAAAGAAATTGAAACTGCAAGACAATTTTACCTTGACAATTTAGATCAATTTAAAAATTAAAATCCTTATCCATAAAAAAGCGCAATACCTTCCAAGAAAGATATTGCGCTTTTATTTTTCCTTTTCTTAAAAGGATGTATTATTTATTCCCACTCAATAGTGGCTGGTGGCTTAGAACTAATATCGTAAACAACTCTATTCACTCCTTTTACACCATTAATGATCTTATTTGAAATTTTGGCCAAAAATTCATAAGGTAAATGCGACCAGTCGGCTGTCATTCCGTCTGTTGAACTTACTGCACGCAAAGCAACAACGCTCTCGTAAGTTCGTTCATCACCCATAACACCTACCGATTGAACTGGCAATAGCATCACTCCTGCTTGCCAAACTTCATCGTACAATCCATCTTCCAGTAATCCTGAGATAAAAATATGATCAACTTCTTGAAGAATTTGAACTTTTTCGGCTGTAATATCACCCAAAATTCGAATTCCTAAGCCTGGACCTGGAAATGGATGACGACTAATAAATTTATCTTCGAGACCCATGCTACGACCTACGCGACGCACCTCATCTTTAAATAGCAACCTTAATGGCTCAACCACTTTCAGTTTCATATAATCAGGTAAACCACCTACATTATGATGCGACTTAATAGTTTGAGAAGGACCACCTGTTACAGATATTGATTCGATTACATCAGGATAAATCGTACCTTGACCTAACCATTTGGCATTTTCAACTTTATGAGATTCTTCATCGAAAACCTCAACAAATCCATTACCAATTATTTTACGTTTTGTTTCAGGATCGGAAACACCAGCCAAAGCAGAAATAAATTTCTCCTTAGCATCAACACCAACCACATTCAGACCTAAGGTTTCATATTTTTTTAATACATCTGTAAATTCATTCTTGCGTAATAAACCGTTATCAACAAAAATACAATACAGATTTTTGCCAATGGCTTTGTGCAATAACATTGCTGCAACAGTTGAGTCAACTCCTCCTGACAAAGCTAAGATAACACTTTCGTCTCCAAGCTTTTCTTTTAGTTCAGCAACCGTAGTTTCTACAAATGCATCCGGAGTCCAATCTTGATTACAACCACAAATACTAACAATAAAATTCTTTAAAAGAATACTACCTTCAGTTGTGTGATATACTTCGGGATGAAATTGAATACCGTAAGTTACTTCTCCTTCGATAGTAAAAGCAGCATTCTCAACATCACTAGTACTTGCAATTACTTTGTAATTCGATGGCATTTTTTCGATGGTATCGCCATGCGACATCCACACCTGAGAATTTAAACTAATTCCTTTCAACAAATCGTTGCTATTATCTACCGAAGTAAGATTAGCACGACCGTACTCACGCTTATTCGATGCCATCACTTCACCACCAAAACAGTGAGCCAAATGTTGAGCCCCGTAACAAACTCCTAAAAGAGGAAGCTTTGCTTTTATTTCAGATAAATTTGGAATGGGAGCGTTTTCATCACGTACCGAAAAAGGACTTCCGGAAAGAATTACTCCTTTTATCGAATCATCGATAGCTGGAGGATTATTATATGGATGAATTTCACAATAAACGTTTAATTCACGAACTCGTCTGGCAATCAACTGTGTATATTGTGAGCCAAAATCTAATATTAGAATTTTTTCCTGCATAGAAATCTATAAATTGAAGGTTGTTCAGTAATCCTATTTGGCGTACAAAGATATACAAATTTGCGACTTAAAAAGAACGAAACACATAATTTGGGAAGGATTTGAAAACCGCTCTCTAATTCAGCATTATCCGATATAAAACACGGTAAAATCACAAATTTATTAAATCAATATTCTAATGTCCATAAATCACATTTCGCATAAAAACAAACCCCCTGATCGGGAAGATCAGGGGGTTTAGATTCTTATTTAAACTTTTTCAGTAGATCCTTTACAGCATCTTTATGAATGGTAAAGCCCATCATTTTTAATTTCACGTAATCTTCATGAAAAAAGTAATAGCCAAATTCTTTAGAATTTTCATCGATATTTCGAGATCCAGAACTAGAATCTTTTATTAAGTACCAATCTTTTCCTTCTTTATCTACATAGTAACCAACTAAGTGCATTCCATGATCATCGGTAGTTGAACCATTTGAAAAACGGAACTGACGAGCATCTTCATTAATGTAGTCGGAAGGAATATCAAAAGTAGGAACCATAGCACAATTAGTCGTTCTTAAAAATCCAGCTTCAGAAACATCACCGCCAATACTTAAAGTATAACCCGCGCGTACAGCCTTTTTAATGGACTTCATATAATCATCTAAAGGAATATTATAATACTCTTTAGAGTGCCACCAATTGTCTGGAACCTTATACTCTACTTGTTCCCAGTAAGGTTCTTGTTTGTAAGAAAGAATCTCAACATAATCATCCATATTTAATTTAAGATAATCAGCAAGGTAAGTAATAGGAGTATACTCTTTGCCTTCGACAGTAAATTTTGAAGGAGGAGTTCCCATGTAATGATTCATGATTGCTTTTATGGTAGCAATGGCTTTCTCTTCATTCCAGTCATTAGATTGCTTCAATCCATTCAAAAAGGACATCATTTCCTTGTACATTTTTTCATGAGTATGAAACTTACGGCCATTTAACAGACCTGTAAACTCACTTTCTGGACAAGCGCCATATTCTTTCCACATTCGCGCCACAGAATTACCTTCCGCCCCTTCGCTAAAATTAGAATTTCCTCTTTCCTGAATAAAGCGACGGGCTTTTTCTACGTACTCCCAATAAACAGTATATAATTCCGAAATTTTTACTTTTTTCTTATTCAACCGATACACTTCTGATTCGTAGAAAGATGTAGTAGAAAAACACCAACACGTTCCAGTATTCCCCTGAGAAATTGTAGGTTGTGCCCATTCTGTATTATCTTTATATAAAGAGATTTTATTTGGCAAATCATAGGAACTCTGATCCATAAAGAATCGTTTATCCACCTCTTTTTTCTCCAGCTGCTCATCCACATTATGGATGTCCTTCAAGATTGAATTCTGATAGTAACCAGGTGTGTACTCCTTAAATTTCGAATTGTCTTGCTTTTGCTGTCCTGTTGCCGAAGAGCAAAGGGCAAAAGCTACTCCTAGAAATAGTAATCGCTTCATTTATGTGTGTTTTTATAGTTTTATGAACTGCTAAAGTAAAAAAAAACTTGATTGAAGATGGTTCATCCCGATCAAGTTCTATAAATTTTTTTTAGCATCCTCTACCAATTCATGATTAGGAAAGATTTTTTTTGTTTTTTTTATTACCTACCCCTCAAATTTTCATACTTCACAGAAAAATGTTTAATGATATAATGTACAAACTTATTCAGCTCTACATCATAAGTCAATTAACACTTAAAATTAAGAAACTTGCTTTTACACCTTAAAACAAAACCCCTTATCGAAAGACAAGGGGTTTTATTTTTATTTAAACTTTTTCAATAGGTCTTTAACAGCATCCTTATGTACCGTAAAGTCCATCATTTTTAATTTCATGTAATCTTCCCGGAAAAAATAATATCCAAATTCAGCTGAGCTTTCCTCTACTTTTCTTGAGCCTCCACTTGAATCTTTTATCAAATACCAATCTTTACCCTCCTTATCAACATAGTAACCTATCAAATGCATACCATGATCATCGGTTGTAGAACCATTCGAAAAACGAAACTGACGCGCATCGTCATTAATATACTCCGAAGGAATATCAAAAGAAGGAACCATTGCACAACCAGTCGATGTTATAAAACCAGCTTCGTGAGTATCACCACCAATACTCATTGTGTAACCAGCTCTAATGGCTTTTTTTATTGCATTCATGTAATCGTCCAAAGGTACATTATAATACTCTTTAGAATGCCACCAGTTATCAGGAACTTTATATTCTACTTGTTGCCAAAAGGGTTCTTGCTTATAGGAAAGAATTTCTACGTAATCATCCATATCCAACTTCAAGTAATCTACAAGATAAGCTTTTGGAGTATATTCTTTTCCTTCGACAGTAAATTTTGTTGGAGGAGTTCCTAAATAATGATTCAGAATCAATTTAATATTAGAAAGAGCAACTTCCTCATTCCATGCATTCCTTTGCTTTAGGTCATTTAAAAAAACCTTCATTTCCTCATACATTTTTGCATGATTATGAAATTTGCGACCATTTAATAATCCAGTATATTCACTATTAGGACAGGCTCCATATTGTTTCATTATTCTAGTAACAGCATTAGCTTCAGAACCCCGATCGAAATTAGAATCACCTCTTTCCTGAATAAAGCGACGAGCTTTTTCAACATATTCCCAATACGCAGTATAAATCTCAGAAATTTTCACTTCTTTTTTGCTCAAACGATACACTTCCGACTCGTAAAAAGAGGTTGTTGAAAAACACCAGCAAGTTCCCGTTTTACCCTGAGAAATTGGAGGCTGTGCCCATTCAATATTATTTTTGAACAGAGAGACTTTATTGGGTAATTCATAAGAACTTTGATCCATAACGAATCGCTTGCTCACCTCTTTACTTTCCAACTGCTCATCTGCCTTACGAAAATCTTCTGTCATTAATTTTTTAAAAACCCCACTTTTAGACTCCACAAAAGTTGAATTGTCTTGCTGTTCTTGTCCTGCCGCCGAGTACGACAAAACAAAAGCTACTCCAAAAAATAGTATTCGCTTCATTGATTTATATATTTAATTTTATATGAATTTATAAAGAAAAAAACTTGACTGAAGATGATTAATCCCGATCAAGTTTTACTGAAAACTTTTTACCGTCCTCTGCCAGTTCTGTATTAGGAAAGATTTCCTTTGCTTCTTTTAAATGCCCTCTCAAATTTTCAAACCTAGCCGAAAAATGGCCAATGATTAATTTTCCAACCTTAGCCTCTAATGCAATTTTCGCAGCTTGCTCAGCTGTAGAATGATAGGTTTTCTTTGCTCTTTTCACATCAGCTTTCAAAAAGGTAGCCTCATGATACAATAAATCAACTGCTCCTATTATGGGAACTATTCGTGGCAGATAAGCTGTATCGGTACAAAAAGCATAACTTCTTGTTTTTGGCGGATCTTTCGTCAACTTCTTATTTGAAACCACTTGCCCCTCATCATCTACAAAATCAGCACCTTCTTTAATGCTTTGTCTGCACTTAATCGGAACATTGTAAAAACTAAGCATATCTGCTCGCAAAGTTCTCAACCTCGGTTTTTCCTTAAACAGAAAACCAGCACATGGCATCGCTCCATGTTTCAAGGGGAATGATTCAACACTCAAAGAATTATCCTCAAACAATAGCTGCGTTTTTGTTCCAAAAATGGGGTGGAAAATAATTTCGTACTCTAATTTGCTTTCCAGTAATTCTAACTGAAAGCGAATTAATTTCTCCAATTTACTGTGTGCGTATATATGGAGATCAACACTTCTACCTTGAAGTGAGAAAGAAGAAATCAAGCCAATCAATCCGAAGATATGATCGCCATGAAGATGTGAAATGAAAATATGATTGATACGACTCATAGGTATTCTGAATCGTTTCATTTGTATTTGTGTTCCCTCACCACAATCAATCAAAAAAAACCGCTCAAGCACATTGAGCACTTGAGCGGTTGGGAATCTTTTGGTAGTTGGTAAAGCAGAATTGCTGCCTAAAATTGTCACTTCAAATTTCACAAACTATTTATTTAATTCAATTTGACCTTTCATAGTTGAAACAGCATCATCCATATTATAAGAAATATTTAGAACTGAATCTAACTGAGAAATTGAGACTAACCTTTCAACAGCAGGCTGCAAACCATGAAGAACAAATGTTCCATTGGCATTTTTACACAACCTATTGGCTACAAGAATTGCACTAAGACCAGACGAATCACAATATGTACAAGGAGTTAAATCCAAAAGAATACTTTTTTCACCATTACCTGAAATTAAAACCAACTCTGATTTTAAAGCCGGAGCAATATGCGTATCCAACTTGTCTTTCAATACCTGTACAAGGGTATAACCATCTTTCTTGTCAATCTTGAAATCCATAATTACCTTATTTTTAATTATTTCTCGCTAGAATCGCCTTTTTCCATTTGCGATTTCAAAGCAGCTAACTCTGATATATCACCTAAGGTAGTCTTTTCTAGTGAATCTTTCACTTTTTTAACACCTTTTTTCGCGATTTTAGCTACTTCTTTTTTCTTCGCAGTCTCATCAGCTTTCTTGTCATCTTCGAAAGTTCTTGAGTGAGAAAGAATAATTCTTTTCGCTGCTTTAGAGAATTCAATCACTTTAAAAGTTAATTTTTCTTCCACTTTAGCTTGAGATCCATCTTCTTTCACAAGGTGACGAGGAGTTGCAAATCCTTCTACTCCATAAGGCAAAGCAATTACTGCACCTTTTTCGAAGATTTCAACGATAGTACCTTCGTGAATTGAATCAGTTGTAAAGATGGTTTCGAATACATCCCATGGATTTTCTTCCAATTGTTTGTGTCCTAAACTTAATCTTCTGTTATCCTTATCTATTTCAAGAACAACAACTTCAATTTCAGCTCCGATAGTAGTGAATTCAGCTGGATGCTTCACTTTCTTAGTCCAAGATAGGTCTGAGATGTGAATTAATCCGTCTACACCTTCTTCGATTTCAACAAAAACACCAAAGTTAGTGAAATTACGAACTTTAGCAGTGTGCTTAGAGTTTACAGCATATTTAGACTCAATTCCTTCCCAAGGATCTTGTTTCAATTGCTTGATACCAAGAGACATTTTTCTCTCTTCGCGATCTAATGTTAAAATCTGAGCTTCTACTTCATCTCCAACTTTCATGAAATCCTGAGCAGATCTCAAGTGCTGTGACCAAGACATTTCTGATACGTGAATCAATCCTTCAACACCAGCTGCAATCTCTACGAATGCACCATAATCAGCCATAACAACCACTCTACCTTTTACGTTGTCGCCAACTTTCATGTCTGCATTTAATGCATCCCATGGATGTGGAGTTAATTGTTTAAGACCAAGAGCAATACGTTTTTTATCATCATCAAAATCAAGGATGACAACGTTTAATTTCTGATCCAACTCAACAATTTCGCTTGGATGAGAAACTCTACCCCATGATAAGTCAGTAATGTGAATCAAACCATCTACTCCACCTAAGTCGATAAACACACCGTAAGAAGTGATGTTTTTAACAGTTCCTTCAAGAACCTGACCTTTTTCAAGTTTAGCGATAATTTCTTTCTTCTGTTGTTCCAATTCAGCTTCGATAAGAGCTTTGTGAGATACAACAACATTTTTAAATTCGTGGTTGATTTTAACAACTTTGAATTCCATTGTTTTTCCAACGAATACATCGTAGTCGCGGATAGGCTTCACATCAATTTGAGATCCTGGCAAGAAAGCCTCAATTCCAAATACGTCAACGATCATACCACCTTTAGTACGACATTTGATGTAACCTTTAATAATTTCGTCATTTTCAAGAGCAGCGTTCACACGATCCCATGAGCGTAATGCACGAGCTTTTTTGTGAGAAAGAACTAACTGTCCTTTTTTGTCTTCTTGATTTTCAACATAAACTTCAACAGTATCACCTACTGCTAACTCAGCGTTATATCTGAATTCATTCAAGCTGATAATACCATCAGATTTGTAACCAATATTGATTACAACTTCTCTTTTGTTCATCGAAATAACTGTACCGTCAATTACTTCTTTTTCTGAAATTGTAGATAAAGTTTGATCGTACAATGCTTCTAGTTCTGATCTGTTTTCACCAGCGAATCCTTCGTCGTTAGTGAACGCATCCCAATCAAATTCTGCATCTGCTGCAGAACTGTCTACCTTTTTGTTTTCTTCAATCATCTGTTAAATTACTTTATTACTAATAAATTAGACATTATATATAAAATTCGGTGCAAAAGTAGACAATTAATTCGAGGAATAAACAAGTTACGAATGTTTTTTCAGTAATCCATCAAAAAAAAGTAAGTAATCGACAAGATTAAGGACCAATTACAATGAATCTATTTACATTTTAAATAAACTCGTTTAACTTTGCGGGCTCTAATTCAAACGAGATCCATTTTAATAAAATGGTCGAAAAACTAATCACAACTATAATAAAAAGCCAAACATTTAAAAGTAAAAAGAATGAGTATCGAAAAAGAATTACATAGCAGAAGTGGTTCCGTTTGTGAACTTTGCGGCGCAACAGAAGAACTAAAAGCATACGAGGTGAGTCCATCAAATGGAACCGCAGATACAAATATTCTTGTTTGTGGAACATGCCATTCACAGATGGAAGATCCAGAACAAATGAATGCCAACCATTGGCGTTGTTTAAACGACAGTATGTGGAGCACCGTTCCTGCAGTTCAGGTTATGGCCTGGAGAATGTTGACTCGCTTGCGCTCTGAAGGATGGCCACAAGATTTACTCGACATGCTTTATTTAGAGGAAGAAACTTTAGAATGGGCAAAGGCAACAGGTGAAGACAAAGACGAGGAAGACACCATTAAACACATTGATAGCAATGGAGCTCAACTACAAACAGGTGACACAGTTACCTTAATTAAAGACTTGAATGTTAAAGGTGGTGGATTTACAGCCAAGCGAGGAACTGCAGTTCGTAATATTTCGTTAGTTGCAGACAATGCAGAACATATCGAAGGTCGTGTTGAAGGGCAGCAAATCGTAATTTTGACCAAATACGTAAAAAAATCAAACTAATTCATTTACAATACCACAAAAGACTTTAACAGAACAAAGGTGTCATTTTTGACACCTTTGTTTGTATCTGACTAACATTTCCCATAGTGAAAAGATCATTTAAAACAGACTCGAAAATCATTTTATATAATGAATTAATTTCGCTTTATTTACGTTCAGTTTAAATGCAAACAACAATTCTACTTCTAAAAGAAATAAACATGTAAACTTACTTGTAAAAGCAGCTTGCATCCTCCTAGCTCCCAAAAGCTATTTTTTTCAAAAATAGAAATCGAACTTACTTGCATTAAAATAGATTAAATTCATTGAGGAAATTCAATTAAAAACAAGACCTTCAATGTATCGATTCAATTATCAACATTTAAACACATGAAAAGAATTTTAATAACTGGAGGAGCAGGATTCATAGGATCACACCTTTGCGAAAGACTATTAAATGAAGGCAATGATGTTATCTGTTTGGACAACTACTTTACAGGGGCGAAAAAAAACATTGCACACTTAATAAGCAATCCTTACTTTGAGTTGGTACGACACGACATTACAGAACCTTACTATGCAGAGGTCGATCAAATATACAATCTAGCATGCCCAGCTTCTCCTGTACACTATCAATACAATCCGATAAAAACAACCAAAACTTCAGTAATGGGCTCAATCAACCTACTGGGCTTGGCAAAAAGAATACATGCACAAATTTTACAGGCATCAACAAGTGAAGTCTATGGTGATCCAAAAATTCATCCACAAACAGAAGATTACTGGGGAAATGTGAATCCAATTGGCGTTCGCTCCTGCTACGACGAAGGTAAACGATGCGCAGAAACCCTATTTATGGACTATCACACACAAAACAATGTAGCCATAAAAATTGTTCGTATTTTCAACACCTACGGTCCCAACATGAATCCAAATGATGGTCGGGTGGTTTCCAATTTTATTGTACAAGCACTTAAAGGTGAAGATATCACTCTTTTTGGCGATGGACTACAAACCAGAAGCTTTCAATATGTTGATGATCTTTTGGAGGGAATGATTCGAATGATGAACTCAAAAAAAGAATTTATTGGTCCGGTGAATCTAGGAAACCCAAATGAATTTACAATTTTAGAATTGGCACAAAAAATCATTAAACTAACCAACTCTACATCAAAAATCATTCATTTACCTCTACCTAAAGATGACCCAACCCAAAGACAACCAGATATTAATCTTGCTAAAAAAGAGCTAAACAACTGGGAACCTAAAGTTCAATTAGAAGAAGGCCTCATAAATACCATTTCATATTTTGAGAACTTACTTTCAAAATAAGCTCACAACAAATAGTAAGAAATCATACTAGCGAGAGGTTGAGGAACAAAGTACAAACATTACTAATAGTAAGCTTTTTTTTACAGATCTCGGAACCTATCATTACTCCAGCAAAGGAGTTTGCAACTGATACGATTTTACAATTAAAATTCAAAGAGAATCAAAAAACAAGTGTAAAATAAACAATATTGAAAGCAAAGATTTTCAACACCTTGCAGGAAGACCATACATAGTGTTTTGAATAAATCAAAAATTAAACATATTTTTACTCTCTAAATCCCACATTAAAGAAGTAGGATTTAACATTGTATTAAAAGAGTTACGGAATAGTTAAGCGAAAGAAATACCATCAAAGATGAACAAAACTGAAATTTTTGAAATTGTAGACAGTAAAGCCAAAACATGGCTTGAAGGCAAGTACGATCAGGAAACTAAAAATGCTGTAAAATTACTACTCGAGAACGAAGATAAAACCGATTTAATCGATTCGTTTTATAAAGATCTTGAATTTGGAACCGGTGGATTACGTGGTAAAATGGGGCCTGGAACCAACAGAATGAACATCTATACCGTTGGAGCAGCCACTCAAGGATTGGCCAACTATATTAATAAAGCATTCGCTGGAAAAGAAAATCTTTCGGTTTGTATTGGATACGATTGCCGTAACAATAGCAAATTATTCTCGGATACCGTAGCAAATATTTTCTCGGCAAACGGAATTAAAGCCTATATTTTTGAAGATTTAAGACCTACACCAGAAATGTCATTTGCCATTCGTCAATTGGGTTGTCAATCAGGTGTTATTATAACAGCATCCCATAATCCAAAAGAATACAACGGATACAAAGCTTACTGGGAAGATGGCTCTCAATTGGTAGTTCCTCACGACAAAAATGTAATTGCCGAAGTAAAAGCCGTAAAGCTGGAAGATATTAAATTTGAAGGAAACCCAGATCTTATTGAGGTTCTTGGAGCAGAAATGGACAAACTCTATTTAGATACTGTTAAAACACTTAGTCTATCTCCTGAATCAATTAAAAATCAGAAAGACATAAAAATTGTTTTCACTCCCTTACATGGAACAACCGTTCGTTTGGTACCTGCCTCACTAAAAAATTACGGCTTCGAAAACATTATTCATATACCAGAGCAAGATGTTGTAGATGGGAACTTCCCTACTGTTTGGTCGGCAAATCCGGAAGAACCAGAAGCATTAAAAATGGCCATTGATAAAGCAAAAGAAGTAAATGCTGATTTAGTGATGGCTTGTGATCCTGACGGAGATCGTTTGGGAATTGCTGCCACTAACGACAAAGGAGAATGGGAAATTGTTAATGGAAATCAGACCGCGTTAATTTTCAACTACTATTTAATCCGACGAAGAAAAGAACTTGGCTTGTTAACTGGCAACGATTATGTGGTAAAAACAATTGTTACAACTGAACTTTTTAAAGATGTAGCAGAAAAAAACAATGTTAAATGTTTCGATGCTTACACCGGCTTTAAATGGATTGCTGACGTGATCAGAAAAAATCCAGACAAAAACTATATTGGTGGCGGTGAAGAATCTTTTGGTTATATGCCTGGAGATTTTACTCGCGATAAAGATGCCGTTTCATCCTGTAGTATCATGGCCGAAATTGCTGCTTGGGCTAAAGATCAAGGTAAAAATGTATTTGATATCCTTAAAGACATCTACGTTGAGTACGGCTATTCAAAAGAGAAAATGATTTACATAGTGCGCGAAGGCCTTCAGGGAGCTCAGGAAATTGAAAAACTCATGTACGACTATAGGAACAATCCACCTAAAGAAATCAATGGATCGAAATTGGTTTTGATTAAGGATTACAGTACAAGGATAGCCACTAACCCAACAAATGGAGAAACTAGCGTTTTAGCCTTTGAGACCAGCGAAAATGTTCTTCAATTTTATTTGGAAGACGGAAGCAAAATTTCTGTTCGACCTTCGGGAACAGAACCAAAAATTAAATATTATTTTGAAGTGCGTGAATCACTGGGTTCTATCGAAGAATTTTACACTACCGAAGATAAAGCCAATAAAAAAATTCAAGAAATTCGAAACTCTTTGAAATTAAACTAATATTTTTGGGGGGTAGCTTAATGCTACCCTACATCTTTTTACAAACTATGGACAAAAAAAGAACCATATTATCTGTTGACGATTCACCAATTAATAATAAATTAATTGAAGCTTACTTTAGACGAGACTATACTGTCATTTCAAAAGAAGGAGGCCAACAAGCTCTTGATTGGCTAAACGATAACATTCCTGATGTTATACTTCTTGACATTATGATGCCGGTTATGGACGGAATAGAAGTTCTGGAAAAAATCCAAGCAGTAGAAAGATTGAAAGAGATTCCAGTAATTATGGTTTCGGCTAAAACCGAAATGGATTCTATCAAAGCTACATTGAATCTTGGTGCTCAAGACTATGTGAAAAAACCAATTGACTTTACTGAACTTCAAACCAAGGTGTTAATTGCTTTTCAAATTAATGAGCAAAAGCAAGAAATTTCGAAATACAAATCATATTACGACATTCACCAAGGAATGATTCACGCTGGTAGAATTCAAAGATCTATTCTTCCTGATGCGGAAAATTTTAGAAGATTATTCTCTAAATCCTTTATTCTAAATCTTCCTAAACATGTTGTAAGTGGTGATTTTTATTGGATTCAACAGAATTTCAACAGGAAAAATATTGGCTTATTTGATTGTACTGGACATGGAGTGCCCGCTGCAATGCTGACAATAATGGGACAAATGGAACTGCATACTCTTTCTCAAAATGGAAATGAGCTTCATGCAGAACATGTATTCCCGCTCCTAAGTAAAAAATTCAGTCGCATTCTAAACACATCGGGCGACACTTACACACAATACGATGGAATGGATGGACTCTTTTGCTCTATCTACTCTCAAGAAAATGTATTGGAATTTTGTGGGGCCAAAAGAGCATTAGTTATCCTTAGAAAAACATCAGAGCCACTAAAATGCGACAATCAGTTGATTACAGCTAAAGACAGCAACGATGAATATTCCCTGTTCGAGGTTCCTGGCAATCGTCATTCAATCAGTAAAGAGTCAGAATTTGCTGAATTCACAACAAAAAAGATTGAAATACAAAATGGAGACAGAATTTTCTTATATTCCGATGGAATCACTGATCAACTTGGTGGACAACAGCAAAAAACCATCAAAAAGAAACAGTTCTATGAAAAACTGCTAAAAATACAGGGCAAATCAATTAATCTGCAAAAATCAGATATCTTTAATTGGTTTGAAAGCTGGAAAGAAAATAATGAGCAAACCGATGATATCTTGATTATTGGAATTGAACTTTAAAACTCCCCTTCGTTGGGAAAAAATTCTTTCTTAAAATTAACCAAAAACAGCTTATCGGTGGCACGTGTAACTGCTGTGTATAACCATCGGTAATATTCAGGAGTTAACAATTCATCTGTAAGATATCCCTGATCAATAAATACAGATTTCCATTGTCCCCCCTGAGCTTTGTGACAGGTGACAGCATAAGAAAATTTCACTTGCAGAGCATTAAAAAATTTATTGTCCCGGACTTTTTCATAGCGTTTCTTCTTCGATCGAATGTCCGCATAATCTTCCGCAATTTTAAAAAAGAGTTTCTTATTTTCTTCATAACCAAGCGATGCACTCTCGATATCCAGAGTATCCAATAGAATTAAAGTGTCAATCTCAACATCCTTATAGTCGGGAAAACGAATGGTAATTTCGGCATAACGAAAACCATACATCTCTGTATACCTGTGTATCCTCACAATTTCCACAATATCGCCATTGGCAATAAAATCCATATCTTTAATATCCTTAGCCCAAAAATAGTTGTTCTTAACCACCATTAAATAGTCTCCGTTGGAAATCTCTTCCTCCCGATACAATACTGTATTTCGAATTCCTTGATTGAATTTATTAGCTCTTTTATTAGATCGACTGATTACAATGGTTTCCTCCAATCCAAATTCAGAATGAGCATTGGAGATTTCATCTATCAATTCCGCACCACCGATTCTTTTTATATCAGGGAAATTTTCTGTAGCCAAAGCTGGAAAGCCGGTTCTTTCATCGTTTAACATGGCTCTTAAACTAGTTGCATTCATTAAAATTCCTGACTCCTGATTTTGTCGAACCACCTGAGTTAATACTACCTCCTGAACCGAAACATTATAAGATGATTCCAACTCCTCTGGATCAAGAGCAGGACTTATGTCGAGTCCAATGGGTGGCAACTGAGCGGTATCACCTATTAAAATCAATCGACAATTTTTCGCTGAAAAAACATACTGCATCAAATCATCGAGCAATCGTCCCGATCCAAAAACCGATGCTTCAGCCGAGTAGTTTGAAATCATAGAAGCCTCATCAACTAAAAAAACAGTATTTGGAGTTAAATTTCTATCCATAGCAAACACCCCAAATTCGTCGCTAAGTGATTTTTGTCGATAAATTTTTTTATGAATTGTAAAAGCCGACTTTTTAGAATAATGAGAAAGAACTTTAGCCGCTCTTCCCGTAGGAGCCAGAAGAACAGTATTTAGTTTCATTCTATCTAAAACAGTCACCAAAGCACTTACTAAAGTGGTTTTTCCTGTACCAGCATACCCCTTCAATAGAAATACTCCATCTCCCTCATTACTAGTCACATATTCCGACAAGCCGTTTATTGCTCTTTGCTGATCGTCCGTTGGATCGAAATTTAGGCAATCCTTTATCATTGAAGCAATATGATTTTTTAACATTTCTGATAATTTTATGGGCTAGAAAAATAGCCAAATAGATTTTTTTTTTAAATTTGCATTCAAACTTACACAAACTAATAAGAATAAAATGAAAAAAGTCTTTCAAATCGTACTTGCCATTGCCATTGTTGCACTTGCTTATTTGAGCTACCAAAGCATTATGAAACCTATTGAATTTGGTAAAATCAAAAATCAAAGATACGATAGAATAATTGAACAGTTGAAAGATATCCGTAAGGCTCAAGGTGCGTACAAAGACGTTTATGGTAAATATACCGGAAGTTTTGATACTTTAATTCAATTCATCAAAACTGATTCAATGCCTTTGGTTAAATCAATTGGATCGTTAACTGATGAGCAAGTTGAAGCTGGTATGACTGAAAAAGAAGCTGTTAAAAAAGGATTCATTACTCGTGATACTATTATGATTTCAGCTCTTGATACTGTTTTTGGAAAAGAATATCCAATTGAAAATTTGCGCTATGTTCCATTTACGAAAGGACAATATCAATTTAAATTGGGTTCTGGTGTTTTCGTAACAGGTTCTAATGTAAAAGTTCAAGTTTTTGAAGCAAGAGTATCGAATATGGATATCTTTGCAGACATTATGGATGAATATCGTGAAGAAATCCTTGAAGAAAACGGTAATCGTAAACGTTTAAATAAATATCCTGGACTTATGGTTGGATCGCTTGAGGAAGCAAACAACAATGCCGGTAACTGGGAATAATTATACAATTGATTTATGGACGAACTTGTATTTGTTGATTCAACATTTGATACAAACAAAACAAAAGAATACACTCTATCCATCCAGCTTGGCCTGGATGGATTTTCTTTTTCTATAGTGAATAAACTTAAGAAATGCATTGCATTGAATCGCTTTATTTCTTTTCAAAAGAGTAGTGATAATCAACCTCTTGCATCCTTCACCGAAATAGTTAGAAACAACAAAATCTTAAATCTAGATTTCGAGGAAATCCTTCTTCAATGGATATCTAATAAACAATTAATTATTCCCTCTGATTTTTTCAGCGAAGATTTCGCTTACGAGAGTTTTCAACTATCCCACAGTTTGGCCGAAAATGAAAGCCTGCTTTGGAATGAAATTTCAGAATTAAATGCCTGGCTTGTTTTCTCAATGCCAAATGACATCAAAGAGTTTGTTCATTCCCACTTTAGCGCTTGCCAGCTATTTCATCATAGTTTTCCTTTTTATAGAAAAGCTTTGAGTCAAAAACCTGCTGAAGTTCATCCTCCAGTGTATGTAAATATTCAAAACAATTTTTTCCATGTCATCATACCCGATCGCAACGGAAAACATTTTATAAATACATTTAGCTATACTGCCGATTCCGATTTAGCCTACTACATTCTCAATATCTATAAACAACAAAAATTGAATAATGAGAGAAGTAAGCTGATTGTAGATGGTTTCATTCAGAAAGACAGTAAAGTGATTTTATTGCTGAAAAAATACTTAGGGCAGGTTGAACTTAAAACACTTCCCTTGGAGTATCAGGTAAACAATCAAATTACACCAAAGGAATACAACCAATTCATTAACCTTTTAAATTTATCCAAGTGCGAATAGTCAGTGGAACTCATAAAGGAAGAAGAATCAGTCCGGATAAAAATTTTAAGGCTCGTCCAACAACCGATTTTGCAAAGGAAAACCTCTTTAATGTACTAAACAACATCATCGATTTCGAGGATTTAAATGTTTTGGACCTTTTTAGTGGTACCGGAGGCATTAGCTATGAATTTGCCTCTAGAGGAGCTAAAAGAGTCATGAGTGTTGAAAAAAATCACAGTCACTTCTCCTTCATCCAAAAAACCATTCAAGAATTAAAATTCGAACAAATTCAGGTCATTAAATCTGATGTTTTTAGATTCCTAAGAAATTACAGTCAAAAGTTTGATGTGATTTTTGCCGATCCTCCCTTCGACATGAAATCCTTCGAAACGATTCCTAAACTAGTTTTCGAAAAAGAACTACTCAGCGAAAATGGCATTTTAATTCTGGAACACGGTTCTACAAATGATTTTGGCACTCATCCCAACTTCATCGAGAAAAGAAGCTATGGAAGTGTAAACTTCACTTTCTTTAAGAAGCACAAAGAACAAGAATAAATCTTTCTAAAAAAAATGCTTTTTTTTTAGATCCGTAACACGCTCAAAACCCCTGTTTTACTACCACAAAGAAGAATTATGAACAAAAAAAAAAGAGCCAGATATTGCAAGTAAGAAAACTTGCATTATCTTTGCATCGCAATCAAAAAAAGGTTTGGTAGTTCAGTTGGTTAGAATACATGCCTGTCACGCATGGGGTCGCGAGTTCGAGTCTCGTCCAGACCGCTAAAAAGAAAAAGTTCTTTGCACTATTTTTGATTTGTATTTCTTTTTTTTAAGGAAATTTAATATATTTTGGTTTGGTAGTTCAGTTGGTTAGAATACATGCCTGTCACGCATGGGGTCGCGAGTTCGAGTCTCGTCCAGACCGCCAAAAATAGAGTTTTGAATTGACACTCTTAAAAAAAAACAAATCGTTGAATATTTTGGTCTGGTAGTTCAGTTGGTTAGAATACATGCCTGTCACGCATGGGGTCGCGAGTTCGAGTCTCGTCCAGACCGCCAAAAGTAGAGTTTTGATTTGATACTCTTAAAAGAAACAAATCGTTGAATATTTTGGTTTGGTAGTTCAGTTGGTTAGAATACATGCCTGTCACGCATGGGGTCGCGAGTTCGAGTCTCGTCCAGACCGCCAAAATAGTAGAAGCCTTTGATTCTTTTGAGTCGAAGGCTTTTTTACTTCTCACAAAAACTGAAAAATACCAACGCATTTTTAGAAGCTCTCCTGCAATAAAAACACAACAAAAACACAATCCATATAAAACGGAATATTGGGATAGAGAAGCTCTAAAAATAGCTGCAAACTTTCCAAAATACCTAATACAGATTTGTGGCTCACTAATTCTGTTCACATCTAGTTTTAAAATAAATCTCTTTTCAATGAAAAATGAGAAAACGATTCTTTTTTGCTTTAGCAGATCATATCAAGCCAAGAGTTAAAAAAGAAGACAAGATTCGCAAAAACTTGGTCGCAAACACAAATTCAGTCAATTAAAATTCCTAAATTACTGATCAACAAACTAAAACATAGATTATGCAACAGGAAATATTTAATCGACTTTGGAAAGAATATACCGCGCAAAATCCTTCAGCACAGCATATTCATAACCTATTCACTAAAGAAAATGAAAATGTAATTAACGATCATGTAGCCTTTCGTACTTTTGATGATCCCAGAATGAACATTCAGGTTATCGCCAAAAAATTTCTGAAGGCTGGCTACCAATACGCAGGAGAATATGTATTTGAAGATAAACACCTAAAGGCAGTTCATCTGGAACATACAGATGAGAAAAATGCACCTAGGGTATTCATATCAGAATTACTCCTTTCTGAATTTTCGAAAGAATTTCAAGCAACAATTAAAAAAAGACTGAATTCAGTTGGGAATGCCTATTATGCCGATCCTGATTTAATTTACAAAGGAAGTGTATGGGGAAAGCCTGTCTACGCTGATTACCAATTACTACGAAAAGAATCGGAATATGGAGCATGGCTATATGTGCATGGATTTAGAGCAAATCACTTTACAGTAAGTATAAACGCTCTGCAAAAATTCAATAGCATTGAAATGGTGAATCAGTTTATCACAGACAATGGTTTTGAAATGAATTCTTCGGGCGGAAAAATTAAAGGAAGTCCCGAGAAATTACTCCAACAATCCTCTACCCTTTCAGAGCTCATAAAACTTGAATTTGAAGAAGGAATTTTCGAGATTCCAGCTTGTTTTTATGAATTTGCCATTCGCTATGCCGATGAAAATGGGGAATTGTTCTCTGGATTTATAGCAGCCAATGCCAATAAAATTTTTGACAGTAGCAATTTCAGAGAAAAAATAAACTAAACATATTCCTGGTTTTATTTGCCCGTCCAAACAAATTTGTTTGGACGGGCTTTTCTGTAATTATCTTTCTATTATTGATATAAACTTTTAACTTTACCCTTCCATTGAACTCAAATACAAAACGTGAAAAATATTGCAAGCCTACTCGTACTATTTTCGATTCTAATTTTATCCTGTACTACCAAGAAAAATAAAATAGCCCTAGAAATTGGCGTTTCCAAACAACTTGCCAACTACAGAAAAGAAAATATTTCCAGTTTGGAATACCAAGTCTATTTTGATATTCCTGAAGACAAAACAGAAGCTATTTTAGCGATTAATCTGATCCGTTTTAGCTTACAAAAAAATGATCAGGATTTACAAATTGATTTTCGAGAAAATGCTCAATTGATTCGCAAGGTAATTTGTAATGGCAGAAACTCTGATTATCGGTTTGAAATGGAGCACTTGATTATCCCCAAAAAAGAATTAATAAAAGGCGATAATCAAATTAAGATTGAATTTGTTGCTGGAAACAGTTCATTGAACCGTAACGATGAATTTTTGTACACTCTTTTTGTTCCCGATAGGGCAAGAACAGTCTTTCCTTGTTTCGATCAGCCCGATCTAAAAGCAAACTTTCAACTCAAACTAAGAATTCCAATATCCTGGAAAGCAATGGGAAATGCAGAAATTACATCTGTAAAGAAAGAAGAGGAGAAAAGCACATATACATTCGCAAAAACAAAGGCATTGCCTACCTATTTATTCTCATTTGTAGCTGGAAAATTCGACACCATTAGTCGTGAACGAAACGGACACAAGCACATCCTATATCATCGCGAAAGCGACCCTAAAAAACTAGCACAAAATACCGATGAAATTTTTCGCTTACTGTTTCAGTCTCTCGATTGGCTTGAGGAATATACGCAAATTCCCTACGCGTTTGGAAAATATGATCTTGTTGCCATCCCCTCTTTTCAGTATGGTGGAATGGAGCATACTGGTGCAACTCTTTATAAGGCTTCCTCACTTTTTTTAGATGAACATGCTACTCAAAGCAAATTATTAAGTCGTGCTAATCTGATTGCACATGAAACTTCGCACATGTGGTTTGGCGATTTGGTGACGATGAAATGGTTCGATCAAGTATGGTTAAAAGAGGTATTTGCCAATTTTATGGCCGATAAAATTACCAATCCAAGCTTTCCGGAACTAAATCACAAGCTAAAATTTGAGATGGCTCATTTTCCAAGTTCCTATAGCGTTGATCGTACCTCTGGAACCAACCCGATTAATCAGCAACTGGAAAATTTAAAAGATGCTGGCTCGGTTTATGGCAGTATTATTTACCACAAGTCGCCCATTGTAATGGATATGTTGGAAAAGATTACTGGTGAACAAAAACTACAAAATGGCTTACAAAACTATCTTAAAACCTACGCTTATAGCAATGCTAGCTGGGAAGATTTAATTGAAATTCTTGACAAAAACAGTTCTGTTAATTTAAAAGAATGGAGCAAAATATGGGTTGATAAGGCCGGAAGGCCAAAAATTACAAGTGAATTAAAAATTGAAGATGGGAAAATTACTAAGCTAAGCATCGTACAGAAAGATGTAAATGGAAATGAGGGACATTGGTCTCAGAAGCTAAATATAATCCTAGGATATGCAGATAAAACAATTTCTTTACCTGTAAATATAGACCAGCCTATAACTCTTATTTCTGATGCAAAGGGCTTGGATACTCCTGAATATTTGATCCCAAATGGAAGCGGAAATGGCTACGGCTATTTTAAACTCGATGAAAAATCGAAGACTTATTTACTTCATCACATCGATCGGGTGAAGGATGATTTGCAAAGAGGGATTGCTTGGATTAACTTATATGAGAATCTTCGAGAAGGAGACCTAAATCCTTTGGCCTTTGTTCAAGCTTTGCAAACACATCTTGATGGTGAGAAGAATAACTTGATTTTAGAGCGAATGCTAAAATATTTGCGAACTTCATACTGGCAAGATCTAACAAAAGATGAAAGAACCCAAATTGGTTCATCGCTAGAAGAAAGTTTGTACCTACAACTCAATACCGAAACGGATATGAGTAAAAAGTCGAGTCTTTTTTCATGTTTGTCAGACATTACCCAAAGCGAGAACAATTTAAAACACATGTACAAAATATGGAAGCAAGAAATTGCCATTGGTGGGTTGAGTTTATCAGAAAGCAAATCCATTGCATTGGCCTGCGATTTGGCCATTAAAATACCAGAAAAAGCCAATGAGATTGTAGCAACACAAATAGAACGAATTAAAAATCCAGATCGAAAAAAAAGAATGCTATTTGTGGCTCCTGCCTTATCGCCCAACGAAGAAATTCGCAAGCAATTTTTTACAAGTTTAAAACAAAAAGACCAAAGGGAACACGAACCTTGGGTTTGTGAAGGACTACGTTATCTAAATCATCCCTTACGCGAGCAAGAAGCTCTTACCTATTTGCCACAATGCTTGGAATTACTTCAGGAAATTCAGATTACTGGCGACATTTTTTTCCCTTACAATTGGTTGAGTGCATCCTATTCTGGTCTTTCCTCTATAGAAGCTGGCGATATCACCCGTCAATTTCTACAAGACAAACCCAATTACCCAGAAAATTTAAAATTGAAAATACTTCAAGCTGCTGATTTGGTACTTCGAAAGGAAAAAAACGAAAGACTAAAGGAAAAGGGCTAAAGAAATAAAAGTGGTAGTCCCATTAAACCCGCTACTTTTCATTTAAGCTTCCAGCTAAGAGCTTAACAAATAGAGTTTCATTTTTTTCGAAAATGTAATGCAGCTTGTCTGCTAATAGAAAAGAATGTACAATTTATGGAAAAACGAGTTAAAACTTTTGAATGACCAAAATCCCAGCTAAAATCAAAAGAACACCCCCAATACGAAACCAATTAATGGGCTGAACCGGAAGACCAAGCCAACCAAAATGATCTAATATGAGCGAGAAGCCCAACTGTCCGAAGATAATTAATCCGAAACTTAAAGCTGCACCCAAACGAGGCACCAAAATAATAATAAAGCTTACATAAATACAACCCAACAAACCACCAATCCAGGCATAAGCCGGTGCTTGTTTTACTGCCAACATTAGGTTGTTTGGAGTTCGGCTGCCAATAATTACCATCAACAAAATAAATGCGCCCACCATAAAATTGACTAAAGCAGCCATAAGCGGAGCTTTCAGAAAAGAGCCTAGCTTGGCATTTAAACTAGCTTGTAAAGGCAAAAGACTTCCCACAAGTAATGCCAATAGCATCAAAAAATATCTCATAAACTGGAATTTAATATGACTGTAAAAGTAGGTATTTAAGACTTTACAAATAACATGCTATTACATAAAAAAACTTCTCGATTAAAAAAAAGAGAAGTTCTACGATTTGTTAGTAAAGAAACAAACCTTAATTATACGATTCCATAATCGTTTTGTCCTCGGTCAATAATGGGGCACAAATCTTATCCATTTTCATGGATTTCCAACTTAAAAGTTTGTTGTGAGTAGTAAAATATTTCAGTGGAATAGGATGCGTACCAATTACAACTGGAATTTTATAACGAGTCTCTATGAACTCTTTGAATTGATTAATATAAGGACAAGGTGGATATCCAACAACTAGTCCTGTTGCTAGATGAATTACATCTACTCCATTTTTAATCATTTCTTCGGGGACATATTCAATATTTCCACCAGGACAACCCCCACAATTAGCAAAGCCAACCAAATCGAGATCTTCGCTTTTAGGATAAACTGCAAATCCGCCAACATTTTCCTTCATTGCTCTAAGGCATTTTCCCCCTGCACAATTAAGGTATCGTCCACAAATAATTATTCCAATTTTAGTCATTTCATCCTCCTTTTTTTAAAACTGATGTTCTGTCTACTTTCAAAAATCACCTAGGTTAAAATCAAATTCATTTTTGTATTCTTTTGCTAAATATTGATCCAACCATGCATAAAACAATCGAATATTCTTTTCTGATTTTTGGCCTTTTTCCATTTCAGCTATCAATGAATTTGCTTTACAAAAAATTTCCTCTTCTATCGGTTTAAGAAGCTGCATATACCCTGTTTTTTCCTGATTTACAAGTACAGAAAGATTCAAGTAGTTCCAACCTTTATCGTAGGTAAGAGGAAAACATTCCTCCTTAAACTTTAACGCAGCGGTGCAAATAGGCGATTTTAGATTGGAATCCATAACTGCTACTTTGGGTAATTGTTCGCCTGCTGATATCCAAGTAGGAATAGCAACCGAAGTCAAGGGAAAACCCAAAATTGTCCACATCATGGCATCTTTTTCATGATATTCATCCTTGGCACCTACGATCATTATAGCAGAAGCCGAGTAAATTCTTGGTATGTAATCAATGAAAAATTTGAACTCTGGCACGTCTCTTTTCGGAGGGATATCGGCCAATAAATCTGTATTTGTTAATGAATGGTACAAGTTTCTGGATACATGATTAAAAAGAAAGAGAGGAGTAATTTTCTGATCAGCAGCAGCTTTGTTTAGTGCAGCAGTAGCTGTATTGTATCTGCAATAGCCCATTCCACTTTCCTTAACACCGCTAATTGAATGATTGGTTCGTACTAAAATACCATTGGGTGCATTCGTTGGATCATTGGCATCAACTTTCATAAAACTATAGTTTCCTGTTTCATAAAATGCAGCTCCACCAAAAGCATCAATCACCCCAAAATTTGAATCCAAACCACTTGGTTTTGGGAGCTTATTCAGTAAGTTTTCGAAATCTTCTATTGTCTTACAAGTTTGTAAGGCTCGTTTCATTATTATGCCTTCCTGGTCGATGATCTTGGCTGTATCGCCAACATTGTTATTGTAGGCTGCAGAATTGATAATCGCAAAGCCAGTTTCATTGTAACCGCCCCAAACCATATCTTTCCAATCATCTGCACCATTTACAAGCCCCATGTAATCGTATTTCCCATCTTTAAAAAATGCCAATGAATTATTCATCTCTTTGGTATCCCTATTTTTAAAAAGCAATGGTTTTCCATCTGTGGTATGCTTTCCTGAAATAAGAAATGTTGTACAAGCAAATGTGTTGATAGGTAAAAAAGATAAAAGAATCAAAACACCTAATAAAACTGTGTTTCTTATTGTTTTAGTAATTATCATGAACGTTTTAATTTTCGGGTTTGTTTTGTGTTTTTTTGGTTATAAGATTTGTTTATTTATAAGCGGTTTTATATGCTGCTTTATCCTTGTCAGTACTTATAGAAAAGGATAGATTTTACTATTTATATCAATTAACCGAATTGAAGTCTCGGCAAAGCGCTTACCCAAAGTTACGTATCCTTCAGCAGACATATGTAAATCATTTATTATTTCATTTCCACCTCTATTGATACCATCATTAAGGTCATCTGTATTCACCCAATCAAAATGAGGATTCGATTCAGCTACTTTTACCTGAATATCCCTGATCATGGTCCAATGTAGATATTTTTCATTTGACATATCAAAATCACTTAATCTTCCAATAATAAAATTTACATCCTTAGTATTTAGGTCATCACATACCTGTTGGTATAGTCCAAGCAAGCTTTTTTCATAAACCTCTCCTAATTTCTCTTTGGCATCACGTTCTCCTTGCATCCAAACGAAAGTTACACTTGAAATTTTTTCATTTTTAATAGCAGTTTCAACTTTAATCAACAAGGAATCATACAAATCAGGCTGAGCCTTTGGTTCATCACCTTCGAGTGGTTTCCAGTTTTTATACCAACGTCTTATAGGCTGACCACCTAAAGCATCTTTCACTACAATCACATTATTTGCTCCAAATTTAGCTTCGACTGTAGGAGTAAATGATTCCTCAACTTTTAATCTCGCCATATTCGATTGACCCGAGAGTATGAATAGATGTTTTCCTTCTTGTTTAGATCCAAAATATAATATGATGAATAAACCCAGTAATAAAATTGTCTTTCCTTTCATTCCTTATAATAATATATACATGTATTTTATCTTTTCAAGAGAAATTGTAATACTCTTCTAGAATAAAGACTAAGCTCCAAATAATTACAATTTCTATATCTCCTACTTTTGGAGAACCATGAGGATTTTGAGTGTATTTTCTTCCCGAATCTACGAAACAATCATAGCTTAACAAAACATAGAAACCTCAAATTAGCCAATACCTAGATAAATCACCATTTTAAAGCTTATTAGAAATGTATTACGAACAATATAAGTAGTAAATACAGAACAAAAAAAGATGAATTTCACTCTAAAAAGAAAAAATGTTGTGAACAGAAAATACCTAAGTAAAAACTTCTAAAATGATTTTTTGCTAGAGCGCAGCCTTTTTCGTAAATTAAGTAAAGCATCATCCAATCAAAAATTTGGAAACAAGGTATCCATCTTTTTCAGTCCCTCTCAACAGCTTTATATTGAACCCGTTTTTTCATCCCACACAAAACAAAATACCATGAATATTTTCTCTATTTTAACAGTCATTCTTCTATTTTTTTTACTGTCTGGAATTCGTGTCATTTTTGAATACAAACGAGCCTTAAAGTTCCGATTTGGCAAATACATCAAAATTCTGCAACCCGGTCTTCGCTGGGTGATTCCCGTAGTCGAAACCATCAATATTGTCGACATTCGGGTAATCACCATCAATATCGATTCGCAGGAAGTTATGACCGAAGATAATGTACCCTGTAGTATCGATGGCGTAGTATTTTTTCAAATCAACGATCCCGAAAAGGCAGTTTTGGAGGTAGAAGAATACACTTTTGCTATCACACAATTGGCACAAGCTGCTTTACGCGATGTGTGTGGTAAGGTAGAATTGGATACCATTCTCTCCAAACGTGAGGAAATGGGAAAAAACATCAAAAGCATTGTAGAAAAAGAAACTGAAGTCTGGGGAATTGTCATTATTGATGTAAAGATAAAAGACATACAGTTGCCCGAAAACATGCGCCGAATGATGGCCAATCAGGCCGAAGCCGAACGATCAAGAAGAGCACGAATTATTTTGGCTACAGCAGAAGAGCAAGCTGCAGAAAGTTTGCTGGCCGCAGGAAAGCTCATCGATAAATCGCCATCGGCAATCAAACTTCGATTGTACCAAACACTGGCCAACATCGCTTCCGAAAAGAACTCGACCATTCTGTTCCCATTTCCAGAAGAGGTTTTACCACGACGCCAAAAAGAGGAGGATTAAGAACTGTTTATGCACATCTTATTGAGCAAATCAACAAATAAAATTTTGAGAATTACGAATTACCCTCGTCTAGAATTAATTGCCGTAATCCTAAGCGGCATACTAAAATACATCCTGATGGACCACTTGCAGATGCGTGCCTTTTACATTGCAGGCATCTGTATTTTTTGGGCTGCTTATATTCTGTTTAGATATTCTACCAATCGGGAGGTACTTAAACATTGGGGATTTACAAGAAGTAATTTTAAACGCTCTATAACCTTTCTGCTTCCGCTTGTTGTGTTAAGTATCACGGTTTCCCTGATTTATGGATACTTCAATCATTCCCTAACATTTACCTGGCACATTCTGCCCATTATTTGCCTGTATCCCATTTGGGGAATCGTTCAACAATATTTAATGCTCGGACTAATTACCAATAATCTGATTTCGTTGGTAAAACCTAGCATAAATAGATATATCCTTATTTTTTTGATCTCAGCACTTTTTGGTTTGGTACACTATACCAGTATCTTTTTAATGATTTTTGTTTTTGGAATGGAAGTCGTTTTTTTGCTGGCTTACTTTAAATGGAGAAACCTTTGGGCCATAGGTATTGCCCATGGATGGATTGGAAGTTTTTTGCTCTATTTTGTCCTTATGAGGGACCTTTGGGACGAACTATTCGCCTGGTTTTAAATGTGAAAGAATCTTTTTAAATCGACACCCTTTTTTAATCGGTAATGGACATAAAACAAAAGTCCTGAAATTGGAATCATGGATATTGACACAATAATACTCCATCTGATCTGAAACTGATGAATAAAATAGAGGGAAACAAAGCCATCAACACAAATTGAAAAAATACCAATTGCCAAAAATGCAATCGCCAAAATATTAAAGCCCACCTGTTTCGAGATACGAATCAACCCAATTACAAGCAATAACAAAAGATAAAACGAAAGTAAAATGGGAATTCCCAGTTTAATTCCCCATCCAACATTAGTGCTAAATAAATCCAATAAAATAAGAAGAAGCGAAGTTGAAACCAAACTTCCCAAAACCATGACCAACATTCGATGCCGCCAAAAGGTAAAAATGCTGATATTGGCAAGCACTGCCAACGAGGTTACAGTGCTATAACTCGACCAGGTAATGCTTTTATTCAAAAAAAGATTAATGGTTATAGTAACCAAAATACCCGATAAAAGAATGATGTTTGACAACTCCCAAAACAATTTTCGTTTCTGCACTTGGCTTAGCTTTTCGAAATCATCTATAATCTTATCCTTTTCCATGCTTTGCACAGATATGGATGACTCTGACTCTTCTGATTTTTCTCCAATGGATAAACCACACAAGGGACAAAAATTCATATTGTCATCCAATTCAACACCACATTTATTACAGTAATTCATCTCGCTGTTCATGATATGTATTTAAAATTTTCACCTTCACATTTTGCTGAACCAAAAATCGGAAGAATCTACGTTCAAATTCCTTTGAATTGCTAATGTTGCCAAAACTCAAAACCAGTTTATCCTTGTATCCTATTACACCACAATTTATCTTTACTTTTTTATTGGGTGGTGGCGGTGTTATTACAAAATAATTTATTTGATCGGCTATGGCATCGGGCACAAGTGTATTTCCCAAATTCGTCACCACTCCACTGTATTGATTGGCTCCTTCTGCATAATACTTTGCATACAAAACAAGGCTCTTCAGTAGAATCGGAATACTTCTCACAAAAACATTTCGTTCGCCACCAACATTACGCGATATAATTTTACTGATAAGCTTTTCATCGGTTTCCAACTCCATTTTATGGTGAACAATCTTTAGAATTTCGTCGAAAGAGTAAATCCCCAACCTAAAGTCCAGTTCAGGCATAACAAAGAGAGAAAAATTACGCATGGTTTTCGTTGGATAGATTTTCCGCAAATCTATAGGTACTTGAATTCTAGCAAATTTACGTCGCAACCTCTTTCCGTTAGCCTTACATTTATGAAAAATATCCTGAAGAACCAGCAGGTAAACTGCAATGAGATAAACGGTGATACTAACCGATTTTTCGCTTGATCTGGATTTTAGTTCTTGAATTGAAATCATGGCCAAAAGCACATCAAAACGAGGTTTGGGATTCAAATCAAAAGGCAAATGAAAAGATTTTGGCTGGCGAATCACATGAGGTATTTTTTCTTTGAAGTATCGATTGTAGGCATCTTCGAATTCTTCAGGACTCGCTTTGCTTGTATAAAATGGATCTATTTGTTCCTTAGGAATCACTCCTTTTTCCTTAAAATAGTAAATCAGGATGGCCTTCAGAAATTGCAGCAAACCAGCTCCATCGGTAAGAACATGAGAAAATTCAACACTAATTTCATTTTTACGAACCAAAATACGAAAGAGAAGCCTGTTTGAATCCTTACTGTTGAAAGCCTTACAGACTTGTCCATCATCACTTGTCACCTTAATAGGATCATCAATCTGCTCCAAATAATACCAAAAAAAGCCTTTTCGCAGACTCACTTTAAAATAAGGAAATCTTTTTTCGACCAATTCAATCGCCGAAAAAAGCTGTTTAATAGCGACTCTCTCGTTAAGAACTGCTGTAATTCGAGCCACTGTAGAATGTTCTTTTGTACGTATGGCTGGAAATATTTTTGCTGCATTATCAAGAGGTGCCCAAAAACTTAATTTTTTATCCATTACAAGAGTAAGTGTTTTAACGAAAATCCGTCTTTACATTTATCAAGTTACGAAAAAAAGGCAGTCCCCTTAGTATATTTCATAATTTGCGAAATATTCACACATTTCAATCCAAACACAAATCAAATTCAGTAAAGTCTAAATTAAAATATCGCTTACAATTGAGAGATCGTGTATCTCTGGAGCTTGCGAATTTATATTCTTACCTTTATAAATAGAGACTTTATACTTAAGATACTTTCCAATTACGATCATCCCATGAAAGCACTCCTAATTATTCTTTCGAGCACTTGGAAATTCGCAGCAACTTTTCCCCTTGCGGTCTATGTTTTTCAGATGTCATTTTTTGAAACCATCTTGTACACAAATATCGGAGGACTTATCGGCATCCTAATTTCTACTTTAGCTTCAAAAGGTCTAATCAAACTATTTAATGCTTATGGCTTAAAGTTGTTCAAGTCAAAAAAGAAAATCAAAAAAAAATTCAACAAACAAAATAGACGTTTGGTCATTTTAAAGAACAAGTACGGACTCGCTGGAATTGCGATCCTCACTCCTGTTCTTTTATCGATTCCAATAGGTGTATTTCTAAACACCAAATATTACGGACATAAAAAAATCAGCTATCTGTATTTGCTCATCTCTCAAATTACATGGTCGTTTGTTTATACCCTATTTTATACTGCAATAAAAGTTAGTATGTAAAACCACAAAAACAGCTGATTAATCTTTCTTCCCTCAAACCAATAAAAAAAGCTCCGGAAAGTATCCAGAGCCAAATACTAGTGTTAACTTATTTCTGAGCCAGACAAATTAAAAATAGAAAAGCCGTTCTTGAAAACGACTTTTTCACAACATTATCTGTATTCCCAAAATTGGAAATCTAACTTAGTTCACAAATACTTTAAATCCCCATGCTTTAAGAGACATTTCCTCTTCAGCAGTAAACCTGACATCTTCGCCATTAAAGTAATCCTTATAATCACCAGCGAATGCTTCCGACTGGAGTGTAAATTCCTGATCTTGTCCGCTAAGATTCAAAATAACCAAAACTTTATCGCCTTCGGCTTCACGCACAAATGCATATACTTTCTCGCTTTTATCGGAAGGAATACGCACGATTGCTCCTCCTTTTACCCCATTCTGAAGCGCTTTGTTCGAACTTTTCAGACTCAATAATTCGGTATAAAATGGCAGCAAGCTTTTGTTGCTCCAATCAATTGTATCCTTCTCGAAAAATTCCAATCGCTTGTTCAATCCAGCTTCCTGTCCACTATAAATTAATGGCATACCAGGCGAAGTAAAAGTGAGCACAGCAAAAGCATTCCCAGCATCTCCCATTCGCTCCTGAACGGTACCATTCCAAGAGTTCTCATCGTGATTGGTAATAAAATTCATGATGTAAGCATCCGCAGGAAACACTGTATCGATTTTGGCATAGTAGGCATCAATATCGTTCGCATTTTTCTCTCCTTGAGCAATCTCGTTCATCAAATGATGAAAATCCCAACCATAACACATATCAAATGCATTTTGAACCAATTCAGCACCGCCATCCTCGGCTAACATGAATACTGGTTTTACAGAATCTAAATCTTCACGAGCCTGTTCCCAAAAATCAGTAGGAACCATTCCTGCAACATCGCAACGGAAACCGTCCACATCAGCATTTTCAATCCAGTATTTTAATGAACCAATCATGTATTCACGTAGACCTTCATTGTCGTAATTTAGATCTGCAGTATCAGTCCAATCTGTTCCCTCCGGAATTACCACGTCACCAACTTCATTTCTTGTATAATAATCCGGATGTTCAGTCATTAACACATTGTCCCAACCTGTATGATTCGCTACCCAATCCAGAATCACATGCATGCCCATTTCGTGAGCTTTGTCAACCATTTTTTTCAAATCCTCCATGGTTCCGAACTCTGGATTTACAGCACGATAATCTGCTACAGCATAGTAACTTCCCATGCTTCCTTTGCGCATTTTTTCCGAAATAGGAAAAATCGGCATTACCCAAAGAATATCCACGCCCATTTCTTTCAACCGAGGCATATGTTCAATAAAAGCACTAATGGTTCCCTCGGGTGTATACTGGCGAATGTTGACTTCATAAATGTTCGCATTTCGAGTCCACGCAAGAGGTTTTTCAATTTTAACTTCTTCAGCAACAGCTTTTTCAACTGGCTTATTTTGACAACCTACCAACATTCCTGTTAGTACAGCCATGCTCAAAATAATCTGATTAATTTTTTTCATTTCAGTTATTTAATATGATTAGTTTTCAAATTAACTACGAAGGTCTCATAGGAATTCACTAAGACATTCAAAGAAATCCTTGGGACACTTTGTGTTGATATTAGATCCTACAACAACTCCAACAGTACGATATCGTATTGCGTATCCAGACTCACTTTTCCCTTCTTCACTTTCGTGATTTTTCCAGAATAAGCATCGCGCAATTGCGTTCCATTTTTAAGTTCCGGAATCGCCAATTCTTTTTTACCCTTTAGCAAATCCATTCCTACAAATACCTGATCTTGAAAATCAGCATTGCTAAAAGTCCGGCTAAACAAGTAAGGCTTTTCGCTTATCATTTTATGAACACCAGCACCCACCGCAGGATGATTTCTACGAAACTGACCGAGTTTTTGCCAGTGTTTCAAAATTTGTTGCCTGCTTGTATCTGAAGCCAACTGATCCCAATTCATAAACGAACGCAAAGTTGCATCGCCAACCGTTCCTTCGATCACTAGCGATCGAGCTGTTTCGTCGCCATAGTAAACTTGAGAAGTTCCCGGACAAAGCAATAATTTATTGGCAGCTTCGAAACTTTTTTCTCTATTGGGATCGAAAGGCGATCCGTCGTCATGAGAAGAGAGGTAGTTTAAAACCCCATAACCGTTTAAATCACCATTTAAAATTTCGGAGTATTTCGAGAACAGTTGCTCACAACTAGATTGTGCATTATACTTGAACTCGAAGTTGATCAGCTCATTAAAACCATTGGCAAAATAATTCACTTGCTTATCGCCAAAATCATAGGTAAACTTACTGCTGATGTTGTATCCATACACCTCGCCAACGGAATAAAATTCATTATCATCCAACACCTTTTCGGGATGCTTCTTTTTCCACAGTTGAAATGCATATTCGCACTCTTTGCGAAAATCGGCCCAAACTGATTCGTCGGTATGTTTTACGGTATCCGAGCGATAGCCATCTATTCCAAATTCTATGATGTAATCGCACAACCATTTAATTAGGTAGTATTTTGGAGTTCGAGGATATCCCGTGCGAGTAAAAAAGGCATCCAGTTCCTCCATTTCCTGATCGTAACGACCTTCATTGTCCCATTTTTCGGCTAAACTAGCTGGAATTGCAACTTCTTGAGTACTTTCAGTCATGATATCTGGCAGATTATCCGTTAAGGTACATTCTGCAGTTGTTGCAAAGTTTTTATAGGTGCAAGTTGGCTCAATACGAACCCAATCTTTTTCCCAGGCAGGATCAACTTCCGTTGCGGGTCCCGTGTGATTAATCACCGCATCCATAACAATGCGAATACCATTGGCATGAGCCGTTTCCACCAATTCGGCCAAATCTTCCATTGTTCCAAAATTCGGATCCAAAGCCGTCCAGTCTTTGGCCCAGTAACCATGAAAACCGTAAGTATTTCCAGTTCCCTCGTCAACCGAACCATGAATCTGTTCCGTTACAGGCGTAAACCAAATGGCATTAATTCCCAAATCGGTAAAATAGCCTTCCTTTATTTTTTGAGTTATCCCCTTAATGTCGCCACCTTCGAAACCTCTTAGTTTACCGGTAGGCAATTCGCGCTCAAAATTCACATCATTATCGCTCGTTCCATTGTTAAATCGGTCGGTCAACAAAAAGTACAAGTTGGCTCCCTCCCACACAAAGGGTTTTTGGGCAGCTACCATTTCCTTTTCGGATGTTGCACATGCCGACAGTAAAAAAAGCAGTGCGACAAATAAACTGTATGCTAATTTCTTCATTATTTCGATTATTTTAGACGCTAATTTTATATGATTGGTTGTGGTTTTCGCTGCTTTCAAATCAAACAGCAAGAAAACCTATCGCAATTTTATTGTTATTGATTGATCTCCTAAAACTTGAACATCTCCCGAAAAACACACTGTTTTCAACTCTTTATCCCAAGTAAAATCGATGGCTTTTTTTCCTAAAAATATTTTCTTTGGTTTCTTGCTGATATTATGAATTGTCCAGTTGATAGCTTGCAAAGAAGATTCAAAATCACTTCCTACTTCGCTGTGAATCCTCAAATTCAGTTTCGATTTTGAGGAATTTGAAGTAAAAGAAATGAGTTCATATTCTCCTTTTTCAAAAGCCTCAGCCGTTACTCCATCATCGTCGTATAAATGTCCTTTGCTTTCAGCAATCGATTCATTGTAATAGTAATCCAAATTTAAATTCTTCAAAGAGTACGTCTTTGTGCTTTGCATTCCTGTAATTGTTGGAAGGAAAGAGCCTGCACGTACAAATACCGGAATATGATCTTCTTTCAAGGCTATAGAATACGTTTGTCCACCCTCATATTTCTGCTCAGAAACAAAATCGAACCATACCGATCCTTTTGGCATGTACACCTCTTTTTCTTTCAAACCAGCATCGGTAATTGTCGATACTAAAAAGGCATCTCCCCACAAGTAAGTATCCGAAACCGAGAGTAGCTCTTTATTTTCAGGTTCCTCGAAAAACAGGGGTCGCATCAAAGGAATTCCTGTTTGATTGTTATCGAATGCCAGCGTATAGATGTATGGCATTAACTGATAACGAAGTTCGATTGATTTTTTTGCCAGAGCTTTGGTTTTTGGCTCACGAAATACCGGTTCCGAGGCAACTGCCTCTTGTGCATGCGGACGAAAAATGGGTTGAAAAACGCCATATTGCAACCAGCGGGTATACAATTCATCATCCAAATTATCGCCTGCAAATCCCCCCAAATCGGAATGCATGTAAGCAATTCCCTGCAATCCCATTTGTAAAGAGATTTCGGTTTGCGGCTTCAATCCATCCCACGAGCGACTCACATCGCCTGTCCATGGCACCATGCCATAACGTTGCGAACCAACGGCTCCTGCCCTCATTAAAATAAAAGGACGTTGCTTGGAAAAATCTTTCTGGTATCCATCATGAATCATTTTGGCCCAATAGTGTCCGTAAATGTTATGAACCTCATCGGCCGATCCGTTGACATGTTGCAAAGCCGAAGGATGCACCTCAGGTTCACCCAAATCGCCCCACCAACCAGCAACGCCTTTGTTTGCTAAATTTTTATAAATATTCCAAAACCAATCTACTGCTTTGGGTTTAAATATGTCTACCAATCCGGTGTTACCGAAATAAAAATCGAAAGTGTAAGGATTCCCAATTGAATCGGTTCCAAGCACTTCTTCCTTTACAGCCTCATCCCATCGATTCGATGTGGTGAGAATAAAAGGTTCGGTAACCAGAACAGTTTTCACTCCTTTGGTATTAAAATCGGCAATCATTTTTTCCGCTGTAGGAAAAGAATCGCGATTGAAAGCCAAATTTCCCATTTCCCCTTTCATCTCTTTTCCAAACCAATACAAATCCAGAATAATTGCATCTACCGGAATGGAATCTTTCTTAAATTCATCAATTGTATTGCGGCATTCTTCTTCGGAATGATAACCAAAACGACTCGAAAAATTTCCAAAACTCCATCGTGGAAGCATGGGCTGTCGACCAGTTAAATTGGTCAGTTCATAAGTAATATCCTCCCATTTATCGGCAGCAATTACCTGATAAACTTTCCGTCCACTAATCGTTTCGTAACGCAGTGTATTGGTGTTTTCACTATCCAAATCGAGGTAACCAATAGGCGCATTATCAAAATTCACCGCATATTTTTTCGATGAAAGTACCAAAGGCATGGTGTAATTCATCAATTCGGAATGAGTTCCATATCCGTAATCAGCACGATTGTATAATTTCAAGCGATTTCCTCTACGATTCATTCCTAACACTCTTGCTCCACCTCCATATAAAACTTCATCTTTGTCGAGCGTAAAATCGATGTTCTCGCTACTATCCGTTTTCACATAACCTTCCTGTTCAGAAAGTAATGGCTTATTTTTGTAGCTGTAGCTGATTCCAAAAGGCGATTTGTGAACCTCTACACTAATTCCTGCCGATTGAAAAAGCAGGAGATTCTCTTTCTCAATTACTTTTGCCAGATCAGATTCAGGTTTCATTACCACAGCATGCGATTGGGACTGAAACACTTCCCCTTTGGGTACAAAAGCCGTTTCTACAATATTCGCATCGTAAAACTGAAATTGGTATTTTCCGTCCTGAGTAAGTACTTCAAGCTTGTCGCCATTGAGTTGATACGATTGATAAATCCGTTGACTGTTCTGAGCCAATGCTGAAAAAGAGGCAAGAGCAACAATCCAAAAAAGAGAAATCCGCAGAATAATTTTATTGTACATATTCAGAG
>NZ_JBFHJW010000027.1:0-48655 GCF_041595635.1 Labilibaculum sp.
ATCAGCCTATTTGGCCACAAGGGAAGCGACCATAAAATGGACGATGCCGATCCAAAACTGGGGAGTGATACTCAATCAGTTTTTAGCTATATTTGAAGAAAGGGTCAGACTTAACTAAAGTCTAACCCTGGAAATATCACTCACACACTTTGCGGGACAGTGTCTCATAAAAAAAACATCAAATAGGCTATAGTGAATTAAACTAAGTCTATTTGATGTTTGTAATTTCCTCGTCAGAAGGAAACTAACATTGTATTTTAATAACTTACTATCCAATACTGCCTTGTCTCTTTTATACTAAAGTCAAAGCTATATCATGGCTTTTTTGTTCTATTAAAACTTCAACTTTGACAAATCAGAAGCTTTATCATTTGTTGTAATCGCTCTCATTCTGAATGAATAACAATATTCTTTGGCCATTAACCTGTACTCTTCATGAGTTAAAGCCCCCCAGCTATTATCGCCACCAACACCTATTTGTCGGTAATCGATATTCACGGAGGTTAAATCCCTTGGTTTTACGTCAGTAGTATGACGATTAACAACAGGAACACCATCCACCTGACGACCATCGGAGCGCTCAGGAGATTCGAAATCTTCCATGATATTGTGATGTGCACTCACCTCTAATAATTGGCTTCCACTTACAAATAAACCAAGTCCATTCCGATCTGTAATTGTCATCCAACGAACATCTGTTTTATTTCCATTTTCCTGCGGACGAACATATGCCCAATACTGGTCGGCTACACTTCCAGAATATACCCCAACATAAGCGCCTGTTTTTCTATCAGCATACGATTCTTGTGGTCCACGACCGAACCACGACATCTGATGGAAAGAACGAGGCATTTCTAGATTCATACCCATTCTGATGATCTCAGGCAAACTATCTTTGGTCATTTTAAACTGATTATTCACGATAAGATCTCCAGAACCAAAAACGGTATACTCAGATTTATAGGTAGCGATTTCCTCATTCTTTTCATCTACTAATAAAAAGTCAGCGATTATTGAAACTTTATTATTCGCCAGTTGCTTCACTGCGACCTTCTCTACTTTTCTATTCTGACCGGCTTTCCTCCATACCACAGCTCTTTTATTCAATCTATTTCCAAAATCATTATCGGTAGGAGCTCTCCAGAAATTAGGGACAGGACCCAATTTTAGCAACTCAGTTTCTCCTGTTTTGAAACTTTGCAAGACCCCTTTTTCCTTATCAAAAATCAAAGAAAATTTATCGCCGGAAACACTTACCGCTGTTTCAGAATCGACCAGACTTAATCCAGGTAATTTGGCAACATCCACTTTTTGAAGGGGAATATAAACCGGCAATTCAAATTGTTCACTTGCTAAAATGGTACCCGATTCTACAAGAGTCCAATTGTCTTTTAAAACGGCATTGATTTGCAAGAAATACTCCACTCCAGCTTCAGGAACAAATTCATAATCCAAATCAATTTTTTCTGATTTTCCTGCTTCTAAATTGGATGTAAATGAACCCTTAGCAATAAGTTTACCCTCTCCAGATACTTTCCAAACAAAATTGAATTTATCAAGATTAATAAATGCATATTTGTTTTGAATGGATAGGCTTCCTTTTTGCAAATCAATTGCCTTGAATCCAATATATTGATATACCTTCTTTACTTCCAATAAATGAGGTTTAACACCCCGATCAGGATCCACCAAACCATTCAAACAAAAATTCCCATCTGAAGGCACATCTTTAGGTCCAAAATCACCTCCATACGCCCAATAATCTTCACTTTGCTCATTCTGGCTTAATAATCCCTGGTCAACCCAGTCCCAAATAAAACCACCTTGCAAACAGTCATAACTTTCAATTAAATCCCAATAATCCTGAAAATTACCAAGACTATTGCCCATAGCATGTGCATACTCACACTGAATCAATGGCTTATCTGCTTTCCCCTTCGCATATTTCTCCATTTTATTCATTCTCATGTACATGGGACAATTGATATCTGTATTGGCTCCACCATGTGCTTGTTCGTATTGCACCGGACGTGTTGAATCATATTCTTTCAACATTTTATAGGTTGCCATGAAGTTTACGCCATTACCGGCTTCATTACCCAAAGACCAAATTAGGATTGAAGCTTGGTTTTTATCGCGTTGATACATGTTGTTGGTACGATAAATATGGGCAGCCATCCAAGTGGAGTCTTTAGCCAATGATTCTTTACCATATCCCATACCATGAGATTCAATATTCGCTTCATCAACCAAATACAAACCATATTGATTACATAATTTATACCACTCCTCAGCTTGTGGGTAGTGCGAGGTACGAACAGCATTGATATTATGTTCCTTCATGGTTTTAATATCCAAAAGCATCGTTTCACGATCTACTACATGACCTGTTTCGTCGTGATGTTCGTGAAGATTTACCCCTTTAATATAAATCGGCTTGCCGTTTACCATTAACTGACTGTTCTTAATTTCCACCTTACGGAAACCTATATCTTGCTTAATCACCTCCAAGATTTCCTCATTTTCACCCTTAAGAGTAATCACCAATTGATAAAGATTAGGTGTTTCAGCGGTCCATTTTCTAACCTGATCAATCTTGGTCCCAAAAGAAAATGTTGTCGAAGAATTTGCTTTCACCTCATCCACAAGAGTGAGATCAACAATCTTTTTAGCCTGATCTAAAACTTCAGCAGTAAGGGTCTTGCTTCCATTCTCTGCCGTTTTGTTAGCTACTTCCACCGACAAATGAAGTAATCCATCCGTGTAGGTTTCATTCAAATCGGCAATGACTCTAAAATCACGAACGTGCGTTTTATTTCTTGCCAGCAGATATACGTCGCGAGTCATTCCGCTTAAACGCCAAAAATCCTGATCTTCCAAGTAGCTTGCATCACTCCAGCGATATACCTCAACAGCTACTGTATTTTCTCCCTCTTTCAAATAATCTGTAATATTGAATTCTGCAGGCGTTTTACTGTCTTCGCTATAGCCTACCTTTTGCTCGTTTACCCATACATAAAATGCAGAACTTACTGCACCAAAATGAATGTATGTTTCCTTGTCTTTCCAATCTGAAGGAATCGTAAAAGTTCTCTTGTAGGAACCAACAGGATTGTAATCATCTTGAATGGTTGGAGGTGTTTTTTCGTGAGGATATTTCTTATTGGTATAAATTGGGACATCAAATCCTTCTATCTCCCAATTGGAAGGAACTTTAATCTCAGTCCAATCACTCGTATCATAATCATCTTTAAAGAAATAGAAAGGTCTTTCTGATGGATTATGCGAAAGGTTAAACTTCCATTTTCCATTTAATGATTGAAAAAAAGTTGATTCCCATTGCTTATCAGCCAATGCTTGATCCACACTTGCGTAAGGAATAAACGAAGCCCTTGCTTCTTCTTTATTCATTTGAAATACCTGTTGATTTTCCCAATCGGCAGGAGACTTCTCCTCGAATGGAACATTCTGGTACTTGTTTGTAGATGTACACGACACGCTTACAATAGCTAGTATACACAACAAGTAATTTAAAATTGTTCGACAATTCATAGTTTTAGTTTATATCAGTTATCAATAGTCTATCTTGTTACTTCTTTAGTAAAAATTCTCTGAAGCTCGTTTTCCATCTTCGTAAGAATTTTTTTATTCTTATTGGCTACATTTATTTCTTCTTTTACAATCCTGTTTAAATCGTAAAATTGAGGAACTTCAGAAAAGCCTGAATCAAGCCCTTTATGAACCTTGATGCCAGCATTCGCATTAACATCCTCAACGGGTTTACTATCCTTCTATTTCCCATATCTTAACAAATAAGTAGGCTTCTTCCAGCAAAAATTTCCTAGCCAGCTTCGCCTTTCCTCAGATCGTTTCCATGCTATCTGGATAATCATTGGTAAGTTCAAAAATAGGAAGAGTTTAACTATTTTCGGATGCATGTATGTGATAAGCTTTGCCATCATCATCAACAACAGTCATCTCTCTTAACATTTGCCCCTGTTTAAAATTGCGATGTGACTATTTTCCCAAACGAACTTCCTCTCTGTCCTTTTCGCTCTAAGCTTTAGCACTTTCATCAAACACCATCCTTTTTAAATTTAAAATCAGTAAAAAAAATCAATTCACTTCATAAAAAAAACACCAAATAGGGTTTAGTGAATGTAAACCAAGTCTATTTGATGTTTTTAAATTTCCTCCTCAAAAGGAACCTAACATTGTGTTTTTATAACTTATTGCCCAATGTGCCTTGCCTCTTTTATCTCAAAGACAAGGCTTCATCAAGATTTTTTTAGCAGAATTTATAGATACAAACGTGCTTGTATTTCTCCCCTGGTTTTAAAATAGCATTGGGAAAATGATCGTGATTTGGAGAATCTGGAAAAATTTGAGTTTCCATAGCAATACCCGCACAAGCTTCGATTGGAGCGCCATTTTTTCCGATTTCAGAACCATCAAAATGAGCCCCAGTATAGATCTGAATACCTGGCTGATTGGTATAAACTTCCATTTTACGACCCGATTTAGGATCTGCAAGAACACCAACTAATTTCACTGATCCATCACAATCGTCAATCACAAAATTGTGATCAATTCCACCAATCATATTGATCTGTTCGTGATCCGTATCACAAGCTACTTTTACTTCCTTTGCACTTGTAAAATCAAACGGAGTATCCTTTACAGAAACAATTTCTCCAGATACCGTTCCAAGATCTGCTGAAATAGGAGTATAATTAGAAGCGTTCAACTGCAATTTATGATTTTCGGCTGAAGCTTTCCCCGCACCACCCAAGTTAAAGTAAGCATGACTGGTTAAATTAATCAAAGTAGCCTTCGTAGTTTCTGCTTCGTACTCAATCACAAACTGATTGTCTTCAGTTAGACCATAAATAACCGAAACATCAAGTTTCCCAGGGTATTTTTGATCGCCATCCTCACTTGTTAAGCTCAATTGATAAGCCTGTACAAATTTATCAGAAGTAATTGGAGCAACAGCCCAAATTCTTGCGTTGAATCCATCAACACCACCATGTAGGTGATTGGTTTCATTGTTACAGTCCAATTGAAATTTTTCTCCCTCAATTTCAAATTTTCCCCCAACAATTCTATTGGCATAACGACCGCATAATGCACCGAAATAGCCGTCACCTGCAATGGTTGCATCCATGCTGTCGTAACCCACTACAACATCATCAATGTTTCCTTTTGCATCTGGTACTTTTACGGATATGATCTGTCCTCCTCTTTCGATAAAGGTGATTTCTATATTCTTATTTTTAAGTGTGTAAGCACGCATTTGATAATCTTTTTTTGAATTAATATTCGATAGAAAAACTAAGCTACTTGTCTTCTGATTTTCGCACCTTTTAAAGCAAAGAAAATAATGAAAGCATAAAATACCCAAAGTACCATATAGGCTGTTGAGATATTAGATATCGCTTCAATACTTCCCATTACGTAAGTCCAAAGTCCAACAAATACAACACCAGTACATAGAATACCCGAACCCAGCTTAGCAGCACCTGGAGCAACATCTTTAAGAGAAAGATCGAAAATTACCGACCACATGATTGAATGAAACAATCCGGTTGCTAAAATCGCACCCAAAGAAACCATTCCTGTTGTTGAAACAGTTACCAAAATCATTAATGCTCCTAATAAGGAAGAAATAGCTAAGACTTTATTTGGTGAAAATTTATTAAGAATTCCAGCACCTGCAAGTCGACCCACTACAAATCCAAAAGGATATACACCCATGAAAAACTTAATCGAATCAGCATCTAAACCAATTTTTGTTTCCATGTATCTGAAAAGAAAAGAATTGACACCAACTTCCAGTCCCATATACATTCCGATGGCAATAAATCCCATTATTAAATGAGGATAAGACCAGGCAGATCTGTGTGAACCACTGTTGGTATCTTCACTACTATCTGCAATTGCAGGAAGTTTCATGAAATACAATAGAACTCCAGTAATAACTGCAACTCCTCCGAGTACATAATAGACAGGTTTTGCTAACATAGCATCTGCAGCAGGATCTCCAGTCACCTGACTTAGAATTAAGCCTGTTCCTACAACTGGAGCTAATACCGCTGCCGCCGAATTCACAGCCATTGCCAAGGTTAACCTTGCTGAAGATGTTTCAGGACTTCCCATTGCAATTACGTAAGGATTTGCTGCTACCTGTAAAAGAACAATTCCTACTGCACTCACAAATAGTGCGAACAAAAACATTCCAAAACCTGCTGTAACTGCAGGAATAAATAGTAAACTACCTATACCTGTTATTAATGATCCAATGATTACACTTTTTTTATAACCTATTTTCTTAACAAATCCTCCCACAGGAATTGAGAAGATATATGCACTAAAAAAAGCTGCATTTACTAACTGAGCAACCGCAGGCTCAAGATCGTATAGTTTCTGTAAAAAAGGAACTAATACTCCATTCATCCATGTTACAAATCCCAAAAGGAAAAGTAAAAAAGACATGATGATAAAGGGTACCGTATAATTCGTTTTTGAATTTCCCATTATTTTATTTTTTATCTTATTTAAATTCTTAAATAATAATTCAAGCAAACTGCTTCAACCTATAATTCTACTTTAACTGATCCCTGAGCTCTAATGAATAGTTTATGACAGTTACCTTCGCCAAATACCGATTCTAGAGTTGAAATGTACTCTTCCAATAGATCATTAGGAACAAAAGCTTGAATTGTTCCGGCAAATCCACCACCATGAACACGCCATGCACCTTTACCTTTCAACACTTGCTCACTCAAAGCCAAAGCAAGAGCTACACTTTGATATTTTGGCTGACCGCCAACAAAAATATTTTGATTGTACATGTACGAGCTAAATCCTGATTCAATCACAAGACCTAAGAATTTTTGGAATTCATTCGCTTCTAAAGCAGCAACCTGATCCACTACACGAGCGTTGTCTCCCTGAAAGTGCATAGAACGAAGAATAGCACGATCGCCCACTTTTTCGCGAATCGCTGGAATCCCTTTTACTACATCTTCCATAGAAAGAGGACGAAGAACTTCCTGACCTAACTCTTTAGCTACTGCTTTCATTTCTCCTGGAAGAGAATTGTATTCAGCATCTAAGCCACCATGACTACCACCTGTATTGGTGATTACCAATGAGTATCCTGTTTTTGCGAAATCGAAATCCAAAGCTTTTACAATAGGGTTAGCTGGATTTTCAAAATCGATAGTAATGAAACCACCCACAGCACACGCTGTCTGATCCATTAATCCACAGAATTTTTTACAGGCATGCTCTGCTTTCTGACCAATTTTTGCATTGTCAACAGGATCTAATTTTCCATCGTTAAATAGGTGACTGAAAATTGCACCGATCAATACTTCGAAAGAAGCAGATGAGCTTAAACCAGAACCTTCAGGAACAGCTCCATCAATAACCGCATCGAAACCAGATACTGTAAGACCTAATTCTTTAATTCCTGCAGCAATTGAACGAACTAAATTTGTTGGTGTAACCTGAAATTCAGTCACCTCAAGATTCGACAAATCTACTTCGAATGGAGGGAAACCCACCGAGTTGATACGAACTACATTCGTTCCATTGGCAGCAGCAACAGCAATATTATCCAAATTTACAGCTCCCGCCAACACTCTACCTAGCTGATGATCGGTATGATTACCACCTACCTCAGTACGACCTGGAGAACTAAACAATGTTGCCTCATCGCTACCAAAAGCAGTCTGAAAATCTGCCAATTGTTTTGAATAACGATCTGCTTGTAATTTTAAGGTAGCTTCATCGTTTCCGTATAAAGCTGTGAAGGCTTTATTATTGCCTCCATTAAGTTTCTCAATTATTGCATTTATTTTCATCTGTTATCTATTTTAATAAATTGTAGTTCTTAGTTTTTAATCGATGCTCTGTAATTATTCTCCCAATCCCATGCAGACTTGGTCATTTCATCGAGTGTTTTTTCAGCTTTCCAACCCAAAACAGTATTTCCAATCGTTGTATCCGCCCAAATTTTAACAATATCGCCCGCTCTTCGCGGAGCAACAACATAATTCAATTTTTTGCCTGATGTTTTTTCGAATGATTTAATAAGCTCGAATACAGAAAAACCGTTCCCCGTACCGATATTAAACATCTCATACGAGCTAGCATTTCTACCGTCAATCATACGCTCTATGGCGATAATATGAGCCTTCGCTAAATCAACAACATGAATGTAATCGCGAATACAAGATCCATCAGGAGTATCGTAATCGTCGCCAAACACACTTAATTGATCGCGCAAGCCGTAAGCCGTTTGGGTTACAAAAGGCATTAGGTTGGCAGGAACCCCAATTGGCAATTCACCTATCTGTCCAGAATCATGAGCTCCGATAGGATTAAAATAGCGCAAGGCAATTCCTTTAATTTTTGCCCCTGAAGCAATGGTATCTCTCAAAATACTTTCATTTACCTGCTTGGTATATCCGTAAGGTGATTCTGCAGGTTTAACAGGAGCATTCTCTGTTACAGGCAACTCATCGGGCTGACCATAAACCGTGCAAGAAGATGAGAATACAAAATTTTCAATTTCATACTTCTTCATTCCCTCCAATAAATTTAGCATGGTCACTAAATTGTTGCGGTAATAATGCAATGGAATACTTACAGATTCACCTACCGCTTTTGCTGCGGCAAAATGAATAATTCCCTGCAAATCATTATTTTCAGCAAAAAACGCATCCAATTTAGCTTGATCCAACAAATCCATTTCGTAGAATTTCGGGCGAACTCCCGTAATCTTTTCGATACTATCAACAACTCTAAGTTCAGAATTCGATAGATTATCAATAATTACAACTTCGTACCCCTTACTTATCAACTCGACTGTAGTGTGCGAACCAATATATCCGGTTCCTCCGGTTACTAATATCTTTCCCTTCATGCTTATTTATGCTTGTAATGTATCTTAGGTAATTCTCTTAATCTTTTGGCAGCTCCTTCTGCTGTGATATCTCTTTGTGGTGTCCCCAACATTTCGTATCCAACCATAAATTTTTTAACGCTAGCCGAGCGTAACAATGGTGGATAGAAATGCATGTGTAGGTGCCATTCGGAATGCTCTTCTCCATCGGTTGGAGCTTGATGCAATCCTGCAGAATAGGCAAAAGAAACCTCAAATAAATTATCATACATTATTGTCAGTTTCTTATAAATATCGGCTAAATCAGTTCTTTCCTCATCGGTTAATTCCAATAGGTTCGAAACTGCTCTTTTGCTAATAATCATGCTTTCGAATGGCCAAACTGCCCAGAAAGGAACTAAAGCAACAAATGAGTCATTTTCAGCTAAAATTCTTTCCTTCTTTTCCAGTTCGCTATTCAAATAATCGAACAACATAGTTCTTCCCTGCTTTTCGAAGTATGCTTTCTGAGTGTCAGATTCCTTCGATGTCTCCAAAGGAACCAATCCTGATGCCCAAATTTGTCCATGTGGATGCGGATTAGAACATCCCATGATAGCCCCTTTATTTTCAAATATCTGAACGTAACCAATGTCTTCGCGATCACCTAGCTCTTTGTATTCTTTACACCAAAGATCTACCACTTTACGGATATTTTCCACTTCCATTTCGGGAACCGTAAGACTATGATTTGGACTAAAGCAAATTACTTTACAAACTCCTGATTCACTCTCTGCTCTGAAAAGCTCACCATCTTCGAATTTTCCTTTTGGAGTATCCTGCAATAGAGCACTGAAATCATTCTGAAAAGAATAAACATCCTTGTAATCAGGATTATTCTCACCACCAATACGCTCATTACGCGGACATAGATAACATTCTGGATCGTGCGATGGACGAACATCTTCCACAAGCTTCTCAACCTGACCTTGCCAGGGTCGTTTCGATCTGTGTGGTGAAACAAGCACCCATTCTCCAGTTAAAGGATTGTACCTTCGGTGAGGATTCTCGATATAATCAAACTTACTCATAGCTACCTTTTTTTATATTTTCGATTCTTTTTTTATCCGCTAGTAATTTCTTTAAAATGATAACGGACCCTTTAGAACCATTTCGTTTCTATTTTGTAGAACAAAGAATTGAATTTTGCCAGGTTCAATTAGCTCAATTATGCAATTAACTTTGAGGGGGGCAATAGTGTCAACAGCAGCCCGGCAATCTTCAACTCGTTCATTGTATTTCTTTTGTATTAAAATAAGAATTGCATTGCTTGGTTTCTTTACGCATTTCTATTTTAAATTTTAACAATTGTAAAATGGATCACTCAACCTTACTGGTTGGTACTGGTGGGTAAATTTATGCTTTTTTTATTAAAATCCAAAAGATCTTAAAAAAATAAAGCTCTGATTCACAAGAATCAGAGCTTTTAACAGAATTGCTTATCTAGGTTTTACAAAGAGCTTCTTCGTATTAAACAGGCTTGATTCTCAATAAGTTCTTTTTTTGAGTTTAGTACCATATCGGCAAGTATTCGTCCCATCTCTTTAAAATCGGTACTTATTGTTGTGATTCCATCAACAACAATTTCTTTTAGTGGAGTATCGTTGTAAGAAATAATTCCCAAATTTTCACCAATGCTTAAATTTTGTTTTTTTGCTTCTTTCACAAGCGTAACCAAATCGATATCGTTGGGAACAATATATACTTCGCCAGCATTAATATGATGATCTTGTAGGGTATTGATAACCTCGAATTTCCATTGATCCTGATAACTACTAATAAATTTCTTGAATCCTTTCAACTGACCCAGCGGTTCTTTTCCTCCTGGATATACAAAACAGATTGTATCGTATTTTTCCAATAAATCGAGTCCCGATTTCAAAGCATTAAAAACATCTTTTTCGAAATTCTGATAGACAGCCGGATAATATTTCTTTAAGCTTACAGTCGTTTGATCGAGAATGTAAACTTTATCTTGTGGCAAGTTTTTTAGCACATTGTATGCATCCTTAAACTTTGCCGGCATAATGATATAGGAGGTGTACTTGCCATTATTATTCTCTATTAGCTCTTTAAATACGGATCGATTAAAATGGTGAAAATAGATATCAACAGAAACATCTTCTCCCAAATGTTCGATAAATGCATTGTATAAAATCTCTTTAAACACATTAAATTCTTCGAAGAGTAAGAATATTTTTTGTTTAAATTTTGTGGCTGTACTTTCCAGATAGTATCCTTTTCCTGGAACTGAGGATACAATTCCTTTTGCCTTTAACTCATTAAAAGCTACTAAGACAGTATCTCTCGACAAGCCAAACTCCTTACAAATGGAGTTTATAGAAGGTAATCTGTCGCCAATTAAAATTTCTCCTTTATCTATAGATTGAAAAAGAGAATTTATTAACTGCTTGTATTTTGGTGTTCCTGATTCTTTAGATACTTGAAAAATTCCGGACGGCATATTATTTGTATTTGAATGTAAATGGAATAGATGCAAATATACAAATTTTACTACTGATACCTACCGGTATGGTTAATTGATGAATATCTTTCACTGTTTTAGCCCTATGAATAAAACCATTGTAAATGAATTTGCTATTCCATCACACACGCAAGTATAAACACAAAAGCCTTATTTACTTCATGAATACTTAATGGAATGACTCGCACAAGCTCAATTAAAAAACACTATGATCCGAAAAATGATCATCGCTAATTTACAAATTCCCTTTTTTTTTCAAAAAAAAGAAAATCTTGATCCATCTATTTATAAAAAAAAGAAAGGGGTAGACTCAACTAGAGTCTACCCCTTCTTCCTAGTAAAAATAACTTAGGGTCTTGTTGGAGCCCATTCTTTCACCCGTTTCTTATGATTCTTAAGGAAGTTGTTAACCGCCTTTTCTTCAAACAAATCTTTATTGGATAGTTTTCCAAAATTGACTAAAATTCCCCTTGCCATAAATCGCAATTCGCTATTTTTAGCCGTTTTTGCAATTTCTTCGATATCCAACAAATACGGCTTAATCCTATCCCCTAACTCCTCTAATGAAGATAATGAGAGTCCGTTACCAGATTTAGCTTGTTGAATTAAGCTTTCAATCCCTTGCTTTTCTTTTCCTGCATATACCAAAGCTTCGGCTGCTGTTGCCTGCACACAATGCGCTTCATCTTTGCTGGCCAAAAATAATTCTGCTGGCACTTCATTCAGTTTACCTGCAAAAGCTAAATTTGCTAAGCCCGAAGCAGCCCAAAATCTAAATTCCACCTTCTCGTTCGACAATAATTCAATAAAATACTCTTTATTGCTAACCTGGCTTAAAGATGCTTTTTCAACTAAATGATGCAAGTCTGTTAACGGATAATCATTTTGTCTTACCCAGTCATACAAAGCAATGTTCTTCTCCACCAAATCATCTCTTACTTCCTTCGGAAAAAATCCCACATCCGAAGTCGCTTCTATCTGATTCTTAACCTTAGTACGCAATTTCAATAGAATCTCCTGATAGTCTGGATTCGTCGCTAAATTATGTAAACCATAAGGATCTTTCTTGGAATCGTATAATTGTTCCGTAGGTCTGGCTTGATAATAGGACTGATGCTGAGGCTTACATTCTCCTGCATAATACAAGCTATCCCAAGCAGTTTGTGCCGGCATTCCCCATTGAAATGATTGCTTTAAAGCATGAACTTTATAGGGTGTATAATTTTTGATGTACTGAAAATCACCATCTAAAACCGAACGGGAAGGATCAAAATGGGGTCCAGTATTCGTTCTAAAACAGTAAGCACAATCGCGAGCTGCTTCTTTAAAATCCCCCATAAAAGCTTTCCCCTGCATGTGTTCGGGAGGTTTAACTCCAGCAATACTAAGTAGTGTGGGTCCAAAATCGGTAAATTGAACTAAACGATCGCTTCGTTCTCCTGTTTTTGCAGGCAGCAAGTGCTTCCATTTCTCTGGAGCATAAATCACTAAAGCCGAACGAAAAGCCGTTTCATACGGAAATGCTTTCCCTCTGGGCAGACAACCTCCATGATCCGAAAAGAAGAAAATAATGGTATTTTCAAGAAGTTTTCTTTCTTTTAAATCAGCTAAAAATAATCCCACCCATTTATCTGCCGAAACAACTCCATCCATGTGCAATGCAAAATCGGAACGCACAGCAGGAAGATCTGGAACGTGAGGAGGTAATTCCACAGAGTTAGGATCTACAATAGTAGCTTCCCTGTTCTCAACCGATACCGTAGTCATGCGACTCATGTGCGTCGTAGGATTGTTAAACTGAGCAAAAAATGGTTTATCGCCTCTTAATGAATCGTTATAACTTGCATTTTTACCATCCTCTTTGGCATAACCACTCATTTTATCCCAAGCAATACTATAAAAATCTTTTTGTACTTGTTTGGTAATATTGTAGTCCGTTTTACCCGCATTTACACAGAAATATCCCCCTTCACGAAGGTATTGAGGAAAAAAATACTGCTGAGGAACAATATTTCCATTCCTGTGCCAATCACAGCCATAAGTTGTTGCATGCGATCCACTAATTAAAGAGGAACGCGCTGGAGAACATTGTGGTCCATTGGCAAAAGCATTGGTAAAAACAAGACCATTATCTGCCAGGTAATCAATATTTGGCGTTTGAATTGATTTATTTCCATAAGCAGGCAATAGATAGGGAGAGGTATCCTCAATCACCAGGAAAAGAATGTTGGGTCGATCAGCCTCCTTTGCCGATTGGGAATAAATAGGACTTATGGAAACGATCGATAGAAACAGTATAAGTAAGACTTTCATATGATTATAATTTGATATTTTTGCCATATATACTTACCATATAATCATCTCCCTGTGTAGAAAGATTGATACATGGACGTTTCATATTTTCGATTTTATTTTAACGCTTTTGCTTTATTAGCAGGAACATATTCCCTCATTTTTTCCCTTTCAAATTCAGGATCATAATCCAAGTTGATTTCTTCAGGAATGGGAGCGTTGGTTTCTATCAACCAGGCATCCATAAGACCTTTTAATTCATCACGCTTTTGCGGATTTTTATCAGCAAGATTATTTTTCTCACCCAGATCCTCAGCTAAATTGTAGAGTTCCATACTTTGATCCTCGTAGTAAAAATGAAGTTTCCAATTGCCTTTTCGAACAAGTGTTCCCGGACGAGTTCGGAACAGTGGATCGCGAGTTTCTCTAGCACTTTTTTTATTCCCTTGAATGTAAACAGGGAAGTGATAGTAAATAGCACGTTCCTGTATACTTTCGTTTCGTAGTAACAGTCCAACAAGACTTTCTCCATCGAGAGATTCAGGATTGCATTGATTCTCCCCGACCAATTCCATGAAAGTTGGGTAAAAATCTAAATTAGTAACAGGAGTATCTGTTTTTCCAGATTTTATATGATCTGGCCATTTTATCGCTAAAGGGACTCTAATACCACCTTCGTAATAAGATCCTTTTCCTGCTCTTAATGGATTTTGCCTAGAGACACCGTATACACCTCCATTATCCGAAGTAAAAACCACTAAGGTATTCTTATCCAAATTGAGTTGCTTTAATTTATCAAGAATCAAACCAACATTAGAGTCTACCCCTTCAATCATGGCAGCATAAGCAGGATTATTTTGTCCGACAGTCCCTTCTTTACGTTTATATTTTTCAATAAGAGCCTCTTTTCCCTGAAGAGGAGTATGAACTGCATAGTATGGCAGATAAAGAAAAAAAGGTTTTTTTTGGTTCGTTTCGATAAAAGAAAGAGCCTCATTTGTGAGTCGATCGGTTAAACATTCACCTTCAGGAGCTTCTATATTCGGAATTACATAAGGAGCAAAATAATTTTTAGGATGTCCCTGTCTACCTCCTCCTACATTCACATCAAAACCTTGGGTGAGGGGATCTTCACCCACGTGCCATTTCCCAAAATGACCCGTTACATAGCCTGCATCCTTCATCATTTCAGCCAAGGTATAGACACTATCCGCCAAAAATTCAGTGTTTTTTATGGGAATAATCTTTCTCGTTTGGGTTTTGCCTCTATCTGAAGGAGATACGGTATAGACGCCTGTACGTGTTGCATTTGTTCCAGAAATTAAACAAGCTCGACTGGGTGCACAATTTGCCGCTCCAGCATAAGCCGATGTAAAAACCATACTTTCCGATGCCAGCACATCTATATTGGGGGTTTCATAATAGGAACTCCCCATAAAGCCTACATCTTTCCAGCCCAAATCATCTACCAAAATAAATACGATATTGGGTTTCGCTGTCTTCTTAACCTTACTACCTGATACAGACAAACAACTTACGCTTAATAGGAGCAATAAAATAAATCCGATAGGATAATTTTTTTTCATCATTAGTAAGAATTTATATCAATACGTTCCAATTTATAATCTGATATTATATAAAAAGAGGTTGCTTGTTACAGGCAACCTCTAGTACTAAAACCCTAACAATTAATTACCTACAAGGGTAGACATTTGGAATTTGAAGATATCCGATTCCGTTCTGGCATTCTTCATTATTTCTTTAATTTTTGCCACAATATCAGGATGATCCTCAGCAATATCGTTTCTTTCTGAGGGGTCCTCGGAAAGATTGTACAATTCAAATTTACCATGCTTAGAAACATTGTAGATTACTCCTTTCCAATCTCCCATACGAACCGCTAAGCGACCCCCTTTTTCGTGAAATTCCCAATAAAGATAATCATGCTCTTTTTGCTCATCCTTCTGCAATAAGGTAGGCAACATAGAAATTCCATCGATTGGAGAAGATAGTTTAGCTCCAGTAATTTCTGCTAATGTTGGTAACACATCCCAAAATGCGGAAATATGATCGCTTACAGTTCCTTGTTTAATTTTTCCTGGCCATACGGTAATAAAAGGACATCTGATACCTCCTTCGTATAAATCACGTTTAATACCACGAAATTTTCCACTGCTCTTAAAAAACTCAGGATCTCCACCTCCCTCATCATGAGGTCCATTATCACTAGCGAACATGATGATGGTATTATCCGCAATGCCTAACTCTTCAAGTTTGCTTACAATTTGTCCCACATAAGCATCCATTCTAGTAACCATAGCCATGTACATCGCTCTTGGCGTAGGTTGAGAACAATACTTCCAAATTTCTAAATCGGGTCCATAATCTCCACCTTCTGAAGCTGTATAAGGTTTTTCTTCAAAGCGTCCTTTGCAGGTAGCTAAAATAGAATCATCTGGAGAAATCAATTCGGCATGAGGAAGAGCAAAAGGAACAAATGCAAAAAAGGATGTATCCTTATTGTTCTCAAGAAACTGAAAAACTGCTTTCTGGATTTCATCATGAGCATAGGTAACCGTATTCTGCCAATCGTTACCTGCCATGTGAATTTTCTCCTGATTGTGCCACAAATAGGGTGGATAATAACGGTGTGCCATCCGCTGACAATTGTATCCATAAAATTCATCAAAACCCTGATTGTTAGGATCTCCTTCGGAACCCGGATAGCCAAGTCCCCATTTTCCAAAAGCACCAGTCGTATATCCGGCAGTCTTTAAAACTTCAGCAAGAGTAACAGCCTCTGCTGGTATTGGGTTTTGTCCTTCTGGCATCACCTCCATATTCCCACGAATAGGCGTATGTCCAGTGTCCTCACCTGTCAGCAAAGTAGACCGTGAAGGTGCGCAAACGCTAGAACCACTATAGTGCTGAGTAAATTTCATTCCATTAGCCGCCAAACGATCGATGTTTGGAGTCTGAAATTTTTCTTGTCCATAGCAACTCAAATCGCCATATCCTAAATCATCAGCTAAAATATAGACGATATTAGGCTTAGAAGTATCTTCTTCGGCACCGTTTTTTTCTTTTGAAGCATTACATCCACAAAGAGAAAAAATCCCCATGAGCCCACAACAGATATATAATTTATTTTTTAAATTCATACAAAAAATTTTAAAAGATCCTTTTCATAGGGAGGAATAAATCCTCCCTTTTACCATTTCATTTAAGAGGACTACCACTCTTCGTACCTAATATCATCTTCCGGATCCTGACGAAGGATCAATGTATCTGACACGCTATATGAAATACTTGACTTTGTAAGTTCTACATTTAAGTAAAAGGTCTTCTCATCTTCATCATAAATACAGTTATCATCGTTGGTAATCGTTACATCATCAGAAGTAACATCAACTGTATTATCATCATTTACTGTCAGTTCCATATCTCCAGTAATTGAAGATCCAAAATAAGTAGCACTTATGGTGTTAAGACCTAAAGTAGAAAACTCCTTCACATCATTTTGACTTAAGTCAGCATCATAAAAAGTGGTCGTATCAGTAGGAAAACCATCCTCACCCAAAGTGTATTGTACACCTTTAGAATAGTAGTATCCGTGATAAGGACTTACATACTTTACTACAATGATAGAGTAATCCTTTGTTGATAAAATACTATCAACGGAAGTATTATTTAACAAAAGAGGAATTGCATAGGTTTCATCCATTGCGAATGCATCAGCAGTAAACAGATCCCTATCGAAAGTACAAGTAACCGTTCCTGCATATTCGCCTTTTTCGATCACAAATATAGAGTCGTTACTTAATGAGTAATACTCCTCAGGCAGTACGGTAAACAGACCTTCAGTATCGTAAATCGCCAACAAATCCTCATCTACAGAATAGGTAGCCCATTCATCAGAGTTATTTTCGAGCACACCCCCAATGGTCACGCCCAACTCCAATTCCATTGTATCGCGAGCAACAACCGTACGTATTGGCGTTTGCGAACCAAAATATACGGTAGTATAATCATAATCGTAGGTATAATCTTCATATTCCTCGCATGAGAATAGTGTTGCTAATAACAAAATCCCACTTAAAAAAACTGTTATTTGTTTCATATTCTTCATAATTACCATCCTTTATTATTTTTCATATTCGGACTCTTCACCAACTCATCAGTAGGTATGGGACCGTAATAGTATTTATCAGCATCAAAATTTCTTTCTTCAACTGCAATACTTGTTCCTTCGGGATCGGTACCATAAAATGTTAGCTCATCGCCACTCATTTCGATCGTACAACCGGTTACTGTTTCGTTAAGAGGCAATAACCAACGACGCATATCGAAGTATCGTAAGTTTTCAAAGGCGAACTCTATTCTACGGTCGTTTTGAATCAAGTCTCTTAAGTCATCAGTTCCCATACCTGCTACTTCATCAAGATACACATCATTAGAAATACCAATGGATTCATTCCGTATCGTACGCATAATCTCTAAAGCCGATGTGGTCGTACCTGTAACAATTCCTGTAGGACCAACCGCTTCATTGGATGCTTCAGCCCAGTTATAATAAACTTCAGCTCTACGCAATATGGCATGCATATGCATGGCATTTTGTTTTTCGCCTACAGCTAACATATCTGCTGTTTGCGACAACCATTTGCGCAGGTAATAACCAGTTCTGGTATTTCTATATTCCGCACCAGGAGCATCCGTCCCCAATTCACCTGTATCAATATCCTCATAAATCTCTAAGGCTCTTCCCGCATCTTCTACAGCATCACCATTGTGGTAAAGCACTAGATCCATACGAGGATCTCTATTGTCATAAGGATTTTGAGGATCGTAAGAAGAACGTGAGTCTGTAATTGGATAACCATCGCTATCAGGAAAAGCATTCACCAAATTTTGAGATGGACTCGTATATCCATTTCCATTAAAATCAGGAGGTAAATTACGTGATTCCAAGGAGTTGTTATTATGATATTCTCTAAATAGAAAATCATCAGGAGTGGTTGACAAGCTAGAACCTGCCAACATACTTTCTGTTAAGGCAGTAAAACTACCTAGCTCACCAGTATTAATTGCTTCGTATGCCACTAGAGCAGCTCTTTCCCATTTGCTGGTAATTGAATCACTGGAGATAGAATAGGCTCCCTCTGGTTGATAAGCAGGACTGGCTCCATAAATAGTCACGCGAGATTTAAGTGCGTGAGCAGCTTTTGATGTTGCCCTACCCTCAAATGCATCGGTACCATAAACTACAGCATAGGAAGATCCATATTCGGCAGGTAAGTAATAAATGGCCGTATCACAATCAGCCATTATTTGCTGCACACAATCTTCGTAGCTATCTCTGGCTACATCTTCGGTAACATTACCCTCACTAGAATCTACATATTCAATAGATATAGGATATCCTAAAGCTTCTCCATCATCGGTAACACCGCCATATATTTGAAGTAGTTTCATGGACCAAAAAGCTCTTAAAAAGTAAGCTTCCCCTTTTAGTCTAACTCTATATAAAGAATCAATTTCTGCATCTGGCAAGTAGTAAGTGATATCATCACTTAAACCATATTCCAGAAACATGTTTACATATCCTATTTGGGTATAACAATTATCCCAAATACCAATAGGATTAGATGAGGAAGATAGTGATCCGCTAGCCAATTGGTAAGCCGATGATGAGTAATTATTAGTTACCGCATTATCCGTAGCTGCATCTAAAAAGTTATTTCCATAGTGATCAAATTGACCATCTATATTGCTATAGGCATTTAACAAAACACCTTCGGCCTTATCTGGATTTACCCAGGTATATTCAGCACCATAAGAATTATCTATTTCTGGTTCTAATGTGTCTTCGCATGCTGACAATGCGAAAACCGAGAAAGCACAGATTAAAATATATCTAATTAATTTCATACGCTTAAATTTTTCTTTCATGTTTGTACCTAAAAAGATAGTGAAACCCCAGCCGTTAAGGTTGTTAATACAGGGTAATTAGACACACCTGAATTGGGTGTTTCTGGATCTAAATCATCAACTTTTGAAAGAACCCACAAATTTGAACCTCGCGCGTAGACTTTTATCTTACTTGCAATGGCTGATTCGTTTCTGTTATCGAATGTATAGCTAAGCTCTACATTTTTTAGACGGAAAAAACTAGTGTTTTCAATCCAGAAATCAGAATTCACATTATTATTGTCTCCTTCTGTAGTTGTAAGGCGAGGTTGATTACCATTCGGGTTATTCGTAGCATGATAACGATCAAAAGCTACATCAGAATATTTGCCAGTTCCGTAATTGGTATAGTAATCGTTGTTTAAGTACGATTGCACACCAAAACGGGCAGTTCCCAAGACATAGAGTCCCCATCCCTTGTAGCTAAGAGTTACATTCACTCCAAGCATAGTAGAAGGAAAACTAATTCCTATTTCTGTTTTATCCAGATCGTCAATTACACCATCATTATTTAAATCGGCATAAGCAATATCTCCTTCACCATAAGAACCAAAAGATTGTGTTGGAGCTCCCTCCAAATCAACATCTTTACCAAAAAGACCTAAGCTCTTATAGCCCATCATCACATCCGTGGATTTTCCTTCTGTTCTTCTATATTCCTCTTCATAATCCACTTCATCTTTTTTCACATACTCGTTGCGCGCATAAGTTATATTGGCGCCTAGTTGATAACTAAAATTACCAGAACGCTTGCTCCACTTAACTTCAGCTTCGAAACCTTTGTTTGCTATTTCTCCCGCATTTTCGTAGTAATACAGTCCACCATAAATACTTGACCATTCAGAATCTACCAAGTCAATAATATCGTATCGGTACTCATTGAAATAATTAGCGGCAAAAGAAAGATGATTGTTAAAAGCGACTCCTTCGATACCAATATTTAATTCGCGAGATTTTTCCCAATCAAGATTTTCATTCCCCATATAATCAATAGAGGTCACATCTGTTGATGTTTTATTTGAATCTCCAAATTTTGTAGTCCCATTATCGTACCAGCAATCTTCATATAAATAGGATGAGGTTGCAGTATCATAACCAATAATACCCCAACTGGCTTTAAGCTTCAGAAAATCGATAAGTGAATTATCACTCATGAATTCCTCCTCGGAAAGTATCCAGGCGGCGCCAAAAGCATAAGACATAAAATGTCGGTTTCCTTCCTGAAACTTATTGCTTCCCATTAAGGCTGCATTGGCTTCGAAGATGTATTTATTATCTATTGTATAATTGGTCCGCAAAAAGGTATTATCGGTTTCAATATCCTGAGAAGAACCATTCACCACATCGTAATAACTAAAGTACCCTAGGGTTGAGCTAAAATCTACAGATCCAATTTCTCTATCATAATCAACCTGTGCTGTATAACCATACGCACGAGTTGTATAATCTGAAGTTAGTTCGTAAGTATCACTTGTAGCAGCTTCCTGTCTTAAGACAAAAGCGATAGTATCGGTTCCATCAGTGTTTACTGTCGCGTAAGGATCATATGTAGCTGGGGTAATGTCTAGTGTTTCCTGTCCGTAAAAAAAGTTATCGAAGGTGACAAAACCTTTTGCAGATAAACCTTTGGTAATTTTACTTAAGTCAAAATTAAGTCCCATACTTATTTCGCCAGTAATGGTGTTATCTTCAACATCGCCACTATAGGCAAGCGAACCTAAAAGATTGGAAGCATATAGGGAACTTGCTCCTAAAGCAGGAACACCATCAGAAGTAGCCGCAATGTATTCCTCATCAATAATCATAGGATATTCATTAGGACGATGATTACTAAGAGCTGAAAATGTTTCAGAATCCCAAAGTGAACTTCTTTTGTACTTATTCTGAACAAAAGACATTCCCATATTGGCCGAAATACTTTTAGTAACATTTACATCAATATTACTTCGAAGATTAAATCGGCTATAAACAGGTTCCACCCCTACCGACTGAAGACCTAAGTTCTGAACATAGCCCCCAACAACCGAATAGGTAACACTCTCATTCCCTCCTGAAAATTCAGCAGCATATTTCGAATAGGTAGTACTATTTTTTAGAAAGTAGTCATAGTAATCAACATCTGGATGAAGAATATCATTCGGTCCTGCACTACTTTTATAGTCTGCTAAATCACCTGCAGAATAAATCGTTGACAATCCATCATTTTCGCGTGCTTCGTTATACAAAGTAGCATAATCGTAGGAGTTCATAAAATCAGGCAAACGAGTAGGTAAACCTACGCCAAAATCTGCACTTACTTTCATAACTTTAGTATGAGCTTTTCCTCTTTTAGTTGTAACTAAAACAACTCCAGAAGCAGCTCTTGAACCGTAAAGAATTTTAGCCGTAACATCTTTGATTACTTCAATAGACTCAATTTCTTCAGCGATAATATCATCGAGACTTCTTTCAATACCATCCACAATAACTAAAGCGGAATTGTAATTATTACTTGATTTTCCTCTTACGTAGAGAGAAGCACCATTCAGCAAACCTCCTGTTGAATTTTCAACCATCAGTCCCATAGCCTGTCCCTGTAGTGCTTTAGATAATTTAATTCCTGAATAGCTCACTAAATCTTCGCCTTGAATACGGGTGGCAGCACCTACCATATTGCGAGTCGATTCATGAATAAGCATAGGAAGGTTGCGTTGATCATTATAACCTGCATAAGTCAGGCTTTTTGTCAAGCTTATTTGTTTTAAACTACTTTTTATTTTTAAATCCCAAAGGTAAGGCTCATAATTAGTTAACTCAACCAGCAGTTTACCGCCTTGTTTTGTTTTAATTTTGAAACTTCCGTCTTCCTGAGAATAGCTTTTGATACTCCCTTCATTTGCTGTGATAAGCGCATTCATTAGGGGTTCCCCATTTTCGTCTACCACCACAGAAGCTACTTCGATGGTACTTACTTTCTTTTTCTTTTGACCATTAACAGTAGTAGGAATCGTCAATAAAAATAAAGCAAGGAAAACCAACAAGTATTGTTTATATAGCATGTTTTTCATTTTCATTAGTTTAGATAAATTTTACCAGCCGTAATTTTGCTTGAAATTAGAATACTGAGTCGTATGATCATAAGCCACTGGATACCAGTAATTCTTCGTGTCAAACACTCTTGTTTCTGTAGTTACATCCTTAACGTCATAGCTAAATGTATAGTCAGCACCACTTGTACCACTTTCAATATCTGCAGTAACTCCCTGGATAGGATAAGTAGCTGAAAATATATCTTCCGCAATCATCCATCTTCTGATATCAAACCAACGATGATTTTCAAACATCAGCTCTACGGCTCTTTCGTTTCTGATACGCTCACGTAAAGCTTCGGTAGAACCGGTATATTCGCTCGAAACATCAGGCATACCTACACGATTTCTCACTTTATTTAAGGCTGTTACAGCAGTATAGCCTAATCCATCAGGATCCGCATCGGGACCGTATGCTTCATTCATGGCCTCCGCTAAATCTAACCAAACTTGAGTCGTACGAATAAACACACCATTATAATAATAGGATTTATAAGCATTTGAGTTGTATCTGTTTGCTTCTGGCCACCACCATTTTTTACACATATAACCGGTAGGAATACTTTTTGTATAAGTACTGTTTAAATCGCCTCCACCTGTCCATGTTTCCAGATATAGGGTATTACCACTTCCGTCTACTCCATGAGCAGCACCAGGATATAGAATGTTATTATAAAAACGAGGATCTCTATTTGCATAAGGATTTGCTGCATGATCTGAGTTATCCCAGTCAAACACGGTTCCATCAGCAAATTCAAATTTATCGACTAAGTTTTGAGAGGGAGCTGCTACAGCCCATCCATAATTACCTGTTTTACCAGAAAATCGGATATTTTGCCAGTGAATAATCATATCTGTAGAACGGTTCATGCCTGTTGAATTCTTATACCATAAGGACTCAGCGCTGTAGAACTCTGGGTAGTGATAAAAAATATTGGTATAGTTTTCTGCTTGCTCTTCGGCAGTCATTCCCTCACCAGTAACAGCACGTTCGGGCATGGTAACATCAATATAATCGAGTACTTCAGCAGCATATTTAGCAGCCAACTTACTCCAATCTACACTATAATCCTGATCGGTAATGGTGTAAATACCATTTTGCATTAAAGGACTTGCAGCATACAGAGCAGCCATAGATTTAACAGCCATGGCAGCCACTTTATCAGCACGGCCTTTCTTCGCATCATCCCAATTATCAGGTAATAATTCGATTGCAGCATCTAAGCCCTCAATCAACCACTCACTTGACTCTGAATAGGTTAATCGTTCAAGATCTAATACATCATCAGAAGTATAAGCCACATCCATAATAAACATGCCTCCCCAACGGCGAATGATTTCAAAATAATACCAGGAACGCATAAAGTAAGCCTGTCCCAATAGCTCATTTTTCTCATCATCGGTAATGTCCATATCGGGCACATTTAGTAGCAATTTATTGGCAATACGAATACAATAAAAAGCATTCGCAATAACTCTTCCCTTATATGTGCCTATATTAGACTCTGAATAGCCTATTTCCGAGGCACTTTGCTGATCGAGCCATTGGCCACCATTCACTGTACTATGAAGGCTACCCCATGGATAAGTTGCAGCTGATTCATCTGAAATACAAGAAATATGGTTTCGTTGCTGATTTTGTACATTCCAGCGTGAATAATCATCTAAGGCATTGTAGCAATTATCCAAATAGCCCTGTGCCGCATCATAGGTGTCGTAAACATCCTCTTCTGAAATATCAAGATCAGGAGAAACACTTAAGTAGTCCTCACATGAAGTTAATGAAACAGACAAAAAGAGGAATATTATATTAAAATAAAATAATTTCTTCATTGTATATTGTTTAGAAGGAGGCTCTAACTCCAAAATTAATACGTTTAACCATTGGATATACAGAGGTTCCTGATTGTTCAGGATCAATGTTCTCATTAAACTTAGTCCATGTATACAAATTACTTCCATTGGTATACAACTGAAGAGAACCTAACTTAATGAGATCAGTAATTTCTTTACCAAACTTATAACTCAATTCCACATTTTTAAGTCGTAAGTAAGAGCAATCCTGATAAGAATAAGTACTCGTATTTTGACTATACGAACCATAAACGGAATGCATTGCAGACGCACTTGTTCCACTATACCATGCCTCAGCGATATCAGTTGTGTTTTTATAAACACCTGAACTACCATTAACATTGGCGTAGTTAAACATTGAACCAACCTTTTTGTACACATCAAATACACCATAAAAACTCATATTTAAAGCCCAGCCCTTATATTGAGCGGCTAAACTAAATGTGTAGTTCTTTAAGGGTTTTGTATAAGAATCGACGGCCACCTTATCCAAATCATCAATAACACCATCGGCATTGTAATCGGCATAGATATAATCACCAATAACCATAGTACTTTGGTTAGAGGCACTTTCAGGAGTCGTATAATTGTAGATATCGTCAACACTATTATAGGTCCCTAGCACAACATAGGCTTGGGTATATCCAATAGGCTTACCTGCATATTTCAAATACTCTTCCTCATAAACACCATCGCCTCTTTTTACCACTCTATTTTCGCTTATCGCAAATGAACCTTTAACATTAAACCTAAAGTTTTGTCCAATGTTTTGACCCCATCCTAACTCAAGCTCGTAACCATGGTTTTTTGTTTCTCCTACATTACCTGTAGCATCTTCAATATTATACCAAAGAGGAGACCAAACATCCATTAAAATCCCTGTTCTTTTCTCTTTAAATAAATCGATACTACCCGTAAGTTTATCAAAAAGCTTAAACTCAAGACCTAAATTTTGTTTCACTGAGGTTTCCCAGGTTGCATTTACATTGGCCACACCATCTTCCTGATACAATGGGCCATAAGAGGTTGATGAAGTACTTCCAAAACTCACACTACCACTGGTAGTATATCCCTGTAAGTATGCAAAGCGATCACTACTACTCGAGGTTCCATCCTTACCCGAAGAACCCTTTGAATAACGAATTTTCAAATTATTTAGGAAGTCACCTGCTAAATTTTTAATAAAAGGCTCTTCTGAAAGGCGATACCCAAGAGAAATAGAGGGGAAAAATCCAAAACGATTTCCCGGAGCAAAATTTTCAGAACCATTATATGCCCCATTAAATTCGACCAAATAACGCTCTTTGAAATTATAGGTAAATCGACCTACCCAGTTTTCTTCACGATATTCGTAATCAAAAGTATCATTACTATCATCTTCGAACACATGTTTTTGGCGACGGCTAAATAATGCTAGACCTGACACATTGTGATCTCCAAAAGAACGTGAATAATTTAATGCCAATTGGTAATAAAAACGTCGGGAATAACCTTCATCTAAAATATCATCATAGGTAGAATAAGTAGGTGTTTCCTGAGTCGTATCATCCGGCCAACGTGTTGATGTGTAATTATAGGATCCATCCGCATTTTGAGAAGAATAATCATATTTTCTTGAATACCTTATATAATCTGCTACTCCAAAATTACCGCCTTCGTATCGTTGAATAGTTGATTCATAATTAGAGCTTGAACTATAGGAAAGCATCCCTTCGGCACTTAATCCTTTCGTAATGAAATTAAGATCTTGTTTTAACTTAATATCATAAGCTCCCTCGAAATACTTATAAATACGTTGTCCAAGGTCTAGGTTGGCATAAATATTTCCCCCACCTGTATCATCACTACCATAAGTACCATCACTCCAATAAATCGGGAAACTATTTTGATCACCCGTATAAAGAGCATTGAAAAAAGAACTCTGACCATAACCATCTTCAGAGTTACCATCAATACGATAACCTGCCTGATTACGATGTGCATATTTTCCGGCCATATTCACACTTACCACAGTGCTTTTGGTAATATTTAAATCGAAATTAGTACGCCAATTATAACGTTTGTAATAAAAGCTAGGATCAAACAGGTCATTTTTTTGTGTTTTAAAAACATCTCCATCATTTAGATAAGACATTGAAACAAAGTATTTCATGAACTGTGAACCACCTCTTACATTAATATTATATTGCTGTTGCGTTCCCACTCCAACAATTTTATCCCACCAATCTACTTCAGGAAAATAATCACTATTAGCTCCTACCAAACCATTCTCATAGGCATTTTTCCACGCATTAATGGTTGACTCTGGAATTAAATCCTCCCATTGTCCATCATTAGATAAAGCTTCATTCCACATGTTCATGGAAGTTACATAGTCGGTAAACTTAGGAACTGTCATTGCCGTTTTAATTCCATAATTAGCAGAGAAACTAATTTTGGGTTTGTCAGACACAACACCACGTTTCGTAGTAATTAAAATAACACCATTACCCCCTTTTACTCCAAATACTGCAGTAGCAGAAGCATCCTTAAGAACTGAAATACTTTCAATTTCGTTAGGAGCCACATCATCCATTCCCCGCTCAACACCATCTACCAATACTAAAGGCGAAGCATCATTCCAGGAAGAAACACCACGAATCATGATATCTAGTGCATCAGAATCTCCAGGCTTACCATTACTGACTACAGAAGTAACCCCTGGCATCATTCCCTGAAGCGCTTCGGTAACAGATGTTACACCACCTGCTTTCTGTAGATCATCACCTTTCGTTTGTGAAATAGATGCTACTGAAGAAGATTTTTTCTGAGTTCCATAACCAACGACCAGCACTTGCTCTAACTCGGTAGCTGATCCGGTTAATTCCACGACTAGAAAAGTACTTCCAATGACTGCTACTTCTTGTGATGTATAGCCCATAAAAGAGACGATTAACACATCATCAGTATTAACCATTAAACTAAACTCTCCATTTATATCGGTAATCGTTCCAACCAATTTATTAGCAGCAGAACCTTTGACAATAACAGAAGCTCCTGGTAGAGGACCTTGCTCATCAACAACCGAACCATGAACGGAAAGTTTTTGTGCCCAACCCATTGTTGCAATTAGACACATTAAAACTGTCAGTCGAATTTTTCGCATAGTTTTTTTTTGAATTTTCAATTTCTAATTATTTCAACTTTTTATACATTTTTAACAAATGTAAACAAGTCAAACTATGGCAGCTATAACTATTTATGCAATCGTTACCATTTTTAAGCCGCTAATCCTGATTGCTGATTATCAAGGCTTAACATTTACCACTGAATTATTTTTCATACTTTCTGAATAGAAATTCAGCACTAAAAAGTTGCCATAAAATTGAAATTTTAGGATAAAATGAAGATGTCTTCTATTTCGGGGCCAAAAGTATTCATTCTTTTCAATATTCTCTTTTATATTTTTAACACTTATCTCCAATGATTTCATTTCGAATAAGCCTTAGTCAACACCCACTAGGAAATTTATATTCTCTATTTAGTATGCTGCAAAAGTCATGTTTTATAAAAAGGAATATTTCCAATCGGAAAAATTAATTTCTACCTATCTGAATCAACTTGCCTTTCTTCTTTAAATTTTCCACTTGGCTTTACCCATTACAATCTTTCTGAAAACAAAAATTAGACACGCTGATAGTAGAAACATGTTACTCTTTAAATAAAAATAGAACTTCCAGAGACGACCTCTCCTTGCTATTTTTAAAAAAATACATCACAGATTCCCTGTAATGTATTCTCAATAGTTCATCAAAACAAAGTAGAAAAACTATGAATCACTCTCCAAATAAACATTCTCCTTTTCACCAGGAGATGATGGAGCTAAGCGAGTGAAATAGAAAGACTTTTCTTCTAGATCTCAGAATTTTTTTCATCAATTTGATAAGCTGTTGGTGTTGTTCCATACATTTTTTTGAAACAAACTCCAAAATAACTCAAATCGTTAAAACCACAGTGAAAAGCTACTTCAGAAATGGTGTGCGCCTTATTTCCCAACATCTGAGCGGCTCGCTTCAAACGAATATTTCGTATAAACTCATTAGGAGCCAATCCAACCAAACTTGTCATTTTCCGATACAGCATTGAATTACTAGCATTTAATTCCTTTGCTAAGGATTTTACCGAAAATTCAGAATCCGAGATGTTTTCTTCGACAATCATTTTAGCCTGAAGAATAAAATTCTCATCAAAAGAAGTTATGGATAAATTTTCAGGTTCTAAACTCAAACACGATTTCATACGACTTTTAAATTGATCTCTCTGTTTAAGTAAAGCATTTATTCTTACCTGCAAAAGCGTATGATTAAACGGCTTTTCAATATAGGAATCGGCTCCAGCTTCGTAACCAGCAACCTTATTATCATCCCCTACTTTGGCCGTTAGTAATATAATGGGAATATGACTGGTGTTAACATTCGATTTCAAGCTTCGACAAAGCTCCATACCCGACATTCCGGGCATCATCACATCCGATACAATAAGGTCAAGATCATTGGATTTTGCAATATCCAAAGCTTCAGCACCATTAGAAGCTTCATAAAGAGTATACTGCCCTCGTAAAGAATCAGCTAAAACACTCCTAAAATCCTCATTGTCTTCAATAATCAGAATTTTACACAGTACATTTCCAGCTATTTCCGAGGAATTTTCATTTTTCTCCGAAAATTCATCTGTTCCCTGATTCTTAGGAATTAAGCCAAAATTTTCTTCCTCCAAAATAGATTCTTCCAATTCAAATGCATCCTCAGAAACTGGAAGTTCTACAATGAAAACAGAACCCTTTTCCACTTCACTTTTTACCCGAATAGTACCTCTCAGCAAATCGACTAAACTTTTGGTCAGATTTAAACCAATGCCAACACCCGATTTTTCCGACACAGTATCGTTTCGGTAGTACCGATCAAAAAGCAAGGGTAATGCATCGCTCTCAATCCCACATCCAGAATCTTTTATTCTAATTTGAATGACTGACGGTTTATCCTTCCACTTCAAGCTAAAACGAATATAACCTCCATCCTTTGTATATTTAAATGCATTCGACAACAAATTCCGAAGAATCATCTCTAATTTTTCCTTATCAATAATCCCTGCAACATCATCTTCAACATGAATGGTATAGTCCATTGATCTTTTTTCTGCCAAAGAATTAAAATCATTCACGCTATTCATAACAAAACTAGCGATATCGCTATGGACTAAATTCAAGGTCATTTTTCCATTCTCTAACTTTCGAAAGCTAAGCAGCTGTCGTATTAGGCGAATCAAGCTATTCACATTTCGCTGCATTAAAAAGAGGTTGTCTTCGGAAAGATTCTTTTTTGTAACGCTATTTTCAATTGCCGAAGACAAAATCGACAATGGAGTAAGGAGTTCGTGAGAGATGTTGGTGAAAAATTGGAGTTTATATTGATGTAATTTCTCAGATTTTGTTCTTTCTATTGATTCCAGATTCAGTTTTTGCTTGATATTATTCGTTCTAACCCTTTGTCTTACAATGGCGCCTATTATTATTCCTGATAGAATTAAATAAAGAGCAATTGCCAGATTTGTTTTAAAAGGGGAAGGTGTAATTTCAATAGATAACTCAACAGGTTCCTGATTCCAAACTCCCTGACTATTTGAACTCTTCACTTTAAAAACATAAGTTCCTGCCGACAAATTATGGTAGGATGCACTACGCATTTTTGAGCTTACATATTGCCAATTTTCATCAACTCCTTCCAACATATAGGCATATTGGTTCGCTTCTGGGAAAAAATAGCTCAGGGAAGAAAAGACAACCGAGAAATCATTACTTAGATGATCCACAACTATCTTACTTGTTTTTCCTTGAAAATACGGCACTGGCTTACCTCCAATAAAAACATCGGTGATCACAACATTCGCCTTGCAATAGTTCCCAGTAATTTTCAAAGGATTAAACATATTAACCCCATTGTGTCCGCCAATAAAAAAGTGACCCGTTTTATCCTTAAAAAAAGCTCGGGGAATAAAAATATTTCCCTGCAGACCATTTCTAAACAGGAATTTTTCAGATTTTGCCTTTTGACCTTGAAACCAGATTTTTGAAATTCCGTCATTCGTTGTCAACCAAATACTTCCATAATCATCTTGATTAATTCCATAAACTACATCCCCCAAACGATTACCTTCTGGAAGTGGTGAAAGATAACCACCACTATCTTGATCCAAGAATTGGAATCCTTGGCCTTTTGTTCCAATCGAGATCCTGTTACTGACATCCTTAAACATCGATATAATTTTAAAGGGCACTTTCTCATTTCCCCAGGGAGTAATTTTTGCCTTTCCTTTCTTAAAATCCAGATTAAAAATACCATGCGATTGGGTAGCCACATAAAAAAGCCCACTTTCATCCTTTACAATACCCGTTACATTCAGATGTACTGATTTGCCCTCCGCATCCTTCAATAAAGGAATATTTTGAATGATTTTTTGATTATTTTCTCCATTACTAATATGATTTAAGCCTAAGTTTGTCCCAACCCAAACCGAAGCATCCGTATCCAGGTATAATACATTAACATTCCGTCCCCGAAACTTATTTCTGTATTTTAAATTATTGATGTAGGCTATTTTTCCTGTAAGTGCATCGAAAGTTACAATTCCATGATATCGAGTACCCATCCACAATACAGAATCTTTGTCCCAAAGAAATGCATTCACCGTATTCAATTCAAATTTTTCTAAAATCGATTTATATTCGGGTAAATCTTTGTAGTGAAAGAATTGTTCTTTTTCAAAATCATAAACCACAAATCCAAGACTTAAAACCCCTACCAGCAATCGACCTTTATGATCCTTCTCAAAAGCATGAACCGATTGAGTTCGCTTTTGAGGATCGAGTTCAGGAATTTTCAAATACTCAAATTCATTTTGCTTAAGATAAAGTTTTTCAACACCACCTCCTTTGGTTGCTAACCACAACATGTCTGAACTGTCTCGAAAAATATTAGTAACCACATTGCAAGAAATATCTTGAGGTTCATCGGAAACCTGACATCTAACAATTTTAGAGTTTTTGCTTAATGGATATTGAATTACAGCCGCGCCATAAGGGGTTGCAAGCCAAATTCCGTTGTACTTGTCTTCTTCTAAATCAAAAATTATATTTCCAGGTATGGATTGCTTATGCTTCGGTTCGTGGACAAATTTTTTGAGTATGTTAACTTTGTCTTCTGAAGAAATATTTAAAACAAAAAGGCCACTCTCCCAGGTTCCAACCCATAAAAACCCGTGACTATCAATAAATAAAGAATTCACTACATTATCTAATGTCTTCTCATCATTACTTTCAAATAGCCTATAGGAAGTGAATGAGTTTTCATCTGGATTCAATTTCAAAACTCCATGTCCCCAGTCGCCAACCCAAATACGCCCCTTAAAATCTTCAACAATTTGTCGAGTAGTCGTGATCTTAAACTCCTCTCCGACTACCATTGAAATATTTTTTATGCTTTTCTCTTTGGGATTTACCGTAAAAAAACCTTCATCTGTAGAAATATAAATCAAGCCATTCGAAGCAATTAAAAAATCATTTACCTGAAATCCATTAATCGTCTCGGTCGCAAAATTCAAAATGGGCTCTAATTCATCCGAAAAAGCATAAAAACCAACATTCGAACAGATGTAAATATTCCCCTCGCTGTCTGATTTCATTTTGGAGATACTCATTCCATAAAACTGTCCTAAATATGGATGATTCTTAAAACTACGAAATTCATAACCATCATAGCGAACGATACCTTCAGAGGTTGAAAACCAAATGAAACCATTCTTATCCTGATGTGTAGAATATACAACATCAGAAAGTAAACCTTGAACATGATTAATTTGCTCAAAACTTAAATTATTATAGGTTTGCCCGATAGCGGGAGTGCAGAATAGAAAACAAATAATAAGAATTCTGAATTTAATCATACAGACAACTTAAAAAGGTTAGATGGGTGTTAAAAGTGGTTTTTCAATAATTAACTACAGTTACAAATTTGAGAAGATTCTGCTTTAAAACCCATTATTTGGGTCTTAATTATAATTCAAATACTACAAAATAACCGTCAATGGTCATATTCAATACTATTTGAGTTTTTATGCAGAACCATTTTAATTAGATTTTCGGTAATTTGATAAAATCAAATCGAAGATGTGCTATAAACAATTTTAGACCTACTAATATAATCAAATAATGAAAAAATCGTTTTATCTGCTACTCACATTTGCAGTTCTTATTTCAGGAATCACAAATGCTCAAGACTGGAAAGACAATTCAGTACTTCAAATTAATAAAAAACCCGCTTCCTCACTCATCATTCCTTTTGGCACAGAAATGGAAGCCAAAACAAAAAACATTGACCAATCGCCCTACTACAAATCCTTGAATGGGCAATGGAATTTCAATTTTTCAGAAAGTCCTGATGATAGACCAAAATCTTTTTATGAACCTGAATATGACGTGTCAAGTTGGGCAAAAATAAATGTCCCAGGAAACTGGGAGCTTCAGGGATATGGCATGCCCATGTATTTGAATCATCCTTTCGATTTCTCTCCAAATAAAAGACCGACACCGCCCGTTATCGATTTCATTCCAAGCCATAGCAATCCCGTTGGCTCCTACCGCAGAAGCTTTACCATTCCTAAGACATGGAAATCGAAAGATGTATTTCTCCATTTTGGTGCTGTAAAATCTGCCATGTATGTTTGGGTGAATGGCAAAAAAGTAGGATACAGTCAAGGATCTAAAACACCAGCAGAATTCAACATTACTCCTTACCTAAAAGAAAATGAAAATACATTAGCTGTAGAAGTCTATCGCTGGAGCGATGGATCATTTCTAGAATGTCAGGATTTTTGGCGTATCAGTGGTATCGAAAGAGATGTATTTGTTTATTCTACTCCAAAAACCAGAATAAAGGATTTTAAAGTGATTAGCAAACTTGACGAGAGCTATACGAATGGATTATTCGACTTGAATCTCCTCGTTCGCTCAGATGTGAAAAACAAAACTATTCTGGCCAATTTTTCAATTTTTGATGGCTCCACACGAATTAAATCCAAATCAAAACCAATCCAAGTAAAAAATAGTAAAGCGAACATTAATTTTCAGGAGGTAATTTCAAATGTAAAAAAATGGTCTGCCGAAACACCTTCTCTTTACCGTCTGGTTGTCAGCCTAAAGAGTGAAAATGGGGATCTAATTGAGACCTTTGGTGAAAACATTGGATTCAGAACCGTAGAAATCAAAAACAAGCAATTGCAAGTTAATGGACAAGCTGTTTTAGTGAAGGGTGTTAATCGCCATGAACATGATCCAAGCACTGGACACTATCTCTCAAAGGAGTTAATGGAACAGGATATCCGTTTGATGAAAGAAAACAACATCAATACTGTACGAACCTGCCACTATCCCAACGATCCTTACTGGTATGATTTGTGTGATGAATATGGTCTTTATGTGATTAACGAAGCCAACATTGAATCTCATGGTTTAGGAGCTGCTCTTCAAGCTCCATACGATTATCATATCGCCAATGATCCAGCATGGGAACTTGCCCATTTAGAGCGTATTGAGCTCATGTATGCTCGGGATAAAAATCACCCTTCTGTAATTATTTGGTCGATGGGAAATGAGGCTGGAGATGGTTGTAATTTTGTTTCTGCTTACCAATGGTTAAAAAATCACGATAGTAGACCCGTTCAGTTTGAACAAGCAGATAATAAAGCTCATACCGATATCGTATGTCCGATGTATGCAACAGCTGAAGAAATGGAAAATTATGCTCTTCAAAAAGACATCTACCGTCCTCTTATTCAATGCGAATATGCACATGCCATGGGAAATAGTGTCGGCAACTTACAGGATTACTGGACCCTTATTGAAAAATATCCCTCGCTTCAAGGCGGATGCATTTGGGACTGGGTTGATCAGGGCATTCTCAGCAAAGATAAAAATGGAAATGACTATTTCGCTTATGGTGGCGATTTAGAAGCTCCGGGAACCAGAAACGACAACAATTTCTGTATTAATGGATTGATAACACCCGACCGGAAACCAAATCCACACCTATATGAAGTGAAAAAAGTCTACCAAAATATTTCGGTACGCAAATCAGAGACAAAGAATCAATTCATTGTCAAGAATAAATTTTTCTTTTCAAATCTTACTAAATTTGACTTAAGAATAAGCATCCTTAAAGATGGAGAAATTATTTCCAAACAAATTCGATCAGACCTAAATATTGAAGCTCAATCATCGAAAGAGATCACATTGGAACTTCCTGAAATGAATGATGGCTCGCAATATTATGCCAATCTTTCTTTCCTATTAAAAGAAGATGATGGATTGCTTAAAAAAGGACATGAAGTCGCGAAAGAGCAAATTCTTCTTAAAGAAAAAACTCCTTCCTCGGCGATAAAAGCTTCAGGGGAAATCAGTTTTACCGAAACAAAGGCTGGATGGGATATAAAAACTGCCAATACAAGCCTATTCTTTGATAAATCAAAAGGAACCTTTACCCAGCTAAAAGTGAAAGGTAAAGAGTTTATACAGGAAGGTCCTCAACCCGACTTCTGGAGAGTTCCAATTGATAATGACTATGGATATAACATGGTTAAGAAACTTGGCGTTTGGAAAGATCAGGGCAAAGATGCTCAAGTTTCCAACATCAATCTGAAAGAGGAAAATGGCTTACTTATTTTCACCGTCACAAAAAGATTAGAAAAGGTATTTGGTGACTTTATCTCGACCTATACATTCAATGGAGAGGGGCTTATTCAAATTGATAATTATATCAATTTCGACCCAAATCGTAAATGTGTGAGTATTCCCAGAGTCGGTTCTCAATTACGAATAAATAAAGATTTTGAGGTCGTTAGTTGGCTTGGTCGTGGTCCTCAGGAAAATTATGCTGACAGGTACACCTCAGCCTTCGTTGGTAAATACAAGGCTACAATTGATGAATTGTATTACCCTTACATTCGTCCACAAGAAAATGGATATAGAACAGACGTAAATTCTTTGGAGCTCAGCGATGGTAAACATGGAGTGAAAATTGATGCAAAAACACAATTTTGTATGCAAGCACAATTTTATGAGCACGAGGATTATGGTAATGCGCCCAAAAGAGAAGCAAGACACCAATACGACATGCAAAAGAGAGATTATATTGTACTAAACATTGACTATGGTCAAATGGGTGTTGGTGGTGATACAAGCTGGGGACAAACTCCTCACCAAATTTATCAGCTTCTTCGTCGGGAATACCAGTGGAGCTATACCCTTTCCGTTTTTTAAATCTAACACAATAAACTTCATATCAACAAGTTCATGAAACTAATAAACTGTACAAGCAGGAGCATATTGCTTGCTCTACTTACATTCGGATTTGCATTTTACACACAGGCTAATAAGCCGAAAAAACAGCCCAACATTCTCTTTATTTTGGCGGATGATTTGGGATGGACTGACTTAAGTTGTACGGGCAGTTCGTTTTATGAAACACCCAATATAGATGGGATTGCAGCCAAAGGAATGGTTTTTTCTCAGGGTTATGCTGCCTGTCAGGTATGCAGTCCATCCAGAGCAAGCATCATGACAGGAATGTATACCACAAAGCATGGTGTAACAGAATGGATTGGACAAAAATCTGGAGCGGACTGGAGAAAAGCAAAACGATATACCCAACTTCTTTCGGCAGATTATTCACATCAGCTAAAAAAAGAGTTTGTTACTCTTCCCGAAGCTCTTAAGGAAACAGGTTACCAAACTTTCTTTGCAGGAAAATGGCATTTGGGGGGTGAAGGTTCTTATCCTGAAGATCACGGTTTCGATGTAAATATTGGTGGCTATCATGCTGGCGGACCTAAGGGTGGATATTTCTCACCCTATAAAAATCCAAAAATGACCGACGGACCCAAAGGAGAAAATCTGTCTATGCGATTGGCAAAAGAAACCGTTCAATTTATGACCAGCAACCAGGAAAAGCCATTCTTCGCCTACTTGTCTTTTTATGCCGTTCATGCTGGCATTCAGACCTCGCAGGATAAATGGAGTAAATATCAACAAAAAGCGACTGCCAAAGGAATCGAAGAGTTTGGCTATAAAATGGAACGCAGAATGCCTATTCGACAAGTACAAGACAATCCTGTATATGCTGGACTGATAGAAAATATGGACGATGCCGTTGGGTATGTAATTAACAACTTAAAAAAACTAGGCTTAGATAAGAATACCATAGTTGTTTTCACTTCAGACAATGGTGGTGTAGCTTCTGGCGATAACTTCTCGACCTCTAACCTACCTCTACGAGGAGGAAAAGGATACCAATGGGAAGGCGGAATTAGAGAACCCTACTTTATTAATGTTCCCTGGATAAAAAATGCTGGTGAAACATGTCAGGTTCCTGTATCAGGCATTGACTTTTACCCTACTCTACTTGATTTAGCAGGTGTTTCACTCAAACCGAACAATACGATTGACGGAGTAAGCCTAGTTCCCCTATTAAATAAGCATAAGATAGCAGAAAGACCCTTATTCTGGCATTATCCTCATTACAGCAACCAGGGTGGCGATCCTTCATCAATTATTCGTTTGGGGGACTGGAAACTTATTTATTACCACGAAGATGGACATAATGAACTGTATAATATTAAAAATGATTTATCTGAATCCATAGATGTATCAACACAAAATGCGGAAACAACTCAAAAGTTAAGCACTCTCTTACAAGAATGGCTTAAAGAAACGGGTGCTATCATGCCACAAGTAGATGATGAATACAATGCTAAGCTGGAAAAACAACGTCAGGAAAAGATCACCCTTAAATTATGGCCTGAACAGGAAACAAAACGTTTACAAATTCTGAAACAAGATTGGCAACCGAATGCTGATTGGTGGGGAAGCATGCTAACTACTGATTAATTACAAACTACTCCCGCTAAAAAAGCAAGATGTAAAATTTTGGAATAAGCTGGTCCATTCGACCACAACCCGAAAAACAGTAGGTTTAAACCTACAAAATTTATTAAAAAAAGCGATTATAATTTAAATATGAATCATATAACAAAATTTGCATTCTTGCTTTCATGTATCATAATATTGATATCATGTAGCCAGACTAAAATCAAAAAAAACACTCGTCCAAATGTAATTATTTTACTTTGTGATGATGCTGGTTATGCCGATTTTGGTTTCGCGGGTAGTAAGGATCTGAAGACACCAAATATCGATAATATAGCTTCTAATGGAGTCGTATTTACGGATGCACATGTTTCTGCTTCTGTTTGTGGTCCTTCCAGAGCTGGAATTCTAACTGGAAGATATCAGCAAAGATTTGGTTTTGAATGTAATCCTGATGATACTGATGGACTTGACCTTAATCAGAAAACACTGGCAGATGCCATGAAATCAGCAGGATATGCAACTGCTGCCTTTGGCAAATGGCATTTAGGAAGCAAAAAGGGATATAAGCCCAACGATAGAGGTTTCGATTATTTTTGGGGATTCTTATCGGGTGGAAGAAGTTATTTCGCAAATAAATCGACGGATACACCCGAAAACACTCACTGCATTCGTGAGAACGACCAATTCACTCCTTTAGATGGATATTTAACAAACCAATTGGGCGAAAAAGCGGCTGACTTTATCGAAACTCATAAGAATGAACCCTTCTTTATTTATTGGGCACCTAATGCGGTTCATACACCAATGGAATATACTGCAGAGGATATGGCACTATTCGAAGGTCATCCCCGTCAGAAATTAGCAGCCATGACCTGGGCGCTGGACAGAGCCGTAGGAAAAATAATCAGTAAACTTAAAAAAGAAAATCTTTTAGACAACACCTTAGTCTTTTTCTTAAGCGATAACGGCGGCGCACATAATAACCAATCAAGCAATTATCCTTTAAAAGGATTTAAGGGCAACAAATTTGAAGGTGGCATTCGTGTTCCTTTTGTTGTGTCGTGGCCAGCAGAGATTAAAGCTCATAAGTTCGAAGGCTTAACTTCCTCTTTGGATATTTTTGCAAGCTGTATAAATGTTGCCGGCATCCCTCAATACAACAAAGAAAATTATACCGATGGAGTAAACCTAATCCCCTTTCTCAAAGGTGATAGCGTGGGAGAACCCCACGCTGAGCTATTTTGGCGGAAAGACAAAATGGCCGCAGGCAGAATAGGCGACCATAAGCTGATTAAGGTAGATCGCTTAGGTTATCGATTGTATCAACTTGAGGATGATTTGGGAGAAACTAAGGATCTGAAAGAAACTGAGACTGAAAAGTTTAAACAACTAAAAAAGGAATTGAAACAATGGGAGTCGGAAATGAGCACTCCTCTATGGACTGAAGGACAGGAATGGGACACCATAACCTGGCTTATTCATAAAGATTTATACCAGAATCTTGAGCCCAAGGTGAAAAACCCAGAACAATTAAAAGCCTTTCTAAATACGAATCGATCTTTAAATCAATAGAAACTAGACTAATTTGAAAATCATGTTAAAGAAACAGTTTGGCATTTCTCTACAACAATTATTGATAATCTTCTTGCTTATTGGTGCAAGCAGCTGTGCTAAGCAAGAAAAGAAACCTAACATTATCTTTCTTCTCTCCGACGATCAGAAAGACAATACTTTTGGAGCTATGGGGCATCCCTACATAAAATCGCCCAATGTAGATCAACTTATTGGAGAAGGAGTTCGCTTCTCAAATACTTATATAGCCGAACCTATTTGTGCCCCAAGCAGGGTCGCTATGTTTACGGGAATGAATGAGCGCATGAGCGGTGTAGGTTTTACCTCCTCCTATAAAATAACCGAAGAACAATGGAGCCAATCCTATCCTGAATTATTGAGAAATAATGGATACTATACGGGAATGATTGGGAAATTTGGCATAGAATATTACACTTTCAAAGGAAAAGCGGCAAGCAAATTTGATTACTGGAAAGCTCATGATGGCTGGGCCAAATTCTGGCCGAAAACAGCGAAGAACTGTTCTGCCTATTTCGATTCTGGTGAAGATATTATTACTCCGGTAATGGGCGAAAGTATCGACGATTTTTTAAGTACTGTTCCCAGTGAGAAGCCTTTTTGTTTATCAGTAAGTTTCTCTGTACCACATGGTAGTCAGATCAAATCTATGTATCCAAATAATAAAGCTGCTGCCGACTGCATGATTCCTGCTAATGAATATGAAAAGTTAAAAGGACATCCATTTTACGATACTCTTTATCGCAAGGCAGGCATACAAATTCCTAGGGAAACAGCTACCGATCCCTATGTAAATATTCCATTTGATGTATTGGATCAATATAAGGGAAGAGCCGACAAGATTTATAGTTACGATTATGATACCATTTCCTGTTACGAACACCATATTCGCTACTACCAAATGATTTCAGCCATGGATAAGGTTATTGGCGATATGGTAAAATCACTGGATGAAAAAGGCTTAAGCGAAAACACAATTATAATTTTTGCCAGCGACCACGGACTCCTCATGGGTGAATATGGAATGGGTGGCAAAGCGCTTTTATATGATTTAACAACAAAAGTACCATGTTTCATTTACGATCCTCGATTGCCAAAAGATAAAAGAGGAATCAACAACGACAAATTGGTATCAAGTACCGATATCACATCCACTATTTTAGATTATGCCGGCATTACTCCTCCCCAAAATATGCAAGGAACAAGTTTAGTTCCCCTAATGACAGGAGAAGATGTTCAATGGAGAGATGAATTGTTTTTAGAAAGTATGTACACCGGACGGGGAAATCCGATTTGTGAAGGCATGAGAATGGGTGATTGGAAATACATTCGCATGTACCAAATTAATAAAAAAAAGTATACGGAAGAAGACATCGATTTCTCTGCTCGTAAACCTGATTTTGAGCAACTGTTTAATTTGAAGACTGATCCCGAGGAGATGAACAATTTAATTGAAGAATACGAAGGTGCTGAAATTCTAACATCATTACGGAAGAAAACAGCCAAACATGCCACTCAAATGAATTTAGATAGAGATAAATACAAAAAAAACACAAACGTAAAGAAAAGATAGAATTATGCGCAAAACTTATAAAAACACAAAGCGAAATATTTTTCTTCTGACTCTTGGCTTATTTGCGTTTTCCCTCTTTAGCAACGCTCAATCCCACAAAATGGATTTTGAATATGTGGGAATAGCAGTTCAACAGGATAGCATGCACATATGGGGCTCATCTCCTATTTGTGGCCCTGATGGGAAGATACATCTCTTTGTAGCACAGTGGTCAATGAAAACACAAAGCGATTTTAGTGGCTGGTATAAAGATTGTGAGATTGCCCATTATGTAGGCAATTCCCCCGAAGGACCATTCAAATTTGTACGCATTGCTGTGGCCGATCAGGATGGTAAATTTAATTCACCACACAATCCCACCATTAAATATATCGATGGACGTTACGTGCTCTGTTTTATTGTGAACGAAAACAATGATCTGAAAACGCAACGCATTGTGATGTATGTAGCCGATAATTTGGATGACAATTGGAGACCCGCTTCAGGAGCCGAAGCCGATGGAACCATCCTACGGAAATCAACAGACCCTTCCTATTGGAACTATACCGCAAAACTAGGAGTCTCAAATCCCACACTAATTAAGCACAAGGGAAAATATCTACTCTACGATAAGTCGGTCGTAAAGAAGGAACCCAAAGGCTACGCTTATGTGTATGGTGTTTCGGTATCGGATCGTTTAGAGGGTCCATACATTCACCATCCGGAGCGCGTAACAGCACCCAGGATGCAACTCGAAGATGCCTATGCTTTTAGCATGAATGATTCCGTGTATTTAGTAACCCGCGATTTCCATGCTTCCTTAGGTTCCAATGGTGGCGGATTACTTTGGAAATCAGATGATGGTTTCTTTTTTAATGAAAAAGAAACCCAACGCTCCTATGAGGATCTGGCACACTATCTTGGAAAAGAAACACTAAGCAATGCGAAGCTATATAGAGGAAAAATACATGGAAACCTGGAACGCCCTCAAATCCTTTTTGTAGATGGCAAACCTGCCTATATCTATCTGGCAACAGGAATAAATGCTAATGAAGGCTTTGGGAGTTGCTCACATGTATTTTGCATTAAGAACAATTATTAATTAGAAATTTTAAAATAATTATAATGGATAGAAGAAAATTTCTTGAATTATCAGCACTTGGAAGTGCTGCTGTCATGTTTTTACCGAGTTGTTTCGGGGAGATTAAAAATGAAATTCCTCCTTTTTTAAACGAATACAAAGATCTCTATCGTAAAGATCCCAGAGCTGCAGCCGTAGAATGGTTTAGAAATGCACGGTACGGAATGTTTATCCATTATGGTCTGTATTCCTTACTAGGAAGACACGAATGGGTGCAAATTAATGAGAAAATACACGTTGCCGAATATGCCAAGCTAAAAGATCAGTTTACCGCTGAGAAATTTGATGCCGACTTTATTACTGATTTGGCACTTGAGGCTGGCATGAAATACATTAACATCACCACACGTCATCACGATAGTTTCTGCTTGTGGGATACCCAATATTCCGATTTTAAGAGCACCAATTCTCCGGCGAAAAGAGATTTAGTAGCCGAACTATATGAGCAGTGTAATAAAAAAGGATTAGGCTTCTATTTATACTATTCTCATGGTCGCGATTGGCGTCATCCACATGCACCAAATAATGATAATTGGGGAGGTGCTGCACGACCAAAATTTGAAACTCCTGAACCCTATTACAAATATGGAGCTGAACATGACCTCAACAAATACGTTGAATTTATGTCGAACCAAATCAGCGAGTTAATCGATATGTTTCCAAATATTGGAGGCATTTGGCTCGATGGTATTGGGGTTCCCAAATCGCGTGATTTTTCTGCTTTTAAATGTCAGGAACTATACGATATGATTCACGCCAAACAACCTCACATGTTGGTTTCCTATAAGCAAGGACTACTTGGCACGGAGGATTTCCTTGCTCCAGAGCATAAATACAAAGCAGAAGATGGCATTACCAAGCCTCTTGAGATATGCGATCATCTACAGAAAAAAGGATGGGGCTATACCAAAAGCGAAGACGGAAATCACAAAGACAAAGAAGCCGTTATTGCGATGCTGAAAAAAGCGAACAGCTATCCAGCTAACCTATTGCTAAATACAGGTCCTCTTCCATCTGGAGAAATGCATCCCGAAGATGTAAAAGTACTTCGCGAAGTGGGTGAGATCATTCGTACGAAAGGCTGGGAAGGTTTATTGAAATCATAACAAGAATTAAATTATAACATACGAAGGGTCACCTATGAAGACTTTATTTACTACTCTGTTTACCTGTATAATTCTGTTTACGAATACATATGCAGGAAAGCTACATCTTGCCTCATTGTTTCAGGAACACATGGTTCTTCAGCGAGATATGCCGTTAAGTATTTGGGGAGAAGCCAAACCCAATGCATCCGTTTTTATTCAATTGGCTTCAGATAGTACACGAGTAACAAGCAATGCCGAAGGAATGTGGAAAGCTACATTACCGGCACAAAAAGCAGGTGGCCCTTTTACATTTTCAGTACGTTCGGCTTCTGAATCACATGTATTCAACGATGTGATGATTGGGGAAGTTTGGATTTGTTCTGGTCAATCAAATATGTTTATGGGCTATCAGCAGATACCTGAACTCAAAGCATTGGATTCACTAGCTCAAAACATTCGTTCGTTTAGGGTGAAAAATACCGTTGCTTTCAGCGAACAAAAATATCTGGATGGCAGCTGGCAGCTCAAAAATCCGCCAAGTGCTGTAGCCTTTTCTTTTGCCTATCATCTTCACAAAGCAATTGATGTTCCTGTGGGAATCATCCTTACCTGCTGGGGTAGCTCCTCTATAGAGGGCTGGATGCCCAGAGACTTGACAGAAAAACTACCCCATTTTAAAAGCATCATGAAAGAATTTGACGCTGACACAGAAAAAAAAGCACACATCGATAGCATTTTGTCCATATCTGGAACTAGAAAAAGAAAGGACGATATTTTTCTGCGTACTCAACCTAACATTCTCTATAATGCGATGATGAAACCTCTGGCTCCCTACGCTTGTCGCGGAATAGTTTGGTATCAGGGCGAAGCCAATAGTCGGACAATGGAAAGCATGCTTCAGTATGGCACTAGCCTACCCCTATGGATAAAAAGACTGAGGAAAGAATGGCACAATGAAAAGCTTAACTTTATCGGGGTTACTCTTCCTGCCTTTGGGAATAAATTGCATAAAAAAGCAAAATCAGATCGCATACTTGAAAATCCGAATGCTCCCTCTTGGGCTTGGATCCGTGAATCGCAATTAAAAGCTTTGGAGCTATCCAATACCAGCATGATAACTACCATCGATTTAGGCGAAAAAAACAACATCCATCCTAAAGACAAATTACCCGTTGGTCAAAGGCTTGCCCTATTGGCTGAAAAAAATACACTAGGAATATCTATTGATGCTGAAGGTCCTACACTCAAAAAAATCTCTATCAAGAAAAATAGAATCATTGTACATTTTAACAATGCACAAGGCTTAAAAACAAAAGATGGAGAAGCTCCCAAAGCTTTTTTCTTAGCCGATGAGTCACAAAACTGGGTTCAGGCAGAAGCTAAAATTAAAGGGAAGACTGTAATTTTGCAATGTGCTGAAATCAGCAGCCCCTTGTATGTTCGATACGCTTTTGCAGCAATGCCAAAGGTGAACCTAGTGAATAGAGTCGACCTGCCAACTCGCCCATTTAGAAGCGATACTTTTTCTCCACCCCTAGCTATTGAGGATCAGTAAGAAAAGCAGATTACCCAAAATCAGCCAAAGATAAAAGCTTAAAGCAGACAACACTAAAATAGCAATTTACACAGTCTAAATACTTCATTTTTACTAAAAATAAAGAACACAAATGATACGCCTAAAAACAAAAAAGCATATTACAAAAGCCATTTTTATACTTTGTATGTGTTCCATGATTCAAATTACTCATGGACAAAACACTAAAAAACCCAATGTCATTTTTATTCTGGCCGATGACCTAGGATATGGTGATGTAAGTTGTTACAACGAACAATCAAAGATACAAACGCCAAACATCGACCAACTGGCTTCTACAGGGGTAAAATTCACAGATGCACATACCAGTTCATCGGTTTGCACTCCAACACGATATGGAATATTAACAGGAAGATATAACTGGCGTTCAGAGTTAAAAAAAGGAGTATTAAATGGATTCAGTAAGGCTCTAATTCCAGAAAGCAGAGCAACTGTTGCCACTCTAATGAAAGAAAATGGCTACCAAACAGCTGGAATTGGTAAGTGGCATTTGGGCTGGGAATGGAATAATGTTGATGCTGGTAAAGATCAGGTTGACTACTCAAAGAAAATTAAAAATGGTCCTAGCACAGTCGGTTTCGACTATTTTTACGGATTCAACGGCTCCTTGGATATGGGACCCTATGTTTGGGTAGAAAACGACCAACCCACAATGGTTCCTACCAAAATAACTTCAAATCCGGGGAAACAATCCATTTGGCGAAAAGGACTTACCTCCGACGACTTTGTGCACGAAGAAGTACTACCACACCTCACCGAAAAAGCAGTAGGCTATATTGAGCAGCACGCAAACAATGAAAAACCATTTTTCCTCTATCTTCCTCTACCCGCGCCTCACACTCCCATTTTGCCCACTGAAGAATTTAGAGGAAAAAGTGGCTTAGATAATCCTTACGGCGATTTCGTGATGATGGTAGATTGGGTGGTCAGTGAAATCACAAAATCGTTAAAAGAACAGGGGATTGATGAAAATACCTTACTCATTTTCACCAGTGATAATGGATGCTCACCCAAAGCAAATTTCGAGCAGTTAGCCACCAAGGGGCACAGTCCTAATGGGAACTGGCGAGGAGGAAAAGCCGATATTTATGAGGGAGGTCACCGTATTCCTTACATTGTAAATTGGCCAGCCAAAATAAAATCTTCAAGTTCGAATCAATTGCTTTGTACCACTGATTTGTATGCCACCTTAGCCGATTTATTAAAAATAAAAACACCAGATAATAGAGCAGAAGATAGCTACAGTTTTTTGCCTGCCCTAGGAATAAAATCAAAAGCACCAGTAAGAGAAGACATTGTAAATCATTCCATCAACGGCTCATTTGCCATTCACAAAGGTGATTATAAAGTTATCTTTTGTCCGGGTTCCGGAGGATGGAGTGCGCCAAAACCCAACTCTAAAGGCATACAACTCCTACCAAAGGTTCAAGTTTACAATCTTAAAAAAGATGCCAGAGAAACTCATAATATTCAGAGCGACAATTCCGAAATCGTAGAAGAATACCGTCAGCTACTAAGTAAATATGTGCGCGAAGGTAGAAGTACCCCAGGTAAAATACAGCAGAACGATGGTCCGGAATTTTGGAATCAGCTAAAATGGATGAATGAATAAAATTCACATCAAAAAATAAGCTTGGCATAGTAATTATGCCAATAAAATAATTTTAATACAACCTAGCCTGAGACATTCTCTAAGCCAACAGGAATTCTTTATATACACGTATTGGAATAAGACCGCATTATTTTTATATTAAATCTGGTGATAGTTTACACTAGCCCAGCTTTAAAAAACACAATTATCAAATTACAATTAAGATGAAAACTTTTGTACAACTGCTTTTAGGAGCATTTTTAATCATAACGACTTTCTCCTGTCAAAATGCAGAAAAAGAAAAAAAGGAGGAAACCTCTAAACCAAACATCATATTTATTCTTACCGATGATTTGGGCTTTGGTGACCTCGGTTACTATGGGCAGAAAAAAATAAAAACGCCCAATTTAGATCATATGGCGTCGAAGAGTTTGGTTTTTTCCAATGCCTATGCCGGAGGTCCTGTTTGTTCACCCTCAAGAGCATCGCTGATGACAGGATTGCATCAAGGACATTCTCCAGTAAGGAACAATCCTCCTTCAGGAAGTGAAGAGGTTAGCTACGGTAAAGATGATGTGATTCTATCTCAGAAAATGAAACAAGCGGGTTATACAACTGCCTGTTTTGGAAAATGGGGCGGTCCACAATCATCCGAAGGATATCCAACAAAAAAAGGATTTGATAAATTTATTGGTTACGACACTCATAAATGGGCTCATAATTACTACTCCGACACCTTACGATCCAACGATACCTTGATATACCCAAAGCGTGATTATCCTCAATTCATGGAAGATGGAAAAGTGTATTCTCATGATATTTTCATTCACGAGTCCTTGAATTTTATCGAAGAGAATCAAAACGATCCCTTTTTCTTGTACTTAGCCATAACCATTCCCCATTCTCCTTACAATCCTCCCAAATCTTATTTAGAACCCTACAAGGATAAGGATTGGCCTATGAAATACAAACGCTATGCGGGTATGGTAAGCAAAATGGATTACGATGTGAACAGGATCTTGCAAAAACTAGATGAACTGGGAATAGCGGAAAATACCCTTGTAATCTTTACCAGCGATAATGGACCACAATCAAGCTATGGTAAAGGCGAAAATGATATGACTCAGTTTTTCAATAGCAACGGAAAGTACCGTGGTATTAAACGAGATATTCTTGAAGGTGGTGTTCATGTTCCATTTTGGGCCTACTGGAAAGGAAAAATAGAACCTAAAGAAACAGATCATACAACCTGCTTTTTTGATGTGATGCCTACTTTATGCGAACTTGTTGGAGTTGATGCACCCGAAAACACCGATGGATACTCAATACTACCAACAATATACGGGGATGTTGAAAACCAAAAAGAACATGATTATTTCTATTGGGAATACATGGTTTGTTGGGCAGGCAAAGAAAATGAAGCTTGTCGATATGGAGTTCTTGACATTAAAAATAACATGAAAGCCATAAAATATGGAAAATATGGTGACACCCAGCTTTTTAACATCAAAACAGACACAACCGAACAAATTAATATTGCTGATAAACATCCAGAATTGGTGGAAAAACTAAATGCTAAAATGGTAGAAATGCGAGATTCAAGTGATATCTGGATTCTACCCAAAAAACCATTTTTTGCTCCCAAAAATTACAATTCACATTACACCGGAGATAATAGATGGGTTTACTAGCTCTACAAACACACATTTTAATTCATGATTCTATTTGACATAACACTCAGAAAAAAGGAACACAAGGTGAAAGGTGAAAGGGAAAAAAAAGAACCACAAATGTCACAAATTAAAAAAAACAATAGACACAAATCCTTAAATAATTAACAATTAGAAATTAATAATTGGACGCAATAACGCAGGGAAAAAAAGTCCACAAATTTTCACAGATTAAAAACGAGCTAGACTCAGATTACGCAGAAAGAGAAAGGTTAAAGTGTAAAGGTTAAAAAGTCCACAGGATGCTGATCGATGAGCCGGACCCGCATCAGAAATAAGTGTGTGAAGAAAAAAATCCGTTTTAAAAATGGATTCTATTTTTGATAGAAGTAGTAAGCTGGAAAGCAAACAGCATTTGAAAAAGGAGAATAGGATGAATCATTTTTTAAACATTACTTTTTTTTAGCCTTTGAAGCGTGATGGGTCACCGAGTGCCGTCGTCTAGACTTTTTGATTCTTTTGTGGTCATGACAAAAGAATAGCCCGTCTGGCTTTAAGACAAAAGGAAGAAATAGAAATCTAAAGGTCTAAGGTCTAAGAGTCGAAGCGTCAAAAAATAGTTCTGCAAGATTGAAGCAGATTGCCACGTCCCCGATTAATCGGGAGAGATCTCTGGAGGGCATGACATTCATTAATGAGGAATTAAGAATGAAGAATTAATAATTGGACGCAATACCGCAAGAAAAAGGGAACCACAGATTTCTCAAATTTTCACAGATTAAAAACGAGCTTGACGCAGATTACGCAGAAAATAAATGATTCAAAAAAGATGAATTAAGAATACAACTCTCA
>NZ_JBFHJW010000028.1:0-48206 GCF_041595635.1 Labilibaculum sp.
TCGTTTTTAAATTCGTGATCCAAAAACGCTTTAAGGTTCTCGATATCCAGACGTTTGGCTATGATTTTTTTGTCTTTATCTAAAAGATAAACCGTAGGAGTACTATAAACATCATAGTAAATTCTAAAGTTACTTTGATAATGGGGATCGTAACAATTGATAAAATCGAACAGTTCATTTTCAGCAATAAAATCTTCCCATTCTTCTTTGTTATTCTGAGTACATACAGCGAAAACTTTAACTCCTTGCTTTTTATACTGATCTAGAATTTCAGTTTTTAAGCGGGGAGTAGTTGTTTTGCAATGTCCACAATCTGGCTCCCAAAAATACAAAACGGTAAAAGAGGCATTTACTTCGTGTAAGCTTACAATTTCTCCTTCAGCAGTCTCCAGTTTTAAGTCTTGAGATTTCATCCCAATTAAATTGTATTGCAGTTTGATAACTCGTTCGCGAATATTGGCTAGTAAAGTAGAATCGGCCCAATTGGCTTCTCCACTTAAGTAATATTTTTTAGCAAGCTTTACAAACGCTTCATCCATTCCCATAATTTTACTTTTCACAGCATAGTTGAGCGAGTACTGAACCATGTATTGAAAAAAGTCTTCATCAGATCGAGTCTGATCAATAATCTTGCTTGCTTCCTTTACTATGGTATCCGGATTTTGTACCAGTATTTTTTCATAAAAAAAATCCAGTTTATTTTTTAGGATAGGAGTTCTCAGAAAGCGATTGTCAGCGAAGTCAACATAATCAAAATAGTGATTCTTATTGTATTGATATGATTTTCTTTTGATTTCTTGTTCTCTATCTGGAGTTGATTCAGGAATTTTTTCTGAAAAATCGGGAATTTTTGGTGATAAGGTTAGCTGTGCAAATTTTGATACAAAACTATTATTAGGGTAGTCTTGATTCATTTTTTCAATGTATGAACGAACATCTTCATCTGCTTTTTTATACGCTTCTTTGTACTTGTCTTTTTCGGTAGGGTTATCTTTGTTTGCTTTATAGGCTTCTTGAATTTGTTTTGATTTTTCGTTCTGAGATTTCATGAATGTTTGAAAATCATGGAAGGCTTCACTTTCATTAGCACCATGAATACGAATGCTTTTAATAAAGTCGGTTTGGTCTGCGGATATGGAAAACTCCTGATCTTTACCAATTAAAAGGTCGAAGTATTTTTGCGAAGGAAGGTAGATTACATAAATCCCTTGGTCCAATTGTTTCTCTTTGGAAAATACACCTTTGCCATTGATTAATTGTGTAGTGTCATCGGCAAATATCCTACCATCGAAATAATGAGCTAAGTAGGCTGTGCTGTCTGTTGATCCAATCAAGTCGATAGCTATATCGTATTTTTGAGCCTTACTGGTAATAGAAGATAGAAAGCAAAATCCGAGAAGAAGAGTGAGAATATTTTTTTTCATTGTTGTTTTTATATTGGTAAGCATAATTGGCTTCGAAAATTACAAAACTTTTTGCAAATAAAAATACGTAGGATGGAATAATGACAGGAAATAGTGATGCCGATTGAAGCTTATTATTGTAGTTCCAATAAATGTTTTATGTAACAAGACAAATACTGTTCCAGAATTTATTAATTACCGTGTAGGTCTTTTGAATGGTATACTTTGGTTGTTTAATTAAGATAAATATTTGGTAAGTATTTTTAGTAGTAGCTTTGAATTAATTGGTTTTGAGATATAATCGTTACAACCCACAGCTAAACATTTGTTTTTCTCTTCAACCATAGCATAAGCAGTCTGTGCTATAATAGGAATAGAGGGGTTTGATTGTTTAATTTTTCGGATGGCCTCAAAACCATTCATTATCGGCATGTTAATGTCAAGAAGAATTAAATCAGGACTTTGATTGTTGATAAGTTGTAATAGTTCCATACCATTTATGGCATGTTGCAAGCGAACACCGGTTGGTAGTAGCACTTCCTCAAGAAAAAGGAAGGAAGCCAGATCATCTTCGGCAATATAAATAAGGGATTTTGAAAGGTCAATTTTATTGTTGTTCAACTCATTACTCTTACTTGTAATAACGTGGGTTTCCTTAGCTTTTGGGATTGTGAAATGAAAGGTACTCCCTTTGTTAATTGTCGATTCTAATGAAATTTTGCCACCCATAAGTTGCACCAAACCTTTGGTAATACTTAAACCAATTCCTGTACCTTCCTGTAAATTTTTATTTTCAATTTGCCTGAACCGTTCAAAAATGATATGAAACATTTCTTTTTGAATACCAACACCGGTGTCTTTCACGTAAAGATGAACCATAGAATCGGTCTCGGATAAGCAATAGCCAATTTCTACAAATCCTTCGTGGGTATATTTATAGGCATTGGATACTAGGTTATAAATAATTTGTCTGAATCGTGTAGGGTCGCATATAATATTCAGATTTTCAGTATTGGCTGGAATATTTAATTGAAGGATGATATCCTTTTTGGCTCTAGCAATTTTCAGCATATTTTGTGAGTCTCTTATTTCATAAAGTAAATCATTAAGTAAGTATGGTTTTTTTTCTATTTTTAATTGATTTGATTCAATTTTTGAAATGTCAATAATATCATCAATAATTCGAAGTAGATGCTCACTACTCGATTGCACTAGTTTTAGAAATCTTTGTCTTTTTTCTGTAGAAAGATTGGGAACCCCTAATAGATCGGAAAAGCCAACGATTGAGTTCATAGGTGTTCGTATTTCATGACTCATATTGGCCAAAAAAGCAGATTTTAATTGATCACTTTCTACAGCATTTTGTCTGGCCTTTTCGAGATCTTCATTTGTTTTTACTAATTGACTGTTTATTAGTTTATACTCTTGGTTTAATGTTGCGTATTCTTTGTTTGTTTCATTAAGTTCTGAATTCAATTTTAAAAAGTCATTGTTTTTTTGTTTCAAAGCAATATCTGCCTCTTTCAGTTTGGTAATATCAGTTGTTGAAACATAGGCAGTATATTTATGATTTTTGTGATTTTTGTGATGGAAAAGTTTAATAATTACGTCAATAATTTCTCCATTCAGAGTTTTAACACGAGCTTCTTTTTCGAAATAGTTTTTACCTTCAATGATTGAAAATAGTTCTTCCTTAAATACTTCCAAAGATTCTGGTAGGAAGGTTTTGGGTAAATTTCCGAGTAAGTCTTCTTTCGAATTGGCATTGTATAGTTGCAGTGTGGCTTTGTTGACATTTACAATACGTACCTCCTGACTAAACTCTAGTACTTTTTCAGGATGTTTTTGCAAATAATCTCTTATGTCACTTACTCCATGTTTACTAAGTTCTTGTATGCGATGCATTAAAGGAGTAAAGTCTTCCTCCCATAACGATTCTGGTGAATTTTCGAATAATGATTTGTATTTATCGTTGGTTTCGTTTAATTCACTATTTAAATAGGAAAGTTTGTTTATTGCTTCTTGCAGATTTGTAGTCTTTTGCTCAATCTGATCGTGTAATTGATCTTGTTCTGTAATATCAATATGGTATTCAATTACGTGAGTGATTTTTTGAAGTGAGTTAAATACGGGAATTGCATATATCCAAATGCTTTTAATTTCTCCATTTAGACTCACATTATTGAGTTTTATTTTCAGATTTTTTTTCCCTTGTAGAACCTTTTCAACAACACTTTTTGCTTTTTTCCCTAGAGCACAATTATTAGTTGTGGAAGAAATTAGGTCGCAATAAGCTTGATCGGTGGTATATTTAGGATCATTAGATTCTATGACTTTTAAAGTATCCGATTCGATTACGTAATACGGATATGGCATGGATTTTATTATTTCGAGATGTAAATTATTTTCCATACTTACATTTTTAATTTGAATCAAATCTTTAAATTTTAAAAGTATAGTTTAATATTCAATTTGCATAAAATTATCCAAATTTGTTTAATTAATAATATGTAGATAAGTGGATGTTGTTATGAAAAATAAAGGCTGCAAGAAGTATTGCTCGCTGCAGCCTTTACTTTTACTAATGAGTATGCATTTCTTTTTTCAGTATTGTATTTTCAATTTCTTCTTTTTTAAGTTTTTTGGTACAGAAAAACCAGTCATAACAGTGTACATTTTCATCATCATTTTCCATTCTATCTTTGGCAACACCGCACGATCCTGCAGGAGGAACAATTACTTCTTCGCCTGGACGCCAATCGGCAGGAGTAGCAACAGAAAACTGATCAGCCGTTTGGAGAGCGATTACGACACGGTAAATCTCATCGAAATTTCGTCCCAAACTTAATGGGTAATAAATTATAGTTCTTATTATACCATGAGGATCGATGAAGAATACAGCACGAACGGCTTTTGTATTATCTTCGCCTGGCTGTATCATTCCATATTTGTTTGCTACTTCCATGGTGATGTCCTCAATCAAAGGAAATTTAACTTCTACATTTTTCATTCCTTTGTATTCTATTTTTTCTTTAATGGTTCGTAACCAGGCAATGTGGCTATACAAACCATCAATGGATAGGCCTACCAATTCACAATTAGCCTCGTTAAATTTATTTTCCATACTAGCGAAAGTCATAAATTCGGAAGTACAAACAGGAGTAAAATCGGCAGGATGACTAAATAAAATAACCCATTTGCCTCTGTAATCATTAGGGAAGTGTATGTCTCCTTGTGTGGTTACAGCTCTAAATTCAGGAGCATTATCACCAATTCTTGGCATTGAGTTTTGATAGCTTTCTTTTTTTTCTTCCATGATTCTCGGTTTGGATAGTGAATTTTTTTGAAATTGTACTTGTGTATTGAATAAACTTTCTTCTACTTGTAGAAAACACGATTAAGATTCATTTTTGAGAGTTGTAAAACTTTTTAAATGAAAATTTGTTCGACTTAAGTGTTTAGATTATTAATTCAATTTGGTCAATTTCCAGGAAGGAAATATCAGGGATTTCGGAATAAATACCCACTTATTCCAAGGCGTAGATTAAAGTTAAGCTATTGTGGAGTGGAAGTCAATATAAGAAATTGGCAGATAGGTAATTTTAAATCAGTTTTAATAAGTTTAGTAGAAAGGCACTTACTCTTTGGAAATGAGAATAGGATTGATTTCAAGCCATGTATAGGCGTCTTCATGCGAGAGAAAAACTTTTGCATTTTGAATGCGCACCTGAATCTCAAAAAGCATGGCCATTGGAGTGTCGTATGATTCACTTACAATAATGGCGCATTTGTTTAGAATAGGACTGTATTTTTCATATTCGTTTATATAATCGTCTAAATCTTTGATGTTTAGAATGACTTTAGCTTGTGTGAAATCGGCAATAACATTGTAGGTTTCGTCAAATAAAGGATCTTTTCGTGTACTTAAAGTATGATATATAAGATCATTCCATTTGAAATAACCAAAGTAGTACTCATTGATTAATTTTAATTCAGGTAGTATTTTGTATTTGAATTTCATTGGACTGAAAGTTTCAAATAAATATAGCGATATCGTCTAAGTAAGTCAAGGGATAGCCTAAAATACAAGTAATTTTTTAATGATTCAGTAATAAATTTTGGCTGTCTTTTTTGTTGTTAATGTGTGCTGATTTGTTGGGTGAATAGTGGCGAGTTAGCCATTTACTAAGACCATCCATTCCTGGAAATAGTACTCTTTCATTAATGTTTACTTGATCTAATTTGTCGCGTATTTCCCATTTCATAGAGGCAGGAATCCGAATTCGGAAATACAAATCGGGTTTGTCGAGCAACCAATCGTCTAAAATGGCTTTTGAATGCGACATGAAGGTGAAAATGGCATATTGATTTACAATTCGATAATCGAGGGAAGGAGGTTCGAAGGCCACTACAAAATCACTCTCCTCTTTTGATAGCTCTGAAATATCTTTGTAAAGATGGTGCAACATGCCAGTAGTGAAACTATTGGAGCCTACTTCGTGTAATTCGTTCTGAAGTTTTTTGGGTAAATATTTCCTAAGGTTTTCGTAGTTAAGTGCCCAAATCACTCCATCTTTATCATGTTGATCTATTTCGGCCGTTGCAAAATGTAAGGCTACATAAGGTGAGTAGGTCCAATCTAATAGTCGGGTTGGCAGACCATGATGTTGCGCTAAAGCTAACCACTCCCAGTCGGATTTATTGTTAATGTCGGGGCGGAAGGAATATTTTTTAAAATTTCTTAGCAGATGAAATTCCAAATTTTCAAAGGGACCGTTTAGTCTGATTAATGAAGTTTTTAACTGGTAATCGATTTTAGTAAGACCTCGATAGATATAGGGAGACCGGATGCGATCAATTTTTGAGCTATAGGAGTCGGTAAAAAGAAGATCTTGAAGTTCGGACCAGGTTGCGGGGATAATTTCTCTTTGTAATTCCATAGGTTTTGGCTTTGAGTGCATTTACATTGTACCCTAAAATTGCGAATAAAAACGAATAAAAAAGGAATATGTAACTTTATTTTCATAAAAAAAGTTGCTCCTTGGTGGAGCAACTTGATTGCATCAATTAGGGAAATCTTTATTCTTCAGAAAGTTCAATAGTGCCAACATCGCTTACTTTTTCTATGTAAACTTCGACGGATTCTATTTCGGTACTCAAGTAGCCATCTATAGGAATTATGCTTAATGTGTAGCTTCCTTCTTCTAAGCCTTTTAGAAGAAAATTACCAGAGTCTTCTGCTATGGTTGAAATGGTATCTGTACCCATAATGGCATGAATGCTGGGGGTTGCTTCAGCAGGAGATATGATTCCTGAAATAGAACCTGTGTTTGCTTCCTTAAAGGTTCGGATGACAGGCTTTAGTTTGTATTTTCCGTTCCCTGTTTCAACAATAGAGTTTGCTGCATCAAAATCAATCCATAAGTTGTATTCTATTCCTGCTAAAAAATCATCATGAATTTGAAATTTCAAACCTGAAGTTTGTGCTGAGGGAGTATCTAAATCATAGGAAATACTGTCAATTACTACAGAATTATTTTCGCCAAGAATCAAACGCATTTGAGAAACGGTTCCACTTGGCATTTCCTGATCAACCAAAAGAGTATCCATGCCATTGTTAAATTCCAAAAGGTCGTAAATTCCGGGGTTTAATAATGTCATTTCTACCCAGCCATCTTCAATACTATCATTGTCCGAAGAATTAATTTGAATGGATTGAATGTCAATGTTTACTTGATCGTATTGGGCAGGTGCATCGGTAAGTCTAATTTTTACCTGACTGGTAAGATTTACATTATCATCGGAACATCTAGAAAATAGAATGAAAATTATTGTTGTAGCTAATAGAAGTGCTGGTTTTAGATTTTTCATGTTTTTAGGTTAAGAAATTTAAAGTTATAATAAAAGTTTGATTTTAATGTTAGAATCTTTTTAGAACCAAAAAACGTGCTAGTTTATTGTGTCTGATAGTAAAACTGTGATAATCAAATTAATATGGAAATAACTTGGAGAAATCATCTTTATTGAGTTTAGATATTTGGGGATAATTTCCACACTTTGTCACAATTAGCAACAGAAATAGTGTAGGGTGTTTCTTCAATTATTTTCTTTATAGGGAATTATGCCCAATTAATAAATTAACATAGAAACACCCTGTTTTTTTATTCTCGTTCGTATTTGCAGCAGGAATGAAGACGGCTATATACATCATCATTTGCTTTTACTTTATCAGTATCGTATCCAACACTTGCTATGGCTTTGTGTACCGCATGCAGTGTAGTTTTTTCGGTGTCGAAACTAAGTACCATTTTTTTGGTCTTTTTATCCCAATCGGCACTAAGAACACCTTCAACAGCTTTAGCTGCTGATTCGATTGTTTTTTCGCACATACCGCAATTTCCGGATACCTTAAAACTTGCTTTCTTTACTTCCGCCTTGGCTGTGAACGATAGGCTAATCAGGGAAAAGATTACCGCTACGAATAGAATTCTTTTTTTCATTTTATGTATTTTAAATTTGTGATTACTTTATTATTTAGTCCAGCTAATATTCTTAATGTTGGTGTTGTTGAGGTACTGATTTTGGTTTTTCATGAATTATCGTTTCTGTTACTTCACCACAATGCAGCATCATATCGCCAAAGTAAGGATTCATTATTTTCTCTTCCGAGCTGATCCAAAAGGCACCTGAATCGTTGTCGGCCATGGGACAGAATTGGATAAAAACTTTTTCTTTTCCTGTTCCCAGAGATTTTAGGGTTTCAATAAGTGCCTCACTGAATGGTTTAAATGCTTTTCGTTGAATTTCAATATCATCGTTATTCATGATCTCGGCCAGATGATCGTGCAAACCAGTGTATTTCTCCTTCCAAAACGGAAGAGCTTTGCTTTTTAGCTCAACATCATTTGGCTTCATCTGCATCAAATTGCTCATCACCGTTTTAGCGGCTAGTTTGCTTTCTTTCGCTTTGGTTTCAACCAGAATGTCTTTCAAATTATAATAAGAGGAGAGTAGCTTTTTCAGTTTCATACTAAAGTCCATCGAAACGTATTGTTGTAAATTTTGAATACCTTCCTTGCTTTCCGGACGATTCATCATGCTGTATTTGTTGTTGAGCTGAGCTGCGGCATCTACGGTAAAGGTTCCTTTGCTAACCACTTCTTCGTTTTCCTCTAAACCATCGGTAACAATGTAAAAATCACCTAAAGATTCACCCAGTTCAATTTCACGCATTTCAAATCCACCTTCAACTTTAACGTAGGCAATAGAACGTTTTCCGGTCCACATAATGGCCGATTTAGGAACTACAAGCATATTATTCATCTGGCTTATTTCAGCATAGATAATCCCTGAGGCTAACATTTCAGGTTTTACTAATAGATCCTGATTATTTAATTCTGTTCGAATAGAAAGGCTGCGTTTTTTTGCATCAATAACAGGATCGATATTGCTGACTTTTGACTTGAAAACTTTGCCAGGAAATGCTGAAATGGTGAATTCGATTTCATCTCCTTTCTGAATGAAGGATAAATCTTTTTCGTAGGCATCAAAAACGACCCATACGTGACTCAAATCTGCAATATCGAAGAGGATACTTCCAGCTTTTGCATAGTTTCCTTCAGCTACATTTCTTTTAATGACATAACCGGAAGCATCTGCTTTGATTTCGAAATATTCAAGCACTTCACCGCTTTCTTTAATGCGATTGATTTGAGCCTTGCTAAGTTTCCAAAACTTCAATTTTTGCTCTGCAGCTTTCACTAACTCAGGATAGGAATTTTTTGTTTTTAGTGCTTGTAACAATTCCTGTTGTGCGCTAAGCAATTTCGGAGCGTAAACTCTTGCGAGTGTTTGACCTTTACTCACTTTCTCACCTTCAAAATTGACCATCAATTTTTCAATCCGGCCATCGAAATGAATGGCTTGCGAGCTGATTTTGCGTTCATCAACTTGTACTTTTCCATTTAGTCGGATTTCTTTTACAGCCTTTCCAATTTCAATTTTCGTGGTTTGCACATTTGCCAATTTCATGGCGGTTTCGTTCATCTCAATTAATGCGGGCGATGAATTACTGCTTGAATTGTCCAAGGGAATTAAATCCATTCCACAAATGGGACAATCGCCTTCGTTTGGTTGCTGTATCTGCGGATGCATGGAGCAGGTCCATGTTGTTGCTGCAACAGCTACATTTTCGGAAGCATGTTGATGACCTTCGTGTTCACTTGCCGATTCTGATTTTCCACCAAAAATCAGCCAACCCAGAAATAATCCCACGACTAAAATAGTGAGTTTTTGTTTCCAGTTGTTTGTTATATATTCGATTGTATTTTTCATTTTATATCTATTTTAGACGCTGATAACAATGATTCTATATGATTTATTTACAGGACAAACGATCGTGTGTCCCTACATTCCTAGATATTGGAATTTGGCAATGCTTTTCTGAATCATTACTTGTGCTTCAATTTGTTTTTGTTCGTAGATCCAGATTTTTTGTTGCATGTTCAGAACTTCCTCGTATTTGCCAGAAGATGTTTCGTAATTGCTGGTGAGAATTTCAAATGATTGCCTGGCTTTCGTTAGTAAATTCTCATATACTTTTGCGTTTCTTGTTCCGGTAGCATACTCTTCGCTTGCTTTTTGCTTTTCCAGCTCAAGTCTGTTTAGTTCTTCCATTTTTAATTGTTCGAATTGTACCTGTTTTAACTGATTGACTTTAATTGCAGATTTGTACTTCTTTCGAAACAGTGGAATACTTAGCGAGATCATTGGCATGATGGCGTCATTCCCATTATCAGCGATATTTACATCCGTTCTTTCAGCGATAATTGCATAATCGAGACCGATACCGAACTTTGGCATTCCATTTAGTTTTGCCACTTTTTCTCCAAAAGAACTGGCCTCCTTCATAGCTTCCCAGGAATCAATTCTTGAGTGCTTGTCGAAAGAAAAATCTGTATCAGTAGGAATTGTTTGTACCCAAAAAGAATCATCAGTTGGTAAATCAACGACAGTTGATAAATTACGATTCAACAATTTATTGAATGCTGTTTGGAGTGTCTGCTTTTTATCCTGAAACATCCCAAGCATAGAAATCAATTCTTCTTTCAGCATTTGCACGTATAAAACATTCACCATGCTCGATTCATTGTTTTCAAATTGGGTCAGACTTTGTTTTTCCAACAGATCCAATACCTCAACACGTTTTTGTGTGAAGAAGATCTTGCGATCCATAAGAATCAAATCCAAATAGGAGAGTCTTACATTCATTTCCAATTTACTTTTAGCATCCAAATAATTCAGGTATTGAGCATGAGCCTGCAAACTTGCCTGTTGTTCTTTGGCTCCAAGAGTTCCAAACCAGGGGAACATCTGCGAAAGCGAAAGTTTTGCTTTTTGCGCTCCTATACGTGTTTCTATTGGTTGCACAAAGACTCCTGCCGAGAAACTCGGATCGGACAATGCCTTTGCTTGCGGAACCATCTCCAAAGCTTGCTGATATTTTAAATCCATAGCCTTCAGTTCTGGATTGTTCGCAACTGAAAAATCGATATAATCTTGCACTACATCCTTTTTGCTTTGAGCAGTAACTGAGTTCAGGACCAACAATAGCGATATTAATAGTGTATATCTCATGACAATCCTCCTTCTTTTTTAAGTTGATATTCTTTGTTCATGGAATAAAGTACAGGTACTACAAAAAGAGTAATTAGCTCGATGGTCATTCCTCCAAAAGCAGGAATCGCCATTGGAATCATCACATCAGATCCTCTTCCGGTAGAGGTTAAGATGGGTAGTAAGGCTAAAAGTGTTGTAGCGGTAGTCATTAAGCAAGGACGAATTCGTTTCGAACCTGCTTCAATCACTGCTTTTCTGATTTCAGCTCTTGTTTTTGGCTGATTTTTCTCGAAAACCTGTTCCAGATAACTGGTCATAATTACACCGTCATCTGTTGCAATCCCGAAAAGGGCAATAAAGCCAACCCAAACCGCCACACTCAAGTAAACCGGATGAACCTGAAACAATTCCTGCAGATTGATATCGAAGACAGAAAAGTTAAGGAACCACCCTTGTCCATACATCCAAATCATGATGAAGCCACCTGCAAAGGAGACGGCAATACCACTAAATACCATTAGAGTAGGAGCAATTCCTTTGAACTGAAAATACAAAATCAGAAAGATGATGATGAGCACCACAGGAATTACAATACCCAGTTTTTTTTCTGCACGGATTTGATTTTCGTAGTTTCCTGTGAACGTAAAGCTCACTCCTGCGGGAACTTTCAGCTCATTATTTTCAATTTTTCCGGCAATGTATTTCTGTGCTGTTTCTACAATATCAACTTCCGAAAAGCCGTCTAATTTGTCGAATATTACATAGCCAACCTGAAAGGTATTTTCACTTTTGATTACTTGTGGTCCTTGCACATAGGCTATTTCAGCCAGCTCTTCCAGTGGAATGGAATGTCCCATGCTGGTAGGAATTAGTATTTTTTTCAAAAGATCAGGATCCGATCTCAATTCCCGTGGGTAACGAACACGAATCGGGTAACGCTCTCTTCCTTCCACCGAACTGCTTAGCGGCATTCCTCCAACGGCAACAGAAAGATACTTTTGTACATCTTCAATCTGAATGCCGTAACGGCCAATTGCTTTACGGTCGATACGAATTTCCAGGTAGGGTTTCCCAACCATTCGTTCTGCAAATACAGAAGGCTTGTTTACACCGGGAACCTCTTTAATAAGCTTCTCGAGCTGAAGACCAAAGCCCTCGATTTGTTTTAGGTTATTCCCCGATATTTTAATTCCAATAGGAGCTCGCATACCTGTTTGCAACATGATTAAGCGGGTTTCGATAGGTTGCAATTTGGGCGCCGAGGTAACGCCCGGAATTTTGCTTGCGTTTACAATTTCAGTCCAAATGTCATCAGGCGATTTAATATGATCGCGCCATTGCCGGTAATATTCACCAGAATTATCAGGAATCAGCTCTCCTTTTTTATCACGAATAAAATTGTCATCATCATCAACGGCAAAACGAATTCGCTTGCCATACTGGTTGGTTTTGTATTCGCTTTTGTAGTTGATCACATTCTCGTACATGGAAATAGGAGCGGGATCAAGCGAAGATTCTACACGACCGAGTTTACCGACTACCATTTCAATTTCAGGAATGTTGGCAACAGCCATATCCAAAGTTCGAAGTACACGTTTATTTTCTTCAATGCCAGCATGTGGCATGGAGGTTGGCATCAATAGGAACGATCCTTCATCCAGCGAAGGCATAAATTCTTTTCCGATGCCGGGATAATTGTGATACATCGTTTTCCAAGCAGATGTGCCCGAAATATTAATTCCAATTTTATCCATTCCCCGGGCAACAAAGCCAAACGTATTTCCAAATCCGAGCCAGATAGTAAGACCCCACATAATGATGAGTGTAGGAACGGACAGGAAGATGAACTTATGCTGCAAGGCCCAATTCAATAGGCGTGTATAAAATCGCATGAAAAGTAAAAAAACGGATAGTAATAGAGCGATACTAAGAATTACAAACATGAAGTTTGCAAACAAGGAATTCGACGCACCCAAAGGCAACCATTCTCTGGCAAGCAGAAAGGAAACGGCCAATGCGATTACGAATAGATTTGCCCAAGACAAGTGCTTTTCGTGCTTAGAATAGATTTGTGCCAATAAGTTGATGACACCTAATACTATCAGAGTAATTCCAATCCAAGCTGAGTAGGCAAAAATGGTATAGATTCCGATAAGAATGAGTACACTATTTAAAGCCAATTTGAATTTTCTTTTTTTAATGCGGATGGAAAACAACCAATGAGCCATGGCTGGCAAAATTACAATTGCCACAAAGAGTGCCGATAAAAGCACAAAGGTTTTGGTGAAAGCCAAGGGGCGAAATAGTTTTCCTTCGGCAGCTTCCATGGCAAAAACAGGAATAAAACTCACAATAGTTGTCAATACAGCTGTAATTACTGCAGGAGCAACCTCAATTGTTGCTTCATAAATCACTTCGCGAATGTTCCTGCCCGATTTATTCTCATCCAAATGCCGAATGATATTTTCGGAGAGCACAATGCCCACATCCACAATGGTTCCAATGGCTATGGCGATTCCCGAAAGGGCTACAATATTAGCATCTACATGAAAGTAGCGCATGGCAATAAAGGTCATGAGCACTGCTATTGGTATTAAAGTAGAAATCAGAATACTCGCCCGAAGGTTCATCACCATAATGATAATCACGATAATGGTGATGATGATTTCGAGCGTTAGGGCACTTTCCAGAGTTCCTAATGTTTCGTAGATCAGTTGTGTTCTGTCGTAAAAGGGAACAACAGTTAGCTGGGAAATGCTTCCATCTGCCAATTCCTTTTGGGGAAGACCCACCGAAAGCTCGGCAATTTTGGCTTTCACATTATTGATCACCTCTAAGGGATTGGCACCATATCGGGCCACCACAACACCACCAACTACATCGGCTCCCATTTTATCGAGAGCACCTCGGCGATCGGAAGGGCCATAATGCACATTGGCAACATCGCGAATACGCACAGGAGTGTTGTCGTTCACACTCACTACCGCCTCTTCCAGATCCGAAAGATTCTTAACGTAGCCAATTCCACGCACGAAGTATTCTGCCTGATTGATTTCAAGGGTTCGGGCACCAATATCGAGATTGGACTTTTTAACCGCATTCATGATCTGCATCAGATTAACTCCGTGTGCCTGCATAGCGGCAGGATTAACATCTACCTGATATTCTTTCACGTAACCACCAATTGATGCCACTTCGGATACACCACTGGCAGCCGCCAATGCATATTTTACCTGAAAGTCTTGAATGCTCCGAAGTTCCTGCAAATCCCAGCCTCCGGTAACTTCACCTTCCGGTGATCTTCCTTCCAGTGTGTACCAAAATATCTGGCCCAAAGCCGTAGCATCGGGTCCAAGAGTTGGTTGCACATCATCGGGCAATAAGTTTTGCGGTAAGGAGCTTAATTTTTCCAGGATACGTGATCTGCTCCAATAGAATTCAATATCCTCATTAAAAATGACGTAGATACTTGAAAATCCAAACATGGAAGAACTACGGATGGTTTTTACTCCAGGAATCCCCAAAAGGGATGTTGTTAACGGATAGGTAATCTGATCCTCAATATCCTGAGGAGATCGGCCAGACCATTTGGTAAATACGATTTGCTGATTTTCTCCAATATCAGGAATGGCATCAACAGCGACGGGATTTTTTGGTAAAATACCAACATCCCATTGGAATGGAGAAGTAATAATTCCTCCAGCTATGAGCACAACAAGCAATATTGTTGTGACCAATTTATTCTCTAAAAAGAATTTAATCGTTCGATTTAACATGAAAAGTCAATTATGAATTAATAATTATGAGTCATTAATTTAAAGGGAATTACAGCCCGAAAAGTTCAGGGTACAGGAGAATCATAGTACAACTCAACGCACCATTACGATTCATTCTTAATTCCTAATTAATAATTCTTAATTCATAAAATGAAAACCTGATTGAGAATGCACAAATCAGGCAATGGATGTGGGGAAGTATCCCACGCGATAAGATTGTTTGCAAAGCTAGTTGGTACTTCGAAATTAATTAAAACAGGAAGAATCGAAAACAAGAGATCCAATTGAGTGGCATCCTGCAAATCGAAAACCGAAGCAATATAATCGGCTTTTACCTGTACAAATTCAGAAGTTTCCTTGCAACATCCGCAAGGCGTTTCACAACAGCTCTCGGCATCAACAAAAATAGCAGTAGAGAAGAGTTCTCCACCAGAATAATGCTTATTAATACTCACTCCTGCCGTTGAGATCAGCAGCAGAAGTACCATAATAATATGTCCAAATTTTTTAATTTGCATATGGAAATTGATTGCATAATTCTAAGGCGAACTTAAGGAATACTATCCAAAAGGCAAAACAATTTGAGAGCCTTAACAAAGGATTAACAGAGCTTTCCTTTTGCAGAGAAGTGATTTAAGTAGTTAGAAAATAAAATTAAAATATGAAATCGTTTGTATGTTAAAATTCTTTAAATAAGACCTATTTTATTTCTTCAGAATTAGGATGAAAGCGAATAATGATTAAAATTGTTTACTACTACTTTAAAAAAAAGAACACTATTTATCAATTTTATTATCTTTATGAAGAACATAAAAACGCTTGTGCTTTGGACAAGATTTAGCCTATTATTTATCTTTTTTGCATTTGTAATAGCAGAATTTACACTAGGAATGTTGACTCTTCGTGATGAAAATATGCTGCACTATTCTACGAATCTTTCTTTTTCGAAGTGGATGGATGGAATTGGAATCACATTAGTAGCGATTGAAATTATTTTAGCAACTATTCTGTATCGAATTAGTATGAAGAATTTGCCTAAAACCAATGAACTGTCCGAAAAGATAAAAATATACTCGAAAGCCTATTCTTTAAAAATATTACTAATCTCATTGGCAGGAATTACTGCTTTATTTAGCTATTATATAACGCAACAATTGTTTTGGTTTCTGCCATGGCTAATTGTTTTGTACGTGATGGGGAAAAATTATCCCTTTAGACTTACGCTTCTGCACGAAATGAGTATTACCGATGAGGATGAACGATCGATGTTTAAAAAATAAAAACGAGAGCTGCACAAAATGTGTGGCTCTTTTTTTAGATATTTATTTGGATGATATGATTTTATAAAAGTATAGAAGTAGATCAATTCTGAGTTTGCTGAGTTCGCTTTTACGATGATTTTAAAAATAAATTCACAATTGATCCTACTTAATTTTGAATTGATTAAGCTATCTTTGCGATCCATTTAAATTTATTGTTGTGGAAAATTTTAAAGAATTAGGCGTAAACAAGAATTTGGTTAAGGGATTGAACGACCTTGGCATTGTTAGGCCAACTCAAATACAAGCAGAGGTAATTTCTGTTCTTTTAAACGGAAATACCGATTTAATAGGACAGGCACAAACAGGAACAGGAAAAACCGCCGCTTTTGGCTTACCTTTGTTGCATCGTATTAATCCTAAACAGGAAAAAGTACAAGGATTGATTTTGTGTCCTACACGAGAACTGGGTCAGCAAATTGCTAAACAACTGTTCAAATTCACCAAATACAGCGACAAGATTTTTACTGAATCGGTTTATGGGGGAGAGAAAATTGAGCGTCAGATTAGTGCTTTGCGCCGACCTACCCACATTATTGTGGCAACTCCGGGTCGACTGATTGATTTGGTAAAGAGAAAAGCCGTTGATTTAAGCTCGGTAAAGACTGTGATTTTAGATGAGGCCGATGAAATGATGAGCATGGGTTTTAAAACGCAGCTGGATGAGATCTTGACTTACCTTACCAATGTTGAAAATCGTTGGTTGTTTTCGGCTACCATGCCACAGGGAATTATGCAGATTATTAAAAGACACTTTTCCCCAAATGCCCATAAAATTGAGGTGAGTGGTAGAAATGTTGTGAATAAAAACATACAGCATCAGTTCCTGATCTGCGAGGATAACGAAAAATTGAATATTTTGATTCAGTTTCTTAAATCGGAAGGCAAGAATAGAGGGGTGGTTTTCTGTAAAACCAAAACTGCAGCGCAAATATTGGCCAAACAATTGATTGCTAAAAATATTCCCGCAGATGCCATTCATGGCGATTTAAAACAGATCGAACGAGATAAGGTAATGCGTGCTTTTAAAAATGAGAGCTTGCGAATTTTAGTTGCTACCGATATTGCAGCTCGTGGTATCGATATTGATGGTTTATCCTATGTGGTTCATTATCAGTTGCCCGATAAGGAAGAATATTACACCCACCGAAGCGGACGAACAGCTCGTGCTGGTAAGGATGGGCTTTCATTGGCTTTGGTAAACAGCAAAGAGCTGAAAAGCATTCGTTATTTCCAAAAAGCTTTGAACATTGCATTCAGCCAAATTAGACCTAGAAAATAATTTTACAGTTAGCAGATCTGACAGCATTTTTTTAACCTGTCAGTGGCTAAAACATAGCACTAAAGAGATCTTGCTTGCAGGATCTCTTTTTTTGTGAGATTATTTTTTTGATTTATTATTTACCAAAGAGCATAATAAGGTTCATAGAGTTTAAAAAACGCTTATAATATGGATTTGCCTCGCACTTCAAATCGGGGATGCAAGGAAAATGGACAAAGTATCAGAGATACGATAATTGTTAAAGTTTGATAGACAAACACAATTAGAATAGAATGCAAAACGGCTTGATTTTACTAGCGCTATCTGCGATTTTAATTTGGAATAGTTCACAATTGAATACCGCTATAGAGTTTCGCTGGTGAGCAATTGTAATGCCCATTTTTTGTTAAAAGTAAAACATAGAATAAAATGATACGAGACAGCTTATTTGGCGACCAGCAATTCGTAAACATTCGTTTTTACTGGTAAGTTTCGTGTAAATTTTCCAATTAAATTGGCAAAAAGTTTGTCTTAAAAGCCATCTTACGTTTTTTGATTTGTAACTTTGCCTTCTTGGTCGATGATCAAATTCAATCAGAAAAATAGTAGATTAAAATATAATTTTAAAAGTTTTATGGGTAAAGAGAAAAAGAAAGTGGTGAAAATAAATACTTGTGAATCACTTAAAGCGATGTATTATTCGGGTAAGGTGAAGGCGTCATTAAATAGAATTATTGCTGAGTTAGAAAAAGATCCTGAAAACCTAGAACTTGCTCTTTTGGCATGTCAGTGTCTAGTGCGAACTAAGGATATTGATAAGTTATCTTTTTATGCAGATGTTGTTATTAAATTAGCTCCTAAAATTGCGGAAGGATATTATTACAAGGGATTGGTTCTTCAGCATGCAAAAGGAAAAGAACAAGAAGCCCTGAAAAACTTTAATGAAGCTTTAATTTTAGATCCAGACAACACCACTTATCTTAAAAGTAAAGCCAATACTCATTTTTTGCTTTACACTGATTATCATTTGCCATTAAAATTTGCTGAAAAACATCGAGCCAAAGCGGAAGATGGGCTTTTGAAAGTTGTTGAATTGATAGAGCAAAAGGAAAATCCAGATTACGCAGATTTTCTGAGCATTGCTGATGTTTTAATTCTGCTTAGCAAAGGAATACAGGCCAAAAAGTATTACATCAAAGCAGTAGATGCTTATAATGCTTCTGATGAATCGAATCAAGACAAAAATATATATAAAGACATTATTAAGGCTCAGAATGCTTGCGAAAAGTTGTTGGATAAAATCATTGAAGAATAATTACACATTATAAACCCCAATGGAATAAAAATAAGGATAGTACCCCCGATTGATTGGATTTCAAAAACTTATTGTTAACTTGAACCTGTTCAGCATGACCGTAAATGAATACAGGCCTGCTTCTATCGATTACTTGATGCTCAGCATTGGGTGAAAAAAGGCCAGAATTGGATATAAAATGCCGGGAATTGCCATCATGCATATCTTAGGCTCGGCCGGCAAAATGAAAGATTAAAATTAGATTTTTAGTCGCAATTTAAGCTTTGCCCATGTGTCTTTATGAAGAATAGAGCTTTCTTTTTTGAGGTAGGGATTGCTATTTTTTAAGATGTATTTAACACGATCTTTTGAATTGGGGTGAGTACTCATCCATACCAAATGTTTCGAATCGATTTGTTCCAATAAAGAAAGTCGATATAGAAAACTGGCAAAAGCGTCCGACTTTAAACGAGTATTTTCTAAATATTTTACCGCTTTCAGGTCGGCTTCTTTTTCTAGGTTTCTATCATAAGCCGACGAGGAGAGCAATTTTATGCCTTCCCGAATAATTTGGCCCTTGTTATTGCCCGAGCTTATGGCTGTAATTACTGATAATCCAAGTTTTTTTGCCAATTTTTTTATGACATGATTGAGTTCGATATGGGCAAGTTCATGACTGATGACACCAGCCAATTCAATCTCATTTTCCGATGCCAAAAGTAAGCCACTTGTAATAAGTAGGTGTTTGTTTGGTAAGGCAAATGCATTTATTTCTGCATTGTCTATAATATGCAATTGAATGTTTTTAGAGTTAATATGGTTGCTTTCGCAGATTGTTGTGAGAATACTATCTATCGATTGAAGTACAAAGTTGTTGGTAATTTCTTTCTCTTCTGAACTTAAGTACTCCCAATACAAATCGCCTACTGTTTCTTCTGGTGAAATTTGCGTTTGCTCAATATTAAGCAACAATAGCCAATTTACTTGTTGCAGAGAACACCATAATCCGAAAAAAATACAGATGCTTAGGAGTCCTTGAAAAAATAGCTTATTCATATTATTTTTTACAGATTAGATTGGTGAGATTACCATAGAACCACCAGGATATATGAATTCCTTTTCGCGTATTTACTGCCGTATAAATTGTTGTTATAAATTCGGCTAAATTGAATAGAAAAGCAGTAATCAGATAGGCGAAGTATTTGTTGGTAAGGGGTTCCGAATCGAATATTATGGCTATAGTCCACCAAAAGCCAAAACTATTTGCAAATAGCAAGGAGAATTGTGATATCAAGGCTTGTGTACAGTGCCAGCGAACAAAATAGGTTTCTTTTCTATTGGCAATAAAAAAAATGAAGGTCGCAATTAAATTGAAGATGGGGAGAGGTAAGCCAGCTACTAGAGCAACCATTGACATTACATAGCTGTTCGAAGCTTTTTCAGCTTCATGATCTTTGGGTTCGTAAGCAAATTTACTAGTTGATATCATAGGTCTTTGTAAATGTTCCAAATCCAATTCAAAAGAACGAGAACAATAAGGGGCAGGGCAACGAATTTCTTTTGCAGAATGAGCTCTGATTTTTTGTAGCAATTGAAAAGACTATCCTTTTTTAAAAGGCAATCGAAAGCAATCCAAATTGGACTAATTGTTAGGATTAAAAAAAGAATAATGCCAACGGGATTTAAAAGAAAAGCCTGTTCTATCTTGCCATGAAGCAAAGATAAAACAGACCTTGTGGATCCGCAGGAGGGACAAGGAATACTGGTTACTTGTTGAAACAGGCAAACGCTTAGTTCATTCGAAGAAAAGCTGGTTGCGTTTGTTGCGTTAAAAAACAACCAGAGATATCCCACTAAGCATGCACCCATAAGTAGTGCGTATAGCTGATTCCTGCTTACTATCATTTAAGCAAGTGCTTGCATAAGTTTATCCATGTTTTTTCCTCTTGCAGCTCCCATAATTAGGAACCAATCAATAATAGTCCAAATTACTAAGCCACCACATGTAAGTAATTTACCAATTCCCAATCCTGTATCGCCTAAAAAGAAGCGATCAATACCAAATTGTCCACCTAAAATGGAAACGATTAAACTTGTTGTTGGATCTTTGAAGGAAATGGTTTGAATGATTTCCCATTTAGAGTCATCAGCATTTTTTAAGCTTTCTCTGATTCCGATTATTTGGTGACTTTCGAAAAATTTTCCGTAGGTCATGATAAACATGTCAACTTTTTGTGCTTCCATAGTGTAAATTTAGGTTTTATTGGTCCTACTCGTTTGGCTTTTCGGATGCGCCCTATTTTTATAGTGGTATTTGATTCCACGGGTGGGTATTAATTTTTTTAAGGTTGCTAAGCTATAAAAATCATTTTTCTTAATTGGTAGAAAAGATAAATAAATAGGGGCTTTATTGAAGTTTTTGGTTGTTTTCTTCTTTTTGTGGAGTAGAATTGGAAGCCCAGAGAAATTGCAAACCATTCCGAAAAAACAAGTGCTGTAATCAAGCAGAATTAATTTGTCTATTTTCTACTGTTTGTCGAATGATTTTTCTTTGGTAAAATTTCCTTAAGTTTGATTTTTGAACGAATCAGAATATAAAAACTAGAATATGGAAATCAGAAAAAATGATACCCAATTGGTATGTATTGCCAAATTTATTGCCAAGGATGGAGAAGTTGATCAATTGATTCAGAATTTACATTCATTAATATCAGTAACAGTTCAAGAGGGTGGTTGCATTCGTTATGAATTGAATCAGTGTATTGAAGAGCCAAATCGAATTACTTTTATAGAGAAATGGTACAATCAGGAAACTTTCGATGCACACAACAATTCAACGTACATTCAGGAGTTTTTTAATGCAGGAAATCCACATCATGTGAAAGAGTTTGAGGTGAGTTTACACAAGGAGATATTGGCTTAAAAGGAAAAATAAGCACGAGGAAAGTGATGTTGGTTCGAAGTTGAACTACATTTTTTCGTAGTGTTTAAGAACCTTTTTTTGTAATAGGATGGGAAATAAAAAAAAGAGGCAAACCGATCTGATTTGAGAAAATTTCGGTTCACCTCTTTGTATATCCATTAAACTTGGCTCGTAACGAGCTTAGTTTAAGAGAAGTTTATTTTGCTTTAATCCATGGCTGACCCATTTTCAAAATTGTACGACCAGCAACGTCGTTAATAATGATTGCAGCCATCATGTACCAAGCACATAAAGCACAAACAATAAGCTCATATCCAGCTACAACATTTAAAAATGGAAAGCCAAAATGTCCTAGATCTAAAAGGATAAAACCAATTACTAATGTTGTAAAAGTGGTGGCCATAGCTGCATGAATAAAAAAGGAAGCTATCCATAAAATTATAGTGAATAGAGTCCAGGCAACTAAATAATACCCAACATCAGTGGTGGATGACTGGTACAATCCGAAATGGTTTAGTAACCAAATTATACCTAAGCCGATCCAAAATGAACCGTATGCCGAAAAAGCTGCAAATCCGAAGTTATTACCATTTTTGTGTTCTAACATGCCAGCCATAAGTTGTGCTAAGCCACCAAAAACAAATCCCATGGCCACAACAGGACCTAAACCACACAAACCAATGTTATGAAATTGCAATAAAAGGGTTGTTAATCCAAAACCTCCCAGTCCGACTACTGCCGGATTTCCTAATTTTACTTCGCTCATCTACTTTTATTTACAGATTTTTTCAGTGCGCAAAACTAGCAAATTGATTAAGAGTCCACTACTGCCTGTTGGTAGTTTAAAAACATGTTTTTGTTGCTTGTTTTTGCTCTAAAATCTATAAGTCCCCGAAAATGAGAATCTAAAGGTTTGTGTTGACGGCGAATTTGGTGTTTTTATACTCGATAATTTGTAAAAAATGGTGGTAAATGAGGAAACAAATCGATTATTAGGCAGGCACTTACAGAAAATAAATACTTTCCGATGTTTTTTTCTTTTCTTGTTTTCTTTCTGATGGAATATTCTAACGATTTTTTGGCAGTAAAAACAGTCTGATTTTGTTTTTTGACAATGGATCTGCGCAGTTGAAAAAGAAAGGCTGTTTAAAAATAGTAGATTCTTTTCTAAACAGCCTTTTTCTTTTATCGACCTACCATTTCTAATTCTTGAGTAGAGATTTCTCTCATTTCTACTTTACGGATTTTACCCGTTACGGTAGTTGGAAACTCTGTGGTGAATTTAAAATATTTAGGAATTTTGTAGGTTGCAATTTGCCCCTTGCAATAGTCTCTTAGTTCTTCTTCAGTAGCCGATTTTCCTTCCTTAAATTTGATCCAGGCCATCACTACTTCGCCATATTTATAGTCGGGAACACCTATTACATATACTTCGCTAATACTGTCGTGACTATGAAAAAATTCTTCAATTTCGAAAGGAGAAATGTTTTCTCCACCACGAATAATCATGTCTTTAATTCTTCCGGTAATGCTGATGTAACCGTCTTCGTCCATGCTTGCAATATCGCCAGAATGCATCCATCCAGCATCATCAATCACTGCTTTGGTGGCCTCTTCGTTGTTCCAGTATTTCAGCATTACAGAATAACCTCGTGTACAAAATTCACCTGTTTGCCCACGTTCCACAATTTTTTTCGTTACCGGATCAATAATTTTTATTTCCTGATGAGGGTGAACTCTTCCTACAGTTGCTACACGTTTGGTCAGTTGATCGTTCACAAAAGTTTGAGTGGAAACAGGAGAGGTTTCGGTCATTCCGTAGCAAATAGCGACTTCCTTCATATTCATTTTTTGCTGAACCTCTAGCATGGCTTTCTCTGGGCAGGAGGCACCTGCCATAATCCCTGTACGCAAGCTACTGAGGTCGTACTTGTCGAAATTAGGATGTTCTAGTTCAGCAATAAACATCAGAGGAACTCCGTATAGCGATGTGCATTTTTCGTCCTGAACAGTTTTTAAAACCGTTTCAGCCTCAAATGCTTCACCAGGAATCACCATGGTAGAACCATGAGTGATGCATGCCATATTCCCTAAAACCATTCCAAAGCAGTGGTAAAAAGGAACAGGAATGCAAACCCTATCGGTTTCGTTATAATGCAAACGTTCCCCAATAAAGTAGCCATTATTTAGAATATTGTGATGTGTTAAAGTGGCACCTTTCGGAAATCCAGTTGTTCCAGAAGTGTATTGAATATTAATAGGATCATCAAATTGCAAAAGAGTTTCTATTTCTTCCACCTGTTCGGTTGTGACTCTTTTCCCGGCTTCAATTAAGGCCTGCCAATCTCTGTCGAGGATGACAATTTGCTTTAAATGAATACACGATTTGCGAACCTCTTGAATAATTTCGAAGTAATTGGTTTTACGAAATCCTTCCGACATAATTAAAAGACTAATTTCGGATTGTCGAAGAGCAAATTTTAGTTCTGAAGCCTTGTAGGCAGGATTAACATTAACAAGTATGGCACCAATTCGAGCCGTTGCAAATTGTACAATCACCCATTCGTGACGGTTGGGCGACCATATTCCTACGCGATCTCCCTTTTTTACTCCAAAGGCCAATAATCCTTTGGCTACATCTTCTATCTGTTGCCAAAATTCACTGTAAGTGGCTCTATAGTTTTGATAAGGGACAATTAGGGCATCTTTATCGCCAAATAGTTCAACCGTTTTGCGCAGTCGTTCCGTAATGGTTTCGCCTAAAAGAGGTAGGTCTGAGCTTCCGTGCTCGTAAGATAATTTGTTCATTCGTTTGTGTTTAATATGGATTTGTTGAGCACAACCAATCCATGATGTGATTAAATTATACATCATTAACAATCAAAAAAACCATCTTTCTTTCGTTTGCCGGAACCGGCTAAACTTCTTGATTAGGAAGTAATAAAGTTGTGATGGAGTGTGAACTCCTTGCTTTAATAGTACGCAATTTATAAAAAATATTTTAGCGAGCAATAAGTGTTATGAGATTGTAGAATAAATAAGTTTTAGCTATTTATTATAGTAGATGCGAAAACGCCCACAAGAGGGGAAGGTATTTAATCTTCCCAAACAATAGTCTTGAAATCCTCAAAGAAAGGGCCGAATTGAATTTCGCTTATTTGTTGGTTATCTAGCCATAAATGTAGATTTTCGTTGGGGAAAAATAGCAATTCATGAGTAGGGAATTCTTCTGAGAAGGCATTTTTAAATTCAGGTTCTCCGAGCTGAAAATGCTCCAGTTCATCCAAAAGCATTTTTTTTGCTAAACCAACTTGTATAAACTTAAAGATCTTGTAGCAGTCGTTATAAACAGAAATATAACTCAGTTTGTACTGATCAATGGATTCAAAAGTAAAGCTGACTCCTTTTTGGTCGTAAAAAAGTGTCGTACTTGCTTCTTCGGTAGAAAGAGAGTATTCTTTAACATGATCTGCTTTTCCAAGTTTTTCTTCTACTTCCGATGGAAGCATTCCAAAGTGAATGCCTAAAATTCCTTTGCCTAATATGATGTCTTTGTCAGTCATAGGTTACTTTTCAAATGGGTATTTTAATCCAATTTGTTTTCTTACCTCATCCATTATGGAGAGTATTTTTTTACTTTTTTCGATAGGGATAACAGGACTTTCGGTGGCATTTTTCAAAAGTAATTCGTTCACCGCAAAAGCTTCGTAATTGTATCCTAATTGAGGTGTTTTATCTAGGAATTCAATTTCCTCCTCTTTTGTGAGTAGACATGCTTTTTTGGCCATCCAAAAATTAGGAATTTCTATTCTACCTTTTGTCCCATAGATTACGGCTTCGTTTTTAAGTTTACAAGTCAGGGAGCTTGAAATCTGAGCCATTCCACCATTTTTGTAGCGAATTTGTAGGTTATTGTCATCGTCTATTCCTGTCTCTGAAAAATGAGCTAAAGCGTGAATACTATCAATTTCTTCATTGAAAACTAATTCAGACATGGCAATACCATAAATACCAATATCAAGAAGGGCACCTCCGGCAAGATCCGGATTAGCAAGTCGCCTATTTTTGTTCATATCTCCATGAAAGCCAAAACTTACCTGCAATTGTTTCACTTCGCCTATTCTTCCTTCTTTTATCCACTTACTGGCTTGCTGAATGGTAGGCAAGTAGTAGGTCCAGAGAGCCTCCATAAAAAACAGATTTTTTTCTTCGGCAAGTTTTTGAAGAATAGCTAGTTCTGCCGAGTTAACGCTGACTGGTTTTTCACACAAAACCGACTTTCCATTGTGTAGGCAAAGTTGCACATGTTCGAAATGAAAATTGTGTGTTGTTGCAACGTAAACGACATTAATTTCAGGATTTTTGACCATTTCTTCATAGGAAGAGTAGGCTTCTGGAATGTTGAATTCTTCAGCAAATTCGGTGGATCGATTTTGAGATCGGGAAGCCACGGCCAATAGTTTCCCATTTGGAACAATTTTAAAATCTGTTGCAAATTTTCTTGCAATTCTTCCGGCACCTAATATTCCCCAATTGATAGTCATAAAAACAAGTGTTTATTTATTGGTCAATAAAAAGAACAAGCTAAAAATGTTCCTTTAATTGGTAGATAAAAATTTCGATTGTTAAATATAAGCAATTGTAGCAAAAGGTAAAGTCAAAACATAAATTGTTCTTAAAAATGAGAAAATTAGTAATTGAAATCAAAAAATAGGATGCCTTTTTATTCGAGTAATTAACTTGTGTTGTGTTTTGGTATATAGGTAGTTGTGCTTAGTGTTGTAAGCTTGATTTTTGAGGAAATGTTCTAAATTACTGAAAAATGTTTATCATGACGTCCAAAATGTTTATTTTTACGCTTTCAAAATCAAAACACATAAGTATGGCTATGAATTTTCGGGCGACTAAATATATTCTTGAGTCTTTAGAGACTGGGAAAAAATTTGACGATGAAGGCTGGACTCTGGATGCTCCGGCAGAGGAGAAAGCTTGTTTGATAAGAACAAATTATGAGAAGAAGCAACTTGAGCTAAAGGACAATTCTTATGGTATTTATAAGTTTGCCGATTGGTTGCCAATTCATCGAGTGTTGGAAGGTTCATCGGCTCCAGCTACCTATAAGAGTGAAGGCCTTTCGAAATATCTTGGTTTGGAAAATCTGTATATCACTTTTAGTGGATATTGGCCTGAAAAAGGAGCAAATTTCAGAACTTGTTCTTTTAAAGAAACAGAGGCTTTTTCGGTGAGTGGGCGATTGAGTGATACAGGAAATGTTCTTGTAGTTGCATCGGCAGGAAATACAGCTCGTGCTTTTGCTCGTGTGTGTTCCGATAATAACATTCCATTGTTGCTTTGTGTTCCCGAGGATAATATTGATGCTCTTTGGTTCGATGAGCCAATTAAAGAGAATGTAAGACTTGTGGTGACAAAATCCGGAAGTGATTATTTTGATGCCATTCATTTGTCGAATCTGGTATGCGAATTGGATGGATTCATTACCGAAGGAGGAGCTAAAAATGTGGCTCGAAGAGATGGTATGGGAACAACAGTTCTTTCTGCTGTTACCGAAATTGGTAAAATTCCCGATTACTATTTCCAGGCTGTAGGTAGTGGAACCGGAGCAATTTCTGCATGGGAAGCTAATCTTCGTTTTATAGAGGATGGTCGTTATGGTTCCAACAAAATGAAATTGATGGTTTCTCAGAATACGCCTTTCTTGCCAATGTATAATGCCTGGAAGGAAGATTCACGTGATATATTGCCTTTAGACGATGATTTGGCAAGAAGGCAGGTGGAAGAAATTGTTGCTAAAGTTTTATCGAATCGTAAGCCTCCTTATTCTATTGTTGGAGGAATGTACGATGCCTTAAAAGACGCTGGTGGAGATGTTTTAAAAGCCACAAACGAAGAGGCAATGGAAGCAGCTAAAATATTTGAGGAGACAGAGGGAAATGATATTCATCCTGCTTCTGCGGTTGCAGTGGCCAGCCTAATTAAATATGTACAGGAAGGCAATATCAATAAAAAGGCCTGTATCATGTTGAACATTACTGGTGGAGGAGAAGAACGCTTTAAAAGAGAAAAGGAAGTTTGTTATCTAAAACCTTCTCATGTGTTCGATATCAATCCTGATTTGGCTTTGGTTAAAACAGTATTGGAAAAGCTTTTTAAAATTGAATCTTCTGAAATAATATAAAAAAAAGCAGGCCACATGGCCTGCTTTTTTGCTTGTATTTTAATCTTACCCATCTATTATAAGTGGTTGAGTAAAATGAACAATATTGGCTGCTTTTGCCTGAAAATAACCTTCGATTGAATTGAAAGTGTACAACAATTTTATTGGGTTGGGTTTGTGAGGTTTATTTTCAGTGCCTTGGTATAATTGTATCCTAGATTAAAAATATCTTCAGCATGGTTACCATTTAGTATTTCATGTTCTCTTAATCCAGTTGGCTCAATAAATAAAGAACATTTTTCTTTGTGTCGAATGATGTTCGAGTGAACTCCTAGTTGGAAAGTCCGTGAGGCCACCTGTACTAAATTTTCAAACTTTTCAATTTTATGAACCGGACTCACATTTATTGCAATAATGGCATCGCACTTTTGCAGTAAGGGAGAAATAGGAAGATTGTCAAAAAGACCACCATCTGAATACATTTTTCCATCGATCATAACAGGAGCAAATAAGACTGGAATGCTTGCCGAGGCTAATACATAGGTGGTTAAATCACCTTCTTTAATGTATTCAACTCTGCCATCGTTTAGGTTTGATACTGCTATGAACATTGGAGTCTTTAAATTTTCAATTTTCTTGGTTTTAATGTGTTTCTTGATGTCTTGTTTTAAACCATCTAAACTAAACAATCCATATCTTGGATAGTGTAATTTAGAGTAGGCCATAAGGGTTTTGTTTTTTAGAATCTTTAAAGTTTTGTCACAGGTATAGCCTGAGGCTATAAATGCACCAATTATGGCTCCTGCACTTACTCCTGAAATAATATCTGGTCGAATTCCTTTTTCTTCCAATGCTTTTAGTACACCCAGGTGAGCAAATCCCCGAATGCCACCTCCTCCCAATGCAATTCCTATTTTCATTATTCTAACCAAGTTTAAATTCAGGATTAAATATAATACCAATGACATTTCCCCAAGGATCTTTTACGCTCGCTACCCAAAGTTCACCTCCAACGTTTGTCGGTTCCTCGTGCATTACAGCACCAGATTTTAGTAAATGTGTATAAGTTTTGTTGATGTCATCTACACCCCAATAAGCAATTACATGATCTGCTTTTGAGTTGAGTTGATCTTTTTCAGGTAGGAGTCCAAGCTCATAACCACCAATCGAAAATCCAACATAAAATTCTTCATCAAAATAGGGTGAAGTTTCAAAAGCTTTAGAGTACCATTCTTTAGCTTTTGCTAGATCGCTTGTTTTGTAAATTGTAGTTCGTAAACCTAAAAAAAGTTTTTTCATATAAGTAGATTAAGCCAAAAAGTAGTGTGTACTTTTGTTTTTTAAGTCTCAAATTAATTATTCCATAAATTACTCATTTGACTCTAATTAAGCTATTTTTATTGCTGCCTTTTTCACAAAAAAGAGCTTATTTCTAATAAACAAGCTCTTATTGATCTTCTACCCCCTAATTTGAAAGCTATTTTGAACGAATTAATTATTAACAGGTTTTACAATTTACATGTTAAGATTCTAGTAATGAAGAAATTATTGGTATGGAAATTGTTCTAAAGCTTTACGGAAATATCACAAATAAACTAAGGAATCTAAAATCGATATAGTTGGTATAAGCCAAATTAATTAGCAAATGATTATTATATGATACCATACTTGCCAGCTAGGAAAGAAAGAGATGCTGTATTTTTTACACCTAGCTTATTAATGATGTTTTTTCTGTGTGTTTCAACTGTATAAAAACTAATACCTAGCTGAATGGCAATTTCTTTGTCTGTATTGCCGGTTACAATAAACTTCAAAATTTCTTTCTCTCGCTTTGAAAGATTGGAGAGTTTTTGAAAGTTTAGATCATCAGAGAAACAAGGACTTACTGTTGTAGATTCTTTAGTACACTGAGATAAGATATCTGTAAGATCGTATTGAATTCCAATTTTTAATTGGGTTTTATTTGTGAGTTTTTGTTTTGGATTTAGGAGCGAGAAATAAAAATACTTCCAGCTTTTATCTTTTTGTTTATATCGTAAAGTGTGCGATACAGAAGTCTGATCATCATTCATGAGTTGTTCGATATTCAGATTTTTGAGGTAACTCATGTCTTCGTTATGCAGATTTCGAAATAATAGGTCTTTTAGCATTGGCTTGCAAAGATGCTTTTCTTTGATACTATTCATAATAAAGAAATTTGAATTTCCCCATATTATAGTTTCTAAATCCAAATCAATTATGAATAGACCAACTCCAGTAGATTTACAGATAGAACATAGCATTGATTCAGAATCATCATTATAAATAGGTATCTTATTCTTAATGGAAATATTAATGATACGATCCTTAAGTATTGAATTTGAATTGTTTTCTATGAGATCTGTAATGTCTTCACTTACCATGATTTATTCAATATTAATGTAGGATAGAACGACAAGTTGATTGTGTTTCAGGGAAATTAAATTTCAATAATTGAATTGAAAGAATTAAAATAGAGCAAATTAAATCAAATATCAATTTTAAAAGCCTATTCTTGATGAGTTGATGATTTTTCTATGTAGTTGAATGTTTTTTTCTGTTAAAATTTACTTGCCAATTAATGATAATAAATAAGGATAGGGGTATGAATCCAATAGGTATTAAACTGTTTTAGTAAATTGATATTTTATTATATTGCCACACGATTAATTGTTGCATTTTCTTCCGGTGCATTCTAGAATTGGGAAGAGTATAAAAATTTGTAGTAATGGAGATAAAAGAAGTGATTCGTGATAAAAAGAAACCTTTGATTTTAACTTTTGTGATTGTTTTGCTGCTGTGTATACTGTTTGTGTTGGTGGTAAATCAATATCCTAGTATAAGTACGGATTGGTCGGCAGAGTCAAAATCACTTGTAAAACAATACAGTAAGGTGATTGGATTTCTTAGTATCATGGGATTGGTATATGTGGTGCTTGAAGGAAAGAAAAACGAGCTCCCAAATGAGATTGAGGATGAAAATGATTCTGATTAATTTTTTTAGATGTTCTATAATCCTTGAATAGCCTGTGTTTGCTGACTTTTTTGATTCGTGAATTTAGAAAAGAACATTCAGAAGTCATTTTTTTTTAATCAAGTGTATTTTTCTTTGAAAAAATGTTTTTATTTGCAATTCAAGGCAGTTAAGAACAACAAAAATATTTTATGATTACATAGATGAAAAACACCTATTTTGATTTGATTGAACAAAGCTATTATTTCCCTCAGGAAGGCTTTGATTTACGTGATGATTATCTTACCTTTCAAGGTATTTCAATGAAATACCTAATTGAAAAGCATGGTACTCCTTTTAGATTCTTTTACCTTCCCCGAATTGGAGACCAAATTAAAAAAGCCAGAAATCTTTTTAACAAGGCCATCAAGAAAAATAACTACGCAGGTAGTTATAACTATTGCTATTGTACCAAGTGCAATCACTTTGCTCATGTAATTGGGGAAGCATTAAAACACAATGTTAATCTCGAGACTTCTTCAGCTTTTGATATTGATCTAATTTTAAATCTTCATAGAGATAAGAAAATTGATTTCGATAGAATAATCGTTCATAATGGTTACAAAACAGATGAGTATTTGAGAAAAATCCTGGAAATGCAGGACGTAGGTTTCAAAAATAGCATCATCATTTTCGATAGTGTTCAGGAGTTGGACCGATTGGAGATAATTGCACAGGATAGGGTGTTGAAAGTTGGTCTTCGTATGGCTATTAATGAAGAATCACAATCAGCTTACTATACATCACGAATGGGAATTCGTAGTAATGAAATTATTAGTTTTTATAACGATAGAATTAAGAACAATCCTAAGTTTGAGCTGAAAATGCTTCACTTTTTTGTGGATTCAGGAATTAAGGATAGTTTATATTATTGGGGAGAGTTTCAAAAAGCACTAAAGGTATATTCCGAATTAAAAAAAGACAGTGAAAGCCTTGATTCATTTAATTTGGGCGGCGGGTTTCCAATCCGTAATCATCTTGGATTTGAATACCAATATGAGTACATGATTAATGAAATCATCAGTAATATTAAGGATGCTTGTACTAAGGATGAAATTCCAGAGCCAAATATCTACACAGAATTTGGAAAATATACGGTGGGAGAAAGTGGAGCAATTGTTTTTAAAGTATTGGAACAAAAACAGCAAAACGATACCGAATCCTGGTATTTGATAGACAATAGTTTAATGAACACAATTCCTGATGCTTGGTCTATTCACGAAAAGTTCATTCTACTGCCAATTAATAAATGGAAAAATGAGTACAAGCGTGTAAACATCGGTGGAATTAGTTGTGATCATTCCGATTACTACAATTCCGAAGATTTAAATCAAGAGGTTTTGCTTCCTAGTTATTCCAACGATGAGCCAGAGCCTTTGTACATTGGTTTTTTTCATACAGGTGCTTATCAGGATGCCATTAGCGGATATGGAGGAATTAAGCACTGTCTGATTCCATCGCCAAAACATGTTATTATTGACAGAGATGAAAAAGGAAACTTTTTCGACTACGTATATAGAAACGAACAGTCTGCCGATGAGATGTTTAAGCTTTTGGGGTACAAAAAGTAAGTGAGTGTAAAAAATGAAATTTGCAGATTGTAGCTTGCAAAAGCTTCAACAAATTGATATAAATTACTTGAATTCGATATTATGGAATTGGCACCACAGTGGAGAAAATTTCAATTATTAATTGCCAAATTTTTTAATAAAATAGATTGCTATAATTTTAAAAATCATGCAAAATAGAGGACCCATTTCTAAATTCATTCTGGAACATTACAGACATTTTAATTCAGCTACCTTAATTGATGCTGCGGTTGCATATGAAAAGCATTTAGAGGATGGTAAAAAAATGATGATCACGCTTGCAGGAGCGATGAGTACTGCAGAATTAGGCCGTTCATTGGCCGAAATGATTCGTCAGGATAAAGTTCAGATTATTACTTGTACTGGAGCCAATTTAGAGGAGGATATCATGAATTTGGTGGCTCATTCACATTACAAAAGAGTGCCTCACTATCGAGACCTAACACCTCAAGATGAGTGGAATTTGTTAGAGAAAGGTTTGAATCGAGTAACAGATACTTGTATTCCTGAAGAGGAAGCATTTAGAAGATTGCAAAAACATGTATTTGATATCTGGAAAGAGGCCGAAGATAAAGGAGAACGTTATTTTCCTCATGAATTTATGTATAAATTGTTACTTTCGGGAGTGTTAGAACAATACTATGAAATTGATCCTAAGAATAGCTGGATGCTAGCAGCTGCGAAGAAAAACCTTCCGATTGTAGTTCCTGGTTGGGAAGATTCTACCATGGGAAATATCTTTGCATCTTATTGCTTAAAAGGAGAACTGAAAGCATCCACCATGAAAACAGGTATTGAATATATGACATGGTTAGCCGATTATTATACTAATAATGCTGGTGATCAGGGAATCGGATTTTTTCAAATTGGAGGTGGTATTGCAGGAGATTTTCCTATTTGTGTAGTGCCTATGTTGTATCAAGATATGGAAAGAACAAACACGCCATTTTGGAGTTATTTCTGTCAGATTTCCGACTCAACAACTAGTTATGGTTCTTATTCGGGAGCTGTTCCCAATGAAAAAATTACTTGGGGAAAGCTTGGAATTGATACTCCAAAATTCATAATCGAATCGGATGCTACCATAGTGGCACCCTTGGTTTTTGCCTATCTATTAGGTTGGTAATTAGCCGGTAAGTCAACTATATGTCTATCTTTTTATAAATAAATTATTGTATGAAAAGCAGCAGTAAACCAAGGGTAATCCAGAGCTATGAAAAGTTAAGCAAGGAGATACAGGAACAAATAAAATTGTACTACTCCGAAGGTTACATGGATAATTTAATTGAATTCAGAAATCACAACAACGAATTGGTGAGTGCATTGCCATTCGAAACGGATGAAAAGATTTACATGGTTCGCATGTCCATTCGAAAGGCTCAAGAGCTGATTGAGGAGGACAGTGACTTTGATGATGATGGGAATCTTCTGGACAGCAAAAGGGAAAGATATGAGGATAAATATTCAGATTTAGATTACTTGGTATCTGATGAAGATTCTGATGATGATATGGATGATTAGTAAGTGATTCCAACATCACCTGATGTATTTATAAAGTGGTAAGTTCATGGTTTTGTGATCTTACCACTTTTTTGTTTTAAAATCAGACAAGAACCAGCAGTAATGGCTATTTGTTTTACATTAGATTTGGGCAATGCAAAAAAAAGGCTGTCGTTTTAGGACAGCCTTTTTACTATTTGAAGTAGAATTAAATAAATAAGTTGATGTTTGATTTCTCAGCTTCTTCAAGGTAAGCAGCTACACCACCTATCGATACGCCTTCAATAAGTTCATCTTTATCAACCCCCATTATATCCATAGACATTTGACAAGCGATCATTTCAACACCATTTTCCATAGCTGTTTTTAGCATATCTTCTAACGAGTCTACTTTTTTCGACATCATTCTTTTCTTCATCATTTTCGAGCCCAAACCCATCATGTTCATTTTTGATAACTTAAGATCATCGGCTCCGTCGGACATCATTTTTCCAAACATTTTGCCCATTAAATCTTTTTGAACTTTTGGCTTGTGGGCTTTTTTAATTACGTTCAAACCCCAGAAAGTAAAGAAAAGGGTAACCTTACTTCCCGTTGCAGCCGCACCATTAGCAATTACAAGCGATGCTAAAGCACGATCTAGTTCATCCGAGAAAACAACCATAGTTTTATTTTTGGCCACTGAGCCACTACCAATTGCAGGTTCTTTCTTTTTTTGCTTTTCTACAACGGCTGATATAACGCCTTTGTCAGAATCAACAGATATTAATTTATTACCAGTCATGTTACACCAGGCTTCTACATCTTTTACAAAACCTTGATCGGTTACCTTTTGAATAAGACGGTCGCCATTTTCAAGTTTATCAATTTCCTTTTTTAACTTGATAATTGGTCCCGGACACTGCAAGCCACATGCATCTACCTTAATAGTTTTTACCACGGGCAGAGGAGCTTTTTCACTTTTGGGTTTTCCACTGTAAATTTGACTGTCTTTAGCAACGTAATTCGATTCAAAAATATCCTCGTTACTTTGTTTGCAAGTGGCATGTTCGTAGGTTTTATAACCTCCGCTTAAATTTACTACGTTGGTAAAACCTTTTTGCATTAATATTCTGGCTGCAAAATAACCTCGCAAACCAACTCCACAATAAATAATGATTTTTTTATCTTTTGGAATTTCTTCCAGACGATTTCTGATTTGATCTATTTCAATATTTACGGCTCCTTCGATTTGTCCTAATTCGAACTCATCTGGAGTACGAACATCTAGAATGTAATTATTTTCGGCATGTAGTTGATACAATTCATCCCAATGAATAATGTTTACTAGGCCTTCAATAATATTACCAGCAGCAAATCCAGCCTGATTAACAGGATCTTTTGCCGATGAGTAAGGAGGAGCATAAGCATGTTCAATTTCCTGCAAATCGTAAATCGTACCTCCTTTTTGAAGTACCGTTGCAATTAAATCTATTCGTTTATCAACGCCAAGATATCCAATTATTTGAGCTCCATATAGTTTTCCACTTTTAGGGTCGAATGTAATTTTTAAAGTGGTAGGCATGGCTCCGGGATAATATCCAGCATGAGATCCACTATGAATAATATTGGAAATGTAATTGATTCCTTCCTTTTTCAACACTTTTTCAGCAAGGCCTGTCGAGCCAATTGTCAAATCGAATACTTTGGCAATGGCTGTTGCAATAGCTCCTTTGTAACGCTGTTTATGGCCAAGAACCAAATTGTTTGCAAGAATTCTTCCTTGTTTATTTGCAGGTCCAGCAAGGTAGGCATTGGTATAGTTTCCTGTAATTGGATGAGGGAAAGCAATGGCATCACCAAGTGCATAAATATTAGGATCGCTGGTTTGAAGGTATTCATTTACCTTAATACCACCATTAGGAGCTAAATCGATACCTGCTTGTTTGATTAGTTTTGTTTCGGGTTTTACGCCAATGGAAAGAAGAACCATATCGGCTTCTACTGTTCTGCCCGATTGAAGATGAACAATAAGATTATCTTTTGTTTTTTTAAATTCACTAACTCCATCTTTTAAGTAAAATTCAACATTTTTAGTTTTAAGATGCTGATGAACAACTGCAGCCATTTCATAATCAAGAGGCGTCATTACCTGTTCTGCCATCTCAACAATGGTTACCATCATTCCTAAATGATGAAGGTTTTCAGCCATTTCCAAACCAATAAAACCTGCTCCAACAACAACTGCTTTCTTTGGTTTGTTGCTGTTGATGTACGTTTTAATTTTGTCGGTGTCTTTTACATTGCGAAGGGTGAAAATAGCAGGGTCTTTGATTCCTGGAATGGGTGGTTTAATTGGTTCTGCTCCTGGCGATACCACTAGTTTATCGTAGGTTTCAGTATAGCTCGTATCGTTTTTGAGGTCTTTAACTTCTACCAATTTGTTTTCACGGTCAATTCGAACAACTTCATTAAAAATTCGAACATCCACATTTAATCGTTTTTTAAAACTCTCCGGAGTTTGAAGTAAAAGGTTTTCTCTTTCAGTAATTACATCGCCAACATAGTAGGGTAAACCACAATTTGCATAAGAAATATGCTCTCCTCTTTCAAACATGATTATCTCTGCCGATTCATCCATTCTGCGCAAACGTGCCGCTGTTGTTGCTCCACCTGCAACACCTCCAACTATTAAATACTTTGCCATTGTTATATTCTAAAGTTAATTTGTTGTAATCTCCATATGTATATATCCACATATTTATTGATGCAAAAGTAATCTTTCGATTAAGTTTTGAGTCATGATCAAGTAAATACAAAACATGTTATTAAACATCAAGTAACGATTGCGTTGATGTAAAATCCTTATGGACAGAAGTTAATAGGTTTGTATGTATACTGTCTATTAAATAGTAATGAGAATATTCTTATTACTATTAGCTGTTTTGAGACTGACTTTCGTGTTCGAAATATATTTTGATGAGTATTAAACTTAATTGCAATAATATTATTTTCTTTAGGCTAAAGATAAAGAATATGATAAAATGTGAGCGAATAAGTTTGAGTTTTCCCAATCAATTAATTTGTAAAAATTTAAGTTTCACCATCAATAAAGGGGAATCGATCTGTTTTAGTGGACCTTCGGGAAAAGGGAAATCTTCCTTGTTGAAAGTACTTATGGGGTTTTTGAGTCCACAATCTGGACGAATCGCTATTGATGGGGTAGAGCTAAATAGTGCTACAATTGATCTAATTCGGCATAAAATGACCTGGTTGCCTCAAAATAGTAATTTGCCTGTCGATTCGGCCAATGAATTAGTTGAACTCCTTCAGTTAAATACCGAACAAATGACAAATTTTCAGCATTTTCTGGATTTGTTAGCTGTTGCAGATAGTGCAGGAGATAAGAGTTTCATGGAGATTAGTGGAGGACAAAAGCAGAGAGTTGTTATGGCTGCTTGCCTAAGTCTCGATAAACCCATTCTTCTTTTAGATGAGCCTGTTTCTGCATTGGATGATCATTCCATAGACCTATTATTTTCTACCCTGAATTCTTTACACAATAAAACAATAGTATCTACTTCTCATAATCAGAAATGGATTAAGTATTGCAATCAAAAAATTGAATTATGAAAGAAGTTGCTGATATTGGCTTTGATCGCTTGCTATTAGGGCTTTTTCTGATGTTAATTCCACTTATGGGTTTCATCTATTTTAAGGTGAAAATTGTGAAAGAAACGGTTATTTCCGTCCTTCGAATGGTGATACAGCTTGCTTTGGTTGCACTTTACCTTGAATATATTTTTAAATGGAACAATGTATGGCTTAATGTTATTTGGGTGGCAGTAATGATAGTTGTGGGAAGTTTCACAACCATAAAAAGGGCTGGATTATCTTATCACTATTTCGCCTTTCCTTTTATCACTTCTGGTTTGATTAGTCTTCTTATTGTAGATGCTTTTTTCCTCGGCTTTGTAATTCAACTCGATTATGTTTTTGATGCTCGCTACTTTATTCCCATTTCGGGAATGATACTAGGAAATTCCCTAAAACACAATATTGTAGGGGTTAGTCATTACTTTTCTCGTTTAAAAAAGGAGCAAGATTTATATTATTTTTTACTTATCAATTCTAGCAGTAAGAAGAATTCTTTGGCTCCATTTATTCGTTCAGCGATTAAAAGTGCATTAAACCCTATGATTGCAAGCATGTCTGTTATTGGACTGATAACATTGCCAGGAATGATGACTGGACAGATTTTAGGCGGAAGTTCTCCTGCTATTGCAATTAAGTATCAGATTTTAATTATGATAGCCGTATTTGTTGGTTGCTCCATTAATTTAATGCTTAGTATCCTTATGGCAAATCGTTTTGTATTTGATTCTTATGGTCGTATGAAAGTCAACTTGTTCAAGAAGTGATATTTCAGATCTAGATAAGTGTAAATTCATTGATAATCAAGATTAAGTTCGCTTTCTAAAATTATGCAAGGATTTACGTTATTTGAATTAATTCTAAACTTTCCGCTTCCTTTCTGTTTTTATTGATTTTGAACCAAATTGTGGTATTTTAGTGTAAAATATTAGTGACAAAGGCCTGTTTTCTTGCCTATTATAAGTTATATCATGGAATTAGCAGCTATCTATTATTTTGTAAATGCCTATCTGGTTGGGTACCTAAAATTATTTGGTGGGCTATAAAATTACTTTCCTAAATCGATCCTAAGGATCAATCTTCCATTTTACATCCATTGAATTTGGTTAGTATTATTCTAATTATTTATTCAACAAGTAGGATCAACTGTAAGAAGTATTGTAACTTATAGAGTAAGCAAAATCAATTAATAAAAATAAGATGCAAAAGTCATTACTATTAGGCGTAGAGGCTATAGCACAAGGAGCTATCGATGGTGGAATGTCTGGTGTTTATGCTTATCCGGGAACGCCATCTACTGAGATTACGGAATATGTGCAAAATTCGAGTCAGGCAAAAGCCCTTCATATACACAGCGATTGGGCTGCCAATGAGAAAACCGCTATGGAATCGGCATTAGGTATGTCGTATGTAGGAAAAAGAGCAATGGTTTGTATGAAGCATGTTGGCTTAAATGTTGCTGCTGATTGTTTTATGAATGCAGCAATTACTGGTGCAAATGGTGGTATGTTAGTTGTTGTTGCAGATGATCCATCCATGCATTCTTCTCAGAATGAACAAGACTCCCGAGTATATGCTAAGTTTGCCATGATACCCATTTTAGAACCATCAAATCAGCAGGAAGCCTATGAGATGGCTCGTTTTGCTTTCGAATTGTCAGAAGCTTGCGAAACTCCTGTGATGATGCGAATTACCACACGTTTGGCTCATTCTCGCGCTGGAGTTCAGAGAGCGAACGAAATAATTGCTCAAAATCGATTAAGACTTCCTGATGATAAACTTCAGTTTGTTTTGCTCCCAGCCATAGCGCGTAAGCGATACCAAAAGCTATTGGGTAAGCAGGAAAAATTGCAAGCAGCTTCTGATGAATCCAAATTCAATTCTTATACCGAGGGAGTCAACAAATCCATGGGAATTATTGCTTGTGGTTTGGGCTATAATTATCTCATGGAGAATTATCCTCAAGGAGATTGTCCCTATTCAGTGCTTAAAATTAGTCAGTATCCAATTCCTCGCTCTATGGTTGAGAAAATCACCAGAGAGTGCGATCAGATCTTGCTACTGGAAGAGGGATATCCGGTGGTTGAGGAAATGTTGAAAGGTTACTTGGGAAAAGAAAGCGTAAGTGGCAGATTGGATGGGATGCTTTCGCGGGATGGTGAGCTTACTCCCGATATGGTGGGCAAAGCACTTGGTTTCGAGATAAAGGAAAATTATGAAATTCCTGATATTGTTGTCCCTCGTCCGCCAGCCCTCTGTGTTGGTTGCAGTCACGTGGATGTATACAAAGCATTGAACGAGGTAATTGCTGACTTTGGAACGGGTCGTGTTTTTTCTGATATCGGTTGCTATACTTTAGGGGCATTGCCACCATATAACGCAATTAGTTCTTGTGTGGATATGGGCGCTTCGATTACCATGGCCAAAGGAGCTTCAGATGGAGGATTAATTCCTTCGGTAGCGGTAATTGGTGATTCGACTTTTACCCATTCAGGCATGACAGGTTTGCTCGATGCAATTAATGAGAAAACACCGATTACGGTAATTATATCTGATAACGAATCCATTTCTATGACTGGAGGACAAAAATCATCAGCTAAAGGAAGGTTAGAAGCTATTTGTGAAGGCTTAGGAGTTGAAAAGGAGCATTTGCATGTTTTACTTCCTGTGCCTAAAAAACACGATGAAATTAAAGAAATAATCAGAAAAGAGCTTGAGTACGATGGTGTTTCAGTGATTATTCCTCGACGTATTTGTGTACAGAAGAATGTTCGTGATCAAAAGATACGTAAAGCGAATAAAGCAAAACTTGCTGCGAAAGCCTAAGTGTTGCTGTAAAATAAACAGGAAAAGGATGTAACGCAGGTTAAATAAATTGCGGATTCCGTTGAATAAGTGAAATTAAATAATGACAGATGAAAACAGATATGCTTATAGCAGGCGTTGGCGGACAAGGGATTTTATCCATTGCTGCAGCTTTGGCTTCTGCTGCCTTAGATAACGATTTGTATATGAAACAGGCAGAAACGCATGGAATGAGTCAGCGAGGTGGTGATGTGCAGTCTTTTATGCGAATTTCTGATCGTCCTATTTATTCCGATTTAATTCCAAAAGGTGGCGCAGACCTTATTTTATCGGTGGAGCCATTGGAGGCTTTAAGGTATCTTCCTTACTTGAAAAAAAGTGGTTATTTAGTTACTAACTCTACACCTTTTATAAATATTCCCAATTATCCACAAGAGCAGGAATTGGTAGATACCATAAAAGCTTTGCCGCATTATATTTTGATTGATGCGGACCGAATTGCTAAAGAGGAAGTCGGTTCAGCCAGAGCTTTTAACTTTGTAATGTTGGGAGCTGCCTCTCCTTTTATTGATGTGCCTTTTGACTATATGGAAGAAGGAATTCGTAAGATTTTTGGAAGAAAAGGCGAGGAGGTTGTCCAAATGAACATTAAGGCTCTGCATGCAGGTCGTAAGTTTGCCGAAGAGCACAAATAGCAATGCACATAGTAAAATTAAAATTCCCGTAGGAGTATTCTTCCTAGGGGAATTTTTTTGTTCTTGAAAGTTGTGTGTGCATTTTAAATGCAATACTTATCCTTTGTTATCTAATATTTCGCTGATGGTGCGAAGGCAATTGGCAATTTCACGTTTCAAAGGATGATTGGGCATAATTCCACTTTCGGCATCCAGTCCGTTTATTATACCCATCCATACTGCACTAATTCCAAAGCCAATAAGTACTTCTTTTTTATAGTTTTCTATAAACAGCTGGCGATAATTTTCTGTGAAATTCGTGAAGTTTGCGGCTATTTGAAAGGTGTAGGCTGCATCGGGAGTTTTTCCTTTGTTCATATGATAAGTAAGAACAGACAGAAAGGATTCGCTTAATCGATTGGCCTGAGTTTCAATTTCTTCTTTTTTGTTTGAATTGATGTCCATATCGTATGCACCCAGGTGAATCAGGTGATTGATGTCCTTGAGGCTTATGTTGGTTTTCAGTAAGATAGCTTCCATACAAATTGAGTTTTATTAACAAATAGATTCCTAGAGAAGAAAAAGCGTACAAGTATATCTTTTTTGTAGCTTGATTATCTCCGGCCTATTTTTTTAGATGAGCTGTGTTTTTATATCTATTCCTCTGTTTGGGTAGAGTCCGACGATTTAGTAAAACGTAAAATCAGATAACCAATTAATCCAGCAACAAAAGAGCCAATTAAAATTCCAATTTTTGCCGAGTCGATAAATTCAGGCTTACTAACAAAGGCTAAATTGGCGATGAAAATAGCCATGGTAAAACCAAGTCCGGCCAGGAAAGAGATGCCTAGAATCTGCAATTTATTTACTCCCTGAGGAAGCTCTGAAAGCTTAAGTTTTATCCCAATAAACGACATCAGACTTATCCCAATACTTTTTCCTATGATCAAACAAAGTGTAATGTTAATGACCAGAGGCGTTTCTAAATTCATTTCTCCTGAAAAGCTAATTCCTGCATTGGCAAGGGCAAAAACTGGCATGATAAAATAAGCAACCCAATTGTGCAGTTTGTGTTCTAAATGCTGCAAGGGTGATTGTACTTTCTGGGTCCAATCCTCTAAATTGTCTATTTGTTCTATTTGGTGATTGCTTAAAATAGGCGTATTGTTACACGATTTATCTATATCATTGGCAATTCCTAACAATTTATCAGAATAGGTTTTTACATCAATTTTTTGTCTGATAGGAATGGTAAGTGCCATTAATACACCCGCTACAGTGGGGTGAATACCTGCTTTTAAAAATAGAAACCATATCAGTACCCCTATCATAAAAACAAAATAAGGAAAATAGATTCTTTTGACGGAAAGAAAAACCAAAAATGCAAAAGGAATGGCAGCGTAAGCGAGTAGAATCCATTGGATGTCGCCACTATAGAAAATGGCTATTACCGAAACTGCAACCAAGTCATCAACAATGGCGAAAGCAGTTAAAAAGATTTTAAGTCCAATGGGAATTCGTTTTCCCAAAAGATTTAGAATTGCAAGTGAAAAGGCAATGTCGGTAGCCATAGGTACGCCCCAGGCATTGGAAGTACTCCGATTGTCATTCAGGAGAAAAAATAGAGCTACAGGCACAATTATACCCCCTAAAGCCGCAAAGAAAGGAAAGGAGGCTTTTCGAAGAGTATTTAATTCCCCAATTAATAGTTCTCTTTTAATTTCCAGACCGATTAGAAAAAAGAAAACGGCCATTAAACCATCATTAATCCATAATAGTAATGGTTTGCTTAGTGTGAAAGTGGCTGAATTGATGCCAATTTTATATTGCCAAAGTGATTCATATAAGTGTGAAAGTGGTGAATTAGCCCAAATAATGGCGATTAGAGTTGCCGTAAACAAAAGAATTCCACTAAAGCTTTCAATTTTAACGAATTTTTGAAATGGGGTGATGAGTAATTTATCGATCATAGAAAGTAATTGGTTTTATTTAAATTAGATCTAATTTAAATAAAAGAGCTGAATTAATTGGTCATCATATTGGTTTTTCTGAGGTCTTGTCTGATTTTCTATTGAAATGATCTGCGAATTTAGAATTTTCATTTTTTGAGAAGTAGATGGTGGAGCAGGAAAGTTTTGGTTTTTGAATTGTCTCTGCAATATGGCAAAAAATTGTAATTAAGAGAATCCAAAAATCTATTCGAAAAGTGTTTTGAATGGTTATAGGACAATTTATTTTCCTAGTTTAATGAAAAATAAATGGATATTGAACTTCTTGTATTATTGATCACTAAAAATAGATTGTTTATCAAAAAAAAGAGTTCTTTTACTTTTTTATTTACTTGTTGTAGTTGCAGTGTTATAGATTGTAAACATCTTATTAGTAGTTGTATATGTGCGTGGGTGAAGTGCAACTATGCTTGCATATACCCATTTTCTTGTATTGATTATTAGCTTAAGTCGCAATAGCTTTATGCTTAATCGAAAATAGAAAAATCATTATTTGTTACAGCTTCCAAACTTATTAGAATGGGACTGAGTGGGCGAAGCTATGTGTTGTGATGAATCTTTATCCCACAAATATACAAAATCTAATTTTACTGAAAACAAGGAAAAGGATTTTTTTATTGTAGTGTATTCTACAAAATCAAGATTTGATAAAAAATGTAAGGTGCGCATCATCTTATTTTGGGATTTGTAAAATTGCTTGTTGTGTTCATACTACTAACTCATTTAATGAGATCAAACGAATCAAGTACTAGAAATCTAGAAAGCAGGAATAATTAGTGAATTAAAAATTGCTTTTTTTTTATCCTGGAATTGTTACAAGTCCGAAACAAATCTGGATGTTATCTGGAACAAGTCTGGATGAAGCCAATGTTGATGGGATGAAGTTAGAGAGATAAAAGGTAGATAGACAGGTTTTGACAGCAAGTGGCAGTAGAATGTTAATTTGCTACTATAATATTTTCCTTCCTGAGAGATTGTGATTACCTAAAATAGTAACGAAATTTCTACTAAGGTTTTATTCAATTAGGATAAACGCTTTTTTATTGAGATTCTTTAGATGTCCAGTTTAATACTGAATATCCTATTCCTCTATTTATAAATCTTACCCTTTCAAAATTACTTTCTATTAATTAAATAAAGTTGAAATCTGATTTCATAGTAGGTTCTCAGTTGTTTTCGGCAAGAAAATATGGCAAATATAAAAGACAAATTATTAACAGGACTGGTTGGACCAGTAATTATTTCTCATCGTTACGGCAAAACTTATTTACGAAGTAAGCCAAGTAAGGTGAAGAATCCTCGCACGCCTGGTCAGGTGAATCAGAGAGGGAAATTTAAAGCTGCTAGTAATTTTGTGAGTTTAAATTTAGACGAATTAATCAGACCCTATTGGAATCCTGAGGCTAGAAGGAATGCCATGAGTGGACAAAACTTGTTTTGCAAACTTAATACACATGCCTTTGATGGAAATGGAAATGTAGATGTGAATAGATTGAAATTCTCCTCTGGGAACCTGGGAGAAATTAAGAATCTAAAAGTTGAAAAGGAGAAGGGAAATTGTCTTCGTTTCACATGGAATAATAATTCCAGAGATCGGAAAACTTGTGGTTCCAACCAATTTAAGTTATTCATTATGGCCCCTGATTTAAGGGTTAAAGAGTTGTCTTGTGAAGCAATTCGTAAATCAGAATCCTTTCTTTTATATTTAGATGAATGCGATTATTCGAACTTTTTTTGTTTTTTCTGGAATTCTAAATTGCAACTGGCATCTCGTAGTGAGGTGATTAATTGCAGGGAATATTTAGAGGAATAAGCAACTGAAATTTACCTGTTCTTTAAAAATTTTTTAAGATAATCATACATCTGCGATATTTGTTTAAGTAAAGTTTTGATAAGTAGTTAAATTGTTATTATGGAAAGTAAAGTAAATAATCCCGAATTTAATGAATTGATTGAAATCAGTAAATACATATACAAACAATTAGGTTCTGGTCTCAAGGCTAGTGTTTACAGTGATGTTTTGGAACTTGAGTTGGAACTTAGAAATGTATCCTATTCAAAGGAAAAGGTACTATTAAGAAAAGAAGAAAAAGATTATTTAATTTGTTTTGATAAACTTATGGTAGTCATTAATAGTTGGGATTACCTAACTGAAGAAGGTGAGGAGTATTTTTTGAATGTTTTAAATGACAAAAATATTCAGCAAGCTTTGCTTTTAAATTTTGGTCCTGAAAATTTGCAATTTATAAAAGTTGGTGAGCCTGTTTTAGGTTGCTAACCTCAAGGAATTAAACTACTATTGGTTATGTTTACTATAATTATAAGAAACAAACAACTAGTAAATTGGCCCGAACGGGTTGTGCCGATTACCGAGGTGACAAATAAATCTCTAATTATAAAACCATGAAATTGATTACCATTCCAACACTGCTTGTGTTAGTTTTTTTTGTTTCCTGTATTCCGCAGAAAAAAACAATTTACATGCAAGATATTAGTAAAAAAAGAAAATATGTAAATCCCTATTTTAAGGCAGAAGAGGTTACAGAAGCTTATACCCTACAACCTGGTGATTATGTGTATATAAAAGTGATTACACCTGATGAGAAGGTGGCAGCATTGTACAATTTGAATGTGGGACAATCTAGTTTGAATAATATGGGGGAAGGTAGTAGTATTCGTTTTGTGAGTTATCAGGTTAGTGATCAGGGCAATATTGATTTTCCATATGTTGGAAAAGTGAATGTTGAAAATCTCACCTTGAGGCAGGTGAAAGAGAATATGCGGGATATACTCAAGAATCATATCGATACATTTTCACTTCAAGTACAATTAACAAATGCTCAATTCACAATTTTAGGCGAGGTTACTGCCCCTGGTCAATATACAATGAGTAAGGATCAAATTAATATTTTTGAGGCAATAGCTCTAGCTGGAGATCTAACAGTTTATGGAAAAAGAAGGAATGTTCAAATTATAAGACCTACAGCTCGTGGGACAAAAACAATAACCGTTAATTTGAGAGATCGAAATCTGATTGATAGTGATAAATATTTTATTATGCCAAATGATATGGTGTATGTTGAGCCAGTAAAAGGAAAGATGTGGGGATTTGGAGGAACTTTCTCCCTCGGACTTTTCTCAAGTATTATAACTTTAATTTTATTAGTAAATACACTTAATTAAAAAACACACATCTATATTTTAGATAAGCTTTTAAATAAGAAATGTTGATTTTTTAATTTTACTGACAATTGTTGACGCTATGAATCAAACCAATAAAAATAACAATTTTCCTGGAAACGACATTTTCGCAAATGGAAGTTTAAATCAAACGGAAAAACCAGATTTTAAAAAATGGTTCTTCCTATTTTTCTCAAATTGGTATTGGTTATTTTTATTTTTTCTATTGGGATTGTTAATTGCCTTTTTTGTAAATAAATACACGACACCAGTTTATAAGTTTGAGTCTTCGGTCCTAATAAAAAGCGAAGATCAACGGAACTTGCCAGAAGATATGGCCATGCTGAGTGGTTTTTCTTCATCTAATTTGGAAAACTTTCAGAATCAAGCAATTTTATTAAAAACAAAATCACAGATACTGAATACTTTAGATCAACTTGATTTCAATGTTTGCTATTTTATCAAGGAGAAATTTAGTGGGCACGAAAATTATTTCAAGAATCTTGCAGAAGTTATCAAAGCGGGTGTGTCTTCAAATCGGAAGTATCAGGAGCGAGAATTTTACAAAGAAAATTCTTTGCGTGTAAATATAAATCCCGATCATAGGCAGGTTCTTGATGTTGCTTTTCATTTGTATTTAGATAGTAATGATCAACTGAATATTTCTTCTCAGTCGGAAGATGTTATTGTGCATAGTTTTGCTGATAAAAAGGATTTAGGTTATTTGACCTCATTTGATGTCAATAAGGAGGTGGTATTAGGAGAGATAGTTGAAGGAGAGAATTTTTCATTTTTGATAGAAGCTGAAGAAGGAGAATTACATGAAATACTAAAGGAAAATGATGTTTATTTTGTGGTTCGTGACAATAAGGATCTAATAGAAGATTTTCAGAATATAAATGTTTCCTTAGCATCGAGTGGAGCATCTATTGCGAATATGACTCTAACGGGTACTTGCTTTAATAAAACGAAAGTTTTTTTGGATAAATCGATGGAAATTTGGATTCAGAGTGGCTTGGATCAAAAAAATAAAATTGCCAATAAAACAATTGATTTTATTGATCAGCAACTCTTTGGACTTGGAGATACCCTTGGTCGAATGGGAACAAAACTGCGTAGGTTCAGAACATCAAATAAAGTAGTTACTCCCACGGTACAAGTTGAGGCAGCCTATGTGAAGCTTCAGGAGCTTGATTCTGAAACATCTAAACTGAAGATGCAGGCTTCTTACTATGAGAGGCTCAAAGGGTATTTGAATAAAAGAGAGGATTACACTAAATTGATATCCCCAGCTTCAGTGGGTATCGAGCAGAGTGCTCTAGCTGAATATATTGCTCAACTTGGAGAAGTGCGAGCTGCACTTTATCAGTACAAGGGGAAGGAAAACTTAAACAATCCATACCTAGAGCAACTGCAACGTAAGGAAGCAACTTTATTAGCAAGTTTGTATGAAAATATTAATTCTCAGCAAGAATATATCGATCATCAGTTGAATGACCTATGGGTACAAAAAGTTGACTTGAGGAAAGAACAAAATTTGTTGCCAGGCAAAGAGCAACAGATGATGAATATTCAAAGAAGTTATGATTTAACTAATGATCTATATACTTTATTGCTTGGAAAAAGAGTAGAGGCACAAATTCAAAAGGCATCGAACTTACCCGATAATGAAATTGTTGAGCCAGCTAGCTTTGTAGAGATATTACAGCCAAAGACCCTAGTAATATTTATTTTAGGTGGCTTTTTTGGACTACTATTGCCTGGCTTAGTTATCTTTTTGAAGGCAGTTTTTACCAATACAATACAATCAAAAGATGAGCTTGAAACACTTTGTTCGTTTCCTGTAATTGGTAGCCTTAATCAGACCAAAAGGAGGGGAGACGTAATTACCCAGAAATTTCCTCAGGATCCTATTTCAGAATCTTTTCGGGCAGTGAGAACCAGAATTGATTATTTAACTAAGGGAAGTGCTAAAAAAATCATTTTACTTACATCTTCTATGTCGGGTGAGGGAAA
>NZ_JBFHJW010000029.1:0-47254 GCF_041595635.1 Labilibaculum sp.
AATAAATCTTTTGGTTCCATAATAAGTGTGCTTTTAATATGAGACTAACGTAAAGTTATTTCCAATTTTTTTCTTGAGCTAGAAAAGGGCTCCGAAAAAATCAGAATAACTTTACTTACACACTTTATGGGATACTGCTCAATTTTTTGCAAACACACTACTAGCATTCATAAATTATTCTAAAAATCTCTCGCAGGCATTCCTGGCGCTGCTCAATAAACCCCATGTGTCCCGAGGTTTGAAGTACGAAAGGAGTTAGTCCGTTTTCTTTTGCAATTTCTCCAGCCACTTTCAAAGGAATAAAATTATCTTCCTTGCCCATAATGCTCACTTTAGGCATATTCAATGCTTTTAACACTTTGTTTCTATCAGGTCGATTCATCATTGCATTTAGAGCGGCAATAATTCCTTTGTCAGATGTTTTGCAGGCAATCTCTGTTATTCGTTTTATTTCGTGAGCATATTTATTCTGATTTTTATTCGAGAAGGTTTTAGGTATATTGCTTTTGCATATCAATTCCTTTTTGCCTTGCAGAACCAGCTCAATTTCTCGCTGTCGATTTGCCTTCTTATCATCAGTGTCGGCATTAGGCGAGGAGTGAAACAAACAGAAACTTTCCAATTTATCTACGTATTTATCGGCGAAAGCCAAGGCTACGTATCCACCCATAGAGTGACCAATAAGGTTGATTTTTTGAAGTTGAAGATGATTGGCAAGCTCATTCACAGCTTCGGCCATTTCTTCAATGCTACAGGAATCATTAGTTAACTCCGATAGGCCATGTCCTGGTAAATCAAGAGTGATTACCCGAGCCAAACGTGACAAATCCTTGGTAAAAGTCTCAAATGTTTCCAGAGATTCTAAATAACCATGCAAAAAAACTACTGTATTGCCTTTGCCTTGGTCTCTATATCGCAGTTTGTAGTCGTTAAGTTCTAAGAATTGATCCATGTGATTGTTGCTTTTTTATTCAAATGTTTTTATTGTTTATATTTTTCATCCATTAAAGGAATTATTATGCTTTTTATTCTGTTCAGGATTTTTGTTCCACTAATCGCGCTACAGCAATTAAATTGCATTTTTTCCCTGTTAATGCTTGAGTTTTTATTAATGATTAACGATTCTAAATTAAAATAATATCTTATAAAGATTGTTCTATAACATATAAATATTTGATAACTTGCGAACTTTGAGGCGAAAGCATTAAGGAATTAATTCTGCAATTCACTAATTATTAGATTCATATCCTTATTTCAACATCTAAAAATCTAATAATCTGAAAAATAGCCTTGTTATAGAATCAATCTAAATAAATAAGGATATGTTCCTAAATATCGTTTCATTGCCTGATTGCATATACATTTGCGCATTAAAATAGTAACGTTTACAAAAAAGCAGTCTAATTAAATCTTTAAACTTATGAGCAGTTTTTTAAGTTCTTCTATTGGGAAGAAGTTGATAATGAGTTTGTCAGGACTTTTTCTTGTGCTATTTATCTTAGTACACCTGATATTGAACTCCTTCCTAATGTTTGACAGTACGGGAGAGTTGTTTAATGCCGGAGCGCATTTCATGTCCTTGCCAATAATTCGTTTTGGTTTGCAGCCTGTTTTGGCGGGTGGTTTTATTATCCATATTATTTATGCGATAATTTTAACCCTACAAAATCAGAAAGCTCGTCCACAGAAGTATGCATCTCAGGATTTGAAAGAAAGCAGTACCTGGTCGTCACGAAACATGTTTGTTTTGGGTGGTTTGGTTTTGGTTTTCATCGCTATGCACTTGATGCATTTCTTTGTACCAATTCAAATTACAGGATTGGGTGAAGTAGCAAGCGACTATGATCTAGTTGTTGCTTTATTTACAACAGGAACTATGGGAATGGTTTATACCGCATTGTATGTATTGGGTGCTATTCTGTTGGGACTTCATTTGGCTCACGGATTTTGGTCAGCTTTCCAATCAGTTGGTTTAAGCAATAGTATTTGGAGAGCAAGATTGGAAAAAGTTGGTTACATCTATGCAATTTTTGTTGCTGCTGGATTCACAATCATTCCATTGTATTTACACTTTTTTGCTTAATAATAAAAAACGGTTATGACAGTATTAAATTCAAAAATTCCAGCCGGACCATTAGCTGAAAAGTGGTCACAGCATAAGGCAGCCATTAAGGTGGTTAGCCCTTCGAATAAAAGAAAGTTAGATGTTATCATTGTGGGAACTGGTTTAGCCGGTGGATCTGCTGCCGCTTCAATGGCAGAAATGGGATATAATGTCAAAGCATTTTGCTATCAGGATTCAGGTCGTAGAGCTCACTCTATTGCTGCTCAGGGTGGTATTAACGCTGCTAAAAATTATCAGAACGATAACGATTCAGTTTTTCGTTTATTTTACGATACAATTAAAGGGGGTGACTATCGTGCTCGCGAGGCAAACGTTCATCGTTTAGCTGAAGTTAGTGGCGATATCATCGACCAATGTGTTGCTCAAGGTGTTCCTTTTGCACGTGAGTATGGTGGAACATTATCTAACCGTTCATTTGGTGGGGTATTGGTAAGTCGTACTTTCTATGCTAGAGGTCAAACCGGACAGCAGTTATTGTTAGGTTGTTACGCTTCTATGAATCGTATGATCGGACAAGGACAAATTGAAATGCACGAACGTAATGAGCTTTTAGATATCGTAATCATCGATGGAAAAGCTCGTGGTATTATTACTCGTAACCTGGTTACTGGTGAAATAGAACGTCATAGTGCTCATGCGGTAGTTCTTGCAACTGGTGGATACAGTAATGTATTCTTCCTATCAACAAATGCAATGGGATGTAACGCTGGAGCTGCATGGCAAGCCTATAAAAATGGTGCTTGTTTTGCGAATCCTTGCTACGTGCAAATTCACCCAACATGTATTCCAATTCACGGAGAACAGCAATCGAAACTGACTTTGATGTCAGAATCATTACGTAACGATGGTCGTGTTTGGACTCCAAAGAAAAAAGAAGATGCAGTTAAATTGCAAAAAGGTCAGATAACTGCGAATGATATTCCTGAAGAGGATCGTGATTTTTACCTGGAAAGAAGATATCCATCTTATGGTAACTTGGTTCCTCGTGATGTTGCATCTCGTGCTGCTAAGGAAAGATGTGATGCAGGTTTCGGAGTTAACGAGACAGGTAAAGCAGTTTATCTTGATTTCAAATATTCTATCGAAAGATTAGGAAAAGATGTAATCGAAGCTCGTTACGGTAACTTGTTTCAGATGTATGAAAAAATTACTGCAGCGAATCCTTACGAATTACCAATGCAAATTTATCCAGCTATTCACTACACAATGGGTGGACTTTGGGTAGATTACAACTTGATGACTAACGTTCCTGGTTTGTATGCAATTGGTGAGGCTAACTTCTCCGATCACGGAGCTAACCGTTTAGGAGCTTCTGCTTTGATGCAAGGTTTAGCTGATGGTTATTTCGTATTGCCATACACAATAGGTGATTATTTGGCTGATGAAATTCAAGTTCCTCGTATTGATATAAATCATGCTGAGTTCGTGAAAAAAGAAAAAGCTGTTAGCGATCGAATGACTCGTTTATTCAATATTAAAGGTAGCAAGACAGTAGATTCTTTCCACAAACGTTTAGGTCATGTAATGTGGGAATATGTTGGAATGGCTCGTAACGAAGAAGGCTTAAAATTAGCAATTAAAGAAATCAAAGAAATTCGTGAAGATTTCTACAAAGATCTTCGTATTCCTGGCGACTATGATGCTATGAATATTGAATTGGAAAAAGCTGGACGTGTTGCTGACTTCCTTGAGTTGGGAGAATTATTAGCTTATGATGCTTTGGATCGTAAAGAATCTTGTGGTGGTCACTATCGCGAGGAATCGACTACTGAAGAAGGTGAAGCTAAACGTGATGATGAAAACTTTGCTTATGTATCGGCTTGGGAATACCAGGGCGAAGGAAAAACTCCTAAGTTGAATAAGGAAGAATTAGTATTCGAGAATGTGAAATTAACTCAACGTTCATACAAGTAAGTTATGGCAGACAAGATATTAAAAGAATTAACGATTAAGGTTTGGCGTCAGAAGAATGCCAAAGCCCAGGGTAAGTTCGAGACTTACAAAATCAATAATATATCAACAGGAACTTCATTTTTGGAGATGCTTGACATCTTGAATGAAGAGTTGATTAATGGTGGAACTGAGCCGATTGCTTTCGATCACGATTGTAGAGAAGGTATCTGCGGAATGTGTAGCTTGTTCATCGATGGACGTGCTCATGGACCAGATGACGATATTACTACTTGTCAGTTACACATGCGTAAATTCGAAGATGGTGCAACTATTACCATTGAGCCTTGGAGAGCTGGAGCATTTCCAGTAATCAAAGATTTAATGGTAGATCGTACTGCTTTCGAACAAATTCTTCAGGCAGGTGGTTACATTTCTGTGAATACAGGTGGTGTACCAGATGGTAACGCAATTGCAATTTCTCAGGACGATGCTGAGGAAGCTATGGATGCTGCAGCTTGTATTGGTTGTGGTGCTTGTGTGGCTACTTGTAAAAACTCATCGGCAATGTTGTTTGTTTCAGCTAAGGTATCTCACCTTGCTAAACTTCCTCAAGGTCGTGTTGAAGCTGCTCGTCGTGCGAAGAGCATGGTGGCAAAAATGGACGAAATGGGATTTGGTAACTGTACCAATACCGGAGCTTGTGAAGTGGAATGCCCTAAGGGAATTTCAATTGCAAACATCGCTCGTTTGAACCGTGAGTTCTTAGTAGCAAAAATTAAGGATTAATTAGACTGTAATCCAAATATCGAGAGCGTTACCCATGGGTAACGCTCTTTTTTTGTACTGATATTTGTAGCTATTCAAAAACAAACAACATTTCCTCTTTGAAAGGAATCGGATCTGAGATGTACTGTATGGGTATCATTTCAAAATCCTTTTGATAAATTTCGACAGAAACAGCAAACACTCCCTCATTGATATTACCTATCTCTTTTATTGCCGATTTTGATAGATCTATGATTCTGCCTTTAGTAAAGGGTCCACGATCGTTTATGCGGACTATTACAGCCTTGTTGTTGCCCAAATTAAACTTTTACCCATGTTCCAAAAGGAAGGCTTCTGTGGGCTGCAGTATAGTCTTTATGAAGATATATCTCTCCGCTTGCTGTTTTCTTGCCTTCAAATTTGTTGGCATAGAAACTAGCCTTACCCACTTGAGGAAATTCATTTGGGTTTTGACTGTATAATTGGGAAGAATGAGCTGAAAAGATTAATAGGAGTAATAGGCTTAGTAAAGAGAAAACTACGGGATGTGAAATGGATTTCGGAGTAAGCATATTAACATTCAGTTTTTAGTATGGGGCTAAAAAAATCCGGTCGAATGACCGGATTTACAATTTTTTTAGATCTTATCTTAGTCTTCACTATTGTTCATATAGTAGGCTTCATGAGCTACTTTGTTTACTACATGATTCACAAAGTACATGTCGTACATCGAACTGAATATTTCAGTCATTTTATCAAGAGTTCCATCCCCTAATAACTCAGATAGGATAACAACCGATCCATCAGCGAAAGTAATTTGCAAGTCTAGTCCTTTTCTGCAGAAAACATGCTCATCATCAGTAGATTCACTTGTGTCTGAAACCACTTCAATAATTGCATCTTCCTGAAGTTCTCCATCTTGATAAACAAGATAGGAATCGCTACTTGAACTCTTTACAATTTCAATAGCACCTATGGCTAAAGTATATTCGTATGATCTTCCGTTTTCTTCGTCGTTTTTGTAAAAGCTAAGAGCCTCTTTAAATAGCACATCTTCACCATTTTTCAGCATGTAAGCATACTGTACGGTATCGCCATACTGAAATTCTATTCCTACAGAATAATCATCGGTAAAGGTATATTTCGATTCATATTCATAATTTAAATCCTCAGAAATAGACCAATTTACGTACAATTCACCAGCAGCCTCTTCTTCCACTTCGATGGATGAGTTTAGCAAATAGTTAAATTCAAAACCACCTGAAAAAGAATAGTTGTATTGTGTAGTAGTAATTACAAAGTCGTTTACTAAGGTACTATCACCTTCTTCTTCCAAATACAAATTCCACGGATTGTTTGCTTTTTCTTTTGGCAATTTTACAACAAAATTATCGCTGTCTCCAGTTTTTTCAAATTTACTATTATACGACATTTTTGTTTCTGTGGTATCTTCAGCAATAGCGGCACTGTATTCGTAAACACCTTTGATATCGTCAAGAGTGATTGCTGCAGAAAACCTACTGTCATCATCTTCGGTACTTGTTTTAGTATCCGAATCGCTTAAGGTAAGAATTTCATATCCTTTCGATTCGGTGATTGTGCTAACAGCAGTGCTTAAAGTGCTTGTTTTTGCAGTTAAAGATTCTTCTAGAGTAAGATCGTTTTCAGTATTACTATCCGAGCTTTCTGAGCAGCTAAAGAGGGCTACCGAAAAAAATAATATAGTCCCAAAGGCAAGCATGTTTCGTTTCATAACTTTAAATTTTAAGTAAAAAATATCTGGTTTGCGATTAATCTTCGTCAACTAAAAATAGGTTTAGATTAAACTCAAGTAAAACGAACAAATAGGATACCAATCTGCTTAATGGGCTTGCGAATTTTTTCATAGGTTTGCTAAAGACTTGTAAAAATGGGTGTAACAAGTTTTGTGAAGTAGAATAAAAGATTAGGATTGAGTTTTATTTTCATTTCGATTTTGTGTGGAATTGGGGAATATTCTGTAGAATTACTCTACAAAGACTGTATTTTCTTTGGGAAGGAAACTATTCGATTCTATTGTGGAATATAATATCAGATCTATCTCAACTGAAACAGGGTGTTGATAGAAGTTAAATAGGATTTGGTAAAAAAGCAGAGGCAATGAGTGCGAATGGCATGTATGCTTGACATATTTTTAGTACATTCGCTTTAACCCTTAGGTTTTCATTTCTAGATATTTTTTTTATGCCATATAGAAGACTTCCAAATACTGATTCAGCACGTGTTCGTGCATTAAAATCAGCCCTTGATAGTAGTTATCGTACCAATCGTTACGATCTTGCTTTTTCCTTTATTCTTTTACAGAAATTGGAAACATTTTTGCCTCATTACGAAATGGCCATTCGAAATCATAGGCAGGCCTCAAAACAGCAATCCATTAGAAGTAAGGAATACGGTGAAAAGTTGCGCAAGGCTCGTTTGTATGTTTCTCATTTTATTCAGGTTTTAAATTTCACCATCATTCGTGGGGAATTAAAACCTAATGTTCGCGAATTTTATGGACTAAAAGTAGATTCAAAATCGGCTCCTTCCTTGGTAAAGGATGCGAAAGTGATCGAATGGGGTGAGAAATTAATTAAGGGTGAACAAGAACGAATGAGAACAGGTGGAAACCCTATTTACAGTCCTTCCATTGCCCTGGTTCGTGTAAATTGCGAAAATTTTAAAGAAGCGTTCGACAATCAAAAAACATTGCAGAACAATACGCAACGCTTTTCGGAGAAAGTAGCAGAATATCGCAACGAAGCCGACCAGCTAATTCTGGATATTTGGAATGAGATTGAAAAAAAATTTGTGGGTATAGCCGATGAAGAGCGTCGTAAAAAATGTTCTGAGTATGGAATTGTGTATGTGTGGCGTAAGAGTGAAAAAGAGAAATTGAAACAGGTAAAAATGGAAGAGGAGAACTCACCCGTTTTGCCTTTCTCTAGTCCTGTATAATTCGAATAGAAGTAAAGTAATAATAAGAAGAGAGATGCATCCACTGACCCAAAATCCCGAATCGTTTCCCCCAAATTTTTCAATGTCCTTGGGAAGTACTCCTTTGTGAATAAAGTATGTTAAGCAAACTGCCATTCCATTGTTCAGCAAGTGGGCTAAAATAGGTACCCATAAATTTTGCGTCCAAATTAGCAAATAACCAAATAAAACACCCATTGCCATTCGGGGTAAAAAACCAAAAAATTGCATGTGTAATGCCGCAAAAAGAAAGGCAGTAATTAGGATTCCCCAATGCACACTTTTTACCATATCAGAAAATACTCGTTGAATAATCCCTCGAAATAAGAGTTCTTCCCCCAATGCAGGAATCAGGGCAATTAGAATCAAGTTGATCAACAAATCGAATGGAGTTTCCATCACGAGGAATTTATTGGTAATTTCTTCGGCTTGGCTTTCACTATTTCTCATCCATTCTTCCACACCCGAAAGAAATTCGGGCAGTTGTAAATGAGAGTTGATATCGGCTAATAAATTAATAGCTGGTAAGGCGAAAATGATGGTTAAACCGGCTAAAATAAATTGGGAGGATATAAATTTTCGGTTCAGAAACAGATAGGATGTTATTTTTCTACTTAAGAACCAGGCAATTATAAAAGGGGGAATAATAAACATTCCCACAGAATAGATGGCTTGATAGAATTTGAGTACCCCAATGTTGGCCGAAGCAGAATTTATATCTAAACTTTGTGCACTGTTGAATATATTCACATCAAAAATAATGTAGGAGAGAAGGCTGCCAGCAAATAGGCATAAGGAAAAGGAAGCCACAACAACAAGCAAGCTCATCATTAGTTGCGAAAGAGGAGAGTAATGAGCTAAAGAGCCTTTTAACATGTTCGATCTGTTTTTGGTTTGAAAAGCAAAAGTAGTAAATAGTATTAAGTATTAAGTACAAGTGCGAAGCAGAAAGATGCAAGTAACAAGTAGAAAGAAGTATATCAAGTGGGAAATATTTTTCTGTTATCTTTGCGCTCAGATAAAAAAGTAGAGCAACGTGAAGATAGGAAATCTGGATTTAGGGGATAGGCCAGTTTTATTGGCGCCAATGGAGGATGTTACCAATCCGCCATTTCGAGTTTTGTGTAAGCGCTATGGCGCCGATTTAATGTATACCGAATTTATTTCGGCTGATGCATTGGTTCGTTCTGTAAATAGAAGCATGAAAAAACTCACCATTTTAGAGGAAGAGCGCCCTGTTGCCATTCAAATATATGGCAAGGATGTTGACCCCATGGCTGAGGCTGCTAAGATTGTTGAGGCTGCAAATCCTGAGTTTATAGATTTGAACTTTGGCTGTCCGGTGCGAAAGGTAGCTACCAAAGGAGCCGGTTCGGGCATGATGAGGAATGTACCGCAAATGCTAAAGATTACCGAAGCAGTTGTTAAGGCAGTGAATATTCCGGTAACGGTAAAAACCCGCTTGGGTTGGGACGAGGATTCGAAAATTATTGTAGAATTAGCAGAACAACTGCAAGATGTGGGAATTCAGGCTTTGACCATTCATGGCAGAACACGTTGTCAGATGTACAAAGGAGAAGCCGACTGGAGCCTAATTGGCGAGGTGAAGAACAACCCTCGTATGCACATTCCGATTATTGGCAATGGCGATATTACGAATCCTGTAAAGGCAAAAGAGGCTTTCGATAAGTATGGTGTTGATGCCATCATGATTGGTCGTGCTTCGGTTGGAAAGCCTTGGATTTTTCGAGATATAAAGCATTATTTTAAAACAGGAGAGTTATTGCCTCCAGCTACGGTAGCTCAGCAGGTAGAAATGCTTAAAGAGCAAATTGAGGCGGCCATGGAGTGGATTGATGAGATAAGAGGAATTCTGCACATGCGAAGACATATGGCAGGCATGTTTAAAGGTTTGGTAAACTTTAAGCATACCAGAATTGAGATGCTTCGAGCAAACCATTATGCCGATTTGGTTCTGATTTTAGATAGAATAGCCACACAATGGGGTAGCATTCAGATGGAGGATGAGTAAAAAAAAAGACGCCGAAGCGTCTTTTTTTTATTGGATAATTTTAGGCAATTCGTTAATAAAGTAGTCGGGATTGAAAACCATATAGCTTTCGGTTCGTCGACTCCAAATCATATCTACTTTTTGCAGATATCCTTTTTGAAGCCTTCGGATTTGCTCCGGATTGATTTCCAGCTCGGCAGTATAGGTTGTGAACTTATAGTTTGGATATTCTTTGGGTTCAAAATTTCGCCTGTATTGCAATTCAACCAACTCTCCATTGGAAAGTGTGAATATCATTTTTGATGTTTTTGTGATGAATCCGAAAAAGCGAAATCCTTCCTCGTCCATTATTTTCCAATTGGTTTTCAGAATTACTTTTCCACCTTTCGATGCAATTTGAAATTCTGATTTTACTTGGTTCTGTGTTTTAGAGAATTTTGCCAATTTTTCACTGACTCCTTGAATTACAGTTTGTGGTTTTAATTCAACATCTCTAAAAATAAAAGCTTTATCGATTTCTTTCTTTGATCTTAGGGGAGCATTCTGGACTGGCTTTTTTTTCACTTCTTCGTATTTCCAGGTCCCATTATCAAAAAGCAAAACAGTTTTTCCATCAGGAGTTCTTATTTTTTTTTGAGCATTTACTGGTGCTACTGCAGCTAGAAGGACTAGAGTTATAATTACTAAATTTTTCATGTAATGGAATTATTCTGTGATTTGTGGAATGGCTTCAATAAAGTAGGAAGGAGCAACAATTTGGTATTCTTCTGCTCGGCGGCTCCAATTCATAATTGCTTTCATTACAATTTTATTCTTGAGCAATTCCAATTGATCCTTTGTAATTTCGAGTTGAGCCGAATAGGTAGAAAAACCATACTTTTCGAATTCTTTAGGTGAAAATTCCTCTTTAAATACCAGGTCGACAACCGTACCGCCCAATAATTCTAATCGTAGAAAGCTGTCTTTTTTAATAAAACCAAAGTAGGAATAGGCTTCGGCATTCATTATTCTCCAATCGGTGGTTAAACGAGCAACACCATCTTTTGACTGAAGAGTGAAATTGCATTGAACAATGTTTCTATCCTTGAAATATTTTTTCAGTTTTTCACTTGGTCCTTCTATAAAAGTGCATTTTTCAATTTCAGCATCTTTCAGAATAAGACTGTCGTTGGAATTAGCTGTTTCGATAAATTCTGATTTAATCGAATTTTCAATGTGTAAAGCAGTTGAGTCGGCACCATTATCTTTTTCTACATATTCCCAAGTACCGTTTTCGTAGAGATTTACAACTTTTCCTTTTGAGGTTAGGGCTTTTTCTTGTGCTTTAGTTACGAAGGAAAAACCAAGTGCTAAAAAGCAAAAAACAAGGATTTTTTTCATTTTTAATGATATTTTAGTTCTATTTGAGACAGGTAGTTTCACTACACAAGAATTTAAACGCAGTGCATGATGTTTTGGTATCTCATCCAATTAAATTAATTGAATTGCAGGAAACGTTTGGTGATGTAGCGAACCGGATAACGCGAAGCGACATATCCAATGAAAACAACAGTTGTAAAGATGATAAAAATATCGGTAAAATGAACCTCTACTGGATAGGAATTCATAATAAAAGCGCCGTTTCCCGAAAGGGTTATCAGTCCATATTTAATTTGTACAAAGCAGATAATAAGTCCTAATGTTACGCCAGATGTGGCGCCAATAATAGAAATGAGCCATCCTTCGAGAAGAAAGATTTTTTGAATTGTTTTTTCTTCGGCTCCCATACTTCTCAGCGTGGCTATGTCCTTCTTTTTATCTAAAATAAGCATGGTTAAGGAACCAATCACATTAAAGGAAGCAATAAGAAGAATAAAGGCCAAAATAAAAAAGATGGCCATTTTTTCTGATTGCATCATTTTAAACAGAACGTCATGTAATTCGAATCGGTTTTTAACCTGAAACTTATCGCCCAGTAGCTTTTGAATTTCATCTTTAACTTTTTCTACTTCCTCCGGATTTTGAATGGCGAGCTCTATGGCACTTACTTCTTTCTTATAGTCAAATAAATTGCGAGCAAATTGGAGAGGAACCAATACGTATTGAGAATCGAAATCTTGCTGAATGGTAAAATAACCCGAAGGATATAAAAACTCTGAGCTAAACGCATCCATTGGGTTCAGACCTAATTTAGCATCTCGTTTGGGAACGTAAAATTTAATAAAATCCGTAAAGCTTAAACCAACCCCTAAATCGAGGGCAACGCCATAACCTAAAACTGCAAAGTTGTATCTTCCGCTATTCAGAATAAACTGGCCTTCAACCATCATGGTATCAATGCCTGTCATAAGCGTAAACTCTTCGTCTACGCCTTTTACAATTGCCGGCCGTTGTTTGTTTCCGTATTTTAGGAGCGCATTTTCTTCCAATACTTCCGAGTAGAAAACTACAGTTTCCATTTTTCGGATCTGTTCGAAAGTGGAATCTGGAACGAAGGTTTTGCCAGTAGCAGGAAGAATTTTCAGATCGGGATCGAAACTTCCAAATAAACTCCGAATTAATCCATCGAAACCATTGAATACCGATAGAACAATAACTAAAGCCATGGTTCCAATTGTCACACCAATAACCGATATCATGGAAATGACATTGATTACATTCTGTTTTTTTCTGGAAAACAGGTATCGTTTGGCAATGTGAAAAGGAAGATTCAAAATATAATGGATTGAAGAAATGAAAATACTTACGCGACCATTAAGCAAGTAGATTATCGATGTTCTCGATATAGTCGAGAGAATCGTCTACAAAAAAGGCTAATTCAGGAACAATTCTAAGTTGTTTTCCGACCTTATTGCCTAAAATTCGGCGAATATTTTTTGTGTTCTTTTTGATTAGTACAAGAGTTGCTTCGCTTTCATTGGAAGGGAAAACGCTAAGAAAAACCTTTGCAAGTCCTAAATCGGGGCTGATTCGAACGGTGGTAACCGAAATCATTTTACCGCCAAAAAGATTTCTTGATTCCATTTGAAATATTTCGCTTAAATCTTTTAGCAACAATCTTGAAACTTTGCTTTGTCGTGTAGTTTCCATATATAATCTTATAAATTTTTTACAAAGATAGAATAAAAGTCTGGAAGAGTTCGATCGTTATAAGCCTCTTGAAAAGTAAAATGGAAATATGTGCAGATTAAGTTTTATGACTTTTACCTTTCTCCCTTAAGCTTGTAACTTTTTTTATCTTTGGCAGCAATGACAGAATTGTTTGAATATGGATATTGGGGTTTGTTTTTGGCGAGTTTTTTGGCAGCTACGGTTTTGCCATTTAGTTCAGAAGCCATCTTAAGTCTTTTTGTTTATTCGGGTTGCCATATTTTCATAAACATAGCCATTGCGAGAAAAATTAACTATCTATATTTTAACCGATGTAATACTTTATTTGATGCTTAAAGGGTTAAAAAAAAAGGGATGTTATTAACATCCCCTTTGTATCTATATGTTATTTGTTTATTCTACTTCCTCTTCTTCGTCGTAGGAAATAAAGTTACTTGGTATGGTTAATGGTAAAAACCAATTTTCACTATTCGATAAAGTAGTTCTAAGTACTTCGGCTGTCGATAAATCGCCTGCTGCAGTAAATTTAGCAGCTACAGCATCTGCCACAATCGAAGCATCATTATTTCGTAATGCAGAACGTACTAAATCAGGCCAACGTGTTCCTTCAAATGCAAGTTCTAAAGCAGCCTCATTAAGAATTAACGCATCAACTTGTTTTATTGAATCACTTAGGCTAGTAGCCCCTTCAACAGTAACAGGTGCTAAACCCGCTCTACCACGAATTCCCAGGTTACCCGAAGTAGCTACTCCACTCGAATTTAATACGTAATACTTATCTGGATCGAAATTTAAAAACGCCTGAGCATTACCACTAAACTGAGGATAATCACCTGACTCATTCAACAAACCATTGTTAATGATGTATAAAGCATGTGCTGGATATCCAGCAGCATTAATGGCTTCGGCCAAACGAAGGTACACTCGTGATACTCTATCGTACTTGTAAAAGTCAGTATCAAGTTTTGATATTGCATCATCGGGGTTTTGATCTTCAAACATAACAGAAGCTCTAAAGTCTCCTTCTGAGAATACAACACCATCGTAAATATTTTCCTGAACGCTCCAATTTAAATTTATAGCTTCAGATGGTATCACTTGCTCCTCTAGATTGTCATATAAATTATTATATTGTCTGTAATCCTCGGTATAATAAGTATAAAAAATCAATTCAGATGTTGATGATGAGAACAGGTTCTCCCAGGCATTACTAGTTGTATAGTTGCCATTATTTTCAGAATGTATAATACCATAGGAGGTTGTTAAATTATAAGCAGATGTTCCGCTGGTAACCACTTCATCTAAATACATTTTATAATAAGTGGCTGCCATGGTATAATTCTGTCTCCACAAATAAAGCTCACCTAATAAAATATTATTATTTGGCACCATTCTGTAAAGGTATGCGCCTTGCGAACTAACGTAATCATCGGCATCTATACTTTCGATATTAGAATAAGGAAGTAATGCATTTATTAAGCTATCCATAGCTACAGGTAAACTAAGTAATGGATATTCTTTTGTTAAATCATCAGAACTTTCAATAGGAGAAGTAATAAAAGGCAGTTCACCAAAATTAATGGCTATTTGTAACTGTGCCCATGTTCTTACTCTTAAGATAGATACATACTCATCTAATAAATCGTTATCGTAAGCTACGGTATCAATACCTTCGAGTCCGTAGTTACAATTATTTACAATCGAATATAATAAGGTAGGATCGAGATAGCTATTATCCTCATCATTTTGGTGCAAAGCAATTTGTCTCAATTCATCTTCGGTTTGATCTGTAACGTCAACCAAATCGGCTCTCATTTCGCCCCAAACAAAATACTGTTCTGTAGCGTCCTGCATTAACGAAAGTACGCCAAACAAGGATGCTCTGGCATCTAGTTCATCGTCGCCTAAATAATCCTCTTTTAACAGAACCTCTTCGGGATCTACCTCAAATATGTCATCACAAGCAACCAATGTTACAGAAGCTATGAGAAAACTTAGTATTATATTTTTATAATTTTTCATCTGTTTATAATTTAGAAAAATGGTGATAGTCAGTTCAAATTGTAATCATCCTCTTGAGAGCCTAATTACTTGTACTGTCCATGCCGGTTTCATCTATTTAAAATTAGTATCAAGATAAGCCTGTCCATATTCAGCGAAAGATGCTGGTAAAATCACCCAGAGACATAATGTCTCTGAGTTTTTTAATTCTTATAGGACTTGTCTTACACTTATCCATGATAATTTTAATCTGTTATTTACAAGCCAACTCTAATTCCAAAAAATACTGACTTATACTGAGGTGTTAAACCTGCATCAATACCTTGTTGATAACTAGTACCAGACATACTTACTTCAGGATCGTAACCTAAATAATCGGTAAAAGTTAACAAGTTATTAGCGGTTACAGAGAAAGTAATGTTCTGAATAAAACTTTGTAATATTTTAGGACTATAAGCAAGAGACAATGTTTTTAATCTGATATAAGAACCATCCTCAATCCAACGATCAGAGAATCTAGAGTTGCCTGTAGGATCTCCATATTCAGCTCTAGGCATATCAGTATTCTGACCATCTACTTGCCAACGGTTAGCAACTGCCGAACTTTGGTTTGAGAAATTCTCCATTGACTCCAAGTTTCGTCTTAACGAATTGTAAATGTCGTTTCCTTTACTGAAGGTAAATAAACCTGAAAGAGATACATTTTTATAGCTAAAGGTAGTGCTGAACATTCCAGTGAAATCAGGATTCGGATCACCAATTACTACACGGTCATCTTCGTTAATTTCATTATTAGAATCATCAACATTTACAAATTTAACATCACCACCTACAAACGATTGGTCGAAACCTTGTGCATCCTTCCAGCTTAAACCATCAGCTTGGGCTTCGCTCTGAGAGTTATAAATACCATCTGTTTTATAACCATAGAATAGTCCAATTGAAGAACCTTCTTTATTTAAGATAGTAGCATCAACACCATCGATATCAAAAATATTAGTACTTCCTGGTAAGGAAACAATTTTGTTTTTATATTTTGAAATACTAGCAGCTACATCCCACTGGAATGATTTTCCGTTTATGATTCTAGTATTAAAACCAATTTCGAATCCACTATTCTTAAGTTCGCCATCATTATTTATATAACTTGAATAACCATAAATAGGGCTTACCTCTTTAATATTTAGCAGTTTATCGGTATTGTTTTCGAAGTAATCAGCTGTAATTTGCAGGCGCTCGTTAAAAAGAGCTAAATCAACTCCGAAATTCATCTTACGTGTTCTTTCGTACTGAATACTAGAGTTTGCTAAGTTACCACTCACTAAACCAGTACCTCCTAGAAATCGAGTAGATACAAAATACGATTCAGCCACATAATTACCAAAACCATCGTTACCAGTTAAACCATAACTAGCTCTAAGCTTAAGAAGATCCATAAGCTCAACGTTTTTCATAAAGCTTTCTGAAGAAACAATCCAAGCGGCTCCCAATGAAGGAAAGATACCAAAAGTGTTGTTTGAGATTTTTAAACCTCCATCTATTTCTTCACCAAAACGAGAAGAACCATCAGCCGAAGCATTTAAACTTAAAAAATACCGGTCTAAGAAGCTATAATCAACATTGGCATATACTGCTAATGATTTCCAATTACCCACACTACCCGAAGTAATATAAGTACTGCTAGATCCATCTTCTAATGCTGTAAATTCATCATCAGAGGAGTTTCCACTTGAAGAATAAGAATTTTCGTAGTTATTAGAATTAAAACGAGCTCCTAAATTGGCCGATAAACCATGTTTGTTAAACTTTTTAGTATAACTCAAACGTGAATCGTTAAATATGGCTAACAATCTTTCGTGTCTCATTTCTGAACTACGATAAGTTGTATCTCCATAGGTGGTAATTCCGTAAGTAACCCCATTACTTGGGTAAAATACTTCATCTCGGTTTTTAAGGTAGTTTACACCTAATAAGGAACTGAATTTAAAATTTTCATTAAACTCATACACTACATTAAAACTACCAAACAACTTATAATTAGTATTTTCCTGGCTTACATTATCAATAATCGCTTTAGGATTACTATAACCAGAAATTTCATCAACATCAGAGTAGTTCGTAGTTACATCACCTGTGCTATTATACACGTATGGAGAAAGCAGGGGTGATTTAATTAAAGCTGTGTAAATAGGCGATGAACGCTCTACCATGCCGTCGTCGAACAATATGTTTTTTTGAAAACCAACATTTAAGTTAGTATTGATAGACAACTTATCGGTAATATTAGAAATGGCATTAAATCGAGTAGAAAAACGATCAGAAGATGTTTTATCTACAATTCCATTTTGATCAACATAACTGATAGATAGACCATATTTTGCTACAGCATCACCACCTGTTACTCTAAAGTAATAATCCTGACTAGAACTATTTTTTAATACTTCATCCTGCCAATTGGTATCGTTATGATAGGCTGAATAATTTTCGTACGAAGAATTTTCATTTAAGTAAGGCAGTTGTGCAACCTGATCATTGGTATACAAACCTGAACTTCCTACCTGATCGACCAAAAAGCTTTTGTACTCATTGCCATTCATCATCGGCAGATTATCAGGAGCTATATTAACACCTCCCTGTACCGAGAAATCAATTTTAGTAGAAATGTCTGTATTTTTGGTTGTTTCAATCAGGATTACTCCATTTCCAGCTTTAGAACCATATATAGATGCTGCATCCTTAATTACCGTAATGTTGGCAATATCTTTTGGATTAATATCTATTAAAGGATCGTAAGCAAAACCATCAATCAATGAATTAGAGAATGTACTAGATTCTAATATCTGACCATCGACAATAATAAGAGGTCGAGAAGAACCATTTAACGAACTTAATCCACGAATAAACATATTAACACCTACTCCAGGTACTCCTGAGCGTCCTATCACTCTTAATCCAGAGGCTTTACCCTTCATAAGGTTACCAATAGACTTATCGGTTGCTAGCACATCGCCTTGTAAAGAGACTATTGAACTGGTTACCGAAGTTTTTGTTTGGGTGCCCAAAGGCATCAAAACATCTCCATAAACCGTTTCGAAGCCATCCTTATGAAGTTTGATATTTACTTCTTTTCTTCCTTTTAAGGCCACTTCTTTAATGGAATAATCTGCACCTTTTACTACTAATGTAGCGTTGGCATCAGAAGTTACAAGAGTGTATTCTCCTTCGATATTGGTAATTACAGAAACGGAATTACCAATTCGAATGTTGATCCCTACTAAAGGTTCATTTGATGCGGCATCAAACACGACACCTTTAATAGTATCTGATTGGACTGTTTGTCCCTGCACATTCACAGAAACTGCTAATGCAAGGATAAACATCCAGGTTGAAATATTTTTAAGTTTTATCTTAATAGACTGATACATCATATCAATATTTAGTTTTATTATTACTCTGCAGGAACTAATTCTATATAATCAATGCCAAATACACGATCGTACAATACTAGCTCTGCTTCACTTACATCAACAAATACCTTTAGCTTAACGATATACTTATTGTCACTGTTATCATTTACATAAACAGGATTAGTATAGGTACTTCCAATTTTCATTGAACTATTTTCTTCGTTACCAATAACTATACTTTCTATTTCATTCGTAACAGTTTTAGCATCAGCATCGGTATAACTAAATTCAAATTTTAATTTAGTATCCTTAGAAGCGCCAATCGGAGAAAACTTGATATAAACATCATAATCGGCAGACAAAACGTAGCTAAACTCAACTTCGAAATAATTATTGGTTTCCTTGTCATCAGGATTCTCATCTAACTGTATTTTGTTAGTAAATAATCCGGAAGCAGTAATGTCGTAGTCTTTTTTGATGGTTAAAGCTACTGCATCACCTACGGTTCTTCTCGCCGAATTTTCTACTTCGTACCTGATCGGTTTATAGACCAGATCTTCTGGAGTAAGGTCGAAATTATTAACCGCCAAAATATTACCATTACTCAACCTAATACTTTCGTCAACAGAACCAGTATTAATAATACCACAGTTACCAAGAGTATTGCACACAGTAGTACCAAGTTGATCGTTGCTTAGCTCGTCAAAATTCAAATTATTAAAAAGCGTAGCGTTAACATTTGTGATGGTGCTATCTTCAACAGGGTGTTGATAATAATCTTTAAAAGAATCATAAGCAACAGCATACACATCATCTGATAGAGCTATATACGAATGGCGTTCTTCTTCATTATTTAAATCGCCAACTAAATCGAAATAACTGTTGGTGCTAATAAAAACCGAATCGTATACATTTTTACCCAATGAATTTTGACCAATTATGGTACTTACATCCGCATCAAAAACAATCGACTCGTATTGGGAAATATAATCGACCAATGTAGAAAAACCATCCGCTTCGGATAAGTAGTTCCAAATATTTGATTTTACACTAACTACATCTCCAATTTTATGCAAAATTCCATTACTGCTTAAGTTATCACCTTCGATTACCTCAGCCTCATCAAAATATACCGTACCATCCACCATTGAATTTTCGACATACTTATCGTTAAACATTTTCACCAATATATCTTCACTGGCAATATCGCTGGAAGTGTAAGAGTATCTACTGATATGATTACCTATTAACTGGTATAATGCATCGGCATCATTTAAAATATCATCCGATACAGTTGCAAGTGCATCGTTAGTAGGTGCCCACACAGTGTAGGCTTGTGTGTAGGTTAACAAGGTATCGTAACCGGTTTGCTGTAAAAGGCTATAAAATGTTGATAACTCAGCATCTTCAGCAATGAGTGATTTCAGATTTTGCTCTAAGGCAATATCAATCTGGTTAAAATGCTCATCACTAACCTCATCATCACAAGACACTGTAGCGAATACTAACGCTATAGATGCAATAAGGCTATAGACCAATTTATAATTATATATATATTTCATATTTATTACTTTTTTGTCATATTTCATATTTTTTTAATAGCTCAATATTACTCTACAGGAATCCACTCGAAGTAATCAATTGGCATAGCACCAGACCTGGTCGTTACTAATTTAATGGTATGCTGCTTTTGTTCCGGGCACAATAACTCATCAGTAATATGAAATCTTAATACTGTGGATTGATCATACTGAGAAGCACCATCACTAACTCTAGTTATTGATTTTAATCCATGTCTCCAATGGTTAGCTTGCATTTCAGTAGAGTCTGGCCAACCTATAGTTGTAGTGTTAATTACTAAATCGTAAACAGTACCAATTGGTTCATCGTCCCAATATATTTGAGCAGCACCACGCGACCTTTTAGAACCATTTCCACAAACAAAGAAATCATACTGACCTTTTGGAATAACCGGTGTAGTAAACTCATAATACACACAATTAGATAAACCCAGTGCACATCTATTAAGATTACAATTGGTATTTTTACACATATACCGTATCAAATTATCTTCTGGATACCAATAAATATTTTCATAAGCATCCTGAGTAACCTTGTCGTAACTATTTACAAGTTTGGCCTTTGCTTCAGCAGAATCGAAAGCTGGATCCCAAATAATATATGAAGCCTTAGGAACAAAAACATCCATTATTGTATCAACGGTATGATATACTCCATTTTTAGCCGGATAATTACTCTCACTCATTACCAATGAAACCCAGGTATCATTTTCTCCAGTTTCAGTTTCATTTAATTTTAAAGAAAAATCTGTTTTCTCCACTTTTACTGCATCTCCCTCTGAAACAGTACTTATAAATCCAGTTGAAAAATCAGATGAATAGCTAAAGGCTTCTGCAGCATGATAACCAACAAATATATTTAGCGGGTTTTCCGTATTTTCATAGTCATTGTCATTGGGAGAAATAAGATCAGTTAAATCCTGAAAAGAAGTAACACCAGATAATGCGTAAACAGAATCTGTTTCGGCCAGAATTGTATACTTCATTTTATTACCTGACTCTGTTGTTAATTCATTAAACTGATCGTAATAACCTGTTTGCTTAAGTGCTTCAACAAAAATACTATGCTTTCCTGCTGTCTCTATCACAGTAGAAATACCATCAACAAAAGGATCTAGTACTTCGTCAATACTATGTATCACTCCATTATCTGTTGTTATATCATAGTTTACTAACTGAGCCTGTCGGTTAATGGTTACATTTGCCAAACCGCCTCCCTCTAAAAAGGAAGTTGTTAAAAAATCGCCAGAGTAGGTTGTGTCGGTTAAACGTCCCTCGGAAAATGAGGTAGACAATTTTTTAGTAGACATGGTATGAAACTTTACAATTGTTTTTAAAGCATCAATTTGCTCGTCGGTTGTGAGTTCATCGATAGAACTTACTCCCCATCTCTCCTGTATATAGGCTGTAATGGCGGAATTTACAGGAACAAAACAGGTATATGAACCATAAGACTCTAAGGCACTATAGTAACCTGTTTTTTTAAGCATGGTTATATATTCTGAAAAAGATTCGGGCTGAGCCTCTAAAGTTTCTGTAAGAGTCGTTGTATCTGTTGTAAAATAGTTGCCTTCACTTAAACCATCATCACAACTGTACATAACAGCACTTAAAACACCGATAAATGCCAAACTGAAAATTGTTTTCCAATTATTCATCATTTTGCTTTTTTTAATATTCATAATAAGGGTTTTGCTCCAGATTAGGATTCAAGTCAATTTCATCTTGATAGATAGGTAAGAAATAAGAAGCTGTATCTGTATAGTAACTCTCTATCTCTTCGTAATCATCAACTCCTGCCTTGATCGCAACCAAATCGGTAATTAAATTTTGGTCTTCAAAATTGTTTCTACGTGCGAAACGTAATAAATCGTACCATCGCTTTCCTTCGTAGGCCAATTCCATTTGTCGTTCTAATAAAAGTTCTTCTTTTAGTCCCGATACAGAAATTTCAGCCAATGAAGCCGTTCCTGTTGCACGTTCGTGTACTTGATTAATTAAATTATAAGCCTTATTAAGATCTTGCTGTGTGTCAGATAATAAATACCCTTCTGCTTGCATCAGCAAAACATCGGCATATCGGTAAAATATCCAATTATTATAAAATTCAGAAGTTGTTCTATATTCTCCTGTTTTACTATCAACGCCTGTAAACTTAAAAATAGCACCTGTTGAGCTATCATAGGTGGTGTTATCAGCTCTTACATCATTTGGATCCTCATACAAATCAGTAATATTTGTGTAGGTCTGAAAATCGGCAGTAGAGCTATAGTAATAATAATTAATCATTGCCGAAAAAGAAGTGCTAAATTGAAGTTCGAAAATACCTTCGGATGAGTTCCCTTCAAAAAATATTTGGTCGAACCAATCTGAGCCATCCACCAAACTATATTTATTCAAATCGATTACCGACTGGCAAGCATCAATGGCTTTATCAAACTGATTATTCCATAAATAAATATCTGCTAGAAGAGAATATGCTGCACCTTGTGTCATTCGTCCTTTATCGTAGGCTGCACTTTCAGTATAACTATCTGCCAAATATTCAACTGCATCGTTTAAGTCGGAGGTGATCTGAGTTAATATTTCTGCTTCGGTATTTTTAGCAACGTAAAAATCGGTTTGATCACTTAAGGTAGCTGTTGTAATCAATGGTACTTTCTTAAAATTACGAACTAGAATAAAATAAACCAATGAGCGTATGGCTTTTGCTTCAGCCTTATACCTATTTAACTCTAGCTCAGTAAATGTTTTGTCTAATTCCTTTGCCTCATCGGCATAAGCCAAAACAGTATTGCAATAGTTAATTGTGGTATAAAAGTTACTCCAACTCACTAATGAATTACTAGCAGTAAGCGCATTCTTCAACATATATCCTTGAGAACTACTACCACTCTTGGCGATTAACATATCAGCTCTTAACTCTCCCCATTGTATTACCCTAGAGATAAAATTATTTACATTCATGGAAGCATAACAAGCAGCAACAGCTGAAGATACCTGCTCCTTTGTTTGCCAAAATTCATCTTGAACAAGGTCATCTTCTGGTTCTAGTGTTAAATAATCATTACATGATGTGGTTAACATCAACATGAATGAAACAACCAGATATAATTTATATTTTTTCATTTTATATCGTTTATTCATTATTAAAACTTAATACTTAATCCAATGGTAACTTGCTTTGATCTTGGGGTTTTGTTGGTATCATATCCCATATCTTCCCAATCATCACTTGCTCCTGTTTCAGGGTCGGAACCGCTATATTTAGTAAATGTTAATAAATTATTACCTGTTGCATATACTGATAACTCATCTAGATTAATCCTTTTAATAAAAGCTTTAGGTAATCTGTATTTTAGGGTAATAGACTTCATTCTTAGAAAAGAAGCATCCTCTAAAAATCGATCAGATCCCAAAGTATTGACTTGACTATTATAATAGGCTCTTGGTACATTTGTAACGTCTCCTTCTGAACGCCATCTGCGCAAAGCAGCAGTACTTTGATTATCCCAATCATCTAAGCTTTCGGTATTCATTCGCGCTATATTTATTACATCTTGTTTATAGCGAAAACTAAAGAAGGTATTAAAGCTTAAATTTTTATAGGTTATATTTGTCCCAAAACCACCATGTAACAATGGGTTGGCATTACCTAAATAAACAACGTCTAATCGATTGATATTACCATCATGGTTAATATCTTCGTATTTGGCGTCACCTGCAGCAAACGAATAAGAGTTATTGAACTTCATCATTTTAGGTTGCCCATCAATGTCATAAATAACATTCCCTTCAGCAGTTGTTGCATATAAATCTCCAGAAGTACTATAAACACCTTTAGAGCGATATCCATAGAATGATCCAATTGGATTATTCTCCTGAATACGTCTTAAATATCCATCTTCTCCTGTAACAAGTGGATCACCTGATTCCACGTCCATGCCGTCTACAATCTTAGTAATCGTGTTTTTATTTCGGGATATATTGAAACTAAGGTCTAGTTTCAAATCTTTTTTCCGTATCACTTTAGCCATTATACTAACTTCCCAACCTTTGTTTTCCATATCGCCCTGATTTACGTAAGCCAGAGATGAGAAACCTGATGTGGTTGGTATACTAGAATTCTTATTTAGCATATCTTTAGTTTCCTTGATATAGAATTCTACATCAGCATTTACCCTGTGATCCATCATAATTAAGTTGAATCCAAGATTTTTTTGAATTACGGTCTCCCATTTTAAGCCCTTCAATTCAATACTACTAGGGTATGATGGTCGTACATCAAGATAATCCCAACTGTAATTAGAATAGGTATTATAGGCTCCGTAATTAAAACTAGGCGATCTACCATTCTCTCCATAACTACCTCGTAAACTAAATTCGTTTATTATCTTAATCGATTTCATAAACTGTTCATTAGTTACGATCCAACGAGCCGACATACTTGGAAACAATCCATAACGGTAATCATCTCCAAAACGAGAGTTACCTTCGTAACGGGCACTTCCACTTAAAATATATCGATCTTTAAACATGTAGTTAAACATGAAGTTACCGCCTACACTTCTATAACGACTATAGCTAGTTGATAAATTACTTCCACTATTTTCGATATTGGCAGCTACAACAACAGACTCTAGCGTACTACCAGGTGTATTTGAGGTTGAGACTACATAGGTTTGACTTGTTTTATCATAGGTAGTGAAAATTCCACCTAGGTATAGAGAGTGATCCTCATTTAAGTTTGGTTCCCAGATTAATTTATTTTCGGTACTCAACACAAAAAATTCACTATCCTTTAAATAAGAATAATTGTTAGAGTAGCTGGTCCAATAGTCTCCAATTGCAGCCTCAGGTGTAAATCTGGTGGTCATATCATTATTACTATCATATGATAGAGTGGAATGATAAGTTAAGGTAGGAAATGGCTTATACTCAATTTTAAAGATGGGTCTGATTCTGTTATTTTCGATATTATATTTAGCCAACTTTGCCATTGCTACTGGGTTGTAATATACATCACCATCACCCTGAATATTCGTTATTGGGGTAAAGTAGGCATCTGTTTCATTGCCATATTTATCTAATTCATAAATAGATTGATTAGGCATTTTAAGTAAGGATAAACCTCTAATGTTTGTTGTTGAACCATTTACTTTACTTGTATAGGATTTATCAACTGAACCATGACTATAGGATAACTCTGTAGAAATTTTAAGCTTGTCAGAGATATTATAATCTAAAATAGCACGTGTTGTGTACACATCATTTCCAGTACCTAATGTGGTTCCATCTTGAGTTTTAGCACTAGCTGAAATACGATAATATGCTTTTTCACCACCACCACTTACCGAAAAGTTATGCAGGTGAGTATAACCAGTTTGAGTAATCTCCTTAATCCAATCTACATTTTTATTGTAATAATCATATAATTCATAAGTAGGATCGTATTCTACTTCAGGATAAGACTCCGCACTGGCGCCTCTTGAAAGGTTTATATCTTTCATCAAAGTTGAATATTGATCTCCGCTTAATAATGGAATACCTGATGGCTGAACACCCATAGTACCTTTGTAACTATACGAAAAACGAGCCTTACCTCTTGATCCACGTTTTGTTTTAATCCTTAATACTCCGTTTGCTCCCCTTGATCCGTATTGCGCCGTAGCAGCAGCATCTTTAAGTACCGATATTTCTTCGATATCATCGGGAGAAACGCCTATTAATGAAGAGTATTCATCTGCATCAGCTGAACCAAAATCGAATGAATCATCTACTTCAGTTTCAAATGGCACTCCATTAATAACAATTAATGGTTCTGATGAAGCATTTAATGAAGATGTACCACGAATACGAATAGACATTCCTGCACCCGGTTCTCCTGAATTAGCAACAATATCAACACCACTTAAACGACCTTGAAGTTGATCGACCATAGAAGAAGAAGATACTTCACTTACCTCTTTTGCAGAAATAGTTTGGATGGCCGTAGCAACCCTCGTTTTAGCCATATTAAACTCACCTGTATTTACGTTTCTACTAGCACGAATTACAACTTCATCTAATTTAGAAAATGATTCTTCAAGTTTAACATCTATTTTTCGTTTGTTTCCAGGAATAAACTCCTGAGATTTAAATCCAATAAACGAATAAGATAAGGTATGCTTTGGATCGGTGATTTTGATTACATAATTTCCATTGAAATCAGTAATTGCCCCAGTAATAATTCTGTTCGATTTATCCTTCTCTGCAATAGTTACTCCTGGTAATGGTTGTCCATCTGTTTTTGACACAATATTACCTGTTATAACCGTTTTAGTTTGGGCGCTTATTTCGAATGTAGTTAGTATTGAAAATACTATCAACAGGCTGTAAAAAATATACTTTTTTATATAGACATTCATTTGCTTAAAATTATTTTCATTTGTCAGATGAAACTTGGATGAATATTGATTTATTTAATTTCTCGTACTTCTGTTTTTAGGTATTAACGTTGTGTTTTTAAAAATGCTTTACACAAGGCTAATAGGATAGGAGATACAAATCTTTTTATTTCTATCTTAAATAATCATCAATTTGGTGAATGACTACTTTTTTAGATAATACATTAGTAATATCAGTAGTTTCAGCCTTAACTTCCCCAGTAGTTACATCTTTTATGGTTATGCTTTGTGTTGCATAATCATTTTCGATTTCATACTCAATATAAACCGGAGCATAATCTACAATCTTGTCATAATACATCGATGAGTAGGTGCCTGATGTTTCTCCATCAGTAGGTACAGAAACCAAAATGCAGTGTTTTTTAGCGAAATTTGCTAAATCAATAGTAGCCTGAGCTCTATCTAAAGAAGACAATGCATTTAATGAAGATGTTGTTGGATCTGGTATTACACCATCATCAACAGCTTGTTGAACTGCTTCATTAGTTGGCACAAATAAGGTGTAGTTTTTCTTTGTGCTGATAAAACTAATTAGGTAGTCATCATCGCGATCAGCTATAGCTACTTTTACTCCAGCTCCATCAATTACCTCTACAAACCTAGAATAGGTCGATAAATCTTGAAGTAAAGTACCATAAGTATAGTATTCTGGTCTTGAGATAAAACTACTCATTTCATAAAAGTTTCCATTCTCAGTAATTCTGGTAGATGCAATAGAAACAGGTGTTTCATTAGCAATATCACCACCTCCTGAAATTTCAGAACCATTTACATAAACATATTCTCCACTCATAGTTTGGTAATAGTTACTATTACCCATGTTAAATGCGTCTTCTACAATTTGATTTTCTATAATACTGGCTAATGTTGTACTTACATAAGATACATCTGTTGATGAAGGAGTGACTTCATCCGGATCGGGATAAATGCGATTATCAGAAGCATCAGGATCACCTGTAACTTGTAAATAAGTTTGCTCTGGATCTCCATTTGTTGGAAACACAACGGAAACTATACGCGTACTACTATTTGGGTCAGCCACATCGATAAACTGGTCATTTTTAACACCCATTACAGAGTAACTAACTCCTTTACTTTCCAGTGCTGAAGCAATATCTAATTCCTGAACTGCATCTAGCATGATTGAATAGTCCTGATCTAGCAAAAGTGGTCCCATCACAGTAGAAAAACAGTCGGCTTCATATATTTTATTGACACCTACTACTAAGCCATTACTACAATACTGTTGTTCAACTACATCATCTTCAGTTAAATTAACAGGATCTAAACCCACAGTATATGTTTCGCCAAAATGACTTGGACAAATATCCCAGAACCTAGTAAAGAAGTTCATATTGGCAAACATGGCCAAAACATCTAATGGCATATCATCATATGAAGAATAATAGTCTGCCATAATATTATCTGAAGCTAAATAGCTAGTTAAGGTTTCATTGGTAGGAGCTAGTAAACCTGTAGAATAAACCTCTGTATAGTTAATGTTAGCTATTAAGTTAGGATAGGTTTCATGGTTTGGCTCAAAAGCGATATAGTTACTTTCTACTCCATTAAGGAAACGTAATTGAAAAATAGAGTCATTGGTTATCTCATCGGTATAACTATATTTAAAGTAGCCAAAGCGATCAATAATACTTTTAAAAATTGAATATTTACTATCATTCTCTTCGTTAGAAAGCCATTGATACATATTTTGTCGAGGCTCAATTACTTTATCTAAATGATAAATTAATCCATTTTCACCAATCAAACCAGTTTCTACCACATCTGATTCAAATACTTTCATACCTCCTTGAACATAATTTTGTCCTGGAAACATAAAGTCATAATCTTCGAATTCAACATAGTGGCCAGTTAATTCGAAATATGCATCTAGAAAATAGCTGGTAGTCTTTAAAACTCCTCTACTCTCATCTACCCAATAGGTTTTATTAGGCTCATTTAGACTATTAGGGTAATTATTGGAATTCATTTGAGTTAACGAATCGCTATATTGTGTATATCTCCGATATGAATTCCCTTCGTACCACCCATTAGAATAGTAGGTTAATGTTGTTGTACTATAAGAGTCAATAATAATTGAATACTTAATAATATTAGTTAACCTAAGTTCTGGGATTTCTTCAAATGAGGTATATCCATTTTCGTCCATAAATTCTTCAAAAGCGGTATCATCAAATGCAAAAACTGTCCATGATCCTCCGTTTTTTAATGAGGTAGCATATTCCGTTTTATCAAGGCAAGCTAAATAATAGCTGAACTCGCCTGTAGATTCCAGCTGTTGATAAATTGGTCCCTCCAAACTATCAGGCCTCGCATAAACAAGCTCATCGGGTTGACAAGCTAAAGCCAAGAGCGCTAGCATTAATAGTAAAAAATTAAAATAGTAAATGTGTTTCATAGTAAGTTATATAATAAGGATTTCAATTTTTTCATCTATTCTTAATACTACTGCATGTCTTAGTAATGCAATCGTTAGCTTTAATTCACATAAAAAAGAGTGATAGTATGTAAGATTATTAAAGTTAGTAATACATAACTGGTCAGTTTTTTATGTACAATAAATTTCACTTGTGTAAATTTCATCACAACAAATCTAGTTTTCTGAACCTGGGTTTGGTAAGAAAAAAATTTCAAATTATATGATTTTTGTTGCATTGTGGGTTTATATACCTGACAGTCAGAGCATAACAACTTTAACATTTTATAACATTTTTTAAATATTTGCGCTTGTATCACTAATTTTTAAACTAAATTATATTTATGAGGCAAAAGAAAACAAACGAAGAAAGCCTTAGGTTAGAGGATTTTTGAGATCGAGAAGGAATTATTTCTCGCAAATTTGGACATGACTTACAATTATTGGAAATTGTTATGCTTGAAAGTGAGTGTATAGATCAGGCACAAAAGGATATACAATTAAGAAGATATTAGCCTCTATATTCATAATAAATTGTTTAAGTTACGTTGTGTAATAGACACTTTCTTCACCATTATTAATTAATATCTATCTTTGGCAGCAATGACAGAATTGTTTGAATATGGATATTGGGGTTTGTTTTTGGCGAGTTTTTTGGCAGCTACGGTTTTGCCATTTAGTTCCGAAGCCATCCTAAGTCTTTTTGTTTATTCGGGTTACGATATTCCGCTTACCATTGCCATTGCGAGTTTGGGAAATTGGTTAGGAGGTATGTTTACTTATTATTTGGCCTATTTGGGCAAGTGGGAGTGGATTGAGAAAGTCCTGCGAATAAAAAAGGAAAAAGCTGAAAAAACCAGATTATTCTTGAAAGGCAAAGGAAGTGCGTTGGCTTTCTTTTCTTTTTTGCCTTTTGTGGGCGATATAATTCCTTTGGGTTTGGGTTTGCTCCGTAGCAATGCACTTTGGGTTGCCCTATTTATGGCAGCGGGAAAGTTGGGCAGGTATATTGTTTGGGCATGGTTTACTTTGCAGTTTATGTAAGCATTCAGAAAAATTATTTTCATTAAATCTTCTACTTTCAAATAGATTAGCACGATTTCGGGCCTTCAATATTTTTTTTGTTCGATTCGTTTCATAATTTTGCGAGATAATTTTTTCAATATAAACGGCTCAAAGCTTGAGCTATTAATAAATCAGATCATGAATACAGTAGTTAGTGGAATTCGGTCGACAGGAAATTTACACCTGGGAAACTATTTCGGAGCAATAAAGAATTTTGTTCAAATGCAGAACGATAACAATTGTTTTTTCTTTATCGCAGACTGGCATTCCTTGACTACTCACCCCAACCCTGCTGATCTTCATTTAAATGTGAAACAGGTTTTAGCAGAATACCTTGCCTGTGGAATCGATCCTGAAAAGGCAACCATTTATGTGCAGAGCGATGTTCCTGAAATTCCAGAGCTTTATTTGTTGATGAATATGAACTCCTACCTGGGAGAGTTGGAAAGAACGACCTCTTTTAAAGATAAAGCACGAAAAAGTCCTGAAAATGTAAATGCGGGTTTATTGACTTACCCCGTTTTAATGGCTGTTGATATTTTAATTCACAAAGCACAGTATGTGCCGGTTGGAAAAGATCAGGAGCAGAATTTAGAAATGGCTCGTAAATTTGCCAAGAGATTCAATAATATCTACGGAGGAGATACCTTTCAAATTCCTCAACCCTATTCGTTTACAGGAGAATTTGTTAAAATTCCAGGATTGGATGGATCAGGAAAAATGGGAAAATCGGAAGGAAATGCCATTGGTTTGGTTGAGGATCCTAAATCAATTCGTAAAAAAGTGATGAAAGCGGTTTCGGATAGTGGACCAACTCAAATGAATCAGGAAAAGCCTGAAGCCATTCAGAATATGTTTAGCTTACTAGATGTGGTTTCTACAAAAGATACTTACGATTTCTTTAATGATAAATACAACAATTGCGAAATTCGCTATGGCGATCTTAAAAAGCAGTTGGCCGAAGATATTATCAATTTCACAGCTCCAATTAGAGAGCGTTTTCTTGATATTTACCAGGATGACGCTTACCTGCGAAAAGTAACTCAAGAAGGAGCTGAGAAAGCTCGCGAAAGCGCTGCTAAAACCTTAGAAGAGGTTCGTCACCTAATTGGTTTCCGTAAATTTTAAAAACGATAATACTGATACAGATAAAAAATGCCATCCCGTTAAGGATGGCATTTTTCTTGCAATTTTTTGCACTTAGGCAGATGTTTTAGTTTTCGCCACCTCCAAGGTGAAAGCCTAACTTAATCGAGCTATGGTTAAAATCATCGAAACGTTCATTTTGATCAAAAATAAGGCTATACTGAAAGCAGATATCTAAATGCCCGAAGCTAAGACCAATTTTGGGTGAAATTCCTAACTTCGAACCCAATTCAATTTCTGTATTTTGTCCCATGCTTCTACTAGTTATTGACTCAAGCTCATAAATCCCAATATCAATACCTGCAAAGGGACGGAGGTTATCGTTGCTCACATAGTAGTCAATTGTTGTAGCATAGCAATAGATTGTTGACACGTCTAAATAATCTTCATCTACTGCCGTGAGCTCTGTCGATTCATATTTAGCACCCAAAAGAAGATTATCATTTACATGAAATTTTGGATTCACGTAAAAACCAAAGCCTGCATCCAATTCGTCGCCACCTGGGTTCGAATAACTAGCTCCTAAATCGATACGAAATGATCTAAAAGAGCCATAGCCATATTGTGCTTCTGCAATTCCTGAAATTGCAATAAGAACAAGGAAAATACCTAAAGATTTTTTCATAACTGATCAATTAATTATGTAGTCGGTTTTTTTAAATAATTTAGTTTGTGGCTGATAGTTAATTCTTTACTTTGTGTTCATGATACGAAATATTTAAATTTATGTTCTCTTAAATCAAAAAATAAGAATGTGAAACAATTCACATCCTTGATTTGAAAATGGCTTTTGCAGTAGTATAAGTATGGCTTTCATATGAATTTTATGAGGATTGGGGATCCAAATAAATAATCTTACTTTTGAATCATGATAAATCCTTAGTGATATTTTTACAGCTCTTGTTGGGCATTAATTAGGCTCTGCAAGTTGCTTTATTCTAGTTATATTAAATTGTGATTCAAAAATGAATGTTTTAATATTTCCCATCAGATTTTTATACAAAGTCTACTTCTTCCTGTATTTCGTACTAAGCTTAGTTCTTTTCTATCCGATATTTAAGTATTTGTTAGCGAAGAAAGAACGTTTTCCTATGGCCTTTAAGGTGATAAGAATTTATGCTAAGGTTTGGCTTTACGGATCTGGCATTTTTTTACGTGTAAAAGGGCGGGAAAATATTATTACTGATCAGCCATTTCTAATTTGTTCCAATCATAGTTCCTTTATCGATCCGGCGACCTTATACATTATTTTTCAGCAGTATTTTGTGTTTACAGGTAAAAAGGAAATTGAAAAGTGGCCCTTGTTTCATATTTTTTATACATCAGGAATGAATATTTTGGTGGATAGGAAGAATCGATTGGGTGCTTTAAAAAGTTTTAAAAAAATGATGGACGTAATTGCTGAGGGCAATCCTTTGGTTATTCTACCGGAAGGAACAATTCCTGAAAATGCTCCTAAATTGGGTGATTTTAAAGCTGGAGCTGTATCCATTGCCATCCAAATGGGTATTCCCATACTGCCCATTACGCAAACCACCAATTGGAAAAGATTGCAGCGAGGAAGTATGTTCAAAGGAAATGCGAGTCCTGGAATTGCCGAAGTAATTATCCATCCTGTTATAACTACTACCGGGCTAACAAAGCAGGATGCAGAATCGTTGTCAGAAAAATTGAAGGCGGTTATTAATCAGCCTTTGGTGGAAAAATATGGTGTTTAGCAATGACATGGGATCTTAAACGAGAATTGGGATCCCTTTCCTTCTTCCGATTTCATCCAAATTTTACCACCGAGTAATTCGGTATAGGCTTTTGCTATGGACAAGCCCAGTCCCGATCCTTCAATAGTTTTGGTGTTATCGGTATTCACTTGCCTAAAGCGTTCAAAAATTATTTTTTGTTGATTTTTAGAAATCCCAATACCAGTATCCTTCACATAAAATTCGATAGACTGCTCTTTTTTCAGGCAGCCAAATTCTATGGATCCTTTATTGGTGTACTTTATGGCATTTTTAATTAGGTTAGTAAGAATTGAATCCAGCATAGAAGGATCGGTTACAATTATCGAATCCGATGCTGAAAGCGAGTTGTTGAGGGTAAATTCAATTTTACTTTGAGATGCTTCGGGCAGAAAAAAAGCATATTGTGAATCAAGAATTTCACTAATATTAAGTTCTTGTGGTTCTGGATATATCTGTTTGGTTTCAATTTTAGATATCTCAATAATATCATTGATAGTAGAAAGCATTTTGTTCCCACTTTGCATGATAATATTTACATATTTATGATGCTTTTCGATGCTTAAGTGTGGGGTTTGCAAAAGTTCGGCAAATCCCAGAATCCCATTCATAGGAGTGCGTATTTCATGGCTCATATTCGCCAAAAAGGCTGTTTTTAGCTTTTCACTTTCTTCTGCTTTTTCTTTGGCAATAGTTAATTCTTGTTCAATTTTTTTCTGATGGCTAATATCTACCAACATCGCTAAAAATTCTTCTCCAATGGTAATTCCCGACACTAATATCTGCTTCATATTTCCATCTTTACAAGTAATATTGTAGATTTCAGGAATTATATCTGTTTGATTTTTTATTGCTAATTCCATTGCTTTTTCCCACTTGTCGATTGAAATTTTTCGATATTCTGGATTTGGATAGGCAAGTTTCCACCACTTTTCCATGGTCGGAATTTCATCAAGAGTGTATCCAAACACATCTAGAAACTTAGTATTGACATACTTAATCTCTCCTGTTTTATTGTCTACATTACTAAGGGGAATAGGAGCTTGTTGCACAAAGCTTTTAAATTTTGCTTCACTTTTTGCGATTTTTGCTTCCGCATTTTTCTGATCGGTAATATCTCTGTGCATAACCACAATATTGGTTACCTTATCAAATTCATCTTTTAAAGGATAAATACGAGTTCGCAACCATCTGCTTCGGCTTTGGTATTCGGCATTTAAATCACTTTCGGGGTTGTACTCATGATCTGGAAGGTCGATGGTTTCTCCTGCATAGGCTCGATTAATGTATTCTATTATTCCAGTAGCATGAACTTCGGGACTGTTTAAAATATTGTATTTGAAAAGAGTGACTTCTGAGGGAATTTCCCAAAGTTCTTCATAAGCCTTGTTTACTGATATTTGTAAGCCCTTTAAATCATATATTTCAACAACAAAAGGCGATTGTTCCATTAATAGGCGAAAGCGCTCTTCGCTTTCTTTTAGTTTTGCTTCTGCTTTTTTTCTCGCACCAATGTCTTGAAAAATGCAATTGGTCTGTTTAAAAGTTCCATCGGCATGACAGTTGGTAACTCCATCCAGAGAAATAAACTTGTAATGTCCATTTTTATGGCGAATTTTGAATTCAACGTTATTTACGTAGCCACGTTTTTTAAATGTTGGAAAATTATTAAAAAAGTTATCTCCCCATTGGGGATGCAAGAAATCTCGGTAATTCTTCCCAACAACATCCTCTCGTTCGTAGCCTAAAAAGTTCAGCCAGGTGTTGTTTACATCAATTATATCTCCATTCGTATCTAGCGAATGGTATGGAATGGGAGCACTGTTGTAAAGGGTTTTGTATTTTTTTTCACTTTCTTCTAGTTGATGTTTATACAGTATTCTCTTTATTGCATCTTCCAATCGTCTACCTATCTCTGTAAGCATTTTTTGTTCAAGTTCAGTCCATTTTTCAGTTTTTTTGCAACGATGTACTCCCAAAACAAAACCAGTATCTTGTTTGTTGATAATCATTTCAGATTTAATCTGAAAATGGCTACGGATCTCATCTGTAGAATCCGATTCTGTGTATAGAATTTGGATCTTATTTTGCTGATTTATTTTTTGAGAAAGAATCTTTTGATAATTCCTACAATCTTCATCTAAACTAGAAATTTTCGAAAAATATGGAGAAACAATTTTAACAGTAGGGAATATGAATTGATTTTTACGATTTAGAATGGGGAAAAAAAAGCTTCGATCGGTTTTAAGAACATCTTGAATCAGAACAAGTAGATCATGAATCATTTTTTCGATATCACTACTATTCTCGATAATCACATGTGTTCTTTCCATGCTATCGATGTAAGAGGAGAGCTTTTCTTGTGCTGATTCATATTCGCTAATATCTCTGGCAATTCCTAGTATTAGTTTTTCATCATTTTGAATCAGGAGTGTAACACTGAGCTCTGTGCTGTATTTCGATCCATCTTTTCGCTGGTGTATAACATTCAGTTTTAGGTGGTTTTTCTCATTAAGAAGATGCAATATTTCTTTAAGCTGTTCAGGTGTTTTATAGTTTTTGTTAATATCCCATATAGACATGTTGAGAAGCTCTTCCCGGGTATAACCTAAATTATAGCAAGCCTGTTCATTTGCCTCAATTAGCTTTCCGGAATAATTAGAAAGAAACATTGAATCTCCGGAGTTCTTAATTAAGGATTGGTATAAATTGTTTTGCTTTGGTTTAGGCATATCGTTCAACTATCAAATAAAATGAGCGTTACTCAATATACAAAAAATAAGTTTTTGTTGTTAAAGTTTCTAATGTTTATTTCTACAGATAGAAACTGTTTTTTAGCATTCATTTCTAATCGTTAGAATTCGAAAATAAAAAAAAGAAAGGCAATCGTAGTGGTTTACGATTGCCTTGTATTTAGTGGGTTATAAAAAACGATGTTTTCTTTTTCGACTGTTTTTTACTTATCTCTTACACACCTAATAGTTAGTTTACTATCGGGATCCGAATTATCCCAGTAGCTAACTTCTTCATCAAGATACATGAAGTAGGGCCATTCTCCTTCTTCACTATCGGTATATTTTAGGTAGTAAGCAGCTTCGTTCCCCTCAATGCTACCACTCCAGTTGGTTCCGGTAGATGTGGCCGAAAATCCTGATGTGTTGCTTCCATTGCTAAAGGAATCCGGATCGAGCAATTGAAGCGTTCCTTTTGTTTCCATATTAAGTTCTTCGTACATGGCATCGTACTCATCGGTTGTAGGAATGTGCCATCCACTTGGGCAAACATCATCCATAATTAAGTAGGAATAGTAGACCACATCATTCACTTTGGAATACTTGCTCGAACTTGTCGCCGTGTATTTTAAGTTCTCAGACATCCAGTAGTCATCACCAATTTTTACAGCTGCATAGGTGTTTCCATCGCGGGAATCGGTAAAACTAATTGCTCCCGGTATAGATGTTACGAAAGAGGCAATTTCGCTGCTTTCCGACAAATCGTCGTTGGCAGCTACTACCTGCCAATAGTAGGTGGTGTTCGAATTTAAAATAGTGCTTGAAGTATATTTGTAAACGTCATCCTCCTTTGTAATTGTTCCTTCGTAAATTGATTCGAGTGATGATTTATCGGTTCCCAATAGAATGGTAAAGACCGGGTTCACATCCTCATCATCGCTTTCCCAGCTGAATTCGATGCTTTCCGGATCGAGACCTTTTGAGTCTTCTGTAGGTGCAATAAGCTGAGGTGTTGAAGGAGCAATTTGTGACGAACCCACAGTAAAGGACCAAATAGGACCTGAGGTTTTGTCTCCGTCAGAATCTTTAGCAATAACTTGCCAGTACATGCTTTGGTCGGCAGTAATATCGCTTAGCGTGTAGTAGTTGTTTTTAATATTGGTAGCCACTGCATTTTCACTAAGTTTCGATTCATCGGTTGAAGCATATACTGTATAAGTTAGTTCATCATCCTTGTTGTAATCTTTGCCGGTCCAGCTTAATTTAATTTCATCCTGATAATCGACTGATTCCTTATCTTCGGGACTTGGGTTGGATGGACTTTCGGGTGCCTGATTGAGGTAGGTTTCTACCGAAAATATTTCAGCATTGTAATTGATTTGATTCTTTCCAAATATTTTCATTTTAGCACCGGCATTCAAGGCTGCTCCAGCATATAAATCATAGTAGAATCCATCTTCGGTATTGGCGCCAGCTCTCACACCACCATAAATTGGGAATTCGATGTAGGGCGAAAGTTTTTTATAGATCTTGTATTTTAGTTTTGCTTCGATATAACATTCGGCGCTTACCTCAACTTCACCAGTAGGTCGTAAAAGGCTAAATTCATGATCGAATGTCTTATAGTTTCCCCATCCTGTTCCTCTTACATAGGTGATGCCAGCCGAGAAACTAAGTTCATCTGTGAGGCCAATCGTTGCACTCGCTACTGCCGAAACACGCACTCCTGCACTCAGGGTAAGTTTCGGCTCTACAAGAATGGGGACACTTCCACAATACACTACAATCTTATTAAATGCAATACTTGCAATATCTTTTTCTAACTCTTTAGTTGAAGAGATGGTTGAGTCTTTTTCGGTAGTAACAGAGATTGATCCCGTTAATTCGGTAGAAATAGATCCTGAATAACCAATTTCGAATTTGCGGAGTTTAAAACGTTTAATTTTTAGTTTGGTACGGATGTCGGAGCTTAGGGTAACCGAACCGTTAATACCTAAGCTAAAAATTTCATCTTCATCGGTTAAGTTAGCTGAGATATTCACCGATAAATTACTTTTCGTATTGTTCGATTTTGTGTCGTTTAGCGAAATTGTGGCTCCATCGCTTAAGCTTTCTATTTCATCAACTTCCGAATTGGTAAGAGGTGTATCGTACCAAAAATCAGCATCTTCAATGGCATCTTCCAGGGTGGACTCTGATGTAGTTAAATAGATTTGGTCGTCAGTGCGCGTGATTGTTTCAATCTGAAGTAGGTATCCGCCGTCGTATTCGCTTACCAGAATATCGCCTTCGTTTAGTTCCATATTATCCTCAATAGAACTTGCTAAGGTCATGGTTTGATTTACAGTGTCGATATTGCTAACAGCCGCTTCCCATGTTTCTGTGCTGATGGTTTTGGTGGTTTCAGGAACAATGGCTTCAAAGGTAAGGCCTTCATCTTCAGTAATCTCTTGTTCATTGTAAATTTCTTCATCGGAACATGAACTGATGAGAAGGAGCAAAAGAAAAAATAGGGGATATATATTTTTCATAGATTTTTAAGTTAGAATTAGATTGGCTTATTGGATGGACTCGATTTGAATGTTTAGGACGCGGATTTCATCAACTTGTAAACTATCGCTTGTGGCAATAGTTCCATAGGTGTTGTTTAAATCATCTTTCTCAACATACACATAGTATTGAATTTCTTCAAGGTTTTCGAAAGCAACATGTCCCAGCGAGTCGGTTGTTAAGGAATCAATTTTGTTGGTTTTCTCGTCCCAATCATCTCGGTTGTCAAAAAGGGAAACGCTCGCATATTCAATTAAGATACCATCGGTATCGCTAACGTTAATTTCCAATTCAGGAGCATTGGAAATGTAATCTGTGTCGGTGCACGATCCTAAAAGCAATGTAAATGCTAATAGCAAAAGGTAATGTTTCATAGTTTATTTTTAATAAGAATTTATTTTCTTTCGGTCATTGGGTTAATAGCATCGCGAAGAAATAATAAATAGCTAAAAACAGGGTGGAATATGGGAGGGAATTGCGCAAAAGGGGGTACTACATATCTACGTCAAAACTCTTAATTTTCTTTTTGTGAGAGTGTTATATTTTTGTGGATTGCGGGTAAAAATAGGCTCATTTATCGATTTAGAGTCGAATATGGTATTTTGTAGGCAGGGAAATGGGAATAACAAATACTATTTATTGTGATTTCATTTAGTAATCGAGGGCAATTTCTTGCCCATCTATTACTCGGAAAATACCTTCGGCCAGAGCTTGCATTTCATTTTCACCAGGATAAACAAAAAAGTTTGTTAAGCTGCCCACATATTCTTTTAGGTCAGAAATAAAGCGATCCGAATAGGCAATTCCACCTGTTATAATGATTCCGTTCGCCTTGCATTTTAAGGCTATGTGGTATGCACCTATTTCTTTGGCTATTTGGTACACAAAAGCATCGTAAACGAGCTTTGCTTTCTTACTATTGGCATCAATAAGTTGGAAAACATCGCGAAGATCATCTACGCCCAGGTAAGCTTTTAAACCACTGTTCTTGCTAAGTAGTGTTTCTACTTCGTTTCTGGGCATAGAATAGCATAAATCGAGAACGCCTCGTGTTGGCAGAGCCCCGGCACGGTTGGGAGAGAAGGGGCCCATTCCTAGTAAAGCATCGTTCACATCAACAATTTGACCTCCTTTAACGGCTGCAATAGAAATTCCACCACCCAAATGGGCAATTACGTATTTAGTCTTTTCAAAAGGAATGTTTTGTTGTTTGGCAATTTTGCGAGCAGTCATTTTCATGTTCAAAGGATGGCCTCTTCGGTTTCGTTCAATGCTTGGTACGCCTGAGATACGCGCCTTTTCGCAAATATTACCTGCCGATACTGGATCAACAGTATAACTTGCTTCTAATTTAAAATGTTTAGCAAGCTTATGAGCTAGCATACAGCCTAAATTGGAGGCATGGTCGCCGTAAGTGCCCATTTTAGCATCATCCAGAAAGTGATTATTGATTTTATAGGTGCCGCCTTCCAAAGGTTTTACAATTCCACCTCTTCCTACAACGCCTACAAGTTGAAATTCTTCCGAATCGAGCATTTGATCAAATCCAGCCTTCACCATTTGGTAACGATAATCGAATTGATCGCTAACCCGTTGAAATGTATCTAAATCTGCTTGCGAATGGCGAATGATTTTTTCATCAATAAGGCCTGATCTGTTGTATATTGCGATTTTCGTAGAAGTTGAGCCAGGATTAATTACAAGCACAATTTCATGTTTTGAATGTGCGTTTGGATGCTTTGTGATCTCTTTTTTCATTCTTGTTGAGGCTTAATCTATTTTCAATATCAGATTTATTTGAAGGAATGTAAAGTTAAAGCTACGGATTTAAATTATGGGCTACAATTCGAGAAGAATTCTTGTGTGAATAGTCTTAATGTATTTCTAAAAAGCATTAGGCTCGCTTTCTTTCAAAAAAAGATATCTTTGTACGAAATTAAACCCATAAGATGTTTTAGTTATGGATAGAGAATTATTAATTAATAAATACAATGTGCCGGTTCCCCGGTATACTAGTTATCCAACAGTGCCTTTTTGGGGCGATGAACAACCCCAAGTGAGCGATTGGTTGAAAGTGGTAAAAAAGACTTTCGACGAATCAAATGCTGAAAAGGGAATTAGTGTTTATATACATTTGCCTTACTGTGAGCGACTTTGCACCTATTGTGCCTGCACTAAAGTGATTACTCGTAATCATGATCTTGAAGATCAATATATTGATGCATTGCTAGCAGAATGGGAGATTTATCTGGAAACTTTTAAGGAGAAGCCTATCATACGGGAGCTTCATTTGGGAGGTGGAACGCCTACTTTTTTCAATCCTGAGAATTTACAGAAACTAATTAATGGCATAAAAAAGAATGCTCAATTGCATCCTAATCATGAATTTAGCTTCGAAGGTCATCCAAATAATACAACTCGTGAGCATTTGCAGGCTCTCTACGAGGTTGGATTCCGTAGAGTTAGTTATGGTGTACAAGATTTCGATCCGGAAGTTCAACGGGTGATTAATCGGCCTCAAAGTTTCGAGACGGTAAAGGAAGTAACTCTTGCTGCGCGTGAGATAGGTTATGATTCAGTGAACTTTGATTTAATTTATGGCTTGCCAAAACAGCAGTTGAGTTCGGTTCGCGATACCTTCGATAAGGTGTCTGAACTAAAACCCGATCGCATTGCTTACTATTCTTATGCTCATGTGCCCTGGAAAACTAAAGGGCAACGCATATTTACCGATGCTGATATTCCCGATAGTGCGGCAAAAAGAGCCTTGTACGATTTGGGAAAAGAGAAATTAGCCGAATTGGGCTACAGCGATGTGGGAATGGACCATTTTTCCTTGCCTCACGACGAATTGTATGTCGCTCGCGAAGAGAAGCGATTGCACCGTAATTTCATGGGATACAACACTTCGCACACCGAATTGCTCATTGGATTGGGAGCTTCTTCTATTTCCGATGCGAAGTATGCTTATGCACAAAATGTAAAGGATATCAAGCAATATGAAAAGGCAGCCAAGGCTAAAGAATTGAATTTGGTGAAAGGTTATTTCTTGAGTAATGAGGATGTGATCGTGAAACGCGCCATTCTGGATATTACCTGTCGTCGTGAACTCTTTTTTTCCGACAAGGTGAAACAGTACTTGCCAGAAAGTATTCAAGAAGAAATGCAGGTAATGGTCGATGAGGGAATTATCAGAGTAGATGATGAGAAATTGGAAGTGACAGATTTGGGTATGATTTTCCTCCGAAACATTGCAAAATTGTTTGATAACAAACTACGATACGCAAAAAGCGGGGAAGACAAGATGTTCTCGAAATCCATATAAAAAAGGAAGGTAAAAAAATCCGCTATTCAGAGATGAGTAGCGGATTTTTTTAGGAGTTTTATGGAAATGGTTTATTGGGTGCCGAATCAATTTCTTACTCAATTACCCGTTCTGGTTTTTTTATTACCAATCCCTTTCACTTTTTTTGCTTTCTTCCTAGTTATTTGTTGTCCGTTCTAAAAAGCAAACGAATAAGAACTAACGAAAGAAACTTTTAAGGATTCGATTGGTGAAATTCCCTCGAATTTTTAGCCAAACGAATAGCCTGGTGGTAGCTTGCTTATAGGTTTCAGGGTGTTATTTTCACGTTCAATATATTCCTGGTAAACGGTATTAAATAACCCAAAGTAATTAATTGTGTTTTAGTTCATTTCTGTGCGGATATATATTCAGATATTCCTCTTTGCTTATGTTGTTTTGCCATTTACCAGATAGCATAGCCATAAGGGTGATGCTTAGAAAGATGAGGATAACGGATATGGCAACCCATTTTTTTGAAATGCTTTTATTGGAAGTTATTGGTTTAATTGTTAGTGTATTTTTTACCGGGCAAATATCCAGACATTTCATGCAGGATGAGCATTCATCGGAAATAACGGTTTTAAGCGTGGCAACTTTTAGGAAGGAAGGACAAACCTGCGAACACTTATTGCAATGGATACACGATTGGCTATTCCTTCTTATTTTATTAGGACTTAATAGTCCCATGAGATTCATAATAGCTCCGAAAGGACATAAATACCTGCACCAAAAGCCTCTGAACACAACGGATAGAAGGATTAAACTAGAAAAAACCACTATAGATAAACTGCTGATATTCGCGAAGAAATCGTACATCCTAATGTCGCAGATTTTATTGAAATCTCCATCGAGAAAACTTTTTAATGCGGGTGTTGTCATTCCCAAAAACACCACCGCCATAAGTGCTAGCAATAAGTATTTTAGCGACCTGAGAATTCGGTCTATAATTTTGGGCATTTCTATTTTTCTTCCGAAAACGAATTCTCCAAAATCAGCTAGCTTTTCCGATAAAGCTCCAAACACACATACCCAACTGCAAAACGACTTGGGAAAAACAAAAGACATTAGTAAGAAGCTAATGAAGAGCATGAAGCCCGCTGGATGAGCCAAATGAATAATGCCGGTTTTAATAAAATAAACCAAGCTTAGCAATGAACTAATGGGCAAAAAGGCATCTACTCCTGGGGGTCGGCTATGAAAAGCTGTTAAACCATCTGTGGCCAGATACTGGTTAAAAAAATAGAAATCGAGCCCAATCCATACACAGAGAAGAACAAAAATTACTTGTATCAAAAACCGCCATTTTTGCAAGGCTCCTTTTTTTATCATCACGCTATCTTTTTTAGTAAGTTATACAGGCTGTGCATGCAAATTATTCCAGGGCCAAAGATAGCTTATTCCTTCTACAAGGTTTTATTTCATTTACTAAAAGCGGCTAATTTGTATTTGGTAAAAATCAGTAATTAGGGGGGATATGTAAGGAGCTGTAAGAGAGCAAGACTTGCTCTAATCAGATTACCGTTATATGAATGCACTTGGTCTGCTTTTCCAAAAGCACATAGCATTTGCCTTCGTCCTGCATTTTTAGGAGCACACGCAGCAGAATGTTTCGAAGACGGTAGGAGTAAACGGGTTGACTGTTACCGCGCTCAAAAAAACGGGTTTGCGATATATCAAAAGTTCTGCCATAATAATGTGACGATTTATTGAAGGTGGCATTTACATTTTTTTTGCGCAGCGATTTTTGATCGTCGAGGGTTCGCAATATCGAGGTAACCGAATACCTGTATTTTCGGAGTTCTAACTCTTCGAGTTGATTGCAAAACCGTTCCCCCAATAAGTCTAAGAATTCTACCGCAGGTTCCTGCAGGTAGGGAAGCGAATTGCTTAAATGCGGTATTTCATAGTACTCATTGTCGTCAATTCGTTCCAGATTGTAACGTTCTCCGAATTCCTCGGGATCTGCTTTGTACTCCTCTTTCGAGAGCAAAGGCTTTTTCAAGCCCTTTTGCTGTGCTATTTTAACATGAGAATCGTTATTGTAGCGGCGCAAAGCCTTACTTTCCTTTTTCGACAGAACGGGGATGGAAACCTGAGCCTCGGTTTTGCCTTTGGGCTCCCTATTCATAAAAATAGATAGTAGGGCTATAAAGGTTAGTAAGAGTCCTGTAAGTTGCAGGCCTTTACGGATATTGGGTTTCAGTTTACGTTTCGTCATCGCTAGGTTTTAGGGAAACAAAGGTAGGAAAAACAGGCTATAGTCATTTACCTACTGTTTTTTGTTTTGCGGAATGATTTCCTTAGTGAGCTTTTTTGGGTAAGATCCTGATTGGGATGAGCTGAATGAGTTGGGCTTGGTCAGAAAAAATCCCGAATCTAAGTCCGGGATATTTCTATCGTGATAAACGAAATAGCATTTCTATCTGAAAAAAGTACCTGTTGCTGTGTCGGGCGCATTTCTGCGATCTGCCGCTTTTTTAATGACTTCTTCTTTTTCTTTATTCGTGTAAAGCGACCAGTTTCCAATTTCCTCGGTGGTTCTTCTACAGCCAAAACACACATCATTGCTGTCTTGTCGGCAAATGCTAATGCAAGGTGATTGTATATCTTCCATAATAATGTTATTTAAATTGAATACAAATAAAGACAAACTTGTCTGTTTTTCAAAATATGACAGCAGAATTTTGGCTTAAAAAAATCCCGAACTATGTAGTTCGGGGAATTTTTGTTGTGTGTAGTATTACCGTGTTTTTTATCTGTATAAACTTGTTTAGGAAATAGCTCTTAGTTAATCCCACCTATTAGATGTTGAAATAGCATATTTCCCAGCTCCTGTAAAAACTAGGGACAATGCAGCCGATGCATATAAAAGGATCAATTCAATTTGAAGACCTCCAGTTTTTGATAGTGCGAAAATATCTCCAGAATGGGCTAAAAACAAAGCGCTTATCATTCCCATTAAAAATATGATTGCAGCTACTCTTGTCCTCCAACCAATTAGTATAAGTATTGGAGCAAGTATTTCTGTAATATACACTCCATATGCCATTAGTTCTGGTAAGCCATTATGTACCAACATTCCTTTTATTGGATCTATTCCTCCTAATTTGGCAAATCCATGAAATAGCATTAAAACGGCTATTACTACTCTAGTGATTAATATTCCTGTGTTGTTTTGTGTATTCATTTCAATAATTTTTATTTTTTTACAGAGTTTTGACTTTCTCCGATGTGAAAAGTTTAATTCATGTAATAAAAAGTTTGCAATTTTATTCGCACTAATGGGTGAAATTGGAGTAAACCTACAAGCTAAAACATCCCGAACCATGCAATTCGGGATGTTTATGAATTCTTATTGTTGCTTTCAGAAAAACGTGATTCTTATTTCTACTTATTCAAATTCAACGTCAATTAGATATTTTACAGGAACTGCTTTTCCGCGCTGTTTTCCAGGTGTCCATAATGGCGATTGGGCAATAATTTCTGCAGCCGCTCTCCCTAATTTGTCATTATCTTTTTCAACAACTTTAGTATTGATAACTTTCCCTTGCGGATTTACTGTGAACCCAATTTTTGCTTTCCCTGTCAGATCGTATTTTTTTGTTTTTGATTGAACAAACTTCGTAAGTGCCTTAGAACTTCCAGGGAATTGTGGCATATCTTCCACTACAACAAACACCATTTCTTCTTTTTCGCTTTTATGTTGTTTTGTTTTTTCAACTGTTTTTGGTGGTGATGGTGAAGTTGGAGGTGATGGCATGTTAAAACAGGCACTGGTATAAATTATCTCATCTTCCATTTGAAAAGTACATTTAGCATTTTGTATGGCCGAGCTCGAAGAAGAGATTTTTTTAACGATTGTTTTTAGTCCAACAAAGGATACTACAACAGTAGTTGTTAGTGTTCCATTTGCATCAACTTCTGGGTTTGGATCAACCAAATTAAAAGTTCCGTCTTTATCAACCACTGTTCCAATTGATGTTCCTTTAATCATCACAGAGGCTCCATGAAGTGTTTCTTTTGTTTCTTTGTGAATTACCTTACCATGAATGCTAAGTTCTTTTTCACCTTTTACTACTTGAATAGATAGATCATTATCAGTAATGATAGGATTTTTATATCCATATTTGGGTTCGGCAAAAGCAAATAAAAGCAGTGCTACAACGGGTATTACCCATATAAATCGTATCCATCGTTTGTTAGAAGTTTTCTTTTTCGTCATCATTTTTAATCGGTTTGCGTTAAGAGCAAAATTAAGGTTGTTGGTAACTCCAATAATCTGCATGCCCATTAACTGATTTACTAAAATAGCCTGGTATCGAGCCACTGTGTGTCCTTGCGCAAGAACACCTTTATCGGCCAGATACTCATGGTTTTGTTTAATTGATCGTTCAAAGAACCAAATAAATGGGTTGAACCAAAAGATGACTGTTAACAGTTCTATAAAAAGCAGATCGAACCAATGATTCTCACGAATGTGCACTTTTTCGTGGGCCAGAATTTCTGGCAGCTCGTTCTGTATATGAAATCTTGGATTAATAAATACAATATTGAAAAATGAGAAGGGCAAACCGTATTTTTCGTTTTCGACAATACGCATGTTGTAGATTAATTTTATGCGATTTTTTAGGATTAAATGAAGAAGTACCGATGCTTGAATAAGCAAACGAAGTAGGAAAATTATTGCTCCGGTAGTATAAACGACTCCGAGAACATGTTGCCAGTTAAAACTGTTTGCCAAGGTTTCAGATTGAGTAACAACCGGAATGTTTTTAAAGGTGTTGCTAATTGTTTGAAAAGCCCTTGTAGTATTTTGTGGTTCCACGAAAACGGAGTACTGAAGTGGAAAAAGAGGAAGTAGAATAGCTGCAATTAGAGCCGCTACTAAAAAACAGCGATTGGCTAAGTGAAATATTTCTTTGCGTAAAAAAAGCCAATAAGCAATGTAAAACAAAGAAATACCCGCCGAGGCGTTTAAAAGATATGTAAATATAGTTTCCATATTAGCTTTTATTTTCCTGATCGAATTCGTCTACAGTAATTTTTAGCATTTCTTCCAGTTCGTTAATGTTTATATTATTTTCTTTTGCAAAAAAAGTGGCCATTTTGGGAAACGAACCGTTAAAGTAGTTTTTTAGCAAGGAGCTGAACTGTACTTGAGTATATTCTTTTTTACTAACGGCAGGCGAGAAAAGATTGGTGTTTCCAATTTTTCGTCTTGAAACAAAACCTTTTTTCTCCAAAACTTTTAAAACAGTAGCAACGGTAGTGTATGCTGGTTTTTTCTCCTTAAAGCCTTCAACTACTTGTTTTACAACTCCTTCTTTTAAAAGCCAAAGGATTTGCATTACCTGTTCTTCTGCTTTTGTTAATGTTTTCATTTTATATTGCTGATAAAAATTTAGACTATAATTAAACTCTACTACAAATATAGTAAGGTGAAAAGTAAAGTGCAACTATATTTATAATAAAACTACTACACTTATAGTAATTATAAAGGGGGTGTAAAGCTATATAGCCTATATTCAGTGGTATGTACGTTTTTTTATTAAAGTGTAATTATTGTCACACAAACAAAAGTTAAGGAAGCTTAAAGTGTGGAAGGCGTGTGATGAGGAAAGTCTTAAACAGAAAAAAGTCTGGATCCCCACCCAGACTTTTCTACTAACCACTAATTACTAACCTAAATCTAATCTATGAAAAAACTTCTTTGTTTTCTTCTCTACAAATGTAGGGGATCGCATTGCAAAATTGTTGAAAGAAAAGTTAAGGAAAGCTAAAAGTGTGGAAGGAGCGTGATGAGGAAAGTCTTAAACAGAAAAAAGTCTGGATCCCCACCCAGACTTTTCTACTAACCACTAATTACTAACCTAAATCTAATCTATGAAAAAACTTCTTTGTTTTCTACTCTACAAATGTAGGGGATA
>NZ_JBFHJW010000030.1:0-46037 GCF_041595635.1 Labilibaculum sp.
CAATATTTAGAGCTTCCTCAGTTTTATCATTAAAAAGGCAATTACGAATCGCTGATAAGGATTTCTTAGCTTTTGGATTATCGTTTCGGTTAGGTCCTCCAGCGCATAGTGTAGCTTCGTTCAGTTGAATATTTTCATGACCCGGAATTCCAAATACCATGGCTCCTAATCGACCATTTCCAAGAGGTAAAGCTCCATTCCAATCTGCTGCGGGAGTCGTATACCAAAGTTTTAAATTACTTTGATTTAATTGTCCAGGCTTTTTATTTTGACAAGCTAGTGCAACAATTAGCAATAAAGCTAAAAGGTTCATCTTCTTCATTCTATTTATTTTGGGTTTCATTTACTTATCATTCTCACATTCAATAAATTCATGCTTAGATTACTTGATTTGCACCTATCTCTAGATTAGAGATCAAGATAATCCGAACTTACCATCATATTATCTTTATCGATAGCAGTAAAAAAAACACAGGTTGCTCCTGCTGGGATTTGCGCTCTAATTTTTGGACCAGAAATACTTGCTTGAGAATTCTGCCATTTTCGCTTGCTCCATTTTCCAGAATCGCTTGTATAAACCAAATCAACGGTTTTTACTTGTTTTGATGCTTTAAAAGAAACATACGCCTCTTTACCTTTACTTTTCAGCTCCTTAAATTTCACCAAGGGTTTACCGTTCTTCACCACACTATTTGCAAAAGCATAAATTTCTTCCGGATTCCACCCAGGCTTATGTCCGTGTATCATTCCCAACTGATACCGAATAGTAGACTTACCCTTAATTGCCTGATAAGATTGTTGTGTACATGGCATCGGAAAATGTCGATCGGTGGTACCATTAAGCCAGAATGTAGGTATTTTTGCATTTCTAAAATAGGCAGAACCATCGTAATAAGCATTCACAACTTCGGATTGTTTACCTGACCTAATTCGTTCTCCCTGATATCCATCCGACCCGGGAAGAAAACCACAACCATATACCGGAATTGCAAATTTAAAACGAGGATCAATTCCCATTACGGTACTAGTTAAAATTCCGCCCCAACTGATTCCTGTAATTCCAATTTTATCGGGATTTACCTCCGGAAAGGAACGAAGTAAGGAATGTGCCAATATAACCTGTGCAACAGCATGGTAGTACCACTGCTGTTCAATCGGCTTCTCAAAATCTTCGAATGTTCCTACACGACTTAGTCCAGGATTTTCGGTTGACAGACGAGGACTTTTTTTATTTCCTTGAACTTCTCGAATGGGATAATGTCCTTCTAAATCCATACTGATGGCAGCATAACCATGATCGTTCCATTTTTGTACCCATTCATAAAATGCAGTACCTCCTCCCCCGTGCACACAAACAACAGCAGGCCATCCTTCTTCTGGAACTTCTCCTTCTGGAGCACTGTAATATGCAAATACCTGTACTTTATTATTATTGACAGGAATTGATTCATATAAAATTCCAGTCATGCCATCTTGTGCAGCCTTCTCTGTTTTCTGAAAGCTTGGCGCTTCAAAAAGTTGATCTAAATTCCATGGCCCTTTCCCTTTAGAGTAAACGGGTGTCTCAGAAAACAATGAGACAAGAATTAAGAATACTGTAAAAACTAATTTATTCTTTAAAAATATATACATAACTTTTAATCTGTCAATACTATGGATATTTTTCTCTTACTAATTTAAAGACTGACAAATATCCTATCTCCAAATATTAAAACAAAAACGATCCATAACTTTTTTATAGGATAAACTATCTTCTAAATACAAGAATAAAATTTCTCCTATTTTAATTGTGATAATTCTCGCAATAAAACCTGAGTTTCGGTAGGAAATTCAGCTGGAAGTTCTTGTTTTACTTTACCCGTAGCTGCCCATTCTGTTCCTCTCGAAAAAGTAACCTGAAAACCAACATCCTGCACAGAATCGCAAAAATCAGCATGAGTATGCCCCATTACAGTATGAAAAACACGCCCTTTTCCGTAAGTAACTGTAAAAAGTACCAATTCCTCTTTCCCAGTCCCATTGCTTGCAGAATCGGAATAAGCTGTGGCCAATACATGAATATTCTCTGCTGGACCACGAAGATTACCATAAAGTTCATCGTTCTGATGCAACCATTTCATTGGCAATCCTTTGGTAATCGGATGTTCCGAATCTCGAATATTTACAACATAGAGAACTCGCTTACCGTGAGAACCTCCTTTACCTGGAGAATAATCTTTTACCGCTTTACCCTCTTTCCAATATAAATAGGGACCCGATTTTTCATTTCTGCCTTTCCAACCACCGAGTCCACAAATTTGATTGTATTCTTTCCAATCTGGAAAAGCATTATTCGCCTCATGAACAATAACTACACCGCCTCCATTATAAACGTAGTCAGCAAAATTTTTTTGAACTTTATCGGGCCAATCCGGTCCATTTTGGTCCAATACCACAACTTGATATTTTGAAAAATCAAGCGAAAAAGTATCCATTTCTTCCTCACTGGGAATAAGCAGCACATCGGTTTCAAAAATTGCTTGATGATCTAATGTAGCTTTAAGATAGGATGAAGTCACCTCCCAATTGTGGTATGGGTCGGTTTGCCCAGTGAGTAACAACACCTTTGTGGCATTGGCTTGTAAACCAAACATGAAAACACTAAGTATGAGTATGGTAAATTCTATTTTCATAAGAATTTAATTTCTAAACAACCTGTTTCAAATTACTTTTGCTTTCGCATGATAACCGCAAAAAACATCGGAGTAATGAAGGTAAATTTTATTTTTCCAGCTTCTGTCAATTTTTTCAATTGCTGATATTGAAGAAACATCTTAAATTATTATTTCCCCAGCAATTGCTCAATAGGAATAATCTCATCGAATTCTTTAATTTCTATATTCTGGTAATAAATTTCGGCAGTCTCCGATTGAAAACCTAAGATTCCTTCTCCAGGACTTAGATTGAAAGCTACATTCACCACATCTTCATTTAATTTATAAATAACATATTCAGTTCCCATGACAATAATTTCGCATTGATTCCATTTGTCATTTAATGCATTGTAGTTTTTTGTAGGAGTTGCCAAATGCATCCAATCTCGCTTTACTTCAGGCTTTCCTCCATCATTAGGATGCAAGTAAGTCTTGCTTTCTTCATCGCAATACCACGTATAATCGGCACCTTTGGGTCGTATCAAATCACCTGTATGATTGCGCAATTTTGTATGGTCGTAACGGATTTGAAATTCAATTCCTGTTGGCCAAACCTTATCGTCTACTACATGATAGTAAACTCCTGCATCGTATTGCCATTTGTCAAAATTATTAGCTATTTTCTTTCCCCATTTGTACTGAAATCGAAGAATGTATTTACTGTATTTTTTATTCGTATAAAAAAGTCCGTGCGTTCCATTAACACCCGTACTTACATCAATACTATCAGGAAAATCTTTAAAAACATGAACCATTCCATCTTCAATGGCATACACTTTTTTAGCCATATCTTCATCTCCATTTCTTAATTTAAGATGCCAACCATCCCAGTTTTTGCCATTAAATAGTTTTACAAAACCATCATTGATCTGAGAATTACTTTGTGCTTTATCTTTCAAATGAGACAAAATATACTTGGCAGAATAGTCATTAAGCTCCTTCATTGAAGGAGAAATATTTGTCCCTTTAAAACTATGCCCTGCATTTTTAATGCTTAATAATTGAACATCTGCCTTCTTCTTCTTTGCTACCTCCATCATATAAAGAGAGTTTTTAATTGGAAGGGTTTCGTCCTTATCGCCATGGATTAAAAGTATTGGAGAACTGTTTGATTTTAAAAGTTCTGTTGGACTGAGCAAACGAGCCAATTCTGGTTTCTCCTTTAATGGTGCACCCAAAAGTCGAACAAAAAGGCTCTCATCTTCAAAAATAGAACCGGGTCTTAAATCAGGATTTAAACAGGAAGTAAAAGGAAAATAGGAGACTACACACTTATATCGGGTAGAAATATCGGACAATTGCGAATCTCCCTGAAAATAAGAATCTGCACCCAAAGCAGTCACCAAACTAAGGTGTCCACCCGCAGAACCGCCCCAGATACCATATCGTTCCTTATCTAATTTGAATTTTTTTGCATTTTTCAAAAGAAAACGAGTGGCATCTTTAGCATCCACAACTGCATCGTAGGCATTGGAATTGCCACGAGCTTTTCGATACTCTATGCTTACACACACAACACCACTATCAACAAGAGTATGCAGAGTAGTCAGGAATGGAGGTTTTAAGATATTAAACTTACTACCTCCGGCCCAACCTCCGCCATGCACATGTATCATCCAAGGATTTTTTTCCTGCATTTTAGCCGAATCAGGATAAAATATATCCATGTTTAAGCTTGCTCCATCCACCATTTTATATACCACAGTTTCCTTGTGCTTAAAAGCCTTTAGTATTTCTGTTTCAGCAGCATTTTGCCCAAATACAAAAGGTGAACTAAAAAGAAAAATAATTAAGAATAATACTCTCATGAGATCCAATTTTAATTGTTCGAATAATTTTCATTTGGCTGAGGCATTTCAGCGCCTACTTTTTTCTGCCATGCTTTTAATTCACTAAAAAGACTATCGGCAATTTCTGGATATTCCTTAATAAGGTTAATTTCTTCGCCAAAATCTTCGTCTAAATTGTAAAGGTATTTTTGTTCTGTTTCAAACTCTATGATAAACTTCCATTTGCCTTTTCGAATGGCAGCTCCCATAGAAAGACCTTCCTTTCGGTGATGTGGAAAATGCCAGTAAATGGCTCTTTCGGGCAATGAATCTTGCCCATATAGCAAAGGAACAAAACTAAGACCTTCGAGTTGAGATTGTGTTGACGCAGCTACTCCAGCCAACTCCAACATTGAAGGAAAAAAATCAACAGAGGTAACTGGTTCGGAACAAGTTTGCCCTGCTTTTATATTATTCGCCCAACTTACAATCATCGGAACCCGAATCCCGCCTTCGTTTAAGGTCCCTTTTTTCCCTTTAAGCGGAGGATTACCCCACAAACCGCCATTATCAGAATAAAAAATAACTACTGTATTTTCTAATAAATGATCCTCTTTCAGCTTATCCATGACCTTACCCAAATTCTGATCCAATTTTTCGATCATGGCAAAATATTTATTGCTAGCATATTTCTCAACATTCTCAACCGGTGCAGTTAAAGGAGTGTGAACTGTATAAGTTGCCAAGTTTAGGTAGAAAGGTTTGTCCTTGTTCTCCTCAATAAATTGTACCGCCTCATCGCCAAGTCGGTCTGTTAAATATTCTCCTTCTTTTCTGTCTTTAAGGGTTCCATTCTTGTATGGATCAAAATAGGTTTTGGGCTGTCCGTAAGCACAACCACCAATATTTACATCAAAACCATAGTACTCGGGATGATAAGCATCATTGACAATACCATCACTTGTATACATTGAACCTTCGCCACCCAAATGCCATTTACCGATATAACCTGTTGCGTAACCTTGCTCTTTTAAAAGCTCAGCAATAGTCACCGCGTTCTCCGATAAATGATCCCCAAAATAAGCTTCTTTCAGTTTTTTTCCTTTGCTGAGTTTCTTCAAATACTTTTCCATTCCCATGCCTGGGATATGGCAAGTCAGTTTTACGCTAGCTGGATATTTTCCTGTCATTAAACTTGCACGAGTAGGTGAACAAACTGGAGCTGCCGCATAAGCATCGGTAAAAACGACGCCACTTTCCGCCAAAGCATTAATATTGGGAGTTTGTATCTCTGGCTTTTGGTTCATGTAGGCAACATCAGAATAACCCAAGTCATCAGCAACAATAAAAACAATATTAGGTTTATTTTTCCCATTTGTATTGCATGATAATGCAATTATAGATAGTAGAGTAATTGTACAAATACTTTTCAAACGTCTCATTAATATTCGTTTTATTCGGTCAAATTATAGCGCAAAATCACTAGGAGAATAAATCAGTTTCTTATTGTTAAAAATTAACGCCTCAACATTTCAAACCTTCGCAGATACGTCTTTTTGTTCTCATAAATCATGCAGATTCCCCATCCTGGAATTTCAGATGTTTCAGCATCCGTTAAAAAAGGTCGATATAAACCTGGAGCTTTAGGAATCTGTTTTAAATTGGAATATAAAGGTTCAAAATTTAAAGCATCGTCGGCATAATTAATCGAAAAATTTACGGAAGCCAGCGAAGCAATTCCTTTGCCCTCTTTCCATATCAATACCTCATGACTTTTATCCATAATGGCTCCTTTAGTTTTTGTAAATGGACCTTCAGGCTGATTGGCAATAGCCACTCCCATTTTTGTTCTTCTTGGCCCATTTTTACCATCAACAATGGAACGACCTTTGTAATAAAGCCAAATTTTTTTATCACGAATAATTAGACTCGCATCGTCAATACGATAGCTATCAAAATCTTCTGCAAGCTTTGATACCCTTAAAACTGGATTATTCTCCACTCGTTTAAATGGCCCATCAGGACTATCTGCCACAGCCAAACCAATGGCCGTAAAATCATTGGTAGAGTTCCCTTCAAAAACCTTATCCGAACGCCCGAGAGTTGGTTTAACACCTGTGTAATACAGGTAATATTTATTCTGGAATACCAGAATATTAGGCGTAAACACGGAATGACTGTCGAAAGCGCCCTCTTCTCCTAATCCTACAGCCTTGCCCTGTTCTTGCCAGGTATGCCCCTCATCCACGGAAGTTGCATACCAAATACTTCCCCAATAACCTGAGGTAACAGGACTATCCATTCGTGTGTACCAAACGTAATACGTGTTTCCTACTTTTATCACGTCGCTATTATCACGACGGTTATAAACTGAGTCAAGCCCAATACCAGTAACTTCAGAATATTGAAAACTAAGAGAATCGGATTGAGAAATAAAATTCTTGCTTCCTTTCGATTTGTTCTGACTAGTACATGCAGCTATTAACAGTGCAACTAAAATAATCGTTAGATTTTTTATTGAAGGCATAAATGACATAATTAGTTTACTTCACTGGGTCTAATCCACATGCAATGACCTCCTCCTGGAGCCATTGTTGCTTTAATTACATCTGCATTTCTAACTATTTCTTTACGGATTTGGTAAGCCTCAGGATTTGTTTTACAATTCGTTTCGTCTGTATCCTCATAAAAAGTTGCTTCGTAAGTTTGTCCTTCCTTCAGAAAATCAAGTTTGATGTCTAAATCTCCACCCTTCTGATTCATAACACTCCCCACAAACCACTCCTCTCCATGACGACGAGCTGTAGTAATATACTCGCCTATTTTAGAATTTAAAATTCGACTTTCATCCCATTTTCCTACGGGCATCTTCTGAATGAATTCAAATAAATCTGCTTTTGCTTCATAAGCTTCCGGAGCATCGGGAATACAAACTAAACCACTAAAAATGATAAGTGTTCGTGCAACTTCGGAAACTACTGTTGTTAGATAGGAACCTTTAATACGAGGACCTTTTTCTCTTAAGCCGCTATTAATCCCTTTGATATCGAAATTGCCATTATTCATATCCAATGGCCCCTGAATCGCATTAATCAAAGCCATTTTAATAAATGCCTCAGGAGTAAATGCTCTACGAGAATCTTGCTGTGCATGACAGTATTCGCGAGTAATCGCATTAGGAAAAGTTCTTCGAACACCTGTATAAGGAACTGGTCCATCGTGAAAATCGATGAGCAACTCACTTTGTGCACTTTGGCGAATGGCATCACGAGAAAAATCAGCATCATTCCCCATAAAACCATACTTAATTCCTTTCATTCCTAGCGACTGATAGTATGGAAAGAGTGCTTTGTCGCCATACTCACCATTTTTTCTATCGTAATACAAAATAAGCTCAACCTCTTTCTCCGCCGCATACCTAATCACCTCTTTCAAATCCAATTTATCCGATAATTCAAAATGTCCTTTAGAAGCATGTGTGTACCACGAATCATCAATCAGAAAATATTCGATTCCTTTTTGGGCAGCAAAATCGATAAAGCGCTTATAGCTTTCGGTATTAATTCCATACACGAAACCATCGGGAGCTGTATAAGCATGAACACGCCAATCCCACAATGTTTTTCCAGGCTTAATCCAATCGGTATTTTCTAACTGACAATCGGCAGCTAAGTTAACTGTGACAGTACTTGTAACTAAATCTCCAGCTTCATCGCCCAACAAAATTACTCTCCAAGGTGATATCACTTTCCCTTTCTGCAACCTAGGTTTGCTTGTAGATATTAGTTGTCCTTTTTTAGAATTAAACTCAATTTTCATACTACTAAAGCCTTTCGCAGAATACAAGTCAGATTCTAAAAATGAAAGGTGTTTTTCATTGCTTTTTTCTACAACTAAAGGCAAAGCAATTCTTTTAAGATTCAATTTTGTTTTTGGTAAATCCTTGATTGCAATTGGTCCTTTTGGGGAAGTTTCTCCTGCAGGATAATAGACTTCATCCTCTTTATTTAGATTATATTCGCAATAGAAATCAAGCTTATCTTGCTCTTTTACCTCATCCAATTCAAATCGAAAACCAATTCCCTCATCAAAAACCCGAGTAAAAAGAATTCCTTTGCTTCCGTTAACATCGATGCGCAGAGCCAACTCATTATAATGATTACGAATTTTGCTAAACTGTCCCCAAACAGGTTGCCATATAGTATCTTTTGCATGTATTTCCGAACTCAGAATTGTGATGTCTGCAGTAGGAAAAATATATATAGCCGATGAATCAATCATCAGTTTGTTCTGCCATTGAAGCCTGTATTGCAAAAGTCCATCCTCAGAAACAAACGAGACTTTTACTTTAGAATCAGGAGAGGCAATTTCATATTCATTACTCTGCATTAGGCATGATGAAAGGAAACAAACTAGGCAAAGTGTTGCAAGTACAGATTTTCTTTTTATGGTATTCATAGGTATTGCTTTTATCTTAAACAGTAAAAGTCCAGTCGATGAACCGGCCTAATAAACACATTCACCATTTTCATCACAAAAATGGTGAATTGTGATTGTCTTTTATATCCTACAACTTTTCTATATAAACATAGTAAGCTGGATGAATACGATTAGCTTCATCAATTAACCGAGCTTCCATATCGTACTTTCCTGCGGGCACTTTAATAGTAAAAGTAACTTCGTCCTGACCTTCTTTAATTTCGAGAGACTTGGTAATTCCCGCTACATACAAACGAGCTTCCGTAAAATCGTTTTTCACTCCTGCTGGAGCCGTTTTATCCAATTCAACTCTTTTTTCCTGAGCAGGGAAAATTTCATTAATGGCTAAACCACTTTCGCGTGGGAATCTGCGTAAGCTAATACGATAATCACCATCGGCAACAAATTCAATTTTCCAGCTACCACCAGCTTGCTCACCAGTAATTGCTCCATTTTGGTGCCAAACAGGACAATATCTTCCAATAATCATATCGTGGGAACAAATTTTAGTAGGATTTTCATATGGCGATCCTACTTTGATGTAAGCATATTTCTCGTCTACTCCATCGTCCATAAACGATTGCCACCAGCGCTCATAGCCTTCAGCCAAACGGGCAGCTACTTCGGGATGTGCATCTATTACATTCTTATTTTCTCCGCGATCATTGTCCATTTCGTAGAGTTCATTTCCATCTACCAAACGCCAATTATCGTCCATTACAGTATATTTTTTATACTTTATCAGATTCTGCTCCCGCTGCGTGTCCATGTATAAAATACGATTCGCCCATTGCGGATTTTCTTCCTTCAAAAGTGGTTTCAAACTCTTTCCATCCAAAGGTTTTACCGGATTAAAATCAAGTCCCAATAAATCCACGAAAGTGGGCAATAAATCGTAATGCGCAGCTAACTTTTCGATGTCTTTACCACCAGTTAATTCTCCATTTGGCCAGCGAATAAAAAATGGTACGCGATGACCTCCATCGTACTGACTACCTTTTCCACCTTTTAGTCCGGCATTATAAGTTGAAGCACCTGCTGAGGTTCCATTATCTGTGGTGAAAATGAGGATGGTATTATCGGTTAGGTGAAGCTCATCCAACTTTTCTTCCAACTTTTTAAAATTATCATCAATGTTGGTAATCATGCCATAAAAACGTCGAAGTCTGGGATCTAACTTCTCGAATTTTTTACCTTGATACTGATCGTAATATTCCTCTGGAAGATTGTAAGGAGAATGTGGTGCGTTGGTGGCGATATAGCAGAAGAATGGCTTGTCCTTATTTTCTTCGATAAAATTTAGGGCCTCCGAAAAGAAAACATCCGTACAGTAACCCTCATATTTTTGTTCCACACCATTGTGCCAATAAGTATCATCAAAATAATCATTCATCCAATAGTCGGGGGCCTGGCCAACACCGCCACCACCAAGGCGAACAACTTCCTGAAATCCTCTATCTTCAGGTCGATATGGATAGTTATCACCCAAGTGCCATTTACCAAACATAGCATTGGTATAACCATTTCGGGCCAATACCTGAGGCAAAATCACCTCATCCTCGAAAAGAATAGAACGACCTGCAATGGTATGGTAAACATTCACCCGATTACAGTGACGCCCAGACATAATTGAACTTCGAGTTGGAGCACAAGTAGTTCCCACATGATAGTTGCTCAGGCGAATAGCATCGGAATAAAATTGATCGATATTCGGAGTTTTCACATAAGGGTTTCCTGTACAAGCCAGGTCTCCCATTCCCTGATCATCAGTCATCACAAAAACAATGTTTGGCTTTTGTTTTGACTTTTGCACTTCTTGTCCTGTTATTAGATTGATTGGGGCAAGAAAGCCAATTAACAAAACGGACAAAATAAATCTTTTTCTCATGGTTTATAGTTTGGTTTCCTATTATGGTTTTTCAATTTCTTGATTTTTATTGACTCACGAAGAAGTAGCGAATTCGACAAGCTGTACCCTTACTTTGTTCATCTTTTTCCTCGCTAATTCTAATCTCTAGATTGTGTTTTTTATTTTCAAGATCACTGACTAGTCTGTAATACCATGGCAAGTGTAATCCTTTACTCCATCGAGTAAACAGATTCAATTTTTGCCAATCACCTTTGTCTATTCGATACTCAATGATTCCCGCATCAGGTCCTGCAGCCACAGTCATTCCCAATGTTTTTCCAGAAAGTGTTACCTTCAACTTACTTCCTGGCTTTTCACTTATGAGCATAGGAACATTTACATAATTTCTGCGAGTTCCTTTGCCATCCTTAGGATTCCAAACAGAATCAACAGCCCATCCTTTGGCGGGTTTGCAAATTGAAATATCTAGTAAAGCTCCCTTTTCATAGCAAAAAGGATCTAGGTAATCAGGCTTAGGATGAGCAGCAATTTTGTCATCATTATCGATATGTCCGGTAAAAGCATTGTCTAAAAACTGAAGCATTGAATGTGCATACACTCCCTGACCGAAAGGAGAAGGATGAAGATTCTTAAAGTCATCTTTCCATGTAAATTCTCCATTATCGATTCTATCAGTTACTTCTTTAGCCAAATTGATAACAGGAATGTTGTAATATTCTGCCACTTTATTGTGATTTCGGATCACATCCGGCACTTTTCCAGCTCTGTAAGTTTCTATTTTCCCTGGATCCACAAAATGCATGAGTACAATATCCGTAGAAGGATTTTCACTTCGTGCATGGCGTACAATACCTTCCACAGCTCTCACTTGTTCGCTTGCTGTGCGGCCATTTCCAGCATCGTTTACAGCTGCTTCCTCGAATAATAAATCTATTTTTCCTTTTGATAAAACATCTCGCTCTAAGCGAAAAGCTCCGGGAGTAGTTCCCATGGATGGAATTCCTGCTGTAATAAATTCAAATTCTGTTTCCGGAAAACGCTTTTCCAGATAGGCACAAATGCTATCGCGCCAACCCGGATTATAGGTTATCGAACCACCTAGAAAAGCAACTCGCCCTGTTTTATAATGTTCGAATTGAATGCGACAATTTTGCAGACCACTGCGCATCTCGTGATAATCTGAAGAATTCAATGGACCGCTCTGAGCACAGTAATAGCTGATAAAATCAACAATCATTTTCGGATCGTCAAGCTGATAATGATGTCCTTTTGATTTTTGAATACCCGAAGAACAAGGGCTTAAAGTTGCTGTTCCTCCTACACGAACATATTTATTAACCAATAGTAGAGAATTTTCCTCGGGAGGAACTACCTGATCCTTCAAGTTCATCGTATGCAAAACAGGAACTCCTTGCTTTGCTAAATTTTCCAAATTATCAATGGGATTATCGAGGTATGCTTTGGCTTCTTCATCGCTACTAAAGCCATACTCTGCCTTTAATGTTTGCCAGGCATTTTTATCTCCCTCGCTCGCTCCAAAACCAGCTGGCCAACTCTTAAAATCGCACACAACTGCATCGGCATAAATACAGGCAATTTTCTCAGGATTCTGTTTTGCCCAATTGTAGACAAACAAACCGCCACGACTGTGTGCATGCAATGCTACTTTCTTCTCTAATTGATAATTCTCAATCAGATACGCATAAAATTGATCCCATATCTTCATTGCCTTTGGGCTTCCAAACTGATTATCAGTATTCACATAAGCAACATGAAAACCTTTGGCAAGCAAAGCACTATCGATATTTGCATGATAATTTGGAAACCTTGCTCTCCAGAGCCATGGATTACCAGCCAATGCTTTTACTGGAAAAACTACATGAGCCTCCTTACCTTCTATTGTAAAATTGATTTGTTTAAATCCTTTCCAAGTTGATTCCTTAACTGAAATTAAATTGTTGGTCTTCTTCCCATTTTGGGCATGCAGTGAACTCGTAAAAAACAGAGTAAATAAGAGTGTAAAAAGTACTTGATAATGTCTCATTGTTAATTTTTATTCCGTTAAACGTTTAAAGCTGCTGATTCGAAACTCTTATTCAAAGGAAGCAGCATTAAATATTCTGATTCTATGATTTAAATCCCTATTCTGTTACCACAATATTTTAACATCTTCGGGCCATTCGCTAATATCTTCATAAATCTGATTTCCCTTTTCAAAGGAACTTTTTTCCATTCTGACATCGCATTTTAGCAAACCCATATCTACTTTTTTATTGGAAAAATGACTATTGATTACGTAAGAATCATTTACCAATCTCCACATAGCTCCCCAAGTATTATCTACAATCTCACATCTATTTAAAATGATGTATTGAGGTGCATATTTAGGATCTTCTTTATAGGTAAATTTATCGTAATAATCTTCGCAAGGAAACCACATTGCAACACGCTCGCATCCCGAAATATGATACTTATGAAAGAAAACATATCCAGCTTGTTCATGATCCGCCTGAATGCCATTTCCATGCGTATTTTTAATGGTACATCGCTGTGCCAACACATACTCACAGGAAGTATATTTACAACCTTTCCCTTTAACAGGATAAGACATATTTAAATCACTTTGCAAGATGTTTTTATTGTATAAAAAGTAACAATTGTGATACAAACCTCCAGCTGAACCATTGTACTGAAAATTGCAATTATCCATAATAATATGATTGGTTCGTTTGATGTGAACACCCTGTGCCGACCAATCGGTAACGTCAACATTCTGTAGCATAATTCGTTTATGCCTATCTTCGTTTCTTCCACGAATAAGTATTCCATTTACTTTGCCAGATCTTGTTCCTTTTAGAGTCAGATCCTTTATTAATACATCGGTAATTGTAGGTTTTGCCTCCACATTAAAAGCTGCCTTATCAAGCTTGGCTCCTTGTAGTAAAATGGTCTTACCTCTACCTTCTCCAACAATTGTCACATTGCTTTTTAAAGTAATCGAACCATCTAGAATATGAGTTCCTTCTTTTAAAATAACAACACCTCCACCAGCTTCACTTGCCTTATCAATCGCATTTTGAATTGATTCTGTAGATTTTACTGTAATCACATTATCAAGCCATTGTTGCGGATATTCAGCATGTTGAAAATCGCTATTCCATTTGGCTGTCATAATTGAATCTACTTCAGGTTCAATAATTACCTTCGAAAAAGCATCATTTCTTTCAGTACACGATGTAAATAACATCACGACAAGAGTGCCTACAATTAATGTGTATTTTAAAAACTTCATGATAAATCTACTTAAATTTAAAAATTCATCCAGGTAACTTGTTCCCAGTCTTCCTTCACAAAATTCTGAGGTGCCCCTTCAGTTGATCGCCCATTTTTAATGATATCAGTAATATTTGCCTTAAGCCTTTTTACTACTTCAGGATATTCGAAATACAAATTTGTAGTCTCTCCTGGATCTTCATCGATATTATACAATTCGTAAAGCGCTTCACCTTCCGCTGGTTCATAAAGCTTAGGCTCTAAAGAACCGCCAGAACCTCTCAACATATTTAATTTCCATTTCCCTTGGCGGATGGCAAAATGACCTGTGAAAGAATGGTGTATCACAGCTCTTTCCGATTCGTAACTATCAACACTTCCATTTGCAATTAGCGGATACAGACTGTAACTATCTACGCCTGCATTATCAGGAAGAGTATACCCAATTATATCGGCTACGGTTGCCATAAAGTCCGATTGGCAAACAGGAACATTCACCTTACTACCTGCTTTTATAAACCCAGGCCAACGCATCAAAAAAGGAACACGGTGTCCGCCTTCGTAAATATCTCGTTTTCCACCTTTAAAATTCATGCAAGAATAATGCTGGTAGGTATCGCGCTGATAGGCATAATTGGTTTCTGCGCCATTATCCGATGAAAAAATAACCAAAGTATTTTCCTCTAAGCCATTCTCTTGCAAGGCATTTAGTACCTGACCCACTCTATAATCGGTTTCCATCATAAAATCGCCATAATTACCACATTCACTAATTCCCTGAAAATCGGGATGTGTACAATGAGGTAAATGCGGGCTGGTTAAAGGAAAATACAAAAAGAAAGGCTTGCCATTTTTAGCTTCTTTTGCCGATTTATTAATGTACTCTACAGCCTTACCTGCAAGAGTTTCCAATACCAACTCATCATTAAACGAAGGAGCCACCTCGACGTGTCCCTTTGCTATTTCGTTTTTGTATGGAGGAGTCATTCGGTAGGTACGAGGAGTAACATCCATCTTCTTTTTGGTGTACAAGACTGGAGGATCGAGTACTTTATCATTCTCCAGGAAGGTTAACACTCCAAAATTCATCGATGCTGGCACTCCAAAAAAGTAATCAAATCCTTTTTCGATAGGCCCATCGGTAAATGGTTTCGACCAATCGCGACCTTCACCTTTATTGCCCTCAAATTCCATTTGCAAATGCCACTTTCCAACCATAGCCGTATTATACCCTTGCGCTTTTAGCATGCTGGCAATTGTCATGCGATCTTTTTCTATTAAACAAGGACCATCTGCTCTTAAAACACCTTTTTTTAGGGATGTTCTCCAACTATAACGACCTGTTAAAAGAGTATATCTTGAAGGAGTGCAAACTGCATCGCTGCTATGACCGTCCGTAAAAATAATTCCTTCGTTGGCCAGTTTATCCATATTAGGCGTTTTAAATTTTGCCTCTGGATTTAGTGCACTCACATCACCATACCCCTGATCATCGGTATAAATAATTACGATGTTGGGTTTCTTTTCTTTGGCTATATTTTCGGAACAAGATGCAAGTAGCATGCAAAACAGAAAGCATTTAACAAAAACACCTATAAAATTTTTCTCCTTTCGCATACTTCTTAAAAATCTCAAAATCGGTAATATCTCACTCTCTCTAGTTTGCATAATTTAGGGTAGTTTTACTTTAAAAGTTTTAGAGGTATAATTTTTTACAGCGATAACGTTTACACTATCGCCACTATGCTTTTTCATTATCCTTTCCAAATCAGATATATTAGCAAGCTTTTCCCCATTCACATGTTGAAGAGTCCAGGCATTGCTAAGACCAGCATTTAACCACATATTGCCTTCTGTTTTATCAATGGATTGGATATAACATCCATAACTGTAGCCTCCGGAGGCATCAATTAAATCGGCATCATCGCTAATGTTAATGAGTAAAGCACCCTTCACATTTTTCTTCAATGCTTTGGGTGTGATCACGGATCGATCTCCCTGGTACTGTCCTGCCAAAAGAGTCGCTAACCAATTGGGATATTCAACAAGATCTACCTTCGTAAATTGCGCTTCGTTTGTAAAACCAATTGCATTTCCATCCGCATCGAAGGAAAGCGATTTTATGCATGTACTTTCCTTTAGTTTGATTTTATCTGTATAAATTGGTGATTGAAAATTCGGCTCCGAACCATCAAGCGTGTATCGTACACTTCCCCCTTTTTTCATTCTAACATCGGCAAGTATGCTTAGGCTGATCTCCTCTTTAAAATCTCCTCCGAAAGGAACAATACGAGTCATTTCGTGACCAAACTTTTCCATGGAAAAATTCTTAAAACCAAGCTGCAAAGCGGGTGAGTTTTCGTTCACCTGATAGTTTGCCTCTTTCGGATTCACAAACAAAGGATCAGCAATGATAGAGTTCAGATCATAACCTTCTTTTTGCCAATCTGTCATCGATTTATCTTCCAGAATATTAGGATTTTCAGGAAAGTTCACATTCCAAAACAGGTTGTTGTTGTGATTGGTACTCCAGGGCATATCATCGGGCAATCCTACATCTCGAATAAATCGATTGGTAGGTTCTTTTTTGCCAGGAACAGCTCCCGAAATCACAAATATGTTTTGATAAATCTCATCTTCCGATTCTTTTGGCCAAACATGCCATCCTAATGGAACTGCACTCACGGTAATGTTATTATGCACCTTACGAGCCATTCCATCTCGTAGTTTAATGGTCGATCCCAGGCTCAGGTTATTGTATATTTCGAAATAACTCGATCCATCATCCAAATCAATCGTCCAGTTTCCCGCACTAATGGATTTACGATAATTGGCAATTCTGTTGTTCCTAACAATTACATTATCCAAAGCATCCAATTGAGTCAATTCTTTCTGAAAATCTCTATCGCCACCACTTCCTCCAAGCCATTGTCTTTCTCGTCCCCAGGAATTAAATGGTCCGTGTTCTCCTGTTTCACAAACGGTTTCCCAGATGTCACAGAATTCAATAATATGTCCTCCCCAAGTTCCATCGTTAATACAAATTCCGGCACGCGGACAGTTGTAAATGGAATTATGAGAAACCCGTATCTTATGACTCATGGCAATGTATACACCGGCCACTTGCTTTCCAACATCTCCAAAATCGTGCATCACACAATTTTCGACCACACAATTTTTCGGATAATCAGGTGTTTTTGGACCCGGCTCCAAATCCATTCCTTTGCGCATTTCGCGCCAATCTTTGCCCTTTATCTCTTTATCGTCCCAGGTTTGATAAAAACGTACTGCAGAAGGAGAACCCACAAAACAAACGGCACTTTCGCCCGTGTGCACAAACTGACAAGATTTTACGCAATTGTTGCGATTGTATTCGCTCATAAAAACGCCGTTTCCACCTAAATATTCGAAACTACAATCTTCAACTGTACAATTTTCGGCTCCCTCCAAGTAGATAGCACCTCCGCGATGTATTGCCCAGTCGCCACGAGCCATTGGCTCATATTTATCCATAAAAGTATAGCTGCTTTGTGTGAATTTGAAGCCTTTAAAGGTGAGATACTGAACAGGATTTTCTGCTGTTCCTTTTAGTTGAATCAGATTTTTCAAAACTGGAAGTTCAAACTTTGCTTTACGGATATCTTCACCTGCCTTTGGAAAGTAGTATAGTTTGTTCTTTTTTGTATCCAGAAACCACTCTTCGGCTACATCTAATTCCTCAAAAATATTATCAATAAAATATTTGGAAGATTTATATCCCTTGCCACCAATGCCGTATGCACGCTGCAACTGCCATCCACCTTCGCCAAGTAGTACTTTACTCTCATCGCGTTGTACACTATCGATACGATATTGCATATTCCCCCAATTATGACTTTGGAAAGCATGCACAATTCCCGTTTTCGGATTCTGCCATTCTTTACTTGTAAAAGTTTCAGGATTATAGGTGAACCATTTGTCGTAGCGACGATTGGTTCCGCCTGTAACACTCAGGTAACCTTTTCCTCCCCGAATGGGATTCTCATAATCGTAATTCGGAAAACGGGCACGAATCTTTCTTTCCCCATTCACAAACAATTGATCAAAAACCAATCCTTCGGGAATATCAGTCACGTAAATTCCATCCTGATATTCAGTCCACTTTGGATCTTTCAAAATCATCGATCCCTTTACGGTCACTTCTGCCCCTAATTGAGCTGCATATACAACCGGAAAGTCTGGTGTTCCAGACATTTCAGAAGAAATTTCAATTGTACTCTTCAAATAGTAGGTTCCTTCTTCAAACCAAACATGCACAGCTTCTTTTCCGACATATTTCTGTGCTTCTGAAACGGCCCGTTCGAAGCTAAGATAAGGATTCTGCTTACTCCCAGAGTTTTGATCATCTCCGGAAGGAGAAACAAAAATTTCCTTTGCTCCCAGCTGATTCACTAGAAAGATAAATACTACTAAAAAAATTGTCCTCATTATTATTTTCTGTATTTCGTTAACCTAATTTATGCCTACTAAACTGTCAAAATCAAAATGGCTCTACAACTAGCTTTACAACTGTTGCTATTTCGTTTGGTGCTTTTATAGGTATTGTGATGGAAACACCAGATTGATTCGCCTCCGTTTTTAAGTCTTTATCAGAATCACTAAGTAAACAAGCTCGCACTACTTTCACAGGAAAATCCAATTGAAGCTTCCCATTTTTAGGCCATTCGAATACCGAAAGGTAAAGAGTTACATTTTTTCTCCCTAGCTTTTTAGTGCAACGTCCCCATGGAAATTTTCCAAAAGGACTAGAACTAGTTCCATAAATAGCTTCTCCATTCACCTCTAACCAATCTCCAACTTCTTTCAATCGATTTACCGAAGTTTGAGGAATAATACCTTTCCCAGTAGGACCAACATTAAGTAGGAAATTACCTCCTTTGCTGGCAATATCTACCAAGCTATGCACTAAAGAATCAGCCGATTTCCAATTATCATCGGTTTTATGATATCCCCAAGCACCATTTAAAGTCATGCATGTTTCCCATGGTTGTGGCTCTCCACCTTCTGGTATTTTTTGTTCCCGAACCGCATAATCGCCTAACTTATTTCCTACACGTTGGTTAACAATACAGGTAGAATCAAGCTTATGAATCAGCGAGAGTAGTTCACGACTTTCCTCCATGCTAATCAACTCTGGCGTATCAAACCAAATAATAGCAGGATGATATTGTGTAATGAGCTCTGTAATCTGTGGCTTTACCTTTCTTTCGAAATACTTCGAGAAATCTTTCTGATCCTCCTCGGGGAAATCCCAAATATTACTTCTCCAACCCTTCACCGAATTACAATCCGGATCGTGCCAATCTCTACCTAAGCTGTAATACACACCGAATTTCAGACCTTGTTTTTCACAAGCTTCGGTCAATTCCTTAAGGGGATCGCGTTTCCAAGGAGTCGATTTAAGAATATTATAAGCATTAGATGGGCTATTGAACATGGCAAAACCATCATGATGTTTAGAGGTAAGTACCATGTACTTCATGCCTGCATCTTTAGCAACCTTCACCCATTTGTCGGCATTAAAATTTTCAGGATTAAATACGTCTGCTATTTTCTCATACTCGGCAATTGGAATTTGAAGATTTCGCATCATGTGTTCTGAACGGCCGTCTTGTCCTTGCCAAAAGCAACCATCCTGAGCATACAATCCCCAGTGGATAAACATTCCAAAGCGAGCTTCGCTCCACCATTCTAGTCGTTGGGCAATTACTTCGGGAGATTCATTTGATTCCAATTTTGCATTGGCAAATTTATCACCAGTATCGATGCTACCATCAGCATTTACCTGTGCATTTAGCCACAGAGGAAAAAACAACAAAATTACAAGCACATACTTCATAATATAGATTTCTTAAATGTTTACAAATTCTTAATAATGAAATAGATATCAGTATAAACAACAGTAAATATCCATTATTCTGTTTTTGTTATTTTGTTCAGATTTTTAAATTTTCAGCCATTATTCGGGCAACCTCTTTCCCCTGCTTGGCAAATCCCACTTCATTATAATGAACATTTCCAGGCTCTTGCATCCATTCTTTATGATGTGGAAAAGTGAATGTATAAAGATCGTTTACAACAATATTCGGATAGTTTACCAACACTTCCAATGCTGCCTTATTGTATTTAATACTGTCTCCTTGGTAACGACCTTTTGCATTTTCGGGAACTGGTGTTGTAGTAGCAAAAACTAATTTTGTTTTAGGAAACTTCAGCATCAAATATTTACAGATCCCATCTAAATTCTTTTTGTAGATACTTAAAGATGAAACTAGTGTACCTTCCTTACTCAAATGTTTACCCTTGAGGTATTTTAAATCGTGCAATCCAACATTAAAATGGATCAAATCCCACTTAAAATTCCAACCTTTATCTAAACTAGGCTGAAACATAGAATCATGCATTTTTTCCATATTGGGAATAAAGTTATGGCTTGATCCTCCATTCTTAAACAAGCGAATTACGTTAGCTTTTCCCTCTAGACTTTCTCTAACTTCCGAAGAATATTTAATGGAAACCGAATCGCCATAAATAAGCACATTCGGTTTTCTTTTTAATGGGATAATATATTTAAAAGCATCTGTTTTATAAACATTACCAATATTGCCACACAATTGCTCCCAGACATGTTTGCAAATATCATGATCTGTTTTTTTTAGATTGATAGCTGCAAATACACTCGGCACCAATCCCATACCTAATGTACTCACACCTATAATCTTCACAAATTCTCTACGTTTCATAATTCTTAAACATCAGTAAAACCAACTAGTTCATGTATTATTTACTCCACAGCTTAATCTTATTATTACCTATTTTCAAGTTGTCAAATGGTCCAACTAAAGGTGTTTCTGTATTTCTATTGTTTCCAAAATAATCTTCCGTCAAAGTAATTGGAGATCCATCCTTATTTTCAAATGGTGTTTCCGACTGAAAAGCCGTTCCCAATAGTTCTGTATCTACAAATTGAGTTTTTACATTTTTAAAAGTATCATCTGCAGTAATATTCAAATAAAAACCATCCTCATCTTCCGATAAACTTATGGCTGGGTTGAGGCTTCTATTTTCTAAATTATTAGTTTCAATATTCGAAGGTTCTGCTTTATTCAAATAAAGATTGGCATCAATAAACATTGGAAATTTGTGCTTGTTGTAAGCATTCAAACCTCCTGGAGATTTCCATTCATATGAAGCTGATGGAAAACCATTGTAAGCATCTAAACCCTGATATTGACTATTTTCCAAAGAATCAGCATTTGAAGCAAAAATATTGTTGTAGTAACGATCATCACCCAAAATTACAGTCATCATTCCCATTACCTTGGTTGAGTGTGGAAAATGATAATGAGTAAATCGATTTGCAGCAGAGCGCGTTTGAATTTTTCCAGCTACTAAATTATTCACAAAGGCAGTCCCTTGCGATGCATTTAGAATCGAAAGTTCTGAAAGTAAAATATTATTATCTACAATCATGGGACCATGATTCACTTCCACAAATAAATCTTCACTAGTATGATTAAAAAATAGATTTCCACTGACGCGAGCACCTTGTGCCTGCCAATCTAGCCATATTCCTCGGTGGTTATCGTGGATGCAATTATTTTTAATAATTACATCAATAGCAGCATGCAATTTAATTCCTGCTATCTCCCAACCATCAAATTGTCTTCTTACATTAATATTATAAATATGATTGTTACTTATCTCGCTAAAAATGCAACCCAAATGGCCAATAATACCACCTTGTTCACAATCTCGAATGGTATTATTTCTGATAATGTGAGAGCCTACATTCTCTTTCGACCAACCCAATTGCAAAGCTTTAAAAACCACTTCACGCTCGCGTTGTGTACCATGCTTTTTCTTGTCATTAATCCACTGATTTTGACCTGAAGCTCTTTCTTTTCCAATTACAATAGCTGAACATTTCGAATCACAAATCAAATTATCCTCAATAATCCATCCCTTACTCCAATTGGGACCAATTAGTCCACCTTGTTCTGCTGTAGGAGGAGCCCATTGTGTTGCAGCATGACACATATTAAACCCACGAACAGTGATGTAGGAAATTCCTGTTTTCTTAGGAAAAAACACAGTAGGTCGGACATTAATTTCAACCAATTCCTTATTCGGATTTACACCCTTAAAATTCGCGTAAATAGTCGTAGTTTCCTGCGTGCTCTCACAGTACCATTTGTACTTAGAAGCCTCCCCATCTGTCGCTCTTGCTAATGGTGTCTCAGAAAATACTTTCGATAAACTATCAATTTCATATAGGGCTTTTCCATTTACATATACTTCCCCTAAATGATGGTCTCGTCCATAAGTTTTTGTCAACCAATCCCCAAAAAGTATTTCTTGATAGGGATTAAAATCACCAAAGAATTCATTATTCAGAACAACTTTCCAAACATTTCCTTTGTATTTTTTCCAATTTGAAATTTCTTCCGATCCTTTGATCCAGACCTCTTCGTTTTCAGCAGCCTGATACACAATTCGATTTCTATCGTTTACACCTCCATTTACTGGATTAACCCATTCTCTGTAAACCCCTTGATGAACAGTAATCACATCTCCTGGCTGAGCAATTTTAGCAGCCTTAGATATGGTTTTGAATGGAGCCTCTTTATCTCCAGCATTAAAATTATCTCCTAAAGTAGAAATATGATATTCCTTTGCTTGTGCTAGCATCGAAAACGTCAACATCACAAGTAGTCCGAAAGTTTTTAACTTATTCATATTTAAAATCTATGGATTAATTATCTTATATTTTCTCAATTTAATTGTTATGATATTTTCATTTTGATCAAGCTATTTCAATTCTCTTTTCCAAATATGACTTTCTTTCAATAAACCAGCATATTCCGATTCAAACTGTACCTTCATCTTGCCAAAAACTTCAGGAAATTGCTGCGCCACATTCTTTGTTTCGCCTCTGTCATTTTTCATATCGAACAACTCAAAATCGACCATTTCAGCATTTTTCACCAAGCTCTCGTTTCCTTCGCATAAATTATGCACGTGACCTAAATAAGCAGTATCTACTTTCAAACGACACATGATTTTCCAATCATCTACTCGCATGGCAACCCTATGTTCGTTTATGGCATCGTAAAAAGCCCAAATTAAAGGCTTCACTCTTTTCTTCTCTCCTGTCTTTATAAGAGATGTAATGGACTCACCGTCTAATTTTCTGTTTGGTAATTCTGCGCCCGATAATTCGGCAAAAGTAGGTAGTAAGTCTAGCGATGAAACAATGGCATCACTTGTTCCGTGAAAAGTACTTTTTCCTAGCCAGTATAAAATTCCAGGAACATGAAATCCTGCTTCGTTAGTCCATAATTTCATTCCTTTCAATTCGCCAGGAGAACCATAAGACCTTGAAGCTCGGTAGTATCTATTAAGTGTTTCAGGACCGTTATCGGATGAGAAAAACACAAGGGTATTTTCTCCATGCTTTTCTTTTAAAAATTGCATCAACTGCCCAACAGCCTTGTCCATATTTGTAACATTGGCGAAATATTGTGCCTGATTTTCATTTTCCACTTGAGGCATATATTTATCAACCAAATCCTTTGGTGAAGCAACAGGTTCATGAGGTTCGTGAAAACATACCTGAAGGTAAAAAGGCTTATCATCTTTTTTATTGGTAAGCCACTGAATTGCTTCATTTGCCACTATCTGACAACTAAAACCGTTCAATTCGCCAACCTTTTCGCCATTGCGAATAAAATTCATAGGATTCTCGTGACTAGGAGCTGCATTGTTATGGGTAGCAAACCAATGATCGAAACCAAAATAACCCGGAGTAGGCTGAGCATCGCTATTAAAGCGTGAACTACAATGCCATTTTCCTGACAAACAAGTTGCATAACCAGCTGTCTTTAACATGGCTGGAATCGTTTGCTCTTTTGCTTGTAAATGAACAAGATCTCGGCAATCTTCACTTCGTTTAGGACTAGGAATAAAATCATAAATTCCTGCTTTATTAGGACTTCTACCAGTTAAAAGACCAGCTCGTGAAGGCGAACAAACTGGTGCTGCAGAATAACAATTTGTAAATTTCATTCCCTCTTCAGCCATCTGATCGAGATTCGGAGTCTCAATAATAGGATGACCAAATGTAGATAAATCACCATAGCCCAAATCATCGCACAAAATAACCACAATGTTAGGCTGAGATTCTTCCTGCTTGCAGGCTACGAACAGTACAGAAAATAATACTGTCAAAATTAGTAGAAACTTATTCTTCATCACTTTATATTTTTTAACAAAACTGTAAAAATTCGATTAATTAATAAATGCTTACTTCTGTCCGTTTTATATCTGTTTTAAACATTTTTTAAAATAAAAATAATCTAAAACAGCTTACAACTTACTTATGAATCAATTCCGCATCCCGAATTAAGCAAGCTGCATATTCGCCAGCTGTTCCTCTTAGCCTAATGGCGATATGACCTCCTGAAAAGGCATTCTGATCAAGCGTTTCTAGTACTAATTCCCCATCTATTTTTAGCCAAAGACTGTCCTTTTTACGACCAATTTCGACAGTATAAAAAATGCCAGGAAGCATGATGTTTTTATCCAAAGAAACCAACGCGGGATCTTCCCCTTCGGCAACAGGATACTTTCTGATAAATGGAGTGTAATTATGAGGTGAATTTCTGAACGCATAAAAATAGCTTTCTACATCATTAATCCACAAATCCATAGAGCCGTCGTAATCTTTAGGAATAGTTAATTTAGTATCCTTACCGGGATTTGAAGCGGATAAAATAGCCACACAAACCGTTGCTGGTGTCAAAGTCATAATATCATACTGAAAAACGGCATCCTCTGAATACGATTCAGGACTCACAATCATAACACCATTGCTCTCCTTAGCTTCCTTCATAAAAAAGGAATTATGACTCTCTACCAACTTCGTTCCCTGTCCGTAAAAATCCCATTTGAACAAATCTTCAGGACTTATTTTTTGAGCAGACAGAAAAAAGGGAGCAATGACCAGTAAGGTCATTGCTAAAGTTTTAATTGCTTTCATCTGATTTAACGTTTTCTTTTCAACAATTTAATTTCTCTTAAATCACCCGCACTAAATTGCTTTTGCTTTTTACCTACTGTAATCGTTACATCTACCTCGTTATTTAAATAAAATACGCCTTGTTTCATTTCCAAAACGACATTTCCTTTTTCTGTAGTGGAAATAGCATATCCATTTGCCACTAGCTGAGTTCCATTACCCATGAACAACACAAAATCGTCGTTCTTTTTATTGCCAACCAAAGCATAAGTCGCATCACTTGATTGATCTTGGTAACTAGCCATTTTTCCATTGTAAGATGAAAACACAAGATCTTCACGACCCGATTTATGAGTGATTTTCAGACCTGCAAAGTCTTTATTACCATTTTCATCAGCGAAAGCTTTTATACTTTTAATACTCTTTCCTTCGGTCGAGGTAAAGGGTTCGTACACCGAAATAAAAGGATGCTCCCAAGCTTCGCCATGCTGACGAGCCGCTAGGGTTAAATATGGCTCATGATCAATATCGTAAGGAATACCTGTTTTATCCTTAAATGACTTACAGGAAGGCGATTTGATAGAAAAGACCTCGCGACCTTCTGTACCTTTCATCCAAAGGCTCATGAAAACATCTTCTTCACCTTCAGGTCTATCAATTTTCCATTCTGCCTGATAATCGTCGGCAGTACGAAGCGACTTTTTATCCCACATATAATCCAATGCATAAAGGTGACCTCCAGCAAAAGCCATTTCCTCGCTTGGAGTCAATGATAGCGGATTTCCTTTAGTATCAGTAATGGTCATGGTCTGTCCTAAATTGTGATAGAAGTAATCGTGATATACATCTCCCCTGCGTTGTTTTTTAGAACGGAAAATATCGACATAGTAACCTGTTGTTTCTCCTGTATTTACAATACTCACCGTCCTATTTTGGTCACTTTGACTTTCTGGCTCTAAAAAGTAAACATCAGAATAGGTAATATCCTTGTAAAAGCCTTCTTTTTGCTCTGATTTTGGGTACTGTCCCATTAAATCGAAAGCATGATAACTTAACATTTCGGTGTAGGAAGAAATTCCATCGACCATTACGGTATTATGGGCTGGAAATTGAGAGTAGTACTCCAAATAAACAGGCTGAAGATAGCCCGCTCCTTTTCCAGGATCGGCTCCTTGTACTAAACCTTTTCCATACAGTTCCATGCTGATACCATTGGCATGCATGTGATTTCCCAAAGATCCGTTTAAGGAGACCATTAAGCCCTCTTTGCCAGTGCCCATACGTTGTACATGCCAACTAACATTTGGTGCATAAAAAGTTTGAGTCAAATAATCGCCCAATACTCCTTTTTTATAGTTTGGATTCAACTCTAAAGGTTTATTTGCAAAAAAGGACGATACATTGGCTCTTGGTTTAGATGCCTTGGCATTCTTACCTGCATTAGCGCCGAACAAACGATACATCGCCGTAAATTCCTCTTCTTGCTTTGTATTATGATATTTCTGGGCAAGATGTATCATATCTGCCATTGGCTCGGTAGAAACGTGATCGTAATAAGAATCTCCAAAAGCTACTGCTTGTCCGTTGGGGAACAAATATTGCGGCAACATTTTTACCGCCTTATCCATCACTGGTGTGTAAGGCAAAATGTTATGATCGAAAGTAGTATCGAAATCGCGAATAAAAGCCATCAATTCTTTGGTCACTCCTTGAGAATAACCTGGACATTCGGCCCAAACTCCATTGCTTTCGTCATATCCATAATCCAATAATTTAACCATGGACCATTGACGTGGTGATGTTACATTTAAAATACTATTGATGTAATACTCACGACCTTTTTGATCTTCGTAGTTTTTATTATCACGCAAAACCATGGCTGCCTTCAAAATGGTATTTGCCTGATGAAGATTCCAATTATTTTGTGGCACTCCATTTTTTATCACCTGATCAGTCCAACGCTTAATGGTTACATCGTAATTGTCAATTTTATCGGCATGATTCGCTTCAATATAAGGATGCAAAAAATCGTACAGCTCAGAAATCTCTTTCAAAGCTTTTTCATGAATCACTTGAAAACAAGTAAAACCGATCAGTGTTTGAATGTGTCCATTCATTAAGTCAACAGGTTCGCGACGATAGTACATTCCAGCCATATAGGTATTGAATACCTCGAAAGCAAATTTGGCAAAACGCTCGTCATTCTCCAACCAATAGGTAAATGCGGCATCGCGAGCTAAGCCAATGATCTCCTCATTTATTTTATGAATAATTCCTCCTGTTTTTGATGCTTCTGCCCATTCGAAAGGATTTCCCTCTTTACTACAATTTGGCAAATACACGCCACGCTCATCATCCATGTATGGAATGATATCTTCCAATTTTGGTCTTCCATAAACTGTTGTATAATCGCGAGAACCGGTAAAACGAACCGTAGGCACCGGCGCTTCCCCATCGGAATGCGAAAAGTAAATTCCGTTTACATATTCATTGATTGCTTTGGTTTTCCAATGCATTTGCAAACGCGAAACCATCCATTCCGGATCATCGATATACATGTCAATACGCTGGTGAATCCCTGATAACACATCCTGGGCCCAGGCTTCTTGTTGAATAGTCTCTTCCAATGCTCCTTTTTCATCCTGCGTGATATACAACCGAGGATAGCCTTCATGCAGATGTTCAGGAAGCGGAATTAAATGACTATCCTGTGCCTTTACGATACTTGCCAAACATGCAAATACAATGAATATTGTCAGTTTTTTTATCATAGTTTAAATATTTTTTACTCTTATTCCGAAACAATAATTGATTTACTATAAGCTTTCTCTAACCTAAATTCTATTTGATTTGGGTTATTCCTGTTGATATTTCCTTTTCGTTCTACAAAGCTTCCATCCTTGCCAAACAAGCGAATCTTTGATGGTTTAAAATCACTAATAATCGGAACTTTGATTACAAGAGGCGCATCATTTTCAAGCCAAAATCCATCCTCTTTCTTTTCGATGGAAACTGTTGCAGATTGATTAACAGCTAACACTTCCCATTGCTTGTATTTAAATTGAAATACTCCTGAAACAAAAATAAACTCAGGCATAACTATTTCTTTCTTTTCCCTGACGATAGACAATAAACCTTTCTGATAAAATGTTTTGTTGGATACTACATCATTTTCAGAAGGAGTCGCTAGAATTAAATCATTTGTAACAGCGTCGGAATGAGTAATCATAATTTCCTGACAATCACCATCAACGTTCCTGAACTGAACATCTTTAATGGGATTGATTCTATTTTCGAAATATGGATTAAAAACCAGTACAAATGGTTTGTGCCAAGCCTCCTGATCTCGTTTAAGAATCAATGTTGGCATTTTTTCACCTATCAATGATTTTGGCGCAGTACCTGTACCTTTAGATATCGCATTACTCTTTGGACTTTTAACGGAATATATCGTTTGGCTTTTATCCCCTTTTATCCAAACTTTCATGAGGTTATTTGGCTTAAGCTCCTCTTCAATTGTAAATAAAGCCTTTACATCTTCTCCATAAGCAACTGATTTTTTATCGCTTAAATAATCATAAGCTTTTAACTGACCTTCTTTCGAAGTTAAATCACTGGTTTCATGAAGTTTTAATGTTTGATTATCCTTACTTAACAAATCGAATGAGTGTGCCAGGTTATGGTAAAAATATTCATGTTTCTGTTCTTCTTCATCCTCCGTTTTCGATCTGAATAAATCCAACACATAAGCTTTACCTGTTGGTGTATTAATTATAGCCGATAATCGTTGTTGTTTAGCTTTTGTTTTAGGTTCTACAAAAGAAACCTTAGAAAAGGAAATCTGCTTAAAAAGAGGATCTGACACAGCTGATTTTGGGAAAGAATTATCCAAACTAAAGGGATGATAACTACGCATGTTTGAATAGTCGGATATCCCATTTACCACCACCGTGTTGTGCGCTGGCATTTTTGCATAGTATTCCTTAAAGTCAGCACTCCAATAGCTTCTGCCTCTGCCCATATCTGGACCGTGAACATAGTTATTTGCAAACAATTCCATAGCAATACCATTTGTATGTGCATGATTACCAAAAGAACCCACCGTTGAAACCATAATGGCTTCATCTCCTTTGCCCATTCGTTGAACAAACCAACTCACATTGGGTGCATAAAAAGTTGGCGTAATTAAACCTGAGCTTTCCAAATCTGCTTTTGACTGAACATCGCATAGCTCATCTACATAAAAACACAATTGAAACAAGCTCTTGGCTCTTCGCTTGTAGGCTCCATTTTCAAGGTAAGGTTTAAGCAAAGAAGTAATCAGCCGCTCTTTTTCTAGATTATCGTATTTATTGTAGTTAGCAATAAGCATTTCAAAATTTTCGAAGGGTATAGTCCCGTGACCTGAATCGCCAAAACCTACATTGTTTCCACTAGGAAAAAGGTATTGAAAACATGCTAATGCTGCCTTTTCAATAATTGGAAAATTAGCCAACTCATTTGCATTTGTTGCATTGTCGAGCAAAGCCAAAATTTCGAGCAAACTTGTATTTACATGCATGGAATATGACGGAGACTCTGGCCAAATACCCGTTTCCTGATCGTACACCAGTAAAGCATCTTTTATGGCAATTTGCCTTGGTGTAGACTCATTATAAGTATACTTTAAATAATACTGCTGCCCTTTACCGTTTTTGTATTCAAAATCATTATCGAGTGCCAATGCAATATAGGTTAAGAACCTGGCTTGAAATAAATTCCAGTTATTATCTGGGATGCCAAACTTAATAATCTGATCGCCCCATTTTTGCAATACTGCTACCGTCTTACTTAAGTCTTTTTTGTTATTAACAAAATAATTATACAGATAATCGTAGGCTACAGACAAGTGAATAACAGCCTGTTCGTGAATCACCTCGAAGGTTGCCAATCCAGAAATAAACCTCTGGCTTGATTCATCTATTATTTCAGGCGGGTTACGATAATACATGCCATCGATGTAAGTTTTAAACACAGGTTCAGCAAGTTTAGCATATTTCTCTTCTCCTGTTAACCAATATAAAAAAGCAGCATCCTCAACAATAGATAAAATACGGCGGTTAATGCCTTCTATCATATGCCCCGTTTTTGAAGGATGCACCCACTCTTTTTTTCCCGTTTCTTTGTTCTCTAAAAAATAACCTCTAGGATCATCAAAATAAGGCTCAATATCTTCAAGTGCCAGGCCTTTGTAATCGGTAGCCCAATCGCGTGTTCCAGAATACCGCACGGTTGGAACAGGAGCTTCTCCATCAGAGTAAGCAAAATCACCTCCGCGCAAGTAGACATTTGAATGCTTGGTTTTCCAGTTCATCTGCAAACGCGACACCAACCACTCTGGATCATTCTTGCACAATTCCAGGCATTTAGCTACGTTTTCTTTTTTCTTTTCAACGAAGTTTTTCTTCCATTCAGTATTGGAAATCGATTTCTGAAACTCATCTTTTGCATCCTCATTATTTAAGATCCGAGGATGTTTATGCATTTGTGCCATTCCCACAAGCGGAAACACTAACAATAAACAAGTAATTAAGCTCTTCGCTATTTTTGTTTTTAGGGTAAATATCATTGGTTCCCGCTCCATTTATTTCTTTTCTATCTTCATAATTTTGGCTATCCTATTATTTCTGATTCCACAATCGGTAAGGATCGTCGTTCTCTACCATTTGCTCCAACAGCAGCGCTTCCATCTCTTTCAATTTGTCGGTATATTTTGGGTTATTTGCCAAATTGGTTTCCATTTCTCCCGTTTTACCATGTTCAGGTAAATATTCGTTTGGATTTTCGGCCAAATTAAAAAGTTGTGTTTCATGAATGGCTCCATCCATCACATCGTATTTTATCAACTTCCAATCGCCCTTTTTAACGGTACGCATTCCTGGCTTTGTTCCCCCGCAATACACACCATACATTACATCTCTAATGGTATTTTCTTTTCCTTCCAAAACTGACTTAAAGCTTTTTCCTTCTACCGTTTCAGGTATTTCCAAACCTGCCAAATCGCATAAAGTAGGCAATACATCTAGTAAATAGATATTTCCTTTCACGCGAGTTCCTGCTTTAATTCCAGGACCATTCACAATAAAAGGAACTCTCCATGTGTGCTCATATAAATTTTGTTTTCCCATAAAACCATGTCGCCCAATAGAGATTCCATGATCGGCAGTATAAATAATGTAAGTATTATCCAACTCACCCATTTCTTCCAATTTTTTCAGCACTTTACCTATTTGGATATCGATGTTCTCATCACAAGCATATTCTCGTCCCAACTCATTTCTGATAGTTCTTTCATCTCTGTTTTTCCAAACACCACTCACACGTTCTTCATCACGCAAGTTTGGATGCCCATGAAAAAATGGCTGTGCAGCAAGGTAATTATCCTGCAATTCGGGTTGTTTAGGATTCGCTGGTGGCAAACTGTTCGGATCTTTGTGATTTACAGCTCCATATTTTGCTAATAGTTCTGGTGTTCCGTTTCTAGTATCGTGAGGATGTGAGAATCCGAAGTAGATAAAAAATGGATCAGTCGTTTTTGCATTTTCTCGCTCATTAAGATAATTCAGTACCTGTTTCGAATGCCAAGCACTTCCACTCTCTTCAGTTCCTCCTCTTTTTGTTTTGTCGTGAACCACTGTAAACTGTCTGTTTGCACCAGGATAGGAATTCCCTTTTTTACAAGTACGCATGGTTTTGTAACCTGCCCGATTAAAAACAGCTCCAATGGTCATGGTATCGATAGAATTAAAACTGGTTTGTTTCTGAAACTCTGCACTTGGCGGCAAATGCCAGACCGTACGCCCACTCATAATCATGTGACGAGAAGGCGTACAAACAGCTCCATTCATTGAACCCATATTGCGAGCGCTTTCGAAAACCATTCCTCCTTTGGCGATCTTATCGATATTGGGTGTTTCTAATATAGAAGCCGAATCGTACAGATTTAAATCGAAGGGTGACTGATCATCCACCAAAACAAATAAAAAGTTCGGTTGTCTCACTTCTTTTTTACAGCCTACAAAGCTTATCGCGACAAGCAGAACAGTAACAATTTTAAATACAGATAATTTCATATTTATAAACTTATATTTCTTAATTTTTCCGTTTCAAATGCATAGCAAAACCATTATTGGCTTTTAGATTCAATTGGATAGAACTTTTTGAATTCAATTGTTTCTCTTCAATTTTTACATGTGTTCGAGTTTTAACCTCCTCATCATCAGTATATATTTTTGAAGAGTATTTAACTCCTTCTTTTAAAAATGAAAAATCGATTTTTACTTTATTATCTTTCTCGCCGTTAATGCCTCCAATAAACCAATCGGCGCCTTTTCGGCGCGCTATCACACCTAAGTCTCCTATTTTACATTCTAAGACCTTAGTTTCATCCCAGGTAGTTGGTACATTGTTAAAAAATTCCAATTCAGGCTCATTTCCAATGGTATTGGTATTTCCCCACAGTGCATCGTTTTTAACAGGTGCAGAAGGAGCCTTATCGTACCAATATAGAAATTGAAGTGGACTGAAAATACACACTGTTTTAGCTAATTGAGAAGCATGCGAACCCATTTTCTCAACTCGAGAATTGTAGTAACAAACGGTATTATCCGAAGCTCCTGCCAAAGTACGAGTAAACATGTGGATTAAAGTTTGAGCATTAGTAACTGTAGTTTCATCACCACCAATGCCTTCTTGAGTCAGTAAATTAGGATAAGTTCTGGAAAAGCCGGTTGGACGATATTCATCATGAACATCCATTATCATTTCGTATTGAGCTGTTTTCTGAACCGCATTGTGTAACCATTCAGTTGCATCCTGATCACCAACACGAACAAAACCATACTTTATTCCAGCAACACCCCATTTTTTATACAAAGGCAAAATTTCATCCAATTGTTTTTCAAGAGCACGACGATTGACATATAACATCACCAAAACACCTTTTTCTTTGGCATATTTACAAATTGACTCTATATCAAAAGGACCTTTTGAGCGCTTCGGATCAAGGGTAATAGTCGTTGCATCAGAGCTACTGTTCATTTCGTTTCCATACCATCCGGCATCAAAATGAACGTATTGCATATTGTGTGAAGCCACAAAATCAATTGCCGCAAATGCTCCTTTCGTTGTTAAGGTTCCTTCTCTAAGGACTTTTCCAGGTGTAATCCACGATACATCTTTAATAGCACAAGAATCATTCAAGTTCTGTATCAGATAATTATTTTCAACTAATTTTCCGTGATCTTCTGCCATCATCACTACTCGCCATGGCGATTGAAAAGGAAGCTTTTTTACAATTTTAGAGTGATGACTCCATTGTCCTTCCAAAGCTCCAGTGATGGTATCTTGCATTAATGCTTCCAATTTCCCATCCAGACTAGAAGTTATTCCGAACTTGAACTCTTTACTCACCTTATAACTTAAACGAGCATAATCAACTAATTTAGCCTCTGCCAAAGCAATTTTCACATCCTCACCAATCTCAATTACCAATGGACGCTCACAACCTTCTTCTAATTCCGACAATGGAATTTTACGATATTGTCCTTGTGCTGTTAAAACCCCAGGCTCTCTTTTGGGTGTAGACCAAACCTCATGATCTGCAGTAAAATGGTAGTTAATTACTTCATCATCCAAATTTATCTTTGTAAGCTTATTTTGTTCTGGAATTTCATAAGAAAAAGCCACACCTTCGTTGTAAGCACGACAAATCAAATTAAGTTTGGCTGATTTACTTTCAAAATATACTTTTACTTGATTATAGTTATCAGGAATTGTACTTCGTTCACCAAATTTCGCTGTCCACTCATTACAAACTGTTGATTCTTCAGTTTTCACAATTGAAAAATCAGAATTAAAATCAATATCTGCTGAACGCAATTCCATAATGGAAGGCAAAATAATTTCTTTTCCTTTGTATGAAACTGAGAAAGCAAATCCATTCTTTCCTTCCTTTTCAATCGAAGAAATAACTTTAATTGTATTATTTCCATCTGGGGATAGTAGTTCGATATTTTGTTCAGAACAGCCTACTAGCAATAATCCAATCAGAAAAATACATAAGCTGTTCTTAATTCTCAAAACATTATATTTTGTATCCTTATTTGCCATTTTTAGTATCTAAATATTAATAATAAAAAAACTCACTCTTGTTGTTTCCGCCCCTTAAACGATCAAAAAATATTTCTGCTTTCTATGAAAAACACACCGCTGATCAAACATTAATTTCAAGCAAATTCTTATTTGCATGTACACCCTTAAAATTTGTCCTACATTTTTAAAGACCTACCAAATTCGAATTGAGGATCGTGCTTTAAATACACTTGAAAATTAGCTAAAAACAGACTCGTAAAATCGGAGAAAAAGTTCAAATAATAGGCAGAATGTTGTATTTGGCAACAAACAATAAGCGGAATCGTTAACTTTAGGTTAGGACTCCGCTTTTACTCACTATTTTCACTTATCAACTTAAACTCTTTGTTGTAACTTTTCTAAACAAATATGCTTCTGGAAATTTAGATTATTTTATCTGCTCTTCTCGAATTATTACCCCATCAAGCATTTCCTTAACGGATACATTAATATGTTTCCCGTCCCCTTCCAATTCGGAAATGCTAATTTCCTGAACTCTTCCATCCTTTAACTCAACCACCAATTTGTTCGCATTTACTGCTTTCACCGATTTTATGAGGGGTTCTGTTTCGTAAGGCTCCACAACCGATAAGTAACGAGCCGTTTTTCCCTTGCTACGAACAGCCATGGTTTTTCTACGTTGAGTTTCGTCTCCCAATGGAAAATCACCGCCTAATTTGGCTCTGAAACTTACTGCTTCAATACCCGACAAATCAACAGTAATAACAGCTTCCTCGTTGGTGTTTTCTGGATTAGCTGGAGTAGAATTAACCATTAACTCACCCGCAATTTTTATGGGTCCATCGTAGTAATCAAGTCCTTTTGTTTTAGGCATTTCAACATTCTTGTATTGTACTGGAAGATCTGAAACAAATACTTCGGAACCATCCTTTAAAATTACTTTTGCATCACCCCAGAAAATGGTATTGTTCGATTTTCGACCGGGTGTTTTTGTTACTAAAACCAAGGTCGATTTGCCTTTTATATCCACATTGATTTGCTTACTCCCTAAAATCCAAGCTCCCGTACTATCATTCAGTATGGTTTTATCATCAGCAATTACCGAATACCACAACTGCTTACTAACTCGAAAGCTTTCGGGAGCAGTTCCAATCATCACTTCATTTTGTTGTGGCCAAGCATTAAAAATATCCATTTTTAATTCACCATCTTCACTAAAAGGCATGCGTGCACCCTCATTATCAGCACCTTCACCCCAACGAGTTACAAAACTAGTCCTTGAAGTTCCTGTTGTTTTATACCAATCGCAATCAATAATAAATTGAGAGCTTCCAAGCGGATCCGTACTCATTTGATTATCGTGACGAACATATTCTTTTTCATCAGCAGTAATGCCTTTGAACCCTTTTACCTGCATCAACCAATCGAAAGTATGTTCTTGATCTGACTCTAAATAATCAGCCAAAACTATGTAATCGTCCATCATAATCATAAGACGGCGTTGCAAAACAGGATCAGTATAATCTGTACACAAACCATATTCGGGTCTATCTTCAGGAATTTCGATGCTTTTACCATCTAACCACATTTTTTCTGGAAAATCGATATCGTGCTGACTAGAGTAAATCATACCACCATAAGGAGGATAACTCCAGCGAGTATTGGTTTCAACAGCAGTTGCCTGCATCATATCTCCTGTGTAAAAAAGAGTTTTAAAACTCTCTTTGGGTTCCTGCATTTTCTGATCGACAACCACCATATTTTTATTGATGGAGGTTTGCACCAAAAACTTATACAAATACGACGCATATCCATACCAATACATTTCAGGATTGTAGAAACTTCGACCATAACGCATCATGCTTATAAAGTTGGTTCGATCGAAATGACCATGATGTCCTCCATGAGAACCATAATGCAAAGCAGCTTGAATTTGATCTTTTTGTTCTCTTCCTTTGCTTTGAGAACGAAGTTGAACCAAGCCAATATTATCAGCATAAGCCGATTGTTTCATCTTTTCGGATGTAACGCTTGGCAAATCAGGGACACCGTACAATAAATCTCTTTTAGTTCCTCGATTAATTACCGCTGCATATTCAGGATCACGATATAGGTAATAAGCCAATTCATAAGGCTTCCCTGTCACCATATCTTCTTTGGCATCGTTTACCGCAGGCAAAACACCACGATAATCAAGAAATGGAATTACCGCATCCCACATGTCTTTAATCCCAATATTGTTCTTTTGAATTGTACCCCATTTCATAAATTGCATTCCATGTAACCCACCCACTCTTCGGCTTGGATTCAAAGAAAAATGAGGCGTTGTACCAATGGGAACCTGCATGTCTTTTAAATTGATACCCCAAGGCTGCAAGGCAATGGCAATTTCGGAGAATTCACTAGCTACCCACAAATTATAGCCAACAGCACATTCGTACCACCAACCATCACTCATCACCCCATGGGCAATTTGCTTGTAAATACCAGTTGGCGATTCCAATAACCACTCAATTGAATTCCAATCCTGAAGAGCTAGAGCGCAATACAAAGCTCCGGTAATTTCGGCAACATTCCAATTGCTAATTCCCCCACGAGTATTTGCTTTAATTGTTCTATCAATGAATATTCTGAATGTATTCTCAATAAGTTTATGATCCTCATCAGTCAATAAATCGCAATCGCGAATCATATCATAGGAACGAGCAACACCTTGAAAAAAAACACCTTCGGCAACAAAAGAATTTCCACCACCATGAAGAGTAACTGGATATCCATTTTCAAGACTCGTTAATCTTCGCAAGAGTTTTAAAGCCTTTTTAACGTAGAGTTTATTACCTGTTAATTGCCAGGCAACACCGCAGTCGTACATTCTATCGCCTTCCCCTTTGTTAAAAATCTGTTTATTTCGAACCGCCTTATTCCCTTCGGGTACTTCCCAACTTGAAGCTTTCTCTTCATATTCAGCCAAAGCCTCTTTCGCCCAATCGTAATTTCCGATTTTATCTTTAACATCTTGCCATTTATCAGCTGTAAAAACAAGATTAGGAGTTGGGATTTCCACTGCCGTTGTAAACACAAGTTTCTGTACCGAAGAACCTTTTCCATTGGGAATAATTTTCACAGTTTGCTTTTCGCGAATTCCTTGTGGCAAAGATTTAGGAATACTTACTTCGAGTTTACATACTTTAGTTTCGTTGGGAGCTAGTTCAAAATTTGAAGGTGTTAGAGCCACATTCATTGATTCCCAACCCAGAGTCTCCAACTTCAATTGTACACCCTGTTTTTTATCGGTAGTATTGCCTACTTCGAACTCGTAACTTACATTTTCTCCACCCTTTGCCGAACGACCAAGTACTTTAGCATTTGCAGAAATTAATTCGCCTTTTGTAAGCTGCAAATTTTTAATTTGATAGCTTGAATTGTCTTTTGATTTTACGCAAATCTCCACCTTTTTAATCGCCTGAAGCGTGTTGCCACGTTGCCCCACATTTACATCGAGTAGTTCCCAAGGAATATATACTTTTTGCCAGCCCTGACCACTCACACAAAGGTTAGCAGTATTCACAGGGTTTAGCTCATTAATATCTAGAGAATCTACTTTTAAAACCAGGCTAACTTCGGCCATTGTCTCCGCTTTCAAAAATAGATCGAAGCTTAATCCCGAATAAATACTAAAATCAGCAGCATCGCCATAAAAATCGCGCATTAAACCGGGATATACCCGATTGCAATTTGAATATTCATAAGATATTACTTTTCTATTTTTAAACGTAGCAATTGCATTTTTTACTTTTGATATCCCTTTCCAATCAGAGAAATCAGCTTGTCCAATCTCTGTTTTAAGCTGCGCATTTACTATTCCTGATAATAAAAGAACGACAACTAATATAATTCCCTTCATCTTGTTCTGCTTCATCCTATTTTTTTGTGGTGTCCTATCATTCATAGCTTGATTTATTTCGCACAATTCAAATAAATATCTTGAAGTTGTACCGCATTCCATTCTCCCATAACTGGCTTAATTGAAAGGGTATATTCACCTACTTTGGGAATATCAAATTCACCCAGATTCACTTTATTAAACCTCTTTCTGCTTTTTGTTGGTTCAAGAGTCACTTCACCCGATTGACCTGCTAATGAAAGTGTGAATTTTGATTGTTTTTCTGCAGTATATTTAGATTCAAGTGTAAAAGTTCCAGCTTCTTTCACATTGAAAGTCCAGTAAACCTTTGCTTTTTCGTGATTCCAAGAACCAATACAATTGAATTCAACGTCGTATTCTGCACCGGGAGCATCAAGACTTTGAAATTCTGCTCTTTCTGCTAGTAAGGTAATATTGCCTTTCTCATCTTGCGCAATATCTTTAAGAGGTAAACGATTGGGCAAACTATCCAGTTTTAGTACGATTACAGTAGATACTGTATCAACAGCTTCTCCAGTAAGTTTTACCACTATACCCTCTTTAGATGATTCTGTAAGAAAGCTTCTTTCACTATCTTCCAACAAGTAACAAGCTTCCACATTATTGTTTAAATCCAAAGCAATATCAGCTCCATTTTTCCAATTAAATACGTTTAAATAAAGCGTTGCCTTTTGGTCATTAATTTTCATTGTTACTCTTCCCCACTCTGCTTGTGTACAAGGACTCGCTTGTGTAGCATAAATCGATTCGCTGTTCCGTTTCATCCATTGTCCCATATATTTTAAACGTTCCACCGACTCGGGTAACAAAGTACCTTGTGCTGTTGGACCCACATTTAATAAATAGTTTCCTCCCTTACTCGCGATATCAACTAGGTTACGAATTAAAATTGTTTTTGATTTGTAGTTACGATCATCGCTACGGTGTCCCCAACTGCCTCTTATTGGCATGCACTCTTCCCAATACTTATCTTTGGGTGCTCTGTGTGGAATTCTTCGCTCATAAGTTTTATGATCGCCAGGATAATCTTCTCCTAATCGATCGTTGGTAATAATGGCTGGTTGTAGCGCAGTTGTCACTCGATACAAGCTATCCACCACTTCTTTTCCCATATCACGCGGAGTATCCCACCAAAAGATAGAGATTGGACCATATTCTGTTAGCAATTGATTCACCTCAGGAAGCGCTTTTTCAAGAATATATTCCTCACTACTCACTCGTTTTATTGTTTTATCCCAATTATTACCCATTCCACCAGGATGATGCCAATCTTGCGCCTGAGAATAATAAAATCCAAAACGAAGACCTTGCTTTTGGCACTCTTCAGATAGTTCTTTTAGCACATCACGTTTGAAAGGTGTAGCATCTACAATATTGAAAGGATTGCATTTGGAATGAAACATGGCAAAACCATCGTGATGTTTCGCTGTAATAACAATGTATTTCATTCCTGCTTCTTTTGCCAGGCCAACAAATGCTTTTGCATCAAAATCTGTTGGATTGAATTGTCCAGCAAATTTTTCATACTCGGCAATTGGAATTTTACCTTTATTCATGATCCACTCACCACTATTTGTTTGAGCCTCTCCTTTATAAAATCCAGCAGGAACTGAATAAATACCCCAATGAATAAACATTCCAAATCGTGCTTCCTGCCACCATTCCATGCGTTCTTCATCCGTAATTTCATTACTATCCGATGTAACTTTCTTATTGCAGGAAGCAAGAGTCATCATCAAAAATACAATTGCTATTAATTTCGTTTTCATACTTATTTGCTAATCAGTTGTGGTTCTTTTTTCGTCTTTTTTGTAAGCTTAAAAAGAGATTAAATCACTATACAAAGCGAAAAGCAAGTTAACTCAACAAGTCCTCTTGTAAATTAACTTGCATATAAAAATGAATGAAGAATATCTTGATCGTTCAATTCCTATTTTACCGAAACCTTAAAATCACGATATCTGGCCGAACGGGTAAACATGTGTCGCAGGCCAATTCTACCCTCAAGCGAAGGTTCTTTATCGGACATATCCCAAGTATAAAGTTCATTTTTACCATCGCCAACTACCTGCATGTGTAGTTTCGAATCCGCTTTTATTACAGTTACCTGATAAGGCACATTCGGTAAAAACAATCCCATATTGTAGAAAGAAGGTTCTACTGCCATATCATCGAAAGTGATTCCTTCTTTTACAGGATATTTTCTAACCCTTATGTAATCTTTAGTTGGATCATCGTTTGTCATTGGGAATGCCGCGTAACTAATATGAATTGGATCCATATAGTTGTAGTATATACTCATTGTAGGCACTTCTCTTAACTTATTCCACTTCGAAATATCTTTATCGTAAACTCCTTTTCCAATTCCTTGAGCCTGAATGTAAAGAATGTTAACATTGATTAACTGAGTATCTGTTCGAGTATATTCATATTCAACTTTAACATCGCCCTTAAACGACTGCTTCGTCCACAATACCGAATGATGAGCATTATTTTTATGCTCAGGACCTGCAATGAGATTCATTCCCTTATCACTATTCTCTACCTTTGCAATTAATCCATCTAAAAACCAATTGTCCTGCCAATTTCCCGTGCAAGAATCTGAAAACTGTAGAGACCACTCTTCGGATTCTTTTACTTTTTCAAATTCATATTTTGCATCATAACTACAGCTATAACACATCAGTAAAATAATTGCTGATAATATAGAGTAAGTAAGTTTCTTTTGCATATTGTTAAATGTGTTAATTGACATTAAGGATCTATTAAGATTTTCCTAGTTGATTTGTTCGATCAGCACTACGTTCCAAGGAGCCAATTCTTGTTGAATGATAAGTTCTCCCTTTTCATCCGCTTTAACGAAAGAGGTTTTAAGGTTTTCTGCAACATCCTTCATTACTTTAATCTGCTCGCGTGTTGGAGGTTCTGGTTTGCCCATTTTTTCCCAATAAGATTCTACATTTCCATGATCTTTGTCTAAAATTTCAATTTTAAACATTGTTCCTGGTTTTAAATCGCTAAGTGAAAAGTTAAGTTGTTTAGGCGTTCCATTTACCAATTTTTCGTAGCTCATATAACCTGCAGGAACTGCATCATTTGCTTCTTCAGGATAATTATAGGCCAAGGCAACAATTTTTCCATCGGCAGATTTTCGGCTTACCATTAAATTATCATTCTGGTATATTTTCTCATCACCCAATTGATTCAACATCCGATAAGCATGATAGGAAGGTTTTACCAAACCCTGAAAATTGATCATTCCAAAACCGCCATGAAAAATACTTGCAGCTCCCCCTTTTTCCTCGAAAATATCGGTAAATGTCCAATACGAAAGAGAATTAGTTAATCCGATACAATCTAAATTTGTTTTCACAATATAAGCTGCCGCTGGTAATAAATCGTGCATTTTATCTCTACTACTAGGACTCGTACTCCATTCGGTTAAGTGCAATTCTGCATTTGGATAAGCACTATTTTTCACAATTTTATTCAACCACTCTAAATCTAATTTTGCAGATCCAACAAAACGAGTAAGACCTCTACCTTTACCCGTTTCCGGATTAAAAGCATAATCGGTTGGATAAGGATGACAACTTACGAAATCGACAGGTAGATTTTCTTTCTTGCAATATTTCAAGAAATCTTCGATCCACACACCATGCCAATCAAGAGAATTAATATCTTTTACAGTAAATACTTCTTTCGAAGCTTCACGATCTTCCACTTCTCCATCAAAACGATCATCAGGAACAAAATTACTTGTTGCTGGTCCGCCAACTTTCAAACGATTATCTACCGAACGAACTGCTAGCACCGATTGCTTATACAGTTCGAAGTATTGCGATTTAGTACCATCCCAGAACAATGGATACAAATTAGGTTCATTCCAAACCTCGAAATACCAATTTAGGACCTCATCAATTCCATAACGATCTACACAGTGCTGTGTAAAAGCTTTCACCAACTTATGAAATTCCACAAAAGAATCTTCCTTTGGTGTGATATTGGCTTTCCACCAAAATACAGTTTTCGAATTTTCAGCAGCCATACTTGTTGGAAGAAAGGCAAGTTCTACAAAAGGACGAACATTCATATCCAACATACGATCGAAAACATCATCGATGTATTGCCAGTTGTAAACCGTTTTTCCTTTCTCTTGAAACACTGGAAACATATCATCGTGAAAAAGCCCATGAAAGCGAACGTATTCAAAACCACAATTCTCTTCCACTTTCTCCAATTGCTCTAACCAACCGGCACGCAATGCTTCATTAGCACGACCAGCACCCACACACTTGCTCCAGAAATGCTCGAAAGTAGCTCCTTCCGAATTTGCCGAAACAGTTGCCTTTTTTTGAGCGTTTGCAGCATTGCTATTGGACAGAAATGCTGCAAATAGTATAAATATGATTACTCTAATACGCATTTTTTATATTTTTATTGATAAACTAATTCTCTCTCTTCAATCCTCAAATCGACAATTATTTTATTCTTCTAATTAATTTGCTCGATCAATACAACACTCCAAGGAGATAATTCTTGCTGAATGCTGATCTCTCCTTTTTCATCCGCTTTAAGGATAGAAGTTTTAAGGTTTTCAGCTACTTTTTTCATAACCTTAACTTGTTCGCGTGTAGGAGGTTCTGGCTTACCCATTTTCTCCCAGTAGTTATGAATATTTCCATGATCCTTATCAAGAACCTCTACTTTAAACATAGTTCCTGGTTGAAGATCTTTGAGTTTGAAATTAAGTTCTTTAGCGGTTCCTTCTTCTCGCTTATTATTTCCTCTAGGTACAGATTTGTAATACTCTTCTGGATAGTTATAGGCCAAAGCAATGATTTTTCCATTATCAGAATTGCGACTCACAAAAAGATGATCATCACTAAATAATTTTTCATCACCCAATTGATGCAACATTCTATAGGCATGATAACTTGGTTTCACGAGACCTTGATAGTTGATCAAACCAAATCCGCCATGAAAAATACTTGCCGCACCGCCTTTTTCCTCAAAAATATCGGTAAAAGTCCAATATGCTAAAGAGTTGACTAAGCCAATGCAATCTAAATTCGTTTTTACAATGTATGCAGCAGGTGGAAGAAAATCGTGCATTGCATCTCTACTACTTGGACTGGTATTCCATTCTGTTAAATGTATTTCAGCATTTGGAAATTCACTTCCTTCTAAAACTTTATTTAACCACTGCATATCTTCCTTGGTAGAAGTTACGTGGCGAGATAAATTTCTTCCTTTTCCGCTTTTAGGATTAAATGGAAAATCGGTTGGATAAGGATGACAACTAATAAAATCAACAGGTAATTTTTCTTTTGCACAATAGTCCAAGAAATCTTTAATCCAAACGCCTCTCCAATTCAATGTATTAATATCTTTCACCGAAAAAGCATCCTCAAAACCTTTGTTATTTTCACGCTCCCCATCATAACGAGCATCTGGAACAAAGTTGCTGGTTGAAGGACCTCCAACTTTTAATCGTTCATCAACTGAGCGTACTGCTGTTACCGATTGCTTATACAAAGCAAAATATTGCGATTTTGAACCATCCCAAAAACCTCTGATTAGATTCGGTTCATTCCAAACCTCAAAATACCAGGTTAATACTTCATCAATACCATATCTGTCGACACAGTGCTGAGTAAATGCTTTCACTAAATTGTGCCATTCGCCAAATTTCGATTCATCAGGGGTAATATTGGCTTTCCACCAAAATTGTGTTTTGCTATTTTCAGCAGCTATACTTTTTGGAAAAAAACTAAGCTCGATAAAAGGTCTCACGTTTAAATCTAACATTCGATCGAATAAATCATCGATATATTGCCAGTTGTAAACCGTTTTCCCTTTCTCTTGCAATACCGGAAACATATCATCATGAAATAGTCCATGAAAACGAACCGATTTAAAACCACAATTTTTCTGTGTCAATTCTAATTGCTCTAACCAACCTGCACGCAATCCTTCATTTGCACGGCCAGCCCCAACACAATTACTCCAAAAATGTTCAAAGGTAACTCCTTCGGTTTTTGTATCTATTTCTACCTTATTCTGAGCAATACCAGTTCCTGATACAACAAACAGCATAAGTAATAGTAAAGCTGATATTTTAAGATGTATTTTTTTCATTTTCCCTTGTATTTAAATCTATTGCTTTGTTTCCAGTCCTCAACAATTGTGCTCGCAAAACCTTTACAAACAGAAGTTCCATTCCGTTTGTATAGCAGAATGGAACCTCTAATTAATTTCTAAATTAATTCAACAAAATTGTATTTATAGATACAGCTTCCAAATCGGCTGTAATCGCAATATCACCTACCTTAATGTTTACCGTCTTTGCTTTATCTTCACGATTATAAACCAATAAGATTGTACTACCATTCTGAAGTTTAAATGCCAAATGGTTCTCTCCTGCCGATGATTTCAGATAATGATCGCCAGGCTGTACAAAGTGAGAAAGGTGCTTGAATAAGTAAAACTCATCGTTATAGGTAACTTTTTTAGATTCACTATCGATAACTACCATCGAGTTTTGAGGCCATCCCCATGAACTTTTACCTGTTTCATCTAAAATCATATTCCAGTATAAATAAGATCCTGCACCGTTATTAAAATAATGTACCATCGATTTCCAAGATCTTTCTAATGACGTCCAATCATTTTCCTGTTCGCCACATTTATTCTCTGTCTGCATTAATTTAATAGTTGGGAATTCTTTCGAGATCGTTGGAATTGAACGTTCGCCATTCCACTGAAAACCTACACCCTTGATGTATTTTTTTGCACTTTTATGCTTCAATGCATATTGTACATATCGTGGATCGGGACTATTTATTGTTCCCAACCATATTTCTGTATCTAAACTATCCGCTTCAAATTTAGGACCTAAAAAGTCTCCAATAAAATAGGACATATCTTCAGTAAACCAAGTACAAGCAGGCCAGTTTGGCGCATACAATATTTCATTTTGTGGTTGAATCATGAAAACAGGTGTTCCAGCTTCTTTATAGGCCTTCACAAATTTTGAAAAATACAAAGCATAAGCTTCTAAATAGCGTTTTTGCATTTTAAATGCTGTCGAACTGGTTCTAATTTCTTTACCAGGATCCATTTTATTACCTCCCGTACGACCTTCTCCCATTTCACCTGCTCGCAACGAGTAATGTTCATTTACTTTCATCCATGCTGGAGGAGTCCATGGAGATCCCCACAATTTAAAATCGGGACGACGTTTAAAAGCTTCTTTTAGGTAAGGAATCATTATAAAACGATCGCGGTCGATATTAAAATCTCTCATTTCAAAATCTTCAGGCACATCGTCCATCGAGTAGTAACTTAAAGCATAATCGCTTGCGCCTATTGGCACCCTACCCATTGAAAAATTACAACCTTCTTTACTAAATAAAGCATCAAAGACTTCATTTGCAGCTTCATCGGAAAGTTCCTTAACGGCAGTCCAACCTAGCTCATTAAAAGCTCCACCTATTCCATCAATTACCTGTAATGTACTATCAGCAAAAACGGTAATGTCTGCTTTAGCAAGTTTATCTTTAGTAAGACGAACTGCCTTCTTTCCCTTCACCCATCTAGCCGATGATGTAGTGTAGACTAAATCTACCTTCTGCGCATGTGTTATATTACCTATTGCCAACAACACCAACAGCATGATCAATTTTATATTTACATCACAAAACTTGTTATTCATAATTCATTTTTTAATAAGTGATATCAACCTATTTTAACGCTTTCAAATAGATAATTTCTCGCAATAATTCCTTTATTCTTTTTCTGAGTCTTCAATTTTCTTCAATCGTAACAAAGCTTC